>CBDULB010000104.1:0-22062 GCA_965367965.1 uncultured bacterium | reverse complement strand
CAGTCAGGTGCCGCAAAAGGTGGCGCAAACGACTTCATCGGGCGTCGGGGCCTTTTCGAACCCGGCATTTTCCGGCTGTTCGGTGAAAGGCTTTTTCAACACTTCGTGAAGTTTATGGAAAGGCGCGAAATCACCCTGGTAGCCGGCGGCGATGACTTCTTCAACCCGGTGATTGCGCGGGATGAAAACGGGATTGCTGCGCCGCATCAGCGCGGCGGCTTCGTCGGGATCGATTGCCTGCATCCGTGTCCGCCATCGTTGCAGCCATTGCTGGATGGCGTCGCGGTTTTTAAAGAGTGAGAGCAGCGCGTTGTCGTCGGCTTGCGATTCGAGTGAGGTCGACAAATGGCGAAAGGTCAGGGTAAAGTCCGCGTCCGCGTCGGCCATGGCGGTGAGCAGCGCTTCGACCATTTTCCAATCGTCGTCATCGGCATCGGCGATGCCGATCTTTGCCGCGAAGCGGCGTGCCAGGGCGGCCTGAAAAATGTCGGGAAAATCGTTCAGCTTTTGCTCGGCGAACTCGATGGCTTTCGCCTGATCATCGGCCAGCAGGGGCAACAGGGTTTCGGCGAACCGGGTCAGGTTCCACTGCGCAATCGGCGCCTGATTTTCAAAAGCGTAGCGACCGTGTTGATCGATGGAGCTGAACTTTTTGAGCGGATCGTAGTCGTCCATGAAGGCGCACGGGCCGTAGTCGATGGTGTCGCCGACGACGGAGCAATTGTCGGTATTCATCACGCCGTGGATGAAGCCGAGTTGCATCCAGTGGGCGATCAGTTGCGCCTGGCGTTGAATGACTTCGACGAGCAGGGCGCGGTACGGATTCTCCTCGTCTTTGCAAGCGGAGTAATGCCGATCGATGACGTAATCGGCGAGCACCTTGAGGTTGTCGAAATCCTGACGTGCCGCAAACCACTGAAAGGTGCCGACGCGGATGTGCGATTGAGCGACACGGGTAAAAACGCCACCGGCCTGCATGGTCTCGCGTCGCACCCGGTCGCCGCTGGCAACGGCGGCGAGGGCGCGGGTGGTGGGCACGCCGAGCGCGTGCATGGCTTCCGACACGATATACTCGCGCAGCACCGGTCCCAGTGCGGAACGACCGTCGCCGCGCCGCGAAAACGGGGTCGGCCCCGGGCCTTTTAACTGGATGTCGCGACGCCCGCCCGATGTGTCGATGACTTCGCCGAGCAGGATGGCGCGGCCGTCGCCGAGTTGCGGGGAGAACCCGCCGAACTGGTGACCGGAGTAGGCCATGGCCAGCGGTTGCGCACCTTCGGGAATCTGATTGCCCGACAGGTAGGCGAGACCCCGGTCGCTGTCGAGTTGGTCGGCGTCGATGCCCAGTTCGGTGGCCAGATCGCGGTTCAGCGAAATCAGCGACGGTGAACTCACCGGAGTCGGGTCGGCGAATTCGAAAAAGGCGTCGGGCAGGCGGGCGTAGCTGTTGTCGAAGGGAAAGGGCATGATGACAGCTTTACCGAACAGCACGATCGCTGCGCTTGCCCGTGTTTTTTCGGCTGTCGCGTGTTGATGGTGCGAAAGCCGTACTGGCTGCCGGCGGGAGTTTTGCTCTTGTTACCGGGTCGACCGGACCGCTAGGCTTTGCACCGAGGCTGATCTATGAAGTTTGAAACCCGCAGCGAGAAAGATAAAAAGCGTTTCCGCAGATCCGATTTTTATCGACTGGTGAGGCGCTACGAGTTGGAGGCTGACAAAGAACCGGCAAGGTATCGCTTGCGGGTGATGGCGGTGGCACTGGGTGGATATGCGTACATTTTGGGGATCGTTTTGCTGGTGGCAGGACTGCTAACCCTGTTGATCCGGCATCACCTTTCGGACGGGTGGTCGTGGTGGATGGTGGCGGGATATCTGATGCTCGGCTCGTTGGCTTTTGTCATCGTCAGGACTTTCTTGATTCCCTTCAGCATGCCCAATGCCTTTGAGCTCGATTTGGCGCACTTTCCGTCGCTCCGGGATGCGGTGAAAGAGACTAAGCGGCGTCTGCGCATCTGGCGAACCCCGAGAATATTGCTGACCGATGATGTCAACGCCTTCGCGATATCCCGTCCCTGGCTGGGATTGTTCGGTCCCGCCCGGCATTATGTCGGGCTGGGTATACCGCTTTTGCATGCATTGAATGTCGAGGAGATCTCGATGGTTCTCGCCCATGAAATGGCGCACCTTTCGCGCCAGCACAGCCGCTGGACAGGATGGATTCACCGGCTGCGAATGACATGGTTTGAGCTCCTTCATCGCCTTGGACGAACCTTGTTCGGTCGGATCTTTCTGCTGCCATTCGCAAAATGGTACTGGGGCTACTTTGACGCCGTCACCATCGTGCTGAGCCGGCGTCAGGAGAATGAAGCGAACCTCATCGCCAGTCGTGCCTATGGTCGTGATCAAGCGGTGGTGGCCCTGGCGAGGATGGCGGTGGTGACGCATGCCGAGCGGGAATACTGGGAAAATTTGTGGCAGGGATCGCTGGCCGGCATGCCGCTGCCCAAGGCCTCGGTGACCAAATTGTGCGAACATTTGCGGTCGTGGGACGATCCGGAGAAAGTGCGTCGGGCGCTGCGAAAGGCGCTCAATGAAAGGACCCCGATCGGGTCCACGCATCCCGGGTTGAGCGATTCGTTGCGCACGCTGAATTACTCCGGTGATAGCCGGCAAGGGGATTTAAATCGACTCCTCGAGCACATGAAAGTGCGCCACAAGGAACCCGCCACCGATAAGTTGACGCCGAAAGCTTCGATCAAACCCGTGATCGAAGTCTTTGATGAAATGTGGCGACTGTACATGGAGCCGATTTGGTCGATTCGGCAGCGTCAGGCAACTCACTTTCGCGATATGTTGCTGGACTTGAACGGGCGGGCGGAAGGTGGTGGCATCTTGTCTCCGGTGAAGCGCTGGCGACAGGCCTGCCTGGTGCAGGAATTTTACGGTGTCGAGAAAGCGATCCCCTTCGTGCGCGAGGTGCTGCAGCGTGATGCCAATCATTCGACCGCCAACTTTGTGCTCGGGCAGTATCTGCTCGATGAAGGCGACGCTGCAGGTGCGACCATGGTCACCAGAGCCGTTGCGATCAATCCGATGTTAAAAGCCGAAGGCAAGCATTTGATCGCCGACCATTACTGGCGTCAGGGCATCGTCGATAAGGCCGAACGGATGGAACTCGAAGCCATGGATGCTGCTGACACGCTCGACCTGGTGTTTGAAGAGCGGGCAGCGCCAGCCAAAGCGAGAGACACTTTACGGCCGCACAATCTCCCCGAAGCAACCATCGCTGATTTGGTCGATCTGGTTTCGGGAACCGATCGACTCAGCAAAGTTTATGTCGTTCAGAAAGTGACCCAACATCTTCCCGAAGCACCGTTCTATGTGATCGGTGTAGTGCCGATGTTAGGTTGGGGGGCGGAGAATCGCCGCCGGCGAAAAGAGGAGTTGGAGTTCGAATTGGGAGTCCGTTTAAACTTCGACGCCAGTCACCAGATTGTGGTGTTTTCCCCGCGTCAGTGGTGGCTGCGTCGGAAGATGAAAAAGGTTCCCGGCAGCGAGATCTGGAGCAGTCGAGGTTATCTCTGAGCTTTGGCCTGTGGGGACTTTTCTTCAACCCGCTGGCCGTCGACTTCATTGTGTTTGATGAACGCGACCAGGTTCCAGATGACTTCCTCGCTGAGCGTGTCGGCGAAGCCGATCATCGGCGTGCCATTGAGGCCGGTGGCGATGGTCCGGTAAAGATCGGTCGGTGCGTCGCCGCTTTTGTGATGCTCGTTGGTCAGGTCGGCGGGAACGATCGGGTTCTCCCAGAAGTCGATGAGCCCTTTGGCGGCAATTCCGTCGCCTTTGCCTTGCGGGCCGTGGCAGGTGGAGCAAAGCTCGGCGAATTTTCCGGCACCTGCGGTGGCGTTTTTTGCCAATTGATCGGAGTCGCGAAACCACTCGGGAAGCTTGGGCAACTGCAGAGCTTCGGCCTGAAGTTCTGGGTCTTTCCAGTTCTTTGAAAAACTCTGTAAATAGACGATGAGGCTGGTGATGTCCCGGTCGCTGAGTTTTTGAAAGGTCGGCATCGCGGTGCCTGAGATTCCCGATCGGAGCGTGCGGCGCAGGTCATCGGTGGTGGGCAGTTTGCCGAAGGCGGTGGTGCGAAATTTGAAAATACCGCTGCGGAAATTGCGCGGTTTGGTGGTCATGCCTTCCGCCCAGGGGCCGTCGCCACGACCGCGCTCGCCGTGGCAGGGAGCGCACTGGCCTTCGAAAATATCCCGTCCCTGAAAATAGAACTGCATTCGCAGTCGTTGTTCGTGGGCGTCGTCAGCGTCATCGGCAAATGCGCTGCCGGTCGCCAGCACGACTGCGAATAAAGCGAAGCCCGTCGAAACGAATCTAAAGGTGGATTTCATATTCCTCATTTAACGAAAACATCGATGACAAGCTTTGCAAATGACCGGGATGTCGATTTAGTGGCGGAGTGAACTCAAGCGACCTCGATGACCTTAATAACCGCTTCGGCCTGACGGATCAGCTGACTTTTATCATTGGCGAAGGCGGGCTGCGATTTGCGAGAGTATCGACACCGCAGGCAACGGCGCAGGTGTGTTTGCAGGGCGCGCACGTCACTGCGTTTCAGCCGAATGGTCAGCAGCCGGTGCTGTGGGTCAGTTCAGAGACGGCCTGGCAGGAGGGTAAAGCCATTCGTGGTGGTGTCCCGGTTTGCTGGCCGTGGTTTGCGGACCATCCCGGCGATGCCTCGATGCCGGCGCACGGTTTTGCCCGGACGTCGTTGTGGGATGTGGTTGATTCGGCGATCGAGGATGACGGATCGCTGCGTTTGCAAATGTCTCTGCCGGCGGATGCCGGACAGGGCGTCGGTTTCGGGGAGAAAATCGAACTGCGTCTGGTGGTCAAGGTTTCGACGGAACTGACGCTGGAATTGACCACGATCAATCGCTCGGAGTCAGTGTTCGAGATCACCGAGGCGCTGCACAGTTATTTGACGGTAGGCGACATTTCCAAGGTGCGCTGTGCGGGGCTCGATGGCGTGGACTACCGGGACAAGGTGGATGGCTTTCGCAGTAAAACTCAACAGGGTGATGTGGAGTTTCCGGATCGGACGGATCGCATTTACGAAAACACCACCGGGGCGGTTCAGGTTCACGATGCCGCGCTCGAGCGGGCGTTGCGTATCGGTAAATCGGGCTCAGACACCACGGTGGTGTGGAATCCGGGGCCGGACTTGTCGCACAGCATGGCCGACCTTGCGGACGACAGTTACCGGACCATGGTCTGTGTTGAGGCGGCCAACGCCGGAGTCAATGCGGTTCGGATCGAGCCGGGGGCGAGCCACACTCTGGCGACGACGATTGCGGTTCAGCAGCGCAACTGAATAAAACCGACCTGCACGGATGAGCTGTGCTTCGTGGTAGACTCAGGACGGCGTCAGTCGTTGTCGGCGGCAGCGGATTTCAGGCGTTTGAGGGCGGCGATGATGGCGGCGGGTTCAGCGCGATTGCGATATTCCGCATCGAGGAATGCCCAATACACCGTACCGTCGGTGTCGACGATGTAGGTCGCTGCCAGAGGCAGCTCGCTGTCGGTGTAATCGTCACCGTTGTATGATTTTAGATTGGCAAATTTGCGCATCGCCTCTTCCACCGGCTGAGTCATTTTGAATACCAGGCCATACTTGCGCGCCACTTCATTGTTGAGGTCGGTCAGGACTTGAAAGCTGAGGTCGGCTTTTTCTGCAGTGTCGAGACTCTTGTCGGGCAGCTCGGGAGTCAGCGCTACCAATTGGGCACCGGTGGCTTCGATTTCCGGTAAATGTTTCTGCAACGATCGCAGGGCGAGGTTGCAGTAGGGACACCATCCACCGCGATACCAGGTCAGCACCACCGGGCCATCGGCCAGAAGTTCGCTGAGTTGGACTGCCTTCCCCGTGGCATTTTTGAGGGTGAAGTCAGGTGCCTGATCGCCTTCGTTGATAGCTTTTTCGAGAATGCCGCTGTCGCGAACTGCGGCTACGCCCTCGTCATATTCGCGGATCTTATCGGCGCTGGCCGATTTTTCGAAATCGGCTTTGCGTTGGTCGAGCTGTTGTTGGAGCGAACCGGGGGCTGCCGGTTCAGCGGCGTGCAGTGAAGCGCCGAAAGCGAGTGCGGCGGCGAGAAAAGGGGTGGCAAGACGGGGGAATGCGGCAGGTTTCATGAGCAGTTTTTGGGGGGGCGGATCAGGTTGCAGACCTTTGGACGTCAGTGGTCCGGAAATGCTTACAGGGTTGAGGCGGGAGTGAATTTTCGGAAAAAATGAAACTTTTTTGTCCGAAAATTTCCGTCGGCGGACCTTAGTGTATTGGAGATGCCCGATTCCAACTCACAGAACCATCCGCCGGATGCCGAAGATTACCTCGTGCTGCTCAATAAGCACGAGAAGTCGCTGGCGGTATACGTTCGTTCGCTGGTGACTGACACGAGGGACGCCGAGGATATTTTGCAGGCCTGCAAACTGACGATGTGGAAACAGTTCGATCAGTTCGAGCCCGGCACGAATTTTCCTGCCTGGGCGCGCAAGATCGCGCTGCATCAGGTGCTGAATTTTCGCCGCAGCGAAAAACGCAAGCCGCTCTACTCGACGGATCCGGCCTTTATTGAATCGATCGCTGAAGAGATCGATCGTCAGGGGGATGCCCTCACCGATCGCGCCGAGGCGCTGCAGGTGTGCCTCGGCAAGCTGCCGGAGAAACAGCGGCGCACGGTGTTGCTGCGTTATTACGAAGGGCTGGACATCGACGAGATCGCACAGAAAACGGCGCGTAGCGAGGCGGCGGTTTATCGCTTGCTGAGTCGTATCCGGGTTGCGCTCAACGAGTGCATCAGTCATCAACTGGAGGTGGCACGCGGATGAATTTTGACGAACAGATCGATCGCTCGTTGGATGGTCAACTGACGCAAAACGAATGGGATGCGCTGCAGGCGGCGATTCTCAATGATCCTGAGCTGCGCAAGACTTATGTCGAAAAGCGCTGGCTGCATGCGCAGTTGTTTGCGGAGAGTGATCGCCTGCCGTCACTGCTCGAAGCGGGCGGAAAAACGCCGGCCGTTCAGAACCGGCGCCCTTTTCTGTGGCTCAATGCGGCAGCCGTTATTCTGTTTCTCGGACTGGTCGCGGCGCTTTCGTTCCGCGCTGAAAAGGCACCGACCGTAGCGACTTTGATTGAGGCCGAAGGTTGTCGATGGGAAGCGTCCGACCTGCCGACCCGTCAGGGCGCAAAACTCGGGCTCGGAACCCTGGCACTGGCCGAGGGCATGGCCACGATTCGTTTCGACAGCGGTGCGACGGTCACGCTGGAGGCACCGACGACGCTCGAAGTCACCTCGGCGATGCACTGCCAACTGGTCGAGGGTTCAGTGGTCGCCGAGGTGCCGGAGTCGGCGCACGGATTCACCATCGATACCGAAAAAATGAAGGTAGTCGACCTCGGCACGCGTTTCGGGCTGACCACGAACTCACTCGGCGGCTCGCAGGTTTACGTGTTTGAAGGCGAAGTCAAAGTCCACCGCGACGATCAGGCGGAGGCGAAGCATTTGCTGACCGGCAAATCGATGCACACCGGCATGAGCTCAACCGCGCCCGGTCAGGAGATCGATCGGGCGATCGACCGAACCGCGCCGAAGGCGGGCAACTGGACGCCGATCACCACGGCGA
This sequence comes from uncultured bacterium, assembly GCA_965367965.1. GTDB lineage: Bacteria > Verrucomicrobiota > Verrucomicrobiia > Verrucomicrobiales > DEV007 > JBBKXR01. The sequence goes on along the minus strand of CBDULB010000104.1, from coordinate 14,358 downwards.
CCGGGCGGGGCAGGGATGGTTACATCCGGCGTGGCGATGCGCACGGTCCGGCCAGCCGGCAGCCGGTGGTGATGGTCAAACACACCGATCTGGCACCCTCCAACGAACGCCGCGGCCTGCTGACCTTTGATGTGGCGTCGCTGGGTGGTGCGCCGATCGCGGACGCGATACTGACGCTGAAGATCGAGTCCAGCGGTCTGGGCTTTGCGGCGATGGTGCCGGATTCAAAATTTGCGGTCTATGGCGTCCTCGATCCCGCTATCGACGACTGGCGGGAGGATGAGTTAACATGGGAGAAACCGGTCGCTGAAATGACGGCCGAAAATCTTGATCCTGCCCGCTATGTCCGACTCGCTGAATTTGAAATCAAGAAGGGTTCGTCTCACGGACTCGTCGAAGTATCGTCGGAGTCGCTCAACGAACATTTAAATCAGCATCGCTCCGGACGATCGGACCTGGTCAGCCTGCTGTTGGTCCGGGAAACGGGCGAGATGGATGCCCAGGGCCTGGTACACGCTTTCGCTTCGAAAGAACATCCGACCAGTCAGGCACCGACCCTTTGGATCGAAACGAGTTCCTCAACCCAATGAAATTTCCTGCTACTGTTATTGCTGCCCTGGGCAGTTTGTCTATCGCCGGTGGAGTCGTCGCTGCGGACGATTCGCGCGAAGCCTTGCGCTTTTTTGAAACCGAGATCCGGCCGCTGTTGGCAGCCGAGTGTTACGATTGTCACGGTGCGGAGAAGTCGAAGGGCGGGCTGCGGCTCGATCACCGTGAATTGATTCTCAAGGGCGGTGAAACGGGCGCTGCCCTGGTTCCGGGCAAGCCGGAGGAATCGCTTTTGGTGGAAGCGATCCATCGCGGCGATGAAGATTTTTCGATGCCGCCGAAAAAGGCGCTCAAAGCGGAACAGGTGGCGGCGCTGGAGAAGTGGATTGCGCTGGGCGCGCCGTGGCCCGACGAGGCGGTGGCGAAATCGGAGCTCGATGAGCACGGTTTTACCCCGGAAGATCGCAACTGGTGGGCGATTCAGCCGGTGCAGGATTCACAAGCTCCGGCAGCGGGCGACGGCTGGGCGACGAATGCAGTTGATCAATTTGTCGCGGCCAGGCTCGGTGAGAAAAAACTGCAGCCGGCGCCGCCGGCAAGTGCGGATGAATTGGTGCGGCGGATGTACTTTGACCTGCATGGTTTACCGCCGACACCGGAGCAGGTCGGCGCTTTTGAAAAGGCCTTCGCTGCCGATGCCGACAAGGCGGTCGCAGCGCTGACTGACGAACTGTTGGCGAGTCCACGCTACGGCGAACGCTGGGGCCAGCATTGGCTGGACGTGGTGCGCTACGCTGACAGCGATGGCTACCGCGCCGACAGCTTTCGTCCCGAGACGTGGATGTATCGCGACTACGTGATTCGATCGATCAACGAGGACAAGCCGTACGACCAATTCATCCGGGAACAGCTGGCGGCCGACGAGTTTGCGGCCGACGATCCGGACACGGTGATCGCCACGGCATTTTTACGGCTGGGTGTCTACGAATGGAATCAGCGCAATGCGGAGATGCAATGGGATCTGATTCTGACCGAAATGACCAACGTCACCGGTGAAGCGTTTCTCGGTCTGGGGGTGGGCTGCGCGCAGTGTCACGATCACAAGTTTGATCCGATTTTGCAGAAGGATTACTTTGCGTTGCAGGCATTTCTCAACAGCACCTGGTGGCCGGAGCATCGCCCGCTGGTGACTCCTGAGCAGCAGGCGGCTTACGATGCAGGAATGGCGAAATGGGAAGCGGCGACGAAGGACATCCGCGAGCAACTCGACGCGATGACGGTGCCTTATCTGAAAACGAAAAAGGATGGCGCGGTGAAGCAGTTCCCCGAGGAGGTCAAAGCGATGTACAACAAGCCGGAAGCGGAGCGGACCGCTTATGAAGAACAGATTGCGCAGATGGTGCAGCGTCAGGTGGACTACGAATATAAGCGCGCTGATTTTAAGAAAGCTTTCTCCCACAGTGAGGAACGCCTGGCTCAATACACGGATCTGGCCGATAAGCTGAAGGCGTTTGATCATCTCAAGCCGAAGCCCTTGCCGCTGGCATTTATCACCACCGATGTCGGCCCGGAGCCGGCGCAGACTTTGCTGGAGCAGCGCGGTGAAAAACAGGTCATTGCGCCGGCGTTTTTGACCTTACTCGATGAGTCGAAACCGGAGATCAAGGCTACCGGGAAAACCACCGGGCGGCGCACCGCGCTGGCCAATTGGATCGCCCGTGACGACAATCCTCTGACTTCACGGGTGATGGTGAATCGCATCTGGCAACGCCATTTTGGAACCGGTCTGGTGCCGACACCGAACGACTTCGGACGACTCGGTGAGGAACCGAGTCATCCGCAACTGCTGGACTGGCTGACGTCGCGCTTCCTCGACGAGGACTGGAAAATGAAGCCGATTCACCGACTCATCATGAACAGTTCGACTTACCGGCAGACGGCGCGTCATGAGCCGGGCAGTACGGAATCGATCGTCGATCCGCAGAACCGCCTGCTGTGGCGCTTTCCACCGAGCCGCCTTTCCGCCGAGCAGGTTCGCGATGCCATGTTGGCCACGTCGGGCGAACTTCAACACCGTGACGGTGGCTCGCCCGTCAGTGGCGATTCGCCGAATCGCAGTGTGTTCATGAAAAAGATGCGCAATTCGCCGGACGCCATGATCGGTGGCTTCGATGCGCCGTTGGGTTTCAGTTCGCAACCTGACCGGGTGCCGACCACGACTCCGAATCAATCACTGATGCTGGTTAACGGCGAGTGGACCTTGTCGCGCGCCCAGGCCTTCGCCAAAAGGGTGCTGGCAGGTAAGTCTACGCTTGCAGCTGAGGATATCCAAAAGGCGTATCGCACCGCCTATGGCCGCGATGCTTCCGCTGATGAAGTGGCGGCGGCTGCGGCCTTTATAGAAGCTCAACAGGCGATGGTCGATGCACCCCCCGCGCCGCCGGCGAAGTTTCCCAAGGAAGATGGGCTGCGTCCGATCGAGCAATATTTCCAACCGGTGACGGGCATCGAACTCGGCACTAAGTCCTTGTGGCTGCAGCCGGGCAGTCGCTTTGAGCGTCTCGACGTCAGTGCGGCGATTGAGCTTCCGGATGAAAAATTCACGGTCGAAGCGGTGGCGATCATTGATGCGATTCACAAGGATGCGGCAGTCAACACGCTGTTCGGGCAGTGGAATGGTTCGCAGGATGATGTTGGCTGGAGCTTCGGTATCACCAGTGAAAAGTCACGTTACCAGCCACGCAATTTTATCATGCAACTGGTCGGCGATGACTTTCAGAACAATCGCATCTACGAGGTGGTTGCGTCGGATCTGAGGTTTCCGGTCGGCAAGCCGGTTTACTTTGCTGCTGCGGTTTCGGCGGCGCCGTCGAAGGATGACCCGGCCAAGGGCAGTGTCACCTTTTACCTCAAAGACCTGTCTGATCCGAAAGCGGTGATGCAGACTGAGACCGTCGCGCACTCGATTGTCGGGGGGCTGAGGGCGAAGCCTGAAGTGAAAACCATTATTGGCGGGCGTGATCAGAAGGGGCACCAGTGGGATGGTCAACTGGCTCGTCTGGCGGTCAGTGATGGTGCCGTCAGTGCCGGGGAAATGCTTTTCAAAGGCGATGCCGCGAAACGAATCGCCGACTGGGACTTCTCGAGCGGAGCTGGCAATCAGCCGGTGGTGAAGACGGCGTGGCTCACACCTGTCGTCAAGGGACCCATCCAAAGCACGCCTCTATTCGGAGCGGTGACCGATTTTTGTCACGCGCTTCTGAACTCGAATGAATTTTTATACCTGCATTGAACCAATGTGATACCGGCGTCCCGCCGGTTTCGGCTGAGCGGTCCGGCTCGTCCTGCGGGACTGGCGAGACGCCAGTTTCACACTCTCGTCCACTGAAAGTCGGCACCAATCACTCACTCACCTGACAACTTACTCCCATGCCCTGTAACAATATCGATCATCCTTCCAGTCGACGTGAATTCCTCAGCCGTGCCGGCGCGGGATTTGGTGCGGTCGCGCTGTCGGCGTTGACCGGAGAAAATCTGCTTGGCGCAACCGCTGGCAAGGCTCCTAATCCGGTTGCGGCGAAGATTCCGCACCGCTTCGGTCAGGCGAAAAACGTCATCTGGCTGTTCATGGAGGGCGGTCCGAGCCACCTCGATCTGTTCGATCCCAAGCCGCTGCTCAACAAGTATGCAGGTCAGCCTCTGCCCGACAGTTTCGAGCGGCCGGTGACGGCGATGGGTGAGGCGAACTCGCCGCTGCTCGAGTCGAAGCGCAAGTGGTCGCAGCACGGTGAGAGCGGCTTGTGGATTTCCGACTGGTTGCCGAAGCATTCGGCGATCGCCGACGATCTGTGCGTGATCCGTTCGTGTGTGTCGGATGGTATCAATCATGCCGGTGGGGTTTGTCAGATGAATACCGGGTCGGTGTTCGGCGGTCGGCCGTCACTGGGGTCGTGGATTTCGTACGGTATCGGTACCGAGAACAAGAGCCTGCCGGGCTTCGTGGTGATCAAGGATTCGAACTCGATGGTGGTCAATGGCACTCGCGCCTGGGGTTCGGGTTTTATTCCAGCGGTGCATCAGGGGGTGTTGTTCGAAAGCGATGGCGAACCGATCCGCAATCTGGAAAATCCCGGTGGTGTCAGTGAGCAGCGGCAGCAACAGAAGCTCGGTTTCCTCGATCAGATCAATCGCCGCCACTATCAGGGGCGCGAATCAAACACCGATCTCGACGCGCGCATCCGCAGCTACGAATTGGCTTTCCGTATGCAGGCGGAGGCTCCGGAGGCGATTGACCTGGAGAGCGAGCCGGAGCACATCAAGAAGCTCTATGGTCTTGAGGACAAAGAGACGCAGGTCTATGGGCGACAGTGTCTGATGGCGCGCCGTCTGATCGAACGCGGCGTGCGCTTTGTCCAGTTGTATCATGGTGCCGGCAGCAAGTGGGACAGCCACTCGAAGATGGAGTCCAATCACGGTCGCCTGTGCAACAATGTCGATGTGCCGATCGTAGGATTGATTCAGGACCTGAAGCAGCGTGGTCTGCTCGATGAAACGTTGATCATCTGGGGCGGTGAATTCGGGCGCACGCCGATGAGTGAAAAGGGCGACGGCCGCGATCACAATCCGACCGGCTTCACCATGTGGATGGCCGGCGGTGGCGTCAAAGGCGGGCAGACGATCGGTGCCACCGATGACCTTGGCTTATTTGCCACCGAGGACAAGATGCACGTTCACGATATTCACGCCACGACGATGGCGATGTTAGGACTCGATCACACCGAAGTGGTTTACATGCACAAAGGTCGTCCGGAGCGGATCGACCTGAATGAGGGACACGTCAATTCGAAGCTGGTGGGAACGGGCTGAGGGCTGGACTGCAAATCAACGCGTTCGTGGAAAAAGGCGGAGCCGACAGATCGAAACCTGTCGACTCCTGTGGGGGCTTTTGTTTACAGCAGGGAGCTGAAAACCTTTACTCCCGAATCTTCGTGGTGGTGACCGTTTCGCGGACGACGATTTTGTTTACGCCGCGAATGTCCCCGGCATCGTCGTAGTAAACCGTCACTGGTACGCCGGGCCTGAGTGCGGTCGCGTCGACGACGGTTCCATCAGGTTTTGCGTAAACGACATCTTTCCGGATCAAGTAGGTCATTGGCTCGGAAATATTCCGCGCCGTATTTGTGGTAGATACCGTAATCGATTTACCCGGTACAAAATCGACGATCTGGCCATCGGCGTTGATCACGGGTTGTTGGGTTGTCACCACTTCGGTGGCTTTCAAGCCGTTGAGGGTGGACTCGACAATGACGTTGCGATCGGTCGGTACCGCTGCCGGAGCAGGAACCGGCGTGGTCGTTGTCGTAGTGGTTGTGGTCTCAGTGGTGGTGGTCGTCGCCGCGGTGGTCACCGGTTTGCCGGGCACCAGCACAATCACCTTATTGATGACGATTTTATCGGAGTCGTCGTCGACTTCGTAATAGAGTGTCACCGTTGATTCGGGATAGATCACCTGGTTGTGCAGGGCATCGCCGGCTCTGTCTTCCCATGTAGCATCTTTATCCAGGTGGAAGTAGCGCGGTGCGCCATCACCCTCGGGATAAAGCGTGACCAGATCACCCGGGCCGAAAGCTTTGACCTTGCCGGTGATGACTTCGTCGGCGAGTGCGGGCAGGGCCAAGCCGATCAGCAGGAGGATAGTGAGTAGTGATTTCATCGTGAGTTCTGATTTAGGGTTTCTAGCTACCACAGGTGTTAACGCAGTCAGCGTGCCAGCGGGCTTGTAATGGCGTCAACTCGCTTACAATGAGCTGGTTGCCGATTTTTAGAATTACCTAAGTCGACTCCGAAATACGGCAATTTGTTGCTTTTATGCATGCTCGTTCATGCAAAACGCAAGCGATGGTGCGGCCAGGCAGGGAGGAGAATCGGGGCAGGGATGAGACTGCGGCCCGGGTTTCAACCACTGGACTGGCAGGCCGCTGATCAGGGGCGGCCGAACTCCACGGGAAGCGTGTGAGTGTTAGAGAAAGTGCTTACGCAATGATCTCGTTGACCACGTGACCATACACATCGGTCAGGCGGAAATCGCGGCCGGCGTATTGGTAGGTGAGGCGCTGGTGATCGAGGCCCAGCAAATGCAGCATGGTCGCGTGCAGGTCGTGCATGTGCACTTTGTCCTTCACGGCGTAGTAGCCGAACTCGTCGGTTTCGCCGTGGGCAATGCCGCCTTTGACGCCGCCGCCGGCCATCCACATTGAGAATCCCTGAGGGTTGTGGTCGCGTCCATTGGCGCCCTGAACGATCGGGGTGCGGCCAAATTCTCCGCCCCAGACAACGAGGGTGTCTTCGAGCAGGCCGCGCTGTTTGAGATCGGTGAGCAGACCGGCGATGGGTTTGTCGACGGCGAGCGAGTTTTTGGTGTGGCCCTCCTTGAGGTTGCCGTGTTGGTCCCAGACGTTGGGTGTGCTGACTTGAATGTAACGCACTCCGGCTTCGGCGAAGCGGCGGGCGAGCAGGCACTGGCGTCCGTAGTGCTCGGTTTCCTTCTGGTCGATACCGTACATCTCGCGAATGTGTTGCGGTTCATCTTTGGTATCGATGACCGGCGGCGCGGCGCTCTGCATGCGGAACGAAAGCTCCATCGACTGGATCATGCCTTCGATCTCAGCATTGCCGGTGCGCGCGAGGTGACGCTGGTTCATCGATTTTAACAAGGCCAGTTTGCGGCGTTGCAGATCGACGGACGATTTGGCATCGATGAAGCGGAACGAAGAATCTTCGGCCAGCTTACCGGCGCGACCGATGGTGGTCGCCTGATGTTCGGCGGGCAGAAATGCCGGGCCGTAGTTGCGTGGGCCGCCGTGCGAGGCGGACGGACTGATGCTGATAAAGGCGGGCAGGTCGCTGTTTTCTTCACCCAGCCCGTAGCTTACCCAGGCACCCACCGAGGGACGGACAAAGTTGTCGGTGCCGGTGTGCAGCATGCACACGGCCTGACCGTGCGACTGGCCTTTGCTCTGCATCGAGCGGATGACGCACAGATCGTCAGCGTGTCTGGCGACGTGAGGAAACAGTTCGCTGACGTGCAGGCCGGATTGGCCGTGTTGGGAAAATTTCCACGGTGAGCCGAGCAGTCTGGCGTTGGCCGTAGCCGATGGATCGAGATTTTTAGCGGGCGCGAACGGCAGTACCTGGCCGTCACGCTTCTGCAGTTCAGGTTTGTAGTCGAAGGTGTCGACGTGCGACGGACCGCCGTGCATGAACAAAAAGATCACGCGTTTGGCTCGCGGCGCGTGATGGGCACGACTGCCGTTCGCCGCCAGCGCAGCGATGCCGGAGAGGGCAAGGGAGCCGAAGCCGCAGGCGGAAGTTTTGAGCAGGTGGCGGCGGGTGAAAGTCATCGGCGGGAAGAGAGGGTGGTTACGTCGGGTGTTTTTGGGGCGGGCTATTGAAGTATTAGTTACTGGGCAATTGTGGGGCGCTCGCGTGGTTGCTTAGTTCGGAAGTCGGGACCCTGATAACTGATGAGCCATTAACAAATGACGCACCGAAGTTGCCGCCCTCAGTCGATAAAAAGGAACTCGGTGGAAATCAAAAGCAGATGGGCGAAGTCAGCGAGGCTTTGTGGATTGCTGTTTTCGCCGATGAAATCGGCTGCCATTGAAAGCTCTTCATCGGTCGCCGGGCGATTGAGGATTCTTTGGTAGAGCCAGGTGATTTGCGTCGCTTTGTTGGCCGCGGCGGTGTGCGCGAATTTTCCGATCTCGGCGGACTGCTGCAGGAAGAAGTCGCTGTTGAGCAGGTACAGCGCCTGGGTGGGAACCGTCGTGGTGGCGCGCCGGCCACTGACCAGATCGGGGTTGGCGGAGTCGAAGACTTCGAGTTCGGGGACCAGATTGTTGCGCGCAATCGGCAGGTAAACGGTGCGGCGACGATCTTTGGCGAAGCTCATCGGTTTGTCGAGATCTTCGCCGCCATACTCGGCGGCGGTATTGGTGCCGGGGGTGGAGTCAAGTTTGCCGGCGAGCAGCAGCACGCTGTCGCGAACTTCTTCGGCGCTGAGTCGGCGACGCTGTTGGCGGCCGAGCAGTTGGTTGGCGGGGTCGGCTGCGGCAAGCTCGGGAGTTGCATCGGCGCTGAGACGATAGGCGCGACTGAGAACGAGTCGGCGGACGAGTTGCTTTACCGACCCGCCGCTTGCGCGAAAATCGCTGGCCAGATAGTCGAGGAGGTCAGGATGGGTGGGAGTGGTGCCGAGCTTGCCGAAGTTGTCGACGCTGGCGACGATGCCGCGCCCGAACAGATGATGCCAGATGCGGTTGACCATGACGCGGTCGAGCAGGGCGTTTTCGGGCGAGACCATCCAATCGGCCAGTTGCAGGCGACCGCTGTCACCGTCGGCAATCTCCGGGGCCGGGTCGTCGTGAAGTACCTGCAGAAAATTGCGTGGCACCAGTGGACCGAGTTGCGTTACGTCGCCACGCACCCGCAGGTGAATGTCGCCGGCGTCGTTGGCATCGCGTGGTGCCATGGCGAGTTCGGCATCGCGCAGCTCTTTAAGCCATTCGCTGAGCTTCTTCTTGAGATCGCCTTCGCTCATGCGGGACAGCATTTCGCCGCTGTCCTCGTCAGCCATACTGGCCAGCGCTTGCGATTCGCGATCGATGTCGTCGACGTCGATGAACTGCACCGCATCAGCGATGACGTAGCCTTTGCTGTCGGTGGTTTCGATGATGACGTTGACGCGTCCGCCTTTTTCAAATTCGAACTGCCCGATCGACTGGAACAGACCGCCGACTTCGGGGCGACGCGTCTGGTCGAGACTGAGGTGGTGAATGCCGTCACGGGCTTCGATTGTGATCGGCACCGCAGCGGCGCGATTCTCGGCCGCATTGTAAGCGACGCGAACTTCGTAGGTGCCGTTCTCGGGCAGGCTGGCGCGAAAGGTGATGCTCTTTTTGCCCTTGCCCTTGTTGTCGTCGTGGCTGTAGCCGGCACCGAAGCGGTTGTCGGAAAGCGTCGAGTCGGTCCAGTCACCGACGCGCTCGGCTTTGTCATCGTCGATGATGATGCCGGCCAGAGGCAGCATGTCCAGGGTCATGCCGCCGCCGACTTTCTTGGCGTAGGACTTTTCGACCACAAGGCGCATCGCCAGTTCGAGCTTTTCGACCTTTTCAGCGAGTTCAGGGCTACTGCCGGGCAGGGGTTGTTCAACCCAGCTGGCGACATTGACGCAGCCGTTGCGGGTACCCATGATGACTTGCGTCGAGCGGAAAATGCCGGCCATGGCGTAGTAGTCCTGCTGCGAGATCGGGTCGAACTTGTGATCGTGGCAACGGGCGCAACCGAGTGTCAGTCCGAGCAAGGCGCGGCCGACGGTGTCGACCTGTTCGTCGGCGGTATCGAGCCGGAGTTTTTCCTTGTCGCGTTCGGTAAGCATCTTCGGTCCGAGAGCGAGAAAGCTCGAGGCGACCAGTTGATCGTGGCGCTGCTGATCGTTGTCGGCGGGAAGCAGGTCACCGGCGAGCTGTTGCCGGACAAAGTCGTAGAAGGGGCGATCGTTATTAAATGAATCGATGACGTAGTTCCGATAGCGCCAGGCCTGGAAAAAAGTGAAGTTGCGGTCACCGCCGTTGGAGTCGGAGTAGCGGGCGACGTCGAGCCAGTGGCGTCCCCATTTTTCGCCGAAGGCGGGGCGGGCGAGCAGATCGTCGACGGTTTGTTCGAGTGCCGCCGTGGAGGGATCGCGGATAAAAGCGGCGACTTCATCGGCGGATGGCGGCAGCCCGGTGAGATCGTAGTAGAGGCGGCGCAGCAGGGCAGTCGGTGTGGCGTCAGCGGCGGGAGCGAGTTTTTGCTGTTCGAGTTGGGCGAGCACAAATTGATCGATGCCATCGTGCGGCCAGGCGGTGTCCGTTACTTTGGGGGGCTCGGGTGATGTGTGCGGGCGGAAGGCCCATGTCTGGCGCTCTTTTTCATAGTCAATGGCGCTGCGGCGCACACTGCCGACGAGCTCATCGTCGCGCGGATCGGGCGCATTCATCGCGATCCATTGTTTAAGAATTTCGATGTCGGCCTGATCGAGTCGATTCCTGGGCGGCATCTGCAGGTTTTCGTTGCGGTAGTGAACCGCATCGAGAAGCAGACTCTTGTCGGTGTCGCCGGGAATAATCGCCGGGCCACTGTCGCCACCGGTTTGCCATCCGGCGCGACGATCGAGGAACAGGCCGCCTTTGTGTTTGCCACTTTCCTCCGAGTGACACTGGTAGCAATTGGCGACCAGGATCGGCCGGACTTTGTTTTCAAAAAAGGCGATGCCTTCGGTGGCTTTAAGTTGCCCGGGCAGGCACGCGATTGTGCTCACCAGCAGCGCGAGTGCTGTGGCGAGTGCTGATGATAAAAGAGTTGGGCGATAGCGATCCAAAGAACCAATATTGTAAAGGTTAGGCGCCCGAGTGGGAAGGGCCGCGATTGAGGGACCGGCACAGGCTCAGCCGGGACTCCTCCAGCGCCGTCACCGGGCTTGGTTCAGCGCTGCGGCGCCAGCGAGCAGAACTCCAGCACGTGGGCGTCGGGGTCTTCGAAAAAGATCTGTTTGGCGCCATCCGGGCGGAGGTTGAGCGCGAAGCGGATGTCCCGCGCTTCGAGGTGGCGTTGCCAGGCATCGATGTCATCGACCTGCATCGCAAAGTGACTGCCGCGGGGATCCTCGTGAACCTCCTTGTCGAGGCCTTCAAGTAAGTGCAGCTCGCGCGTGTCGCCAAGCGCGAACCAGGCGCCTTTGAAGTCGAAATCCGGACGCGGTTTCTGCTTCAGGCGAACCACGGTTTCGTAAAAATGAATACTGCGCGGCACATCGCTGACCGCGAGCGCAACGTGGTTGAGGTCGAGTATGTTCATGACAGGGAGATGTCTGCGCTTCGGCTCACTTTTTCAAACCCGCCAGCTGCTCCCGCACCATCGCCGACTGCTTGGCGTCGAGGACCTGCCAGCAGGCGAGGCCGTTGCCGACCAGATCCCACTCATCGAACTGCCAGACGATCTTTTTGCCGTCGCGGGTGATTTCGAAGATTTGCGGGTCGTCGTCTTCGGCGTGGCAATTGCCGATGACGTAGTTGCCGTTGTCGAGCTGTTGCACGGTGGTCATCCAGCCGAGTTCGATGTCGCTGTCGGGAACGGTTTTGGTAATGTCCCAGACGATGTCTTTCTCCGGCGTGACTTCGATGACGCTGTTGCCGCCGCCGGAGGCGATCAGGGTGTTGCCGTTGGCGAGACGGATCGCGCCGTAGACGCGCGTGCCGATTTCGTATTCCCAGACGATCTCACCTTTGTCGTTGTATTCGGTGACCACGCCGGGTTGTTCGGCGCAGGCGAGGTAGTGGCCATTGTCGAGGAGGCGCATCAGGCGGGTGTTTTTGCGACCGCCTTCACCGAGCGGCACGACTTTGGTGAGCTTACCGTCTGGATCGACGTGAATGATGCGTCCGACGCCGCTTTCCACCAGCACGGTTTCGCCGTTGTCGAGTCGGGCAAAGGCATGCACGTCGACTTTTTTTCCGGCATTGCCGTTCATGGTCGCACTGTCGTAGGACCAGACGATTTTTTTATCGAGGGTGATCTCCTGAGTCTTTGTCCACGAGTCGTGGAACAGGATGTTGCCGTTCTTCAGCAGATGCACGTCGTGGTGACCGGCGTGACCTTTTTGCGGGCCGGCGGTGTCATGTTTCCAAAGCACGGTTCCGTCGGCGTCGCAGATCGCGAGCACGTTCTTGCCGTAAGAGGCACCGACGATCACCAGACGGTCGTCCGGGTCGGCGGCTTGAGTGTCACCTGGCGGAACCAGAATGGCGAGCAGGAGAGACAGGGCGATGAGCGGTGTTTTCATGATGAGTGGAGCGGGAAGCTTGCCGATTGTGGCATGGCGACCGTTGAGTGCACGAAAATTCCTGGCCCGTGGTCGCGGGCTGTGTCGTCGCTCACGCCGGCCCGCCGCCGGGAGCATCGCCCCGGTCGGCTTCAGTTGGTTTGCGCTTGCAGCGCTCCGGCGTTGTCTTCGGCTTCGGCGACGACATGGCTGAGCTGGTCGAAGCGGTTGCGCATCTGCCGGTTGAGGAGAGTCAGTGCGCGCTCCATGCCACCGGCGCTGTAGCGCCCGAGCTGCAGATCGGCGAGGCGGGCGGCGGTGGGCTGGATGTTCTCAGCGCTGAGCTCGCTGCTGAGAATGGAGGTCAGAATCTGCTCAGCTTCGCGTGTGATGATCTCGATGCGGGCGACGAACACGCGCTCGATTTTCGCCGGTGTCGGCGTGATTTTAAGTGGCACCATTTCGTCGGCGAATTGCTGAGGGAGAATGGCAAGAAACCGGGTTCCGGGTTCGGTGAACCAAAGGTCGTCCCAGGTGTTGACCATCGCCGTTGCCTCGGCTGATGTCAGGCCTTCGACTTGCAGACTGTCGATCATTGCGGTGCGCAGTTCGGCGGCAACCGCGCCGGCAGTATCGCTCGCTTCGGGGAACGACAGGCTTCTTTCATTCAGATTTTTGCCCTCGACGTGTTCGCTGGCTGCCAGCGAGTCGAGTGTCGTCCACGAGCTGCGCCCGGCGCTGACCTGGATGGCGAACACCTTGGGAATGGTCGCTTTGCCGAAGTTGCTCAAGGTGAACTCATCCGGAGCTTCTCCTTGAACGGCGCGCAGTTCGTACATCTGATGCCGGCCGGCGCCGCGATAAAAAATGAAGTGCTCGATTGGCTCGACCGCGGCGGGATGTCGGGCTTTTTCCTGATCAACGGGGCGGGCGAGCGAAGCGATCAAGTGCATCGGCGGATCTGTCTGCGGGCGTGGCGTCACCGCCGGCAGAAGGGTGAGTGTGTTCGCATCCCGGGGCTGGTCGATCGGCAATGGCAGTGCTTGGTTGCGGAACAGCCAGGCATCGGGCACCTCGCGAGCGGCGGCGTAGTGGCGTCCGCGTGGGCCGCTGGCGGCGGGCACTTTTCTGCGTTCGGGTGAATCGGGAGCGAGCAAGGTCCCGTGCCATACCGTCTCGCCGTTGACGATCGGCTTTGCCGCCGGGGGAAAGACCTCTGTGATTCGACCGTTCGGAAAACTTGCACTGACCGTGATGTCCATCTCCGCTTCGGGGTAAAAATACAACACCGGGGTCTCCATGCGCACCGTGTCCAGGCGTCCGGAGCCGCTTTTACCCGCGACCATGATTGAACGACGCACGAACGGCGGCAGGTCAACGAGCCTGTCGGGTGCTTGATACCATTCGATGACGTTGCCGTCGGATCCCTGAAGGACGGTGAACGTTCCCCATTCGTGGACCTCGAGTGATGCCGGCGGGTCGCTTGCGTCGGCGTCCGGTTTGCCGGATCCGGCGTGACTGTCGGCAGCGGGTGTCAATGCCAGGCAGGAGGCCAGGGCGAGGCAGAAGAGGCTGGGCGGTGGTGTCTTCATGTACTCAGCGTAGCAGATTATTCTCCGCAGTTGTCAGCAGGATGTAAAAATATCCAAGCGCATCGGTTCATCCACGTCGCTTGTCGGTCGCGCAATTGCGGGGCGAAAGGCGTTGCTGTACAGGTGTGGAAGGGAGAACACTGAGGCCGTCGCGGCTTCATGCGCGGACCGTATTTTGCCATTGTCGGCGATAGGGTTCTGTCCGCGGAGAATCATGAAATTCCTCAGCTTATTGATCGCGTTCAGCGCATCTTTCTCCGCCTGGTCCAGCGTGGCAGATGCCGCTCCGCTTGAAGTCGAGAAACCGAATTTCGTTTTTCTGTTCTGCGACAATCTCGGTTACGGCGATGTTGA
>CBDULB010000103.1:0-22363 GCA_965367965.1 uncultured bacterium | reverse complement strand
TTTGACGGATGCTCCGGGGACCGGCGGGACGCCGGTATCACGTTTTCGTCCACGGGATGGCAGTTGGATTTGACGAATGCTCCGGGGACCGGCGGGACGCCGGTATCACGTTTTCGTACAACGGAAGAAACCGTTGGATGGGAAAATCAGCGTCGATCAGCGCTGATCGGCAGTTCGGTATTCCGTTCCGTTCTGTTCTGTTGCCGCTCGCTCAGCTTTGTTTCTCTTTGTCGAACTGTTCGTCGAAGACGATGTCGGACGGTGGGAAGTCGACTTTGCGGCAGTACTCGGCAGACTCTTTGGCGCCGTATTCGCGGTCCATGCCACCGTCTTCCCACTCGACCGAGAGCGGGCCGGTGTAGCCGATGTCGTTGAGCGCGCGAATGATCAGTTCGAAGTTGATCTTGCCGCGGCCGACCGATTTGAAATCCCAGTAGCGGTTCGGCTTGTGGAAATCGACGTGGCCGCCGAATACACCGGCGTCGCACAGGCCGTCGTGCCAGTAGACGTCCTTCATGTGCACGTGATTGATGCGATCCGCGAACTTGTAGATGAACTTCACGTAATCGACGCCCTGGTAGCCGAGGTGGCTGGGATCATAATTGAAACCGAAGGAGGGGTGGTGATCGATGGCTTCCAGCGCGCGCTCTGCCGAGGCGATGTCGAAAGCGATTTCGGTTGGGTGTACTTCGAGGCCGAACTTGATGCCGTTGTTCTGGAACTCGTCCATGATCGGGCCGAAACGGTCGGCGAAGTCTTTGTAGCCAGCTTCGATCTGTCCGGGCACGACCGGTGGAAACGAGTAGAGCAAATGCCAGATTGAAGACCCGGTGAAGCCGTTGACGACATCGACGCCGAACGCTTTGGCGGCGCGGGCGGTGGCTTTCATTTCTTCGGCGGCACGCTGGCGGACGCCTTCCGGATCGCCGTCGCCATACATTTCCTCGGAGAGGATCTGGGCGTGGCGGGCATCGATGTTGTCACACACCGCCTGACCGACCAGGTGCGACGAAATGGCCTCGCATTTCATGCCGTGTTTGTCGAGTAGCGCACGTTTATCGGCGCAGTAAGCGGCGTCGGCTTTGCCGACCTCAAAGTGATCGCCCCAGCAGCCGAACTCGACGCCGTCGTAGCCGAATGATTTGGCCTTTTCGATGATGGTTTCGCAAGGCATATCGGCCCACTGGCCGGTGAACAAAGTGATGAGTCGTGACATGATGATTTACGGGTAAAAAATTGCGCTCGATTGATAGCGGATCGCCGCGCGGGGATCAAGAGCGACTTTGGGGGAAACCACGAATGGACGCGAGTAGAGACGGATCTCGTCCACGGGATGGCGGCTGTTTTGACGGATGCTCCGGGGACCGGCGGGACGCCGGTATCACGTTCTCGTCCACCGGGGGGGCACCCGGCGAATTTATCGACCGGTCCGTCATCGAGTGGACGGAAGGGAGTTGCGGCTTTTTGTCTAACCGCTAACCGCTAACCGCTAACCGCTAACCGCTGACTGCTGACTGCTGACTGCTGACTGCTGACTGCCAGCTCGGGCGCTCACGCGATGATGTCGTGAATGACGTTGCCGAAGTCGCGGTCGAGGCGTTTCCGGCCGGGGACTTCCAGCTTTCGCGGATCGAGGCCCATCTGGTGAAGCACCGTGGCGTGCAGGTCGGTGACGTACTGGCGGCCTTCGACGGCGTGAAACCCGAGTTCGTCGGTGGCGCCGTGCACGTAGCCTTTCTTCAGGCCGCCGCCGGCCATGACGACATTAAAACCCTGCGGATGATGGTCGCGGCCGGTGCCCTTTTTGGTGCCACGCAGATCGAGCGCCGGGGTGCGTCCGAACTCGCTGCCCCATACGACCAGGGTGTCATCGAGCAGGCCGCGCATTTTCAGATCGGCGATCAAAGCGCCAACCGGCTGGTCGACTTCTTTGGCCAGTCGGGTGTGGTTCTTTTTGATGTCGCGGTGCGAGTCCCAGGCTCCGGCGTTGCCGGTGTAGCCGTGAAAAATTTGTACAAAGCGCACGCCGCGCTCGACCAGGCGCCGGGCGGCGAGACATTTTTCGCCGAACGGTTTGGTCTCCTTTTGATCCAGGCCGTAAAGTTTCTGAACGTGTGCGGTTTCTTCCTGAAAGGCCATGACTTCGGGCACGGCGGTCTGCATTTCGTAGGCGAGTTCGTAACTCTGGATTCGCGCCTGCAGTTTCTGGTCATCGGGATAGTCGATGCCGGCGATGCGATTGAGCTGACCGACCAGTCCAAAATTTTCGCGCTGCTCTTCGCTGGTCATCTGCTTGTCGTCGGGCGTGACAAACGACATCGGATTTTTGGGGTCGACCTTGAGGCGCACTCCGGCGTGGCGGGGGCCGAGGTAGGACGATCCGTGAGTCCAGGCGGCACCGCAGCAGTCGGCGCTGGGATTGCCGAGCACGACGAACTCGGGCAGATTGCGGTTCAGGGTGCCGAGCCCGTAGCTGGCCCACGAGCCGATCGTCGGGTAGGCACCTTCGGTGATTCGACGGCCGGTGTGAAAGGTGAGTTGCGCGCCGTGATTGTTATCGATGGTCCACATGCCGCGCAGCACGGAAAGTTCGTCGGCGACCGAACCCATGTGCGGAAACCAGTCGCTGACTTCGATGCCGCTCTGGCCGTATTTTTTGTAGCCGGTCTGCAGCGGCATCAGGGTTTTGAAAACCTCGCGCTTGGCCTTGCTGGGATCGAGCAGGTTGGCGTTGATCTTGTCCTTGTCGAGCACCGCGTCGGCGTAGGGCGTGTCCTCGATCGACATGCCGGCGTACTTGTTGAGCATCGGCTTGGGGTCGAACGACTCCATGTGGCTGACGCCGCCGATGTTAAAAATCCAGATGCATGACTTGGCTTTGCCGGGGAAATGACCGCCTTCCCCGGGGGCGGGTTCGGCGGCCTGGGCTTTGCCGTTGCGGAACAGCATGGCGGACATGGCCATGCCGGTGAAACCCATGCCGGTGTCGGCGAGAAATGTGCGGCGGGAAGTCATGGGAGTGGGGGGATTTTTGAACCGCTGATGGGCGCTGATTTAGTCGAATCCTGGCTACTGGATGGTTACTGTTTTTCTAACCACAGACTACTCGGATTAACACGGGTGTTGATCAATCAGCGAGCATTAGCGTCGATCAGTGGTTTTCTGAAAAGGAGCCGTCGTTCCGTGGACAGGCAAATTCGTGATTATTGGTGTTCATTCGTGGTTCGGTTGCCGTTGCGTCGGTCAGCGGACGGTGACGAACTCGTGGTGGTTGAGGAGAACGGTGACGAGGCGTTCGCGGCCGCGTTGTGGATCGCTGCTGAGAAAGCCGGCTGAGAGGCTTGCCTCTTCAGCGTTGGGATGGCGGCCGACGATGGTGTTCCAGGCACTGCTTACGAATGGCTCCACGTCGGCGGGAAGTTGTTTGGCCAGTGCGGTGGCGGCGTCGTGAGTGAGCGGGCTGTTGGCGAGGGCGAGCGCCTGGTGGGGCTGCACGCTTTCGTCCCGCTGGTAACATTCGCTGGTCTTCGGGCCATCGAAGATTTGCACGAACTCGACCAGTTTTTCGTGGGCGTGACGCAGGTAGATACTGCGCCGGGTAGAGGTCAATGCTTCGTCGTTGGGAATGTCGGGTCCGCCCATTTGCGGATCGAGATGACCGCCGACCCAGAGCAGATTGTCGCGCACGATTTCGCCTTCCATGCGGCGCGAATTCATGCGCCACAGGTAGTGATTGTCGGGGTCGATGGAGGCGTTGTTTTTATCGGGAGTCGAGGATTGCCGGTAGGTGGCGCTGAGCACGATCAGCTTGTGCATCTGTTTCATGCTCCAGTCGCGTTCGACCAGTTCGGCGGCAAGCCAGTCGAGCAGGGCGGGGTGGGTCGGTGGCTGGCCGTTGCCGCCGAATTCATTGACGGTCGGTACGATGGCACTGCCGAAGTGACGCAGCCAGATATGGTTCATGGCGACACGTGCGGTGAGCGGGTTTTTGCCATCGGTCAGCCAGCGGGCGAATCCGCTGCGGCGGCCGGTGCTGGTCGCGGGGTAGGCGTCGGGATCGCGCGGAGTGTATTTTTCGTCCAGCTTGGCGGCGATGGCTTTTTCGGCTGCCTTGAGTTTGGTTTCGGCGGCCGCGAGGGCCTTGTCGGCGGCTTTCTGTCGGGCGGTGGCGGAGGTTTTGGCTTTGGCGTCGTTGTCAGCTGCGGCAGTTTTCAGATCGGTGTCGGCCTGCAATTTGTCGGCTTCCGCTTTGGCGATGTCGGCTTTGGCTTCGGCGAGTGCGGCCCGGCGCTGCAGGTCGGCAGTGGCAACGGCTTTGCTTTTCCACGCTGCAGTTTTGTCTTGGCCCCGGTCTTCGAGTGCTTCCACTTCGAGCACTGACTCGAGTGCGCGCCGACTGAGCCGGGCGGCGGCGAGTTGCAGTTCGGCGGCGGCGAGTGCTTCGGGCCGGACCTTCGGGTCGGCCTTCAGTGTAGCCAGCGTCTCTTCAGCTTTGGACAGCGCGTCGGTCTCGACTCCCATCATTTCCTTTTTGACGAAGGGTCGCCGCCCGGGTTTGTGCGCGAGCAGAGGCAGGCTGACCTGCTGGAACTGGTAGCGGTCACCCCCGACGGAGGCGGGCAGGCCGGGTTCGATCTGTTTATCGCGATCGGGAAAGCGTTCATCGCCGCGTTCGAAGAACAGGGTGCGGTTGGTCAGGTTTTTGTCATAGACGCGGGGCAGGCCGTCGTCCATGACATCCAGTTCGCCGGGCACGCGGTCGGTGCGCACCCAGTAGGGTTCGAAGATCGCACGCATGCGGTAGTAATCTTCCTGAGCAATCTCGTCGTACATGTGATCGTGGCACTTGGCGCAGCCGACGGTGATGCCGAGAAAGCCCATCGAACTGTGGCTGACCACGTCGTCGAGCCACTGGTTGCGATCACCGATGTCGTAGGAGCGGGCGAGATAACCGGTGGCGCGCAGTCGATCTTCGTCTTCGGGATAAATTTCATCGGCGGCGAGCATTTCGACCAGCATCTGATCGTAACCTTTATCGTCGTTGAGCGATTCGACGATCCAGTCGCGCCAGCGCCAGATATGTCGCTGGCTGCGACGCAGCGCCGCTTTGTATCCGGCCCAGTCGGAGTAGCGCCAGACATCCATCCAGTGCCGGCCCCAGCGTTCGCCGTAGGCGGGAGAGGCAAGCAGTCGGTCGACGACTTTGCTGCGGGCTTCCTCCTCTGAGGCCTGGTCAGCGGTGAACCCAGCCAACTCGTCGAGAGTCGGCGTCAGACCGGTCAGGTCGATGCTGACGCGACGCAACCATGTCGCCCGGTCGGCTTCGGGACGCGGGCTGAGGTCGTGGCGCTGGTGTTGGGCGGCAATGAAGGCATCGATGGGATTCTTCACCCAGGCATCAAACTCGCCGGTCGGTGGCGCCGGGCGGGTGACGGGTTGAAAAGGCTGCCACGGGTAGCGTTTTTGAAATTCGGCGTAGCGGCGGTGCCGGGCGTCGAGTTGCTTGAGCTCAGCGGCGTCGGGCCGGTCGGATTTTTTTCCGGGTTGGTGACCGAGCAGCAGTTCGTCGAGATTGGCAATGCCGTCGCCGTCCGTGTCTTCACTGGCGATCAAAGCGAGCCGGTCGGCGATCTGCGATGGCTTGCCGGCTTTCTTCAATTCGCTTTTGGCGGTGCGAATGCGCTCGCCGAAAGGGTTGTGGGGAAATTCTTCGAGTGACTCGAGGCCGGTGCCGTGATCATGGGTGTGGCAGATCGCGCAGTTCTGCATGGTGTCGACCAGCAGCGGGCCGAGCTGTTTTTCGAGCGCCGATTTGTTGGCCGGGGTGGCGCGCAGAGTGCTTTGCCCGCCGGTCAGGACAAGCAATAGGAAAGCAAACAGGCAGGTGCGGTAATGTCGCTGGCAGTATCTCACGCTGGCCTGAACATCGCTGCGCATGCGTCGGCGAATCAAGGCCGTGAACGCGTCACCGAACCGCGTCGTTATCTGCCCGCGGACAGGATTCGATTGGCATCGTTCGCGGCGTTTTGATCAGCGTGACACCAGGGCTTCGGCCAAGGTTCCCGCGCCGTCTTCGGTCTCCGCCGAGTCGCGCAGTTGGGCGAACGAATCCCAGTTGAGATGGGAGTGACGGCTGTCGACATCGCTGAATTCCACCAAAGGTGTGCCGTCCGCGGAAGTCAGCCGGGCGAGAACGCCGAGCACTTGATCTTCCGCTTTGTTGCTGCCTGAACCGGCGCGAATTTGTTCGTGGGGGATGGTGGCACTGATCACGTTAAACTCAGTATTGTACTTGAGGGTGTCGATGGCGATGTCGCCGCTTCGATAGATGACCGGTCCTTCCGCCCGCAGGCGCCAGCGCACGGCTTCTTTGTCGAGACCTCCCATTCGTATTTCGACTCGATCCTCGACCAGCACCACGTATTCAAGGCGGCAATCCAGCAGCGGTATCCGACTGAGGTTGTTGATTTTGAATTGATAGCCGACCTGGCTGCTGGTGCCGGAGCCGCCATAGATGCGGTCTTCAAACTTTTCGCGGGTGGCCTCGGTGAGAAAGGGTTGGCCTTCGAGACGGAGATTGAGTTGGCCGGGCTCGCGGGCAGGTTGCTTGCGCAGCCATTCCTTGAGGTATTGCTGGTCGTCGAGACACAGGGCGGTAATCTCCAGATCGAAGCGGCGATCATCACCCGGTCGCTGAATGGTGACGGTGCGCATGCTGCTGCTGACAGCGATCGTGTGAGCTTCGATTTCCTGGCCGGCTTTATTGGTGAACCGCCGGATTTCCGGTTGTTCAGTTGCAAAGTCGTCCGCCAGCAAACTCGACACGGACAGCAGCATCGCCAGTGCGCAAGCCACGCCCGGGGAAGGCTGCGCAGACGGGATGCGTGCCCCCGCGAATACCTTCCATCGACAATGGGATAGCCTTATTCGTTGTTGCTTAAGGGGTATCATCAATGAGGGGACTTGAGATGCGAAACGGTAGTTTACTATGGTAATTATAAAAAATATAGTAATTTATTTTTACAATTGAGTGCCCGCCGCATTTCCCGACTTTAATTTGGGGCATGAATCGTCGCTGGAGCTTGCCTGACGACCGTCACCGAGGCTTGTGAAGTGGTTTGCAAGGACTTGGGTAGATGCGAAAAATTTGTCGCTCGCGCGCAAGAAATTCAGGGCGGTGCGGCATTTCTAGCGGATAATCGCTGCCTATGAAATGCGACCAGTTGCCTCATTTTTCGCATTGCGGAGGCCGAGGGATGTCGATCCCTGCGATGGTGTGGCTATTGCTGATGGCGGCAGGTGTGCAGGCGTGGCTGATGGTTGCTTCGGGTGAAGCACCGATGGACAGGGCACTCACGGCAGACTCCTCGTTGCCTGTCGACGTTGCAGAGGCGATTGCGGTCGCGAGAAACTATCAACCGGAAGCGGGGGTCTGGGGCGATCTTGAGGCCCGGTATCTGACTTTGGAACCGCCGGATCGCCTGGTCGATGAGATTATCGGGAGTTTTCCATGGCGGGATGGGCCGGTGTGGGATTTCGAAGGCGATCTGCCGGCTGTCATCGAAATGATGAGAGAGTTGGGGCTGACGCCTCCCGATACGGAGGAGGCGTCCGACGATTGCTTCAGTGTGGCGGAAGGCGTGGTCAAATTTCGGCCGCCGACGGCGTTTATCGAACAGCTCAGCGCTGAGCAGCGCCCCTATCTGTATCGGTTTGTGGCTCCTTTTGAAAAATGGAATCCCTATCACGTACCGCTGGCATTGAATCCGAAAGGGTTTCGCTACATGGCGGCCATGGAGCCGTCCGGACTGTCCCCGGAGCTGATCGATCTGGTCGATCGCCTCAGTTACCGACGAGCAGGGAGGTTGTACTTCTTTTCCGATCTCGGCTACGGGCTCAGGCAGGCGCACAACGATGTCGAACGGCAACGGCTGATCAAAACGCTGGGGCGACAGTTTTCGATTCAGTTGAAGTTGAGAATCTCGAGGGATTCCGACCTCGATGCATTGAGCGCCTACTGGGGAGGCCGTGGTCGCAATAAAGAGGTGATGCCGCTTCTGGCTTCGGTTGCCGAGACATCCGGAGTCGAAATACTCGATGTCGTGCACCTGCTACCGCCGACGGCGCGCAAGCTGTTGCATTCTTTCCCGCATGCTGAAATGGGCCTTGGCGACAGCATGCCCGATTGTTTTTCGACTGCGGCGAGCTTCTTCTTCGATGAGCCGCCGACACGCCATCTCGACTCGGTTCGTCACGTCATCGATGAGCGTTATCAAAAGGCGGATCAGCCGTGGCAGTTTGGAGATCTGATTCAGATGAGCGATCCGGACACCGGCAAAGTGGTCCATGCCTGCAATTACGTTGCAGCGGACATTGTGTTCACCAAAAACGGTCAGGATCGTTTTCGCCCGTGGATCCTCGCGCGGGTCGGCAATGTCATGAATGAGTACCTGACGGGTGAGCGGCTGGTGGCGAATTTCTATCGCCTCAAACCGGAGTTTCAGCGGTGATGATGAGGCGGCTGATAAATTTTTCGTCAGCGCCGGTGGGCGTGAAATGGCTTTGCGGATTTGGGCATGGGCGAATCGCACCGTTTGCGATTGGACTTGCGCTTGCGGTGGAGGTTGCCGCCGGCCCGGTTCATCTGAAGGCGCAGACTGAAGGTGCGCCGACGACTGCAGCGGGGGAAAAGAAAGTCATGGCATGCAATCCCGGACCGTGGGGCGAGCTCGAGTATCATTATACTTTTCTTCAGGCACCCGATTCGTTGGTCGATCTGATCAATGTGCCCTCGTGGCAAACCGTGTGGCGGTTTCCTGAACTCGATAAAAATGCGGTGGTGGCGCTGATCAAAGGCTGTCAGTTGCGGGCCGATATCGAAGCGCAGCTTTTGAATGACTGCCAATGGCTGGAAAACGACGACGAGACTCGCTTGTTTCCAACGGTGAAAGTGGTGGCGCTGTTGAGCACTGAGGAACGGCGCAAAATCTATCGCGAGTTGCGCCGATGGAGAGAAAATCCGTCTCATTGGGCGCCGGTCATTATCGAGTCGGGCAGCGTCCGCGAGTGGTTTGCCGACTCCGGCTTGAGCGATCAAATGATCGAAGCAGTTGAGGGCCTGGTCTATCCCCTGGGCAGTGCTCTCGCTTTTTCGGATGTGCCGATGCTGATCGCCAGATCCGGGGCCGATCAGGATGACCGGTTGATCGTCAAGAGTATGACCCGGACGCGGACCCTGATGCTGCGGCTGAAGGTATCGCCGGCGACTGATCTGGAAACGGTTCGCGATTACTGGAGCGTTGGCCACACGCACACGGATGCTCTGTCGCTGATCGATACGATCTCCAGGTCAGGGGAAGGCGAGAGTCTCGATATCACCCACCTGCTGCCGCCGACACCGCGCAAGCACATCTACAGTTTTCCATCGGTGACCATGGGCATGTCAGGCTCGTTTCCCGACAGCCTCTGGACGGCGGCAAATTTTTTCACCTTTCAACCGGACGATCCGGCGTTGAGCGCAGCGAAATTTATGCGCAAGCTGGAGGCGGATTACCGCGAGGTGGAGCGTCCGTATCGCTACGGGGACATTTTGCTGCTGCGCCGATCCGACCTGCGGGGAGCGATGCAGGCGGGCGTCTACATCGCTGATGACATCGTTTATACCCGAACCGGACGGCAGATGTCGCGCCCCTGGCTGCTGAAGCAGCTCAATGTTTTGCAGGCGCGCTTCAGCGGTGGCAATGAAACGGCGGTCGAGATCAAGGCGTGGCGGAAACGCAACGTGCCCGGTAGCTAAGCTAAAACGAGCCGGTCGCCTGCCCGGCCGCGCAACGGCGCGACCGGACCGGAGCTCAAAGCTCAGGAAACTTGATCCACTTCTGATCGCTGTTGGAGCTGTCGACGGCGCATTTGATAAACGCCATGCCGGCGATGCCGTCATTCACATCGGGGAAGTCGTAGCCACCTTCGGGGGCGTCTTTGCCATCGATGCGATCACTGATCGCTTCGGCGACGGCGAGGTAGATGTTGGCGAACGCTTCGATAAAACCTTCCGGGTGGGCAAACGGCGTGCGGCTGTATTTCTGCGCGTCGGCGCCGAGGTAGTCGTTGCCACGGCGATAAACTTTGCGCGGAGCGTTGGCGTATTTGACGATCAATTCATTGGGATCTTCCTGATGCCATTCGATCGATGCCTTGGTTCCGTAAGCGCGGATATTAAGTTCGTTTTCGTCGCCGTTGGAGACCTGCGAGGCGTGAATGATGCCCTTGGCGCCGCCGCTGTAACGAACCAGGTTGTTGCCGTCGTCGTCGAGTTCGCGACCGGGAATGAACGCGGTCAGATCGGAGCACATTTCCTCGACTTCGACGCCGCAGATGTAGCGAACCAGATTGTGCGCATGGGTGCCGATGTCGCTCATGCAGTTGGAAATGCCGGCGGTTTTCGGGTCCGAGCGCCAGTTGGAAATTTTGCCCTGACCGTCGCCCTCGACATCACCGACGGCGTAGCCCTGCGGATACTCGGCGACGATTTTCAGCAGGCGGCCCAGTTCGCCGTCGCGCACCATGCGCCGCGCTTCCTTGACCATCGGGTAGCCGGTGTAGTTATGAGTGAGCGCGAAAATCTGTCCGCTCGATTCGACGACTTTGCGCAGTTCGTAAGCCTCGTCGAGACTGAGCGTCATCGGCTTGTCGCAAACCACGTGAATGCCTGCCTCGAGGAAGGTTTTTGAAACGTCAAAGTGTAGGTTGTTCTGGACCACGATCGACACAAAATCGACACGTTCGCCTTCGGGAAGGGCGGCCTCTTTCTCAGCCATCTCCTGATAGCTGCCGTAGACGCGCGCGGGATCGAGAAAGAAATCTTCACCCGAAAGTTTCGATTTTTCCGGGTCCGAAGAAAACGCACCCGCAACCAGTTCGATTTTTCCATCGAGGTTGGCCGCCATGCGGTGGACCTGGCCGATGAAAGCTCCACGGCCGCCACCGACCATGCCCATTTTCAGTTTTCGTTTCATAATCGGAAGTTCGTTTGCATTGGGGGAGCGGCGGAGCCGCTCGCTAGATGTCAGTGGTCAGACGGCAGAGATCAGAGTTCTGTATCGTAGTCTGCGGGTGATTCGTTGATGGTAGAGCTGAAAGCGTCGGGCATTCGCAGCAATGAGCCTAGCAGCTCACCGGCTTGCCGGACTTCGCGGATTCGTAGATGGCGTCGATGATCTTCATCAGGGCCAGCGCCTGGTCCGGCGTGTTGAGCGGTTCTGCTTTGCCTTCGAGGGCGAGAATGAAGTTGGTCGCCGAGCGGATGCGGCCCATGTCTTCGCACTCTTCGACGACGATGGTGCTGTTGACTGATTTGCCCTGTTGCTGAGTGTACAGTTCGCAGGTGTCGATGGCGGTTTCGTCGAGCCCGTCGCGGCCGAACAGGCGCTCGACTTTGCCGCCGGCACCGGTACCCTGGAAATTGACCGAGACCTCTTCGCGTTTGACCATTTCGGCCCACGAAATCTGCAGACTGAGCACCTGGCCGGTCTTGAAGGTGACGAAGCCGTGGGCTGCCGCCTCTACATCCATGATGCCTTCCTTGTTGTCGGGAATGCCCCACGGGCCTTTGAAGCCGGGATCGTTGATGAAGGTATCGAAGGTCTGGCCGAGCACGTGGGCCGGCTCGGGGTTGCCCATGTAATAGAGCGCCAGATCGAGCATGTGCAGCAGGTCGATGAGCGGTCCGCCACCGGAGAGCGCACTGTTGGTGAACCAGCCGCCGAAGCCGGGGATGCCGGTGCGGCGCACCCACTTGGCCTGCGCGGAATTGATGGTGCCGACAGTGCCGTCGTCGATGAAACCTTTCATCGCATACGATTCCGGGCGGGCGCGATTGTTGAAGTTAAACATCAACTTTTTGCCGGCCTTGTCGGCGGCTTTGATCATGTCTTCGACTTCAGCCGCATTGATTGCCGGTGGCTTTTCGCAGAACACGTGTTTGCCGGCGTTGAGGCATTCGATCGACAGGGGGGCGTGAAATTTGTTGGGCACGATGATGGCCACCGCGTCGATGTCGTCGACGGCGAGCATTTCTGCGACGTCACCGAAGACCTGAGGGATGCCGTGCGTGTCGGCAGCGGCCTGGGCGGCGTCGACATTCATGTCGGCGATTGCGGCGACCGCGGCGCCGGCATTCTTGAAGCCTTGAACGTGATAGCCGAGCATGCCGCCAGCGCCGATGATTCCTACCTTGGTTGCCATAATGAGATGTGTCGTTAAATGAGTGGTTCGCTACGCTTGTAACGGGCTATTGTCTTAGAATCTGCGGGCCGGGACTTCAACTCTGAAATTCCGCGAAGTTGGGGGGCGATGGCCCCGGCCTGACAAAAAGGCGGGCGCCCGGCAGGGTGTCACTGCTTGCGCGCGGCGCTCAGCGTGGGCGGAAAGTTGTCAGAATCGGTCACGGTCAGCTCTCCGTCACTGTCCAGTTCGCGGATGCGGATGTGATAGCCGGCGCCGCGTTTTTCGATCAATGCCAGTGCCGACGCCCGGTCGAGCACGCTGCAGGCCGTGGCCAGGCTGTCGCTCTCGGTAGCGGTGGGGGCGATGACGCTGACCGAACGGCGGTGGGTCAGGCCGAGCCCGGTTTTGGGATCGACGATGTGCGAGTAACGGGTGCCATCGATGACGATCGATTGCTCGAGGTCACCGGAGGTGGAGATCGCCGCGTTGCTGAGCGCGATCAGGTCAGTGAGATCACCGGGCAGTGGGGTATGATCAGCCGACACCGTTTCGGAATCGAGGCCACGAATGCCGACCCGCCAGTGCGCCCGTTCCGGGGGCGGATCTCCGACGGCGATGTCGCCGGAGGCGGCGACCAGTGATCGCGAAAAACCGGCAGCTTTCATGATCTGCAGGGCGGCATCGGCCGCGCAGCCCTTGGCGATGCCACCCAGATCGAGTTGCATGCCGTCGACGCGCAGCGTGGCGCTGGGTTGCACGCCATCGATGATCAGGTTGCGGTAGCCGCTGCGGGCGAGCGCGTCACTGAGATGCTCGGGGCGGGGCAGGCGGGTGTTTTTGCGCGACAGGCGCCACTGGCGGATCAGTGGACCGAGGGTGACGTCGAAGGCGCCTTCGGTTTCCACCGATAGAGCCTGAGCTGTCGTCAAGATCGAAGCCAGCGTGGCGCTGATCGGTACCGGGGTGCCGGCGGGGGAGTCGTGCAGACGATTGATCTCACTGTCGGAGACGTAGTCGGAGCAGATCCGGTTGAGCCCGGCGACTTTGGCAAAGGCGCGGTCGGCGGCGCGGTCGGCGGCCTGGCTGCGGTCGCTGTCCACCCAGGCGCGGATGGTAAAGCGCGTGCCCATGTGCGGCTCGGTCCAGGTTTTCAGCTCCGATTCGGCGTGGCCGGTGGCCGCCCCTGCGCAGGTGACGCCCACAACGATCGCTGCGCCGATCGCGACGACTTTTCGCCGGAGCTTTGCCGGTCGGCGCGAGCGAAAAAAAAGACGGACCCGCAGGTCCGTCTTTCGGTGGAGCGTTTGCATGGCGTGCAGCCGGAACAAGCGCCGGCGCTATTCGGCCGGAACGCCGCCGCTCCAGGCTTTTTCCATTTCCTCGGCCGTGGGAACTTTCAGCGGGCGCACCAGGCGCATGCCCAGCCAGGGGGCGTCGGTGTGGTACCAGATGCTTTTCGGCAGCTGCGGATCCTGCACCTTCCAGCCTTCTTCGGAAGCGAAGCGGGCCGACGCGCGAACGTCTTCGGGATAGTCGTACCAGCTGCCGCCACGGGCGACGCGTGGATAGAGCGTGGTGGCGTGATTGTAGGGAGCCAGCACGGGATCGGCACCGGCGCGATCGGCGTAGGTGTTTTCGACATAACCGTCGAGGCACCATTCCATGACGTTGCCGTGCATGTCGTAGAGGCCCCACGGATTGGGTTTTTTCAGACCGACTTTCTGATACTTGTTGTCGGCGTTGTCGTAGAACCAGGCGTATTCGCCGAGCTTGGCCGGATCATCGCCGAAATGGTAGGCAGTGGTGGTGCCGGCGCGGCAGGCGTATTCCCACTCGGCCTCGGTCGGCAGGCGGTAGAAATGTCCGGTCTGGGCACTCAGCCATTCGCAGAATTTGTTGGCGGCGTGCTGGGTCATCGAGATCGCCGGGAAACCGTCGGTGCCCATGCCGAAGCTCATTTCGGTGTACGGCGTGGTCGGGCTGGAGACAACGTCTTCCGGCTTGGAGTCGGGTGCGATTTTCTCCGGGGAGCCGTCTTTGTTACGCGCCACGTCGGTGATCATGAACGGTTCGTACATGTCCCAGGTGACTTCGTATTTACCCATCCAGAAGGGCTCGATCTTGACTTTGTGCTGCGGACCTTCGTCGTCGCGGCGCTTGTCTTCGCCATCCGGGCTGCCCATGGTGAATTCACCACCGGGGATCGGCACCATTTCGTATTCGACGCCGGTTTTGGGGATGACGTTCTTGTAAGGCTTCATGTCCGCCTCGGTTTTTTCGGGGGTGCCGGCGATGATCGATTCGCGGATCGATTTCAGCAGTTCGATGTTGTCGGCGAGGCCGCCTTCCGCGGCTGCGTCGTCACCACCGAGGGCGAATCCTTCGGGCCACTCGGCGCCCTGGGTTGCCCACAGGGTCAGCATGCGGCGATCCTGTTCGTTGAACGGGCCGCCTTTCTTGAGAATCGGCAGGATGTTGTTTTTGAAATCCATGCGCGGCTCTTCGTTGAGCACGACTTCTTCCGGCCAGTGGGCGCCTTCGGCGACCCATTGTTTGAGCAGTTCCTGCTGCCACTTGGGCAGCTGTTTCTTGGGAGGCATGACCAGCTCGTCGTCGGCGTCCAGCTCCGTCATCCAGAACACGGCGCTTTCGTCGGGCTTGCCGGGATCGATGCCGGGAGCGTAGTCGCCACCGCCCTTGAAGGCAGCCGCCCGGGTGTCGATGCGGAAATCGCCTTCCTGTTTTTTCTCGCCGTGGCAGTGTACGCAGGCACCTTCGAGAATCGGAGCGATTTGCTTTTGAAAATCAATTTTGGCGGCGGCGTCGGAATCCTGAGCGTTGACGGCGGAGGTGCCGCCACAGGCGATGGCCGCAGACGCGGTGAGTAGGCAGGTGAGTCTGGATTTCATCATGGAAAAGTCGGTAAGATGATCGTGACTGATTTTTGCGCAAGTTTCAAATACGAAGCTTGGCGGCTAAAACCGCGGAAAGGGAAACCGCTGACGGGCGCTGATGAACGCTGATTTTAGAGTCCATTAGCGGTTCAAGACCGAAGCTCTGTCATCCCGTGGACGATAGGAATCTGCGGGAATCGGCGTAATCTGCGGTGGAAAAAACGAACTGAGCCGGTGGTTCTGCTCGCGTTTCAGTAGGGCAGTTCGCGGATGTACATGTTTTTGAAGAACAGTTCGCTGCCGTGGTGCTGGAGTTCGATCTGGTCGGCGCGAATCAGCGGCACCGTGCCGGTTTTGTCCCAGTAGTTTTCGAGCCGGACGCGATCGACGATGAGGGTCTCGTTGAGCCAGATGCTGACTTTTTCGCCGACCATGCGGATAAAGAAGGTGTTCCATTCGCCGGGTTTTTTGTCGGCGCGTTTGAGTGGTGAATTGCGCGAGCGTTTGTTGTTCCACAGACCGCCGGAGCCGAGGTTGCGGCCGTTGGTGTAGGCGTTGACCCATTCTTCCGGGTTCGACGGCGGCTGCTCGCCTTCCTTAACGCGTGGATCCCAGGGATCCCAGATCTGCACCTGCGGGGCACCGCGCAGATAGATACCGGAATCGGCGCCGGGGGGGATTTTCCAATCGATGTAAAATTCGAAATCACCGTAATCTTTCGCGGTGCACAGACTCTGGCCGGTGCCGTCGTAAGTGAGAATGCCTTCAACCACGCTCCAGTGTTCATTCATCACCTTGTCGGCTTCGGTCTGCGCGGTCTTGAGCTCAGCGCCTGAAAGTTTGTAGCGCTCGGCGGCATTTTTGTGGGCCAGGCCTTTCCATCCCTCGAGGTCTTTGCCGTTGAACATGGCTTTGAAGCCAGCCGGCGGGGTGTTGTCTTTGTCAGTGACGGCGGTCGGCGGAGATACGCTGTAGTCGGCGATCTTGAGGTTGCGGAATTCGACGTGGTCGCTGTGACCGGCCAGCATCAGGTGACCGGTTTTGTTTTTCATGCCGGGATGGGGGTTGCCGTCGACGGGAGTGATGTCGTCGAGAAAGGCATCGACGACGACAGTGCCGTTGACGATGACCACGATGTGATCTTCGATGGCGATGATGGTCTCCGTGTTCCATTCGCCGACCGGTTTCAGGTAACCGGTGCGGGCCGGGTAGATGCCGTAGATCGAGCCGTGCACCTGCCAGGGTTTGAGCCAGGTCAGGGTGCGTTTTTTGCCGGCTTCAATTTCGACTTCGCTCTGATACCTGCTGCCGGCATCGTCGAGAATCTGAATTTCCATACCATCGGCGGACGGTGAGCCATCCTTGGGCACGCGAATGCCAATGCCGTTGTTGCCGCTCTCCTGCAGCTTGAATTCGAACGTAAATGCGAAGTCGCCGTATTGCTTTTCCGTGGCCAGGCCTTTGGCGCCTTTCTGACAGATCAGCCGTCCGTCTTTGGCGATGTAGCCTTCGGTATCGCCGGTCCAACCGGTGAGGTCTTTGCCGTTGAACAGATCGGCCCACTGAGCGGTATCGGCGAGGATCGCTTCGGCACGCGCAGCGGCCGCCCGGTAGGGATCGGCCTTTGGCTTGGCGGTCTGCGCGAGGCCGGAACCGGTGCTGGCGACCAGGGTGGAAACGCCCAGCGCCAGAGCAAAAGACAAGGACAGTGGGCGGGTGAAGAATTGCGTTTTCATGGAAATCGTGAGGCCGGATAGAAACACAAGGCTGGCTTTTGTCGCAAGGGCGCAGTCACGTAGGGCCATCGGTCCGGGGACTGTCCTGCGCTGGCGATTCGTTAAGTGCTTGCTGAATGCGGCCTGCAGGAGTAATCCCAATACAGTGTCAGACAGTGCGGAAAGTAGATGTGAAGTGTGCGGCCAGATCGTTCCGGTGGCGGCTCCGCATGGCATGTGCCCTTCATGTCTGTTGAGTGGATTTGCTCCGCCGGGTTCAAGTGCCAGTGCCAGTTCAAGTACGGGGGTGGAGTCAGGGCAATCTCAGGGCGCGATCGAATTTGCGTTGAGCAGTGAGGAGTTGCAGCAACGCTTTCAGGATTTGGAAATTCTCGACCTGCTCGGATTTGGCGGAATGGGAGCCGTCTACCTTGCGAGGCAGAAACGACTGGATCGTCTGGTCGCGCTCAAGGTGCTGTCCTGCTCACCGGAACGGTATGAGGCGTTCTCGCTGCGCTTCGAGCAGGAGGCGCGGTTGCTGGCCAAATTGCAGCACCCGAACATCGTCGGGCTGTATGATCTTGGTGAACTTGAGGGGGGCGGCCCGGATGGCCAGCCTTTGTTCTACTTCTCCATGGAGTATGTCGAAGGATCCGATCTGCGCGTGCGCTTGCGCAACGGCAAAGACAAAGACAAAGACAAAGAGCCGATGTCGGCGGATGTGGCGCTAAGTATTGCTGAGCAGCTGTGTGGTGCTTTGCAATGCGCCCACGAAATGGGGGTTGTGCATCGCGACATCAAGCCGGCGAATATTCTCATCGGTCCCGACAACACGGCGAAGATTGCGGATTTTGGTATCGCCCGGATTATTCGAAATCTGGACGACGCGGAAGACATCACGCGGCTGACTTTGACCGGGACGACGCTCGGCACTGCGCAATATACGGCACCGGAGCAGTGGGACGATCTGGAGGGCGTGGATCATCGCGCGGATATTTTTTCCCTCGGAGTGCTGCTCTACGAAATGTTGACCGGGACCGTGGCGGTGGGGGTGTTCGATGCGCCTTCGCACAAGGCTGATGTCGATGAGGCAGTCGACGCGCTGGTTTTACGGGCGATGAATCGTGACCCGGGTCGCCGATTTGCGAGCGCCGGTGAAATGCAGGAAGCGTTAGCGAAAGTTCAGCAAAAGCGTAGTGGCAACGATCGTTCAGGGCGTGGTGCTGCGGTCGGCGGCAGGAAACTGGCGATTGGCGCTGCTGTGGTCGCAGCTTTGGTGGGTTTGGGCTTGTGGGCCTGGTCGAATCGCAATGAGCAGGGGCAGTCACCGCAACCGGTGGATACCAATCCGGCGTCGGCAAGTGCTGCTGTCGCCGTGGACCCGTCGGCCACTGATGCGCAGCCACAGTCATCGACGGCAGCAAACGTCTGTTCGCCGGGGCACCTGCGGGTCTGGGGACAGCTCGATAACGGCAACGATGCTGCCGCAGGGCTCGCCAGCGCCGCGGAGATCGGTGATTACGCTGAGATCACGGCGAATTCAGACGGTGCCTGGGCCGCCCGCCGCCGTGACGGCTCGTACACGACCTACGGGTTCGAAGCGTTTGTCGCCGGCAAACAGTGGGCGAGGCTCGACTACACGCACCCAACCTGCCCGGCCGGACTGACCTCCGACGGTCATTTGTGGTGTCTCGACTCCGATCAGCCACGCATGATCTGCGGTCCGAATGATGGCGATGGCGTGGTCGGCTTTGCCACCGGAAGCCATCTCGTCTACAGCATCGATCGGCGCGGCAAGCTGGGGCTGCATTTCCTCGAAAGTGCCGCTCGCGGACTCAATCTCGATGAACGCCTGGTCGGCCAGATCGAAACCCGGCTGTCGGCCCTGAAGGACGTCGTGCAAATTCGCGCGAGCAATACCAATGCGATTGCAGTGACCGCGGCCGGAGAAGTGATCAGTTGGCACCTCGGTCACGGTGTGGTGCCGACACCGGCGCAGGTGGTCGATGTGGTCCGGCTCGATTGCGGGGCGCACGACTATTATGCGGTCGACCGCCGCGGCGAGCTGATGACATGGTCGGCGCAGATATATGATTCAATCCAACTCGGTCCGCCGGAGAATCTCGACAAGATCGTCGATCTTCGGGTCCGGTTGGAAGTTTGCGCGGTTCAGTTTGAGGATGGCACCTGGCGCTCCTGGCTGACTCGCCGGTTGTCGGAGCGTTCGTCTGTCCGTTATCAGCACGGGCAGCGGCTGGTCGAAAAAATCAACGCTCTGGGTCCGGCGCGGGATCTGGTGTTTTCCGCAAAGAATGAGGGCGCACTACTTTACTGGATCGAGCCGGGTGACCCGGCACCGTAAGGGCGGGATTGCCTGCGTAGTGTGCTTGCACGTTAGAATCGCGTGCGCTATGCAATAGGAGTGGAAACGGATAATGCCGGGGGAAGTGCCTTTCCCAGAACCCGTTGGACCTTGATCGCGAAGACCCGGGGCGAAGAATCGCGTGGTCGAAGTAACGCAGTCGACGAACTGTGTACCATTTACTGGCGGCCGGTGTTTGCTTTTATCCTCTCCAGGGGAGCGACCCACGAAGAAGCCGAGGATCTGACTCAGGGATTTTTTGCCGGTTTTATCGATCGCGAAAATTTTGCCAAAGCCAGCCGCGAGCAGGGCAAGTTGCGCACCTTTATCCTCAAAGGGGTTCGAAATTTCATGACCGACGACTGGCGGCGCCGTACCCGCCTGAAGCGTGGCGGTGGCAAGTTGGAGGTCTCGCTGGATAAGGCGATGGAAGACGGCGATGCCAAATACATTCAGCCGAGTGATGGCGTGACGCCGGAAACTGTGTTTGAGAGGCAATGGGCGCTCACCGTTCTCGGCCAGGTGTTCACTGAGCTTGCAGCCATTTACGAGAAGAAAGGCAAAGCGGAGCTTTTTGAAAAACTCAGGTTCGTGATTTCCACCGAGGAAAAGACCGCCAGTTATGCCGATATCTGTCAGCAATTCGGGATGAGCGAGAGCGCTGTAAAAGTCGCAGCGTTCCGCTTGAAGAACCGCTACGCCGAGCTGCTGCGCGAAAAAATCGCCGATACTCTGGTCGACGGCGAGAGCGTTGAAGAGGAAATTGCCTACCTCAAAAGCGTGTTCGCAGCCTGAAGCCGATCCGCAGGCTCGCTCGCATGCTGATGGTCTCGAACTCGAATTGAGCGTCCCTCGAAACTAGCGGTCTGCGGGACTGAGCGAGGTGACCAGAGCCTCGGTCTCATGACTGTCGGGAGCGACGCTGATCTCGACCCGGCGACTCCGCCAGGTCAGACCGAGAGATTTGTTGCCGGCGACCGACTGCACGATGAAGCGGTCTTCGGGAATGCCCAGCGCCACCAGACTGTCGCGCACCGAGCCGGCGCGGATCAGGCCGTCGGCGATCTCAGCGATCTGGTCGCCGCGCGGCAGGGCGTAGCCGGTGATCAGTAACCTCGGCCAATTGCCGTCGGGATGTGCGGTCGAGATTTGATCGAGGGCGTCGAGCAGCTTGGGCATTTCCTGCCGATCGACGACGGAATCGCGATGCGTGAAGTAAATGGGTTGAAACTCGACGGGTGGCAGCAGGGGAAGTTCGACATTTTCGAAGTCGCGCTCGATCACCGTCGCCAGAGCCAGCGAACTCTTCACCCGCGAGCGCGGCTGAGCGATCACTTCGATCCGGTTTTCGAAAATGATACCATCCGCCGTGCCGACACGGGAGGCCATGCGCACCCGCATCGCCATCGCGGCCACCGTCACCCGGCTGTAGGCATGACCGCGAATCACCAGACGGTGCGATCCAGGGAACCAATCGATTCGGACCGGGCGCGGCGAGGCGGCCAGTTCGCGTAACAGGTCCGGCAACTGCTCGATCTCGAGTGGCAGATCGGTCGCCGCAGACGTCGAGTTCGAGGCGGATCCGGCGATCTCCAGCCGGTGAGAAAAACAGCGACGCGGAAAGGTCTCGCTGATGGCAAAACTGAGATCATCCGCCATCTGCGCGCTGCTCACCGAGCCCGAGAGATAACACCGCGACGGGCGCAGTTCGATGCTCAGCATGGGGCGTTCAGCGGCGCGTTCCCCGGGCGCACCGGCGATGCCGGCTGCCGATGGGGGAGCGGCTGAAGCAGAGCTGCTATCCACATGTGCCGCGAGCGCCATGCCACTGCCAACCAGCGACAGGCCGACTGCGATCAAGGCCGGCCTGGCCAGCGCGGCGACGGCAAAACAGCCGCAACGGACAAGTGCTGGTGGCACTTGCGAAATGGGGACGCCCGACGTCATCAAGGGGGATTGGTAGGGGAGCAGTGAGCTGAAATTGAATTGCGAAACAAGTTCCGCGACGTGGTTCCAAGTCTTTTTTGCCACAAGCATGAATTTTTGTAAACGATTTCCTTGCCGCCCCCGTCGGGCAGAAAACGCCGTCCGACGGGAAAAGGACGGCCGATCGCCGGGGCGGGTTTTCTGTCGGTCCGGCGAAACCGCTGTCCGGGGTTCACCTTTGTAGACAGCCGGTTAAATCGAAAAAGTCACCGTGGCGGAAAAAATCGGCATAAAACACTTGTTCAAGTGAACAGGTTGTGCGATAACTGTTCGTATGAGCAGTCTGAATCGAGTGATGTTGATCGGCAACCTGACCCGCGATCCTGAGATCCGGACGACGCCAAAAGGAGTGTCCGTTGCCGATCTCGGCCTGGCGATCAATCGCAACTACACCACCGAAAGCGGTGAGAAACGGGAGGACGTCACTTTTGTCGACGTGGTCGTCTGGGGAAAAGTCGCCGAAAATGCCGGCCGCTATCTGTCCAAAGGCCGACCGATCTTTGTCGAAGGGCGCCTGCAACTCGATACTTGGCAGGACAAAGAAAGCGGCCAGAACCGGCAGCGCCTGCGTGTCGTTGCGGAGCGCCTGCAGTTTCTGGGGGCACCGTCCGGGGCTGCAGGTGACGGTGAAGGTTCCGGCGAGAGCCGGGGGCAGCCGCAGAACGAGCGGGCGGTCGCCTAGTGGCTAGTGGCTGGTAGCGACGTAATTCTGCGATGCGAGCACCCGGTTACACGCGGGGAGCGTGAGGGCAACGATCACTGCAGTTGTTGCTAACAGCTTAGTATCGGTGTGAAACTTTTGACCTGAGGATTTGATTTTGTTAAACATGCAGCTGCAGATTGCCCACCCGCCGATGGAAACCAAACTGGAGCTGAAGAGCCGGCAGCGAATTGAACGGCTCATGGCCAGCGAGCCGCCGATCAGTTGGTATGTGATGCCGTTCCTGATTTTGGGCGGCGGCCTGTTGATTGCAGCCGCCTGCTTCGCGATGGGAGCGGACTACGTATTTATCTGGCCGCCCCTTGCCGTGATGGGTTACGCGATTTTTTCGTACAACGGCTACGTGGTGCGTCAGCGTTTAGAAGCAATCGACGAACAACACCGCATCGAGCGATTGATGTTGGAAGGTGCGCTGCGCGCGAAGAAGGAGGCTGAAAGTGATGGTGGCAGGAGTTAGGAG
>CBDULB010000102.1:0-22582 GCA_965367965.1 uncultured bacterium | reverse complement strand
TATCGACGCCGACGCGGGCTTCAACGGTTTCGACCCAGGGACCAGGGCTGACGTAGTCGGTCTGCTGCTGGGTGGCGAGGTAGAACTGACCTTCGGCAAAGGCGATGTCGGGATCGGGGTGGCCGTCGCCGATGTGGTCGCACCAGGTGAACGGTTCGTCGATCGATGGCGAGGTGAACCAGCCGACACTCATCTGGTGGCCCTCGGCGGGATCGTAGTCGCCGAACAGGTAGTACTGACCACCAACGCAGATCGCGGCCCAGTCACCGTAAGCTTCCTGCTCGGGTTCGTGGATCTCGTATTCGGCGACGCTGGTTTTGTAGTTGTCGGGATCTTCCTTCGCCCAGTGAGGGTGATTGTAGGTGCCGATTTTGCCGGTGGGTGTGGTGCGGTTATCGACAGCGGGTTTTTGAAATTCAAATCCGTCGATACCGTTCGGACTGACCGCGTGGCCGGCCAGTGGCGAATCCCACGATCGTTTGTTGGCAGAGATCGGGCTCCAGTCTTCGATGATGACGTGCATGTTGCCGTCGAGGTCACGAATGAAGCCGGCGTCGGAACCGTGCGAAGGATCCTTCACCGCGATGCCTTTATTTTCGCCGGGCTCGCCATCGGTCAGGTCGCTGTCGACATAGACGTGCGGGTCCTGATCGTTGGGGAAGTCATAGTAGATCAGCGTTTTGCCATCGATGTATTCGGCGCTGGTCACCCATTTGGAAAAGCCTTCGGTGACCGGGCCGTGATGCACCCAGTTAAGCATGTCGCGACTCTGCCAGGCGTGGTAGCCGCCCTTGCCGGGCTTGAGGCCGCCGGGGGCGTCGAACTGGTTGGCGAAGCGGGTGGTTTTGAGGGGAATGTCGAAGCCTTCTAGCGTGGCGGGTGCGGCTTCGAACTTAGGCAGCGGTTTGGCTTTTTCGCCCTTTTTGCGACGCGGTTGACCGCTGCCATAGCGACCGAACATCCAGTAATCGTCGGGGCCTTTGGTGAGCAGCACGGGTGCATCGGCCAGATTGGCAGGGCCGAGGTTTTCGATCGGGTTCCAGTTCTGCCAGACGGGGGATTGGGTGATCGTCAAAGACCTGACCGGGCGTTTGGTATCGAAGCTTTTGAGCTTTGTCAGGAACGTGGCAGTTTTTTCTTGCGGCGATAGGGAGCCGTCTTTGATGACGGCCCCTGCAGAAGATTCAACCGTCGATTGCCAGTCTTCCTGGCTGTCGATTTGCCATACCGATTCATCGGCGTGGATAAGGGCGATGCCCGATAGCGTTGCCAGGGCGAAGGCGGCAGTGTGGTGTAATTTCATAAATTGATTGGAGTGGCTGGTGGCTTCTGCGAAAGTCGGCGTAGGCGGTTGGTTGGGCTTTGGCCTGCACTTTTCACAAGTTCGGATTTCGAACTCATGAGAAACGTGGGTCAGGGGCGGTCACTTCAGGTGATCGACAAAAAACTTCACGCTCGCCGCAACGATTTCGTCTCGTGTCGGGCTGATATCGGCGTCAACTTTTCGCCAGTTGTGGCCGGCGTTTTGCACGATCAGCGTCTGCACGGGAGCGCCGATTTCCTTTGCTTTCTTTGCCATGTGGTAGGCGTGTTTGACCGGAATGGTGGTGTCTTTGTCGCCTTGAATCATCAACAGTGGCGGACTGTCTTTTGTTAGATACTGGATCGGACTCATCTCGCGATAGAGCCGCAGTTTCTCCTCGGGAGTATCGTCTGCGTCCACGATCCGCGGTCCGAAGCGATCCCGGAAATCGGGTCTGTCGTTGTGATTAAACAGATCCTGTTTTTCGAAATCGCAGGGGCCATACCAGGAAAGGCCGGCCACGACCTTGTAATCGACCTCAGTAAGCTCGGTGTCGCCCGGCAGCGATTCGGGCGGAGAGAGGAGCAGCATTTGCGCAATTTGCCCACCGGCCGAATCGCCGAACACAAAAAGCCTGTCGGGATCGATGGCGAGTGCTTCGCTGTTTTTGACCAAATACCGGACCGCGTCTTTGCAGTCGATCACACAGTCACGCATGCGGATGGTTCCTTCCTTGCGGTAGAGTCGATAGTCGACTGAGACGATGCAGAAACCTTGTTCGATCAAATTTTTAAACAGAGGCGAAAAACCACCGCTGGCCGCGCCGAACCGGCTTCCCGCTGCCCAACCTCCGCCGTGGGTGTAGACGATCACCGGGCAGGGCGTGCTGGTTCCGCTGGCCGGATAGTAGATGTCGAACTCCAGCTTGCGCTTGCCTACGGTTTTGTAGACAACGTCCAGGTTTCTTTCGTGGCCGGTTACGAGAGCTGCCTGGGGCTTTCGCTTTTGGGCTTCGGCCGTTTGGAGAAAGGCTGCCGTCAGCAGGAGGCAGGCAATGAGTGCTTTCATGATGTTGAGGGGGGCGGGAAATGAATTCCGACTTTCGCCTCTGGTGTTATTCACCGGAATATCGATGCTTCCATCGAATGCTTAGCCGGCTTGTGCGAGCAGGTCTCTTTTGGCGACTGATGTCCCGGGCGAAGCCAGAGGCGATGGAGACTTTGCCGGGTCGTTTCTCAGATTTATTGTGGAGATATTGTTTGAATGTCAGGGCCGGGTCTGTCGGTAAATGTCGAGGATTTCTTTCCCGCTCAGCGCCGTTTTCCAGACCGTCAGCTGGTCCATGCGTCCGACGAAGTTGCGCACTGGCTGTGCGCCATCGATGGGTGAGCTCCAGTTGCCGATGTCCCCCTGACCGATTTGTACGGCTTGATCAAACACCAGCGGATCACGGGAGATTTCACGGCCGTTGAGGTAGTGGCTGACGTCGCCGGCTTGGCGATCATAGACGGCGCAGACAAATGTCCAGCTGCCGATACGGCGTGGTCCAAAGGTCGATTTCGGGCCGTAGTTTTTGCCTCTCGATTTTCGGCCTTCGGGTAAACGCGTGCCGAGTTGGAGCGCGCCGTTGGGCGTGATTTGCCAGTGGACGTGACCGATCTCGAAGCCATCGGTAAGAATCAGTGATTGAAATCGTCCAGTCTGAGCATCCATGCGCAACCAGGCGCTCAGCGTCACCTGGTCGAACTCGCCCGGCACGTCGATGCGCACCCGGTCACCCGGGCGTTTGAATTCGAGGGCGCCCTTGCCCGGCCAGCGACCGGTGGTGCGATCGCCGCCAACGATAGTTCCATGTGCCTCGGATGGTGAGCGGTCCCAAAGCCGGCCACCATCGCCTTCGAAGTCATAGTGCGCGACGACCCGTGAATCATCGGCGAGTGAGCGGCTCCAATTTTGCCAAAGGTTCAATCGGCTTTGCGAGGCATCCTGCGAACGTTGTTCAATCTCTTCGAACGAGGGGAAATGTTCCGGCTCGGGATCGATCGACACGGTTTCACCGCTAGCCGCCCAGGTTAATCCTGATCCACCGGGGAGGTTTTGGCGAAGGTCGGGGGCACGCTTGCCGTCCGGCGGATAAATTTCCACTTCGCCATCGAACACCTGCACCTGGCTGGTGCCACCGTCCGAAACATCCATGCCAAACTCTGTGCCGAGATCGACCAATTCGAAATGACGCGATTGCACGGTGAAACCGCGGGCGATTTCGGGAACTTTGGCGCGCAGTTTCCCCAATCGACACACCGCTTGATTCGACGTCACCAGGTCGAGATCGGCCGGACCTTCGACGATCAGCTGCGCTCCGCTGTAGAACTCCAAATGAACCAGACCGCTCTGGAATTGCAGCCGTCCCGGTGACAGCGGCTCGCCGGCGACAGGTTGTTGGTCGCCGACCCATTCGACGTTCAGTGCCCGGGTGAGCAGGGCCACGCCGTCGTCCGTGGGTTGCAATTCGCGCGCAAAAAGGTTGTCGCCGGCAACGGGGCCGAGAACGGAACCAATGCCGATTCCGAGCAGAAAGGTTACGGCTGCGGCGATGCCTATCCGTGCGGCCCGACGGACTAAGGTTGGCCGTTTCGGCACTGGAAAATCGATCACGTCCGCACTGAGCCCGCTCGATTGCTGGAGGTGCAGGGCAGCGTCGAGCGCCTGCGTTTTTGCAAACTGATGACGTGCCTCAGGATGGGCGCGCAACAGCTCGTTGAGTCGCTCGCGTTGGTCATCGCTGAGTCCCTCTGCCTGCTCCTGATGGTCGAGCAGCAGCTCGTCCAATTCGTCGCGAAGTTCGTCGTTCATGGTGGTGGCAAATCGGGGATGGAAAATCAGATCACGGCCGGGCGTTTTTCATCTCGCGCTGCACGCAGTCGCGCAGTCCACGCCGGATACGCATCAGAGCGACTTTGATGGCGGTGGCAGTTTTTTGAACCTCTTCCGCCAACTGTTTGATCGACCGGCCGGAGAAGTAACGCGAGTCGATCAAGCCGCGACTTTTTTCCGGCAGCTTGGTCAGGCAGACACGCAGGGCGATCTGCATTTCTTCCAGCTGACCGCACTCTTGTTCGACCTCCTCGCCGACCAGTTCGATCAGGTCGGGGGCGAGAATGCAGCGGTCGCGGCCCTTATCGCGCAGATGGGCCAGCACTTGAAAACGGGCAATGGCAAAAGCCCACGGAATGAAATCCGCCCCGGGCCGGAACTCGCCTGCCTTGCGCCACAGCACGAGATTGCTCTCCTGCAAAACATCGGCAGCGCGGTGGTGATCGCCGAGCAGCGAATAGATGTAGCCGTAGAGTCGATTCTGACTCTCGGTCAGCGACGTTACAAAGGTTTCGGCGGGATCTTGCGGCGGGGAAGACATGGTCCTCCAGCTTTTACCGCGAAAGCGATCGGCGTTACATATTTTTCGCAAGATGCGCTGCCGGCAGCGATCAGCGGGCGCTCACCTGAGTGTGAATCTCGCGCCAGTCATCGAGGTTGTTGAGCATGATCGAATCGCTGAGGCTGCTGTCGGTCGGCAGGCCGTTTTCAGCGAGCATTTTCCGGCGCGAGGCATCGGACTTTTGACGTTCGACGACCCGTCGGTTGATCGCGTCGAGGTTGGCGGGGGAGATGTCAGCGCCTTCCTGTTGGCAGATCCATAGCTCAAATTCAAGGTAGCTTGGGCGACGTTCGAGGATGAAATCCCGGGCGGTATCGGGATCGATGTTCAGTCCTTCGAGCACCATGAAGTCGAAGCCCGGACGGATGTCTTTGTAGCCTTCGGGGAGTTCGCCGGTGGCGCTGAGCAGCGTTTTCAGCCACAGGCGCGGCAGGTGTTTAACGCCGAGCGGGCCTTCGGTTCCGGAACTGATCAGGGGAATGATGGGCATGGAGAGCCAGGTTGGGTATTTCCGTAAAACGATGCGCCTAGCAGCAGCCTGAGCCCGGGGCGCAGGTCGAGGCACCAACGGTGAACTTGCCGGCTTCTTCCGGCGCCAATCCACAGGCATCAGCTGCGAGGCAGCCGGTCTGTGGTGTCACCAGATGCAGTTGGACGGACTCCGTGTCGGCTTCGATTTTTGATACCTCGTAGACCACGGCCACTTTTTGTCCATACTCCACGGTCAGCGGAAGCGGTTCGTCGCCGAGCACGGGCTGGCTCATTTCGATAATCTTGAGCAGCTTTGCCGGGCTGAGCCGGTGATCGAAGTCGGTCGCCACCAGCAGTTGCAGTTGAGCGTTCAGCGTGCGCCGTTGGGTGTCGCCACAGTCGATGAAATCTTTCTGCACACGGCCCACTTCGGTGACGTGGAAGTGGGAAGGCACGGCAGTTCCGTCAGGCAGGATCATGCGGATTTTCTGCGGTTGATCTTCGCGCAGGGCGTTCTGCAGATCGGACAGGAGGGGTTCGGTGGCGGTCATCATTTGGGTGGGTTCGATTTGGAAAAACAGCGGGGGTGAGACTTGAATTGCGAGCGCGTCGGATCAGCAGGCGCAGTTTTTGGTCAGGGTCTTGCGGTCGGCGGCGAGCAGGGGATCGGCAGCAGCGGCGGCATCGAGCAGGGCGAGCAGCGATTTCACCAGAGGGTTTTCAGCTTCGCGAAACTGATAGTAGATGAAGGTGCCGTCGCGGCGCTCGTTGAGAAGATTGGCCTGTTTAAGGAGTGCCAAGTGTCGCGAAATTTTTGACGGCAGGTAGCCGGTGATCGGTTCG
Organism: uncultured bacterium; assembly: GCA_965367965.1. Classification (GTDB taxonomy): domain Bacteria; phylum Verrucomicrobiota; class Verrucomicrobiia; order Verrucomicrobiales; family DEV007; genus JBBKXR01. The sequence continues at coordinate 16,529 of CBDULB010000102.1, read as the reverse complement.
ATCTGACAATTGCAGACTTCGCCACCGTGACGAATCAGGTTGGCGATGCGCAGGCGGGCAGGATCGGCCAGTGCGTTGATCAGCCGCGCGGTGCCGACTAGCGATTGTTCGGAGATGTCTGCGGTGACGGTCATTGTTTCTGTATTTGCGAAAATACAGAAATATTGGCTGGAGTCAAACCGGGCGGCGAATTTTTTTTTGGAAAAAGTTCGGCAGGTGGCTGGTGTTTTCCGAATAAGGTAGTGAATGGCGACTTCCGAACATTCTGCAAACGGCCTCGACGAGGGCGACTACATGCGGCTGCTGATGCATAACGAGCCGGCGTTGCGGGCCTTTGCGCGTTCGCTGCTGCCCGACTGGCAGTCGGTCGACGAAGTCATCCAGGAGGCCAGCGTCACCCTGTGGCAGAAGTTTGACCAACTGCGCGAGGAGGAAGGCTTCCTGCCGTGGGCCAAGGTGGTGGTGCGTTTTAAATGTCTGTCGGCGGTCGGCAAAATGCAACGTGACCGGCACGTGTTCAGCGAAGGCGTGCTCGAATTGCTTGCCGACGAGGCCGAGTCGATCGATGCGCAGGAGCAGGCAGAGGCGATGAAAGCCCTGCGTTCTTGCCTGGCGAAATTCTCACGGCCCCATCAGGAACTTTTATTGGCTCCGTATTCAGGCGACGGTCAGGTGCGAACGCTGGCGGAGCAGGCGGGCAAGTCGGCCAATGCGCTCTATAAGTTGCTCGGTCGACTGCGCGAAAAGTTGAGCGGCTGTGTGCATGCCGAACTTCAATCGAAGGCTGGTTAATCAACATGGAGCCGACTCCCGAACAGCTCATTCAGCGCTACCTCATCGGCGAAGCCGATGCGGCCGAAGTGGCGCGCCTCGACGCCTTGCTCGCCGGGGATGCCGAACTGCGCAAACGCTTTATCGCAGAAGCGGGCACCGATGCCGGACTGCGCGAGATCGCATTGGAGCGAGTGGCCGGCGGCGGATCGCCTGCCGGGAATATCGTTGCGCCGGTGTTTCGATCGGTCGCCTGGGTGTCGGCCGCAGCGGCGGTGGTCATGCTGGGCTTGCTGATCTGGACGCAGGCGTCGCAGCCGAGGGTGATCGCCAGTATTGCATCGGCGGAGAATGCCGCCTGGGAAAGCTCCCTGCCGACTGAGCCGGGATCGGATTTGACTCGGGGTTACCTGACGCTGACCTCGGGCATTGCAACGATTCGATTTCGTTCGGGCGCGGAAATCACGCTCGAAGCTCCGGCCAAGCTGGTGCTTGAGACGCCCATGCGCGGACAGTTGATGTCCGGCGCGGCGGTGGTCGACGTGCCGGATTCGGCGATCGGCTTTACTCTGGTCACGCCGGATGGCTACGCGATCGATTACGGCACGCGTTTTTCGGTTAATGTCGACGAGGCCGCGCAACGCTCCGACTTCGAAGTGCTGTCGGGTGAGATCTCGGTGCATCATCCGGGCAGCGAACAGGAGGTGTATCTGCGCGACCGTCAGGCGACTTCGCTGACGCAGGCCGGTTTGGAAAAGTGGGACGGCCAGTTGCCCGAAGAACAACTCGAGCGACCGGGTGCGCAGATTCGTATCGGCACGCGTGGTCGTTCGACCAGCGTGATTCGCAACGACGAGCGCATGGAGTTTTTGCACGAAGATTTTCTCATGGCGAAACGGTCGGTGAACACCGCCGGCCACGATCGGCGTGCGCTGCTGTCATTCGATATCGCCAAGGTCGATTGGAGTGCCGTGGCCGCGGCGCGAGTGCGACTCAACCTCGTGCCGTGCGGCCTCGGATTTCGTGCTCACTTGCCGAAGGTGAATCGTTTTGCACTTTACGGAATCTCAGGAACGAAGGCTGGTGAATGGCAGGTTGGTTCCGCCTGGGATGCCGCGCCGACCCCTGCAGATGGGGTTTTATTGGGCCGTTTCGAAGTGCCGCGCAGTGTCATGACGGGTACCTTCGGTATTGAAACGGCGGAGCTTTTCGAGTTTCTTAAATCCCATGCCGATGGCGCGGTGACGCTGCTTCTGGTTCGCGAAACTACCGAGCTGGAGGGCAGGGGGCTGGTGCACGCCTTTGCCAGCGACACCCATCCGGAGGCGTCCGGACCACTGCTCGAACTTTCTCCGACTGATTCAGCGCATTGAGACAAATTGTGCAGCAGCTGCTTCCCATGAACCGTCACCTTTCCAGCGGGCTGAAAGCCCGACAGCACAAAGCACAGGGCTTCAGTCCGGTGGATGCGCGGGCAACCCGCTACGGCCTGAAAGGTCGGCAGCAGCAAGGGCATCGACTATTTGCTATCGACCTTTCAGGCCGAGCTTCTATGAATCGATGCTTCCCGGGCCTGCAGGCCCGGGCTTTGTGCGGCAGGGCCTCCAGCCCTGTGAGTTGCGTCGCCGGTTTTTGACGCGGGTGTTCGGTGCCCGTTTCGTTTGCTCCCTGAATTTTCATTTCCCTACTTTTATTCCAAGAATCCACAATCCAATGATTACGATGAACTCTCTCTTAAAAAAAATCCCCCTTCGATCGCTGGCGCTAGCGCTGTTGCTACCGGGTATTTCCGCCGTTCAGGCGGCTGAACCGATCCTGATCGAAGCCGAAGCATTTGCCGACCACGGTGGCTGGAAGCTCGATACGCAGTTCATCGAAATCATGGGTTCGCCCTATCTTCTGGCGCACGGATTGGGACAGCCGGTCGACGATGCAGTGACTACGGTGACGGTTGCCGAAGCCGGCAAGTATCGTGTCTGGGCGCGGACCAAGGATTGGGTTGCCCACTGGGAAGCGCCGGGAACACCGGGACGGTTTCAGATTTCCATCGGTGGCAAAGCGCTCGAAACCGAGTTTGGCACCGAAGGTGCCAAGTGGCATTGGCAGGACGGTGGCGAAATCGAGCTCGCTGCCGGCGAGACCGAAATCCGTTTGCACGATCTGACCGGATTTAACGGCCGCTGCGATGCCATCGTGTTGTCGCAGGGCGACAAGGCCCCGGATAATTCCAGCGAAATTCTGCCTGCCTGGCGTCGGCAAATGCTCGGTCTGGCGGAAGCTCCCGAAGACGCGGGCGAGTACGACATCGTGTTCGTCGGCGGTGGCTACGGCGGCATGTGTGGTGCGGTGTCAGCCGCGCGCATGGGCCTGAAGGTGGCGCTCATTCAGAACCGGGACGTGCTCGGCGGTAACGGCAGTTCGGAGATCCGCGTGTGGGCCAAGGGCAACACGCCGGGCGGTCTGTATCCGGTTGGCGACATCATTCGCGAGCTCGAAGATCACGCCGAAGCCTCACCGGGTACCTACGAGGAATACGGTGACGCCAAAAAAGAGAGGATCGTTCGCGCAGAGAAAAATCTTTCGCTGTTCTTCGGGCATCACGCCTACGACGTGGTCATGGATGGCAACAAGATCGCGTCCGTGCTCGCCTTGGAAACCCGCTCAGGCGCCATCCGCGAATTTAAAGCGCCGTATTTTTGCGACTCGACCGGACACGGCTACATCGGCATGAAGGCCGGCGCCGACAGCACCATGATCGAGGGCGGGCGCATGGGCATGAGCAACATGTGGACCTGGCACGACAAAGATGCGGCCCAGACATTTCCCGAGACGCCGTGGGCGCTCGACCTTGCCGAGGGCGGTTTCCCTTACCCGCGCAAAGGCCACGCCGAATGGTTCTGGGAAAGCGGTTACGACAAGCATCCGCTCGATGATCTCGAACTGATCCGCGACTGGAATCTGCGCGCCAATTTCGGTGCCTGGAATGCGATTAAAAACAAAGGTGCCTACGATCGCTACGACGAAAGCGGTGCGGCTCACAAAAATGCAGCACTGGAGTGGATGGCCTACATCGGCGGCACGCGTGAAACGCAACAATTGCTGGGTGACGTGGTCCTGACCGCGGACGACATTACTAACGGGCGCGAGTTTGATGATGCCTGTGTTCTGACCACCTGGTCGATCGATCTGCACTACCCGAAAGAGCAGTACATCGGAAAATTTGCAGACAATCCGTTCATCTCGTATGCCGAACACGACCGTGCCATCGACCGCACGGTCGGCTACGCGGTACCATATCGTTGCTTCTACAGTCGCAACATTGACAACCTGTTCATGGCCGGCCGAAATGTCAGCGTGACTCACGAAGCGCTCGGCACGGTGCGGGTCATGAAGACCGGTGGCATGATGGGGGTCGTCGTCGGCAAGGCCGCTGCGGTGGCGAAGAAAAACGAGTGCAGTCCGCGCTTTGTGCATCAGAGCTTTCTGCCGGAACTGATCGAACTGCTCAAGCTGCCCGGCAACATGCGCCGCGTTACCCTTGATGATGAGTTTGCGGTCGACCCGAACGTCGAAGCTTTCGACGAAATGACCCGTGCCGAGATGCTCGGTGGTATCAGCGCAAGAACGCTGGCCGGTACCGTCATCGATGACGAGCAGGCGACCTTGACCGGCAAGTGGAGCAAGCACGCCGGTCTGAAAGGCTTCGTTGGCCCCGGATATCAAGTCGCCGGCCAAGGCAGCAGTGCGCGCTACGACTTTGAGATCACCGAAGGTGGCAAGTGGGACATCCGCCTGAACTGGCAGGCTCACGAAAGCCGTTCATCGAAGACCAAAGTGCAGGTTGAGATCGATGGCGAAATCGTTGCCGAAGACGTGGTTGATCAAACTAAGCCCGGATCGATCAAGCACAGCTTTCATTCCCTTGGCGAGCACCAACTGAGCAAAGGCCAGAAGGGTGCTGTCATCGTGCTCAGCGAAGGCGCCGACAAAAACATCACCGTGGATGCGGTGCAGTTGGTGAAAGAGTAGGCCGGGACAAGGGGCTCCGATGACATGGCTACCGATTGGGCTCGACAGCGTCCGGCGAAAAGTTTCGGCAGCATTGAAGAAACCCGGTAATAATCATTCAATGTCAGGCTTGCCGTTGTGCGCCCCTTCTTTCTCATGAATCTGCTGAAACTCCATCTCGTTGTTCTCGCCCTGTTCCTCACTCTGGCGGGATCTGCCTTCGCTGCTGAGCGACCGAACATTCTGTTCATCATCGCGGACGATGCGTCGCGCGACAGCTTCGGGGCGTATGGAGCGACCTATGTTAAGACGCCGGGCTTTGACCGGATCGCTGCCGAAGGGGTGGTGTTCACGCAGGCCTACAATTGCAATCCGAAGTGTGCACCGGCGCGGGCCTGTTTGTTGACCGGACGGCACTCGTGGTTGCTGGAGGAGGCCTGCAATCACAATCCGTATCTGTCGGCGAAGTGGAAATTCTACCCGTTCCTGCTCGAAGACGAGGGATACAAAATCGGCTACACCGGCAAGGGCTGGGGACCGGGTGTCTGGGCGGGTCGCAATGCCAGTCGGGCAATCGACAGTGACAATCCGGCGGGGCATCCGTTTAACAAAATTAAGTTGAAGCCGCCTTACAGTGGTATCAGCAACGTCGACTACGCGGCCAATTTTGAAGCTTTTTTAAAAGAGCGAGCGGCAGATAACGCGGACGATCCGTTTTGCTTTTGGCTGGGCGTCAAGGAACCGCATCGCAAGTATCAACTCGATAGCTGGAAGGCGGACGGACGCGATCTGGCGGAGGTGTCGGTGCCGGCCTATTATCCTGACAATGCCACCATTCGCGGCGATCTCGCCGACTACGCGATCGAGGTCGAGTGGTTCGATCAACACATCCAGAAAGCGCTCGATCATCTCGAGGCCAGCGGTGAACTCGATAACACGGTGATCATCGCGACTTCGGATCACGGCATGCCGTTTCCGCGGGTGAAGGGCCAGCTTTACGACGACGGCTTTCACATTCCTTTCGTGGTTCGCTGGGGCGATAAGATTAAGCCGGGGCGGACGGTGAGCGACTTTATCACCTTTCCCGACCTGGCACCGACATTGATGGAGATCGCCGGTGTCGACAGTGATGCGCAGATGACCGGACAAAGTTTTTTGCCGCAGTTGTTGGCGGAGGACTCCGGGCGCATCGATGCAAAACGCGACCACACGCTGCTCGGCAAGGAACGGCACGACATCGGTCGCACCGACGGCGATCTGTTGTCGGTGGCCTATCCGGTGCGGGCGCTGCGCAACGACCGCTTTTTGTATGTGCGCAATTTCATCCCTGAGCGTTGGCCGGTCGGCAATCCGGAGTATGATTATCTGAATACCGACGGCTCGCCGACCAAGAGTTTTCTGCTCGGCCTTTCACAATCCGAGCCGGACTTTCGCTTTTATGAAATGAGCTTCGGTAAACGCGCCGGCGAGGAGCTCTACGACATGGCGGCCGATCCCGATTGCGTGCGCAATCTGGCCGACTCGGCGGCACATCAGGAGACCAAGCTGGCGATGTGGCAGCAGCTGGAAAGCGAGCTGAAAGCGCAGGGCGATCCGCGAGTGCTCGGCAAGGGCGAGATTTTCGACTTCTATCCGTATTGCCAGACAGAGCGGCAGCAAAAGCTCTACGAAAAACCGGACTACGATCCGGTGAAAATTTTCGAAGACAAGTTCGGCATCGAAGTTGAAGACGGGCTCGATGGTGAAGCGGTGCGCAAGCCGAACAAGTGAATCGGCGCTGAGCTGGCGCTGGCGGTGAGAGAGCTCCCTCTGCGCTGCGTGTTACACCATCGCGCCCCTGTTCGATTTTCATCGCATTCGTTTTACTGGAGGCATGATGAAATATCGCGCCTTTTCCCGATCCATCGGCATAGCGATCGCTTTGCTGTCGCTCGTTTCTTTGGGGTTGGCGGACCACTGGCAGGTTTCTGCTGCGGACGAACCGGGAAAAGATCAAGCTCCGCAGTGGAAGGCCGGTGCCGCTACGGCCATGATCACGCCCCACCGGCCGATGCCGATGTCCGGTTACGCCGGCCGAAAGGACAATCCGTCCGAGGGCACTGAGCAGGATCTGTTCGCCAAGGCGCTGGCCATTGAAGACCGCCAGGGTCATCGCGCGGTGATCGTTACAACTGACTTGATCGGGATCATCGGCGAATTGCGTGACGACGTGGAAAATGCCGCACAGGAAAAGTTCGGGCTGCCGCCGCATGCCCTGCTGATGAACGCATCGCATACTCATTGCGGGCCGTCCTACGGACGTGATGACACGCGTGACTACTACGAAAAACTTCGAGCCGATCTCATCGATATTATCGGCAAGGCGATTGACTCGATGGAGCCGGCTCACCTCACCTACAGCCACGCGAAGTGTTCCTTCGCTATGAATCGCAGGACTCCCACTGAAGCTGGATTTCGCAATCACCCGAATCCCGACGGCGTGGTAGATCACAGCGTTCCGGTTCTAAGTGTGAGCAATGCCGTGGGCGAATTGAAAACGGTGCTGTTCGGTTACTCCTGCCACAACACCACCATGGGATTTATGAAATGGCAGGGCGACTACGCCGGCCATGCACAGCAATACTTCGAGGAGGACCACCCCGGTGTTACCGCGATGTTTATGAACAACTGCAGTGGCGATCAAAATCCGTACCCGCGCAGTCTGCTTTACTACGCGCAGCGTCACGGACGGACTTTGGCGACTGCCGTGGAGGCCGCCCTCGAGACCAATCAAAAGGCGTTCTTTCATCAACGAAGAGTCGAAGGTCCTCTGAATACTGTTTTCGATCGAATCAATCTCGAGTTTACCGACGAGTCCGGGCGAGAGCCTTTTGCCTACCCGGTTCAGCTGCTGCAGTTCGGCGATGATCTGTCGTTGATCGCACTCGGTAACGAAGTGGTGGTCGACTATTCTCTGCGTTTGAAAAAGGAACTCGCGGAGCGAGGACCGGCGATCTGGGTGGCGGGCTATTCGAATTCCTACAGTGGCTACGTGCCGAGCAAGAGGGTACTGCTCGAAGGCGGTTACGAGGCCACCAGTCGACCGTGGAAACCGGAGTTGGAGGAGCGCATCATCGCCAAGGTGCATGAGCAGTTTGATCAGTTGAACGCCGCGGCAGAGTAATCGGCGGAAGATTTAGGGGAAAATTTCGGCAGGTCTGTCTCATTTTTGAAATAGGTGTTTGTTGTCGTGGCAAGACGGCGACACACTCACTGTCTCAATCGTTCCGTTGTTATGAAACTGCTGAAAACCGTTTTGCTTTCGCTGCTGCTCGCTGTGCCGACTTTTGCGGCTGCCGATGATCGTCCCAATGTCGTGTGGATCGTGTCCGATGACTTGAGTCCGGAGTTGAGTTGCTACGGATATCCCGGCGTGGCGACGCCGAATCTGGATCGGCTGGCGGAAGAGGGCACACGATTTAACAAAGCATTTTCGACGGCGCCGGTGTGCTCGGCTTCGCGGACGGCGTTTCAGACCGGCTTGTATCAGACTACGGTCGGTGGCCATCACCATGACACGCGCGACAAGAAGCCACTGCCGGACATCGCCACGACGGTGACCGATGAGATGCAGAAAGCGGGCTATTTTGTCAGCAATGGTAAGGGTGAGAAGGTCGCCGAAAAACGGGTCGCGAAATCCCATCTCAATTGGGTTTACGATGCCCGCGAATTCTTCGATGGCCACGACTGGACCCAGCGGGCGGAGGGGCAGCCGTTTTTCGCACAGGTTCAGATTAAGGAACCGCATCGGGAGTTCGTTGAAAATGACAAAAAATATCCGGATGCGCCGATCCCGCCGTACTATCCGGAGCATCCGGTGACCACCGCGGACTGGGCCAACTATCTGGCGAGTATCGAAGCGCTCGATGCGAAGGTCGGCGCGGTGCTTGATCGCCTCGATGCCGAAGGCCTGGCGGACAACACGCTGGTGTTGTTTTTCGGTGATCATGGACGGCCGCACGTGCGCGGCAAGCAGTGGCTTTACGACGGCGGACTGTGGGTGCCGTTGATCGCCCGTTGGCCGGGTAAAGTCGCCGCCGGAGCGGTCGATGATCGCCTGGTGTCACTGATCGATATGATGCCGACGACCCTGGCCGCGGCCGGTGTTGAGGCTCCGCAGAATCTGGTCGGTCGCGATTTGTTCGATGCCGACTTTAAGGGCCACGACAGGTTGTTTGCGGCGCGGGATCGCTGCGGGGATGCGCCGGACCGGATCCGCTCGGTGCGCACCCGGGACTTCAAGTACATCAAGAATTTCCATCCGGAGCTTCCCTACATGCAGCACAGTGGCTACAAGCGCTCGGTCTATCCGGTCGACACGCTGATGCGCGTTCTGCACGCCGAAGGCAAATGGACCTCGCCGTTCATGGCAGAAACCAAGCCGGTTGAGGAACTCTACAATCTCAAGGCCGACCCATGGGAAATGAACAACCTGGCTGACGATCCGAAATACGCCGCCAAGCTCACCGAGTTGCGCGGCGCGGTTGACCAATGGATCGAAGACAGCGGCGATCTCGGTGCCGTCGACGAGAGTCTTACGGTCGACCTCGATAAGGTGATGGAAGAAAAGTGGAAGTCTTATGATAAGAAAATGAAGAGTCGCGGACTCTCCGGCGAGACGTCGGATCGTGACTACCTCGATTGGTGGGAGAAGGAACTGGGCGTAAAATAGAAGTAGGATGGATTTTCGATTCCGGCCCCGTTGCGTTGGCTGAGTGCCGTTAACCGACGGCCAAAAATTATCGCCCGTCATTGTCATGAAAATTGCCCGCGTTCTATTGCCATCCGTTTTTGCCGTGATCATCGGCACAACGGCTCCCGCCGATGCCGATGACTTCGGTGAACTCATTTTCGAGGACGATTTTGAGCGCAGCGAATCACAGGAGCTCAAGGACGAGCCGGGCAACGAGTGGACGACCAGCAGTGATAAGACGGCAGGGGGGCGCAAGCAGGTCGATCTCAAGGACGGTGCGATGCACATGCATACGGCGGAGGGCGCCAATCATGCGGTGTCGACGCGGCATGAGTTTTCGTTTCAGGACGGCAGCATCGGTATGCGTTTCCGGCTTGATAACGAAGGCGACAAGTTGCAACTGAACTTTGCCGACATGACGTTGAAAAGCGTGCACGCCGGACATCTGTTCGATGCTGCGGTTAGTCTCGAAAAGGTTTATTTCGAAGACAAGAAGACTGGCGCAATGAATCTGGAGATCCGCAATGCCAGAGCGGCGGGGACTTTGTCAAAAGAGCAGCAAGCGCAATTGAAGACAAAGAAGACCTCGTTCCCGCACTCGATCAGCAAAGGGGAGTGGCACGATCTGCTGGTGCACGTCGAGGGCGACACCATCTCGGCGGTGATTGACGGGAAGCCAGTCGGAAGTTTTTCCTCGGCAGGCTTTGCGCATCCCACCAAGGGACTGCTGCGCCTGTTGGTGCCGGGTCACGCGGTGGTCGATGAGGTGCGGATCTGGAGGAAGAAGTAGTCGCGGAATGAGGGTCAGGAGCGTTTCCGGAAGGGCGCAGGACACTCTGCTAGAGGGGGAGGGGGCCACTGAATCGCGTCCGTTGTGGAGGGGCTGGGTGAGTATTTAGTGGGCAAACTCATGATTACCATCAGCGCCCGACTTACGCCCTTACTAGTGACCCATTGGATTCGCCGCAGTGGGCTGGTTCTCGCCGCAATGCTTGGCTTTGTCGGTCCACTGGCCGCCGAAGTGACCCGCTTCGAGATTTTGCAGCGCGATGATTTTGCCGGCGGGCAGGAATTCGGTGATGTCGGTGCTTATGAACGCATCGCAGGTCGGGTTTACTACGAGGTTGATCCGGAATCGGCGGCGAATCAGCACGTGGTCGACTTGAAGCTGGCGCCGCGGAATGCAGACGGCCGCGTGGAATTTTCGGCCGACCTCTACATTCTCGCGCCCAAGCAGTTGGGCAAAGGTAACGGTGCCCTGCTGTACGGCGTGAACAACCGGGGTGGTCTGAATACCCTGCGTAACTTTAACTACGCGTCGAGCAGCAATCGGCCGATTGATGCCAAGCATGCCGGCGACGGCTTTTTGATGCGTCACGGTTTCACCCTGGTGTGGAGCGGTTGGGACGGGGAACTGCTGCCGGGCGGGGATCGGTTGCATATGTTTCCGCCCAAAGCGAGTGAGTCGGATGAGCCGGTCACCGGGCCGGTACGCTGCGAGATTGTGCCGGGGGCTGACACTAAGCGAGTAGCGATCAACTGGGCGAATCACGGATCGTATCGTCCGACCGCTGCGGGTTTAAAAAATGCCACCTTGACGCATCGATTGCTGCCGGGTCATCCGCGGGTCATTGTGCCGCGCGAGAAGTGGAAGCTGGAGGTCACTGAAGTCGACAGCGGCAATCCTGCGCAGTTGCCGAAGGTGGTGCTCGACTATCCGGACGGGCTCAAAAAACTGCACATCTATGAGGTGATCTACGAGGCACAGGATCCGGTGGTGATGGGCGCAGGGTTTGCAGCGGTACGCGATCTGGTCTCGGCGTTGCGTTACGGGTCGGGAGAAGGAAATCCTTTGCTCGCCGATGGCAAGCCGGTCCTCGAGCGGGCCCATAGCTTCGGGGTTTCGCAAAGTGGACGTTTTTTGCGCGAGTTCGTTTACTGGGATTTCAACGCCGACGAAGCGGGCCGCAAGGTGTTCGACGGCATCATTCCCCACGTTTCCGGTTCAGGCATGGGTTCGTTTAATCACCGCTTTGCCCAGCCCACGCGTCACGCCGGGCAGCATGATCATCACGACTATCCGCCGGACCGTTTCCCGTTTGCCTACGAAACTCAGACCGATCCCTTGTCGGGTTTAACGGAGGGTATTTTGACTCGATCTGAAGAGAGCGGCACGGCGCCACTGGTGATGCACACGCAGTCGGCCTCGGAGTATTGGAATCGCAGTGGTTCGCTGGTTCACACTGACGCGCTCGGTGAGCGCGACGCGGAGGTTCCGGATAATGTGCGGCTCTACTTTTTCGGCGGAACGCAGCACGGACCGAGCGGCTTTACCACCGAGGTCGGTGAGGGGCAGACGGCTCCGAGTTCGGCTGATTACAAGCCGTTTGTGCGCGCGCTCCTGCTGGCGCTGGATCGCTGGGCGAAAGACGGAACGGAGCCGCCGGCGAGCGTTTACCCGACGATTGGTGACGGCACGCTGGTCGCCTGGACGCAGAATGCGACCGGCTTTCCAAACATTCCGGGCATTCGTTATCCGGGCGTTATTCAGCAGCCGTCGTATCTCGATTTCGGCCCGCGTTGGCAGGAGCAGCGCATCGTCGATCAGCAACCGCCGCTGCCGCGCGGCGACTATCGCGTGCTGGTGCCGCGTTCGGGACCGGATGGAAATCCACTCGGCTGTCTGTCCGCGCCGGAAGTCGCCGTGCCGGTCGGAACCTACGCGGGTTGGCGTTTGCGCAGCGCCGACGGACCGGCAGCAAATGAGCTCTACAGCCTGTCGGGGTCATACATTCCTTTTCCGATCACGAAAGCGGAGCGAAAACAAACGGGCGATCCACGGCGGTCGGTTGAGGAGCGTTATGGAACTTTGGAGAAGTATCTCGATCAGCTGAAGGCGCAGTGTACCGACTACGAGAAGGCGGGTTACCTGCTGGCTGAAGACACCAAACGCACGCTGGAGATTCAGCGCGAGCGGGTGACGCCCTTGTTTGAAAAATTTGCGGCGAAGCCTGACACTCCATTGCCGGGCTTCGGCGGGCCGACCACTGGAGTATTGCGTGAGATCACGATTCCAACGGTCGACATTTCTGGTGATACCAATCGCCACTCGGTGGTGGCCCGGGGGACGGCGGAGACCTACCAAGGGCATTGCGACACGGTGTTACTGCCCGACGGTAAGACGATGTTCACGGCGTGGACCGTGAATCACGCGGAGTTGGTGGGTCCTTTGGCGCGCAGCGACGACGGCGGCTTGACCTGGACGAAGCCACTCGATGTCCCGGCGAATTGGCATGACACGGCGAACACTCCGGCGATCCACCGGCTGGTTGATCCGCAGGGCAAGGCACGTCTGATCGTGTTCGCTGACGGACTTGACTGGCGGCGTGGAGGTAAGCCGCCATATCCGATGCATCAGGCGATTTCGGAGGATGATGGTAAGACTTGGAGCGCCATGAAGCCGAATGGCGTCGAAGGCGAAGTGCCACCGAAAACGATTCTCAGCTTTGACGAAGGTCGGCGGCTGATCATGTGGTCAGATCTGCCCGGCTTGGTGGTGCAGAGCGAGTCACTGGATGGCGGACAGACCTGGAGTTCCGGAAAAAACATTTTGAAAATCCCCGCACGCTGGGGACAGCCCTGTGTGGTTCGCTCGCCGGACGGGAAACGCCTGTTGATGCTGCTCAGGGAGAACACCCATAAGAACCATTCGCTGTTCTCGATCAGCGATGATCAGGCGGAAACCTGGAGCGAGCCTCGCGAATTGCCGGCTGCCTTGACCGGTGATCGCCACGTGGCGTGCTTTGCACCGGACGGACGACTGGTGGTGGCGATGCGCGACATGGCGAAATCCAGCGCCAGCTACGGTCACTACGTGGCGTGGGTCGGCCGCTATGAAGACATCATTGAGGGCCGCGAAGGTCAGTATCGAATCAAGCTTTTGCACAACTCCAACCGCACTGAAAAAGATGTGCCAGGGGCCGGTAATGTCGATTGCGGTTACTCCGATCTGGAGGTCCTGCCGGACGGAACAATCATTGCCACGACCTATGTGAAATATGCGGTCGGCGCGGAGCAAAACTCGGTGGTCAGTGCGCGGTTTCAGCTTAAGGAAATCGACGCTCTGTTGAAGTAGGCAGAGGCATTGTGCTCGTGAAGAGCCGGCGCTGAACGCAGTTCCGTTCGCTACAGAATCCAGATCTACGCGATGAAGACATTCCTTAAATTTTTGCCAGTCACTGCTTTCGTTGTCACGTTTTCGTCGGGCCCAGTGCTTGCCGAATCGCCGCGGGAAGAGAACACGGTGAAGAATTCAGGCTTCGAGGCTGTCACTGTTTCGGGTGAGCCGGCGAAGCGGGGCTGGACATTAAACCGTGCTGAGCAAGTACCGACCCAATGGAGCCTGTCTTCTGCTTTTCCGGGAGAATTGCTGGTCGTCGATTCGGAGGATGCTGAAGGAGGTCGCTTTGTCCGAATGACGGCGCCTCCGGCCAGGGCGTCGCATATTTACCAGGCGTGTCCACAGATCGAGCGCGGCAAGCCTTACGAAGTCACGCTCCGCTATCAGGGCGGTCCGGTAAAGTTGGAGATGTATGAGTATGGTGACGCGGGCAAGTTGGTCGGCGAGCACGTGTTTGCACAAGGCGATCCCCAACCTGTCGGCGATGGCGCGTGGCGGGAGCTCACTGGCTACTACACACTGCCTGACGAAGTCGTTAAAACTTCGCTGGTGATTGTTGTGCCGCCCGGCAGCAAGGCTGATCTGGATGATCTTCGCATGAGCGGCTTTGAGCGGACGTCCGAAACCCTGAATGTGCGCGACTTTGGTGCCAGCGGGTCGAGCTTTGAAACCTTGGCAACTTCAACCGCCGGCTCTCCGGTGATCACGGTTGAGAACATCGGCGACTTTAAGGTGGGGCAGGAGTTAGTCGTTTTCGGATGTAGACCGCATTTTTCTGAGGGCAAAGTGTTGGATCTGTCCGGCGGCGATCCTGCTGACAAATTCAAGGCTCAGGTGGAACTGCGGGGATACGATGGCAGCGCGGGCGAGGCGGCGGCTTACCTGCTTGATTTTAAGGGCGAAGATCCATCGGCGTTTCGTTGGAGCGATGATCTAGGGCAATCCTGGAAAGAGTCAGTCAAGGTTACCGGTGATTGGCAGCAACTGAACGCCGGCATAGAAGTCAGACTGTCGAATGCTGAGTTTTGGAAAAAGCCGCGCCTGGTCAGCTTCACCGCACGAAACCATTTGTTGAGTCGCGTCATCAAAGTCGACGGGCAAACTCTTACGCTCGCTGATGCGGTGCCGCAGACCGCTTCCGCTTGTGTGGTTCAGCACAGCGACAGTGCGGCTTTGCAGAGGGCTTTTGATCGAGCGGTGGGGGAGCGACGCAACGTGTTTATTCCGAACGGACACTATCGCCTGAGTCGGGGGCTGGTCCTTAATGTGCCGGACGGCATCTCGGTAGAAGGTGAGAATGAAGAAAGTACTGTTCTCGATATCGCCGGCGGGCAGGGGGCTTGTATCACCGTCGAAGGCGGCCGCTCGGTGACTTTTCGGCGACTGCGTTTTCGCGGCTTCAGTAGTTTCGCAGAGATGAAACGGATGGCCTACCTGCCGGCGCAGGGTTATCCGCACATGTGGGGATTTTTTGCCAGGCATTGCAATGCGATCACCTTTCGCACGCCGGAACGGGCACTGGTCGAAAAC
Source organism: uncultured bacterium (assembly GCA_965367965.1). GTDB lineage: Bacteria > Verrucomicrobiota > Verrucomicrobiia > Verrucomicrobiales > DEV007 > JBBKXR01. The sequence continues at coordinate 1,308 of CBDULB010000102.1, read as the reverse complement.
TGTCACGCCACCGGCATGTCGGCCGAGTGTTTTTACTCCGGAAGTGTCAACCGGAAAGGGGGGCAGGAAGCGCCGGCCCATTACACAAAGTCGATCACCTATCGCCACTGCACCGTCAGCGACTGCGCTCGAAATGCGTTTAACAATAATGACTTCGCCGAGGGTACATCGGTGCTCAATTGCCGGATCGAAAACATAGGTGGCTGTGCCTGGGAAGGTGCCTCGCGCTTTGTGAAATTTTCCGGCAATTACGTGACAAACGCGGGGCCGGTAGCGATGGGCAACATCCGCTCACGGGAAGCGCATTTTGATGTGCTGCCATCAGGCCAGCACGTCGTCACCAACAATACTTTCGAAGGGGAACTGGCATATGGAAACAGTTTTATCGTAGCGTCAGCTGGTGCCATGCCGTTGATCATCAGCGACAACATTTTTGTAAACCTCAACGCATCGGCCATCCGGGTATCGGGTTTTGGAAATGCCAACAACCTGCCGGCAGGCAACGTGATTATCCGTGGCAATGCGATCGACTTAAGCTGCGTGAGCGATGAGTCCCGGACGCGTTTCGGGATCAGTGCATCGACCAACGATACAACAATTATCGGCAATCAGATCTATACCCGCAACGGCATCGATCCTAAGGTTACAGGACTGGTACTCGAGGAGCCTGCGCATAACCTGATCGTTAGCGACAACAGCATTCGCGGATGCCAACTCGGCCTGGAAGCGATCCGAACCGAAGGCAGCGTCGGCGAAATTATCGATGCGCGCACTTTCCGTTCGAACGGCCATATGCCGTGGCCGCGCAGAGATACTTATCGATATGAGGGATATCAGATGGTCTGGATTCCTAACGCTCAAGAACCGGATAAATTCGTTGACGGACCGGTGATTGAGGCATTCGATCCCGAAGCAGGCGTGTTCCGGTTGAAAGCGGATTTTGATCTGAAAATGAATGCGATCTATGTGGTTCGCGCGCCGCTTGGATACTCATGGAACATCCATGACAACATCATTAACGACTGTGCGCAGTTGGTAAATATCGACGTATTCGGTGGGCCGGGTACGGTGTTTTCGAACAACATCCTCAAACGAACTGATGGCCCGGCGGCGCTGCCGGCGGTCGTAATTCGCGGAGATTTCGAGCGCAACGATAACCACTTTTCAGGTTTCGAATAGCCTGACGCGGTTCCCCGAAATCAGAAATTGTGGATCGATCCCAACGCCGATTGAAAGTGGCGGTGACGGTGACTGTGACGTTTTTTTCTGTCCGTGCGAGTCAGGTTTCCCGCCATCAACCCATCTTTC
>CBDULB010000101.1:0-22607 GCA_965367965.1 uncultured bacterium | reverse complement strand
GTCGGGTGATTTTCGCCTGTGGGCTGCCTCCGTATTTGGGCGTGGCGGTAGCCGTTCGTTGCTCGCGGATCGGGAAAGGGATCTACAGGCTGCGAGCCTCTGCGGTCAGCCCGGGATCAGATGAGTCCGAGGCTTTCGAGCGTGCTTTTCAGGCTGGCGACATTGTCGTCCTCCATGGACAGCAGCGGCCGGCGCAGGTCGACCTTGCACAGACCGGCCAATGCCATCGCTGTCTTGATCGGCACCGGGTTGGTGTCGAGTTTCAGGAAGGCGCTGAACAGTGCCACATAACGATGGTGAATTTCACGCGCCGCGGCGTAGTCGTTGTCGAGTGCGGCCTTGACCAGTGCAGCCATCTGCGCCGGGATCAGGTTCGAGGCGACGCTGATGACACCGACGGCACCGACTGACATGAACGGCAGGGTCAGCGAGTCATCACCGGACAGTACTTCGAAATCGTCACCGCAGTCCGCGACCAACTGGCCGACACGGTCGACCGAGCCCTCAGCTTCCTTGGCGGCGAGAATGTTCGGGCAGGCTTCCTGCAGGCGCACGATGGTGTCGATCCCGATCTCGCGACCGGTGCGGCCGGAGATTGAATACAGCACCAGTGGCAGGGCCGTCGACTCGGCGATAGCTTTGAAATGTTCGAATAAACCGCGCTGCGACGGTTTATTGTAGTAAGGCGAGACCAACAGGCAGGCATTGGCGCCGGCTTTTTCGGCAGCCTGAGTCAAGTTGATCGCTTCGCGGGTGGAGTTCGATCCGGTGCCGGCCATGACCAGCCCGCGCCCGGCAGCCTGCTCGACGGTCAGTTCAATGACGCGACGGTGTTCATCGTGAGTGAGCGTCGGTGATTCGCCGGTGGTGCCGACCGGAACGACGCCGGTGACGCCATTCTCAAATTGCCGGTCGATCAGCGCCCGCAGGCAGGCTTCATCGACGTTGCCGTCGGTGAATGGAGTGACTAGTGCAGTGTGGACGCCTTCAAACATGGGATAAAACTTCAGAAAATGGATAAATACTCAGCCGGGCAATGCCGATCCCGGATCAGATCTCAGTATCGCCTTCGAAGGTGAAATCGGCCGGGCCGAGCAGGGTGACGTTTTGATACGTGCCTTCGGCGTCTTTTTCAAACGACACTTCGAGGCGATCGCCGCCGCGCACTTTCACGCCGATCGGTGTCGCCGCTCCGCTGAGCTCTTGATGAATGATCGCACAGGCAACCATGCCGGTGCCACAGGCCAGGGTCTCGTCCTCGACACCGCGCTCGTAGGTGCGGATCGAAATATCGCCGTCGTCGCCGACCTGCAGGAAATTGACATTGGTTCCCGCTGGAGCGAAATGCGGGTGAAAGCGGATACCCGAACCGAGTTCGCGAATGGCGACAGATTCGAGGTCATCGACCACGACCACGGCATGCGGAACGCCGGTATTGACGCTGTGCACGGTTAATTTCTGCACACCGACGTCGAGTGTGGTGCCGAGGCTGAGATCGAACGGCTCACTGAGATTGATGCGCACATTGTCGCCGTGAAAATCGGCGCTGATCACACCGGCCGGGGTTTCGAACGATACCTTGTCGAGATCGCCACCGCTGAGCTTGTTGACGAAACGCGCAAAGCAACGCGCACCGTTACCGCACATCTCGGCCTCGCCGCCGTCGGCGTTGTAGTAGCGCATGCGGAAATCCGCGCCATTCTCGGCGGGCTCAACCGCGAGGTAACCGTCGGAACCGATGCCGCGCTGACGATTGCACAGCCGCGCGATCTGCTCGCCGGACAGGTTGTGCGTTTTTTCCCGGTTATCGACGACCACGAAATCGTTGCCGGCACCGTTCATTTTCCAGAAATGGATCATTGCTAAAGTATCTAAAAGTCGGTTTTACGGGGCGGAACCTTACGCGGTCTTGGTCGCAGCGGCAAGCGGCTTCACGAAGCTCTCGACCGCATCGACCAGAGTCTGAGCGTCCGCGTCGGCGTGTTCGGCGACGATGTTGACGATGGCGCTGCCGACGACCACGCCGTCCGCAGCCGCCGCAACGGCGGCCGATTGTTCCGGGGTGGAAATACCAAATCCGACCGCCACCGGCAGATCGGTGTGGGCTTTGATCGCCGCCACCTGATCGGCGATGCCCGCCGAGAGTTCGGTCTGGGCACCGGTAACACCGGCGCGCGACACGTAGTAAATGAAGCCTTCGCCGCTTTTCGCCAGTTGGGGAATGCGTTCCGGCGGAGTCGTCGGCGCGATCAGACGGATATGGCGCAGCGAGGGATTTTCCACCAGTTCAACGTTCTGGATCGCTTCGTCCGGCGGCAGGTCGAGCAGCAACACGCCATCGACTCCGGCCGCGGCGGCATCTTTGTGAAAACGCTCGAAGCCGTAGGTGTAGACGGGATTCAGGTAAGTGAACAGCACCACAGGGATTTCCGACTCAAGGCGGATTTCTTTGACCAGGTCGAGAACGCCCGGGAAGGTCGCGCCGGCATCGAGCGCACGCTGCGCGGCCATCTGATTGACCACACCGTCGGCCAGGGGATCGGAGAAAGGTACGCCCAGTTCGATGATGTCGGCTCCGGCCCGCTCCAGCGCGCGCACCACTTGCAATGAACGCGCCATGTCCGGGTCGCCGGCGCTGACGTAGGCGATGAACGCCGCGTCACCGTCGGCGAGATTTTCGAAGGTTGTATCGATACGGTTGGTCATGGGAAAGGGTAGAGGGGCTGCTTTTATGGAAACCGCTAATGACGCTGATAGACGCTGATTTTTGATCGTCCAGAGGGTCTTAGCGCAGATTATGATCGTCCAGCTGTGGCATTGGAAATTTGATCCCGTGGACGGGAAACTTTCGTGTTAATCCGTGGTCAGAATTCTGACGTAGTCCGTTGGACGATCAGGAAATCTGCGAAAATCGGCGCAATCTGCGGTAATGAGTCAGTGGACGAGCATCAGCGTTGATCCGCGGCGATCAGCGCTTCCCTCCGGAGAAAAGTCAGCGGTTGGCCTTGGCCCAGCTGTCGCGCAGGGGGACGGTGCGGTTAAAAACGGGGCGTTCGCCGGGGATGTGGTCCTTGCTGTCGGCGCAGAAATAGCCGGTGCGTTCGAACTGGCAGCGGTAGCCGGGATCGACGTCACCGAGCATCGGGTCGAGCTTGGCATTTTCGATGATGGTCAACGAATCGGGGTTGAGGTTTTCGATAAAGTCAGCACCACCGGCTTCCGGTTCGGGAACCTTGAACAGGCGATCGTAAAGGCGCACCTCGGCATCGACGGCATGAGCGGCGCTGACCCAGTGCAGCGTGCCTTTCACTTTGCGACCATCCGGGGGATTGTTGCCGCCTTTGGTTTCGGGATCGTAGGTGACGTGGATTTCGACGACCTCACCGCTGTCGTCGCGGATCACGTCGGTGCACTTCACCCAGTAGGCGGCGCGCAGTCGAACCTCGCGATCGGGACCGAGCCGGAAGAACTTCTTGGGCGGGTCTTCCATGAAATCTTCGCGCTCGATGTAGAGCTCGCGGGAGAACGGAACCGTGCGCGTGCCCTCGTCGGGATTCGCAGGATTGATCACCGTTTGCATTTCTTCGACCTGACCTTCGGGGTAGTTGGTGACGACCACTTTGAGCGGGTCGAGCACCGCCATGGCACGCGGCACGATGGCGTTGAGATGCTCGCGCAGGGCGAATTCGAGCAGCGCGACATCGGTCAGTGAGTTGAATTTGGTCAAACCGATCTTGGCGATGAAATCGCGGATCGATTCGGGCGTGTAGCCCTTGCGGCGCATGCCGGAAAGGGTTGGCATACGTGGATCGTTCCAGCCGGATACGTGTCCGTTTTCGACCAGCATCTGAAGCTTGCGCTTCGACATGACGGTGTAGGAAAGGCTGAGTCGGGCGAACTCGATCTGGCGCGGCGTCGACGGCACCGAGCACTGCTCGATGAACCAGTCATAGAGCGGTCGATGGTTCTCAAATTCGAGACTGCACAGCGAGTGAGTGATGCCTTCGAGCGCGTCCGACAGCGGGTGGGCAAAGTCGTAGAGCGGGTAGATTTTCCACTCATCACCGGTGCGGTGATGCGACACTTTCATGATCCGGTAAATTGCCGGATCGCGCATGTTCACATTCGGGTGAGCCATGTCGATTTTAGCACGCAGCACATGCTCGCCATCGGCGAATTCTCCACCGCGCATGCGGCTGAACAGATCGAGGTTTTCGTCCACCGAACGCGTGCGGTGCGGGCTGTCGGTGCCGGGTTCGGTCAACGAGCCGCGCGTCGCCCGGATTTCCTCAGCGCTCTGACTGTCGACGTAGGCGAGGCCTTTTTCGATCAGTTCAACCGCAAAACCGTAGAGCTTTTCGTAGTAATCCGAGGCAAAGTAGAAATGCTCGCCCCAGTCAAAGCCGAGCCAGCGGATGTCTTCCTGGATCGATTCGACATACTCGACATCTTCCTTGGACGGGTTGGTGTCGTCCATGCGCAGGTGACAGCGGGCCTCGGAGGCCTGTGCGGCGAACTCGAGTGGTGCCCCGAAATCGAGACAGAAAGCCTTGGCGTGGCCGATGTGCAGATAGCCGTTCGGCTCGGGCGGAAAACGCGTGATCAGGCGACCGTCATTTTTGCCCGCAGCGAGATCGTCGGCGATGATTTCACGGATAAAATCCCGCTTTACTTCCGTTTCCGCGTTTTCTTTGTCAGCCCCGTCGTTACTCATATTTTGTAGCAGGGAATGAGCCACGCCTGAGTGAATGGGCAAGCGTTTTCAGCAGGAGCTAGGAGTTGGGAGTTAGGAGGATCGTCCAGAGGAGTTGCAGGGCGGGCGCTCCGCCCGCTTGCGTTGCGTTGGTCCACTGAAAGGGCGGCTGGCTCGGTTCGGCTCGTCCACTGAGGTGAGCGCAGCGCCCGGGCTACAATGAACTTTGCGAATGGCGTTTGCGGCGGACGACGGTGGTGATGGCGAAGCCGGCGGCGAGAATGAGGCAGATCAGCGAGAACGGGCGGGTGAGCAGGGGCCACCACGAACCGCCCGAGGCCATCAGGCCGGCGGCGAGATTTTCTTCGGCCAGCGGCGCGAGCACAAAACCGATCACGAACGGCGCGAGCGGCAGCTTCAGAGCGGTCATGGCGTAGCCGATGACGCCAAAGCCGAGCATCACCCAGACATCAAAGATGCGATTGCCGAGCGCATACGAGCCGAGCACGCAGAAAAACAGGATCACCGGCATCAACAGCCACTGCGGAGCCTTGGTGAGTTTTGCCACCCAGCGGGCGCCGAGCCACATCAGAATGGCCATGAAGATATTGGCGATCAGGTAGCTGGTGGCCACCGTGGTGACCATTTCCGGGTGATTTTTAAATAACAGCGGCCCGGGTTGCAGGCCGTGAATGACCAGTGCGCCGAGCAGAATGGCATCGATGACGCTACCCGGAATGCCGAGCGCGATCAGTGGGATGAGGGCGCCGCCGACGGTGGCATTGTTGGCCGACTCCGAGGCGACGATGCCGTCTGCGCAGCCTTTGCCGTAGGCGTCAGGGGTTTTCGAAAGCTGGCGGCTGGCGCCGTAGGCCACCGTCGAGCCGATGTTGGCACCGATGCCGGGCAAGATGCCGATCCACGCGCCGATCAGCGATGAGCGCAGTAAATTGACGATCTGTTTCTTCCAATCTGACCAGCGCAGCCACAGCGAGTCGCCGGCTTCGCTGATCGCCGCAGTTACCGTCGCGGTTCGGGTTTCGCCTGCGATGCGGAGGATCTGGCTCATCGCAAAAAGTCCAATCAGTGCCGGTAACAATCGGAACCCGTCGTTCATTTCGGCGAGGCCAAACGTCAGTCGCGGCGTGCCTGTGGCGGGATGCAGTCCGGGATAGGAAAATAACATGCCGAGCAATCCTGACAGAATGCCCAAACGCAATCGGCCTTCGCTGACCGCGGCGATGAACACCAGCGCGGTGATCACCAACGAAAAGCGATCGAAGGGCCCGAGCCGATGCGCTACATCTGCGGCCGGTTTGGCCAAAGTCGCCAGCACCACCCAGGCGAGCAATCCACCGACCAGGGAAGCGCCGATGCCGAGACCGAGCGCGCGTTGTGGACGGCCGGCCTGTGCCATCGGATAGCCGTCCAACGTGGTGATCACCGATGCCGGCGTGCCGGGCATGTTGAGCAAGGTCGCGGTGATCAATCCGCCGCTGACCGAGCCGACATACATGGCGACCAGCAAGGTCAGCGCAGATTCCGGCGCCATCTCCGAGGTTAAGGGCAGGGTCAGCGCGATCAGCATCGCTCCGGTCAGGCCGGGCACCGCGCCGACCGAAATGCCCAGCGCCACCCCGAGCACGGTCATCAGCAGCGCCAGCGGCATTAAGCTGTCGAAGGAGAAAAGCATTACAGGTCGACCCCGAGCATGGTTTTAAAGAGCCATTCGCTGGCCAGGGCCAGCGCCACAGCAATCGCGGCGAGCGTAATCAGGCTGGGAGCACTGATGCGTTCACGCAGTTGCACGCCGGCACTGATCACCAGGCAAAAGGTGAGCGCGTGAATACCAATGCGGCCCAGCTGCCAGAGAGCGATCGTTATCACCGTCAGGCCGAGCATGGTCATCATCGGCGCTATCGCTTTGCAGCGGGCCATGAGGGATGGTCGCGGTTCGAGCGGGGTGGCGTGCTTGTTTCGTCCGCAAAAACTCAGCCCGGTCAGCACCACAACGGCGAACAGCGTCCAGCGGGGCAGGTTGGGCAAATCCGGAAGTTTGCGTGCGGCGACTTCGCTGGCGAGTTGATCGCGATGCCCGGTTTCCGTTCTGAGTTGTTCGGCATCGAGGAAATTGGCATCGATCTGCCATTCGTCCATGCGTGCACGCAGCGCTTCGCTGTGCATCGCCGTGGCGAGCGCGTTGGCGATGACGGCGATGCGTTGCGGTGGGGTGCCCTTGGGTGCCCACCAACTTTGTAAATTGCCGGCGGTCACATCGATGCCCTGCTCGTGCGCGGTGGGAACGTCGGGCAGCGCCGGGTGACGTTGCTCACCGAGGTAAGCCAGAGCGCGCAGGCCGTCGCTTTTAAATTGCAGCAACTCCGCCACCGAAAAGGCCGACACTGCGACGTGGCCCCCCTTCAGGTCGCCGAAGCGCAGCGCGCCACCTCCGCTCTGCACGAAGCGGAACCTGGCCGCGCTGTCCGGCGACGCCTTTTCCAGAAGCAGCGCCCAGAAGTGACTCGGCGCGCCGAGATTGGCCGCGAACGAAATCGTTTCCGGGCTGTTCGCGGCTGCGGCCATCAACTTTTCCAGCGAATCGAATTCGCTGTGTGGCCCGACGGCGATGACTGCACCGAGTTCGCCGGTGCCGGCGATCGGCTCGAAGGCGTCCGCTCCATACGTAGCCTGTCCGGCGTGACGGGCGGTGACGATGGCGTCGTGTAGAAACAGAATGGTGTGTCCGTCGGGAAAGGCATTTTTCACCGAGCGACTGCCGATGGTGCCGCCGGCGCCGGGACGGTTGACGATGATCAGTGGCTCGGGCAGCAGCGCTTCATCGCGGATCACCGATTGCACAGCCCGCGCAAAGGTGTCGCTGCCGCCGCCGGGAGAAAATGGCACCACCACCTTGATCGGTTTGGTCGGAAAACCGGCGGAACGACTGTGCTCGCCTTCGCCATCGTCGCAGGCGACGACGCAGAGTAAGGACAGGATCAGATAAAGGGAGCGCACGACGGGGCATCACAGCGCCCGGCGGTCAAAAACGCAAGGAGGAACGCGGTTTACGACTGCGCTTTTGCGCTGCATTGGGGCTGGTCATTTTCCGATCGGAAAAACTAGTATCGCGGAACTGATGAGGATTTTGTTGATGGGAGCCGCCATGCTGTGCAGTCTGGTGATCGTGGAACGCGCTTTGTGCCAAGCGGACACTGCGCCACTGCCGCAGTGGATCTGGAGTGATGTTGAGCGGAGCGGCGACGGCGACGGTATCGCATCGTTTCAAAAGAACTTCGCCGTTCATGACCGGGTCTTGAAGGCCGAGTTCCGGCTGGCGGTGGATTTCTGCCGGGTTGAGGTGTTGGTCAATGACCAGGTTGTCGCTGTCTGCGAAGCGTTTGATCCGAATCGGGTGATTGAGGTTCGCGGTCATTTGACGGGCGGCGACAATGTTGTCGCGCTGCGTGCCGTCGCTGTCGACGGGCCGTCGGCGCTCGCCGCTGAATTAACGATCGACTACGAGGGTGGTGAGCATTCCCGAATCGCCACCGATGCCTCCTGGAAACCGGGCGAGGGCGGGGCGGTGTCGCATAGCTTCGGTGTGATCGATCCACGGCGTTGGGCAATGAATGAGTTGCCGGCGATCGGTGTCTTTGCCGAATACAATCAATGGAAGGATGCCTTGCCGGAGAACGATGCGGCCGCCAGTCGGGAACAGCTTTCGGCTTTGCCGGAGGGCTTCGAAATAGAAAGGCTGAGAACGGCTCAAGCGGACGAGGGCTCGTGGGTGAACATGACCTTCGACCCGCGCGGCCGATTGATCATCGGTAAGGAATCCAGAGGGCTGCTGCGCATGACTTTGCCTGACAGCGAGGCGGGCGGGATCGGCGTTGAAGTGATCGATGACCGTCTTGAGGAATGTCGGGGGCTGACGTTCCGGGGGGATGATCTGTTCGCCAATGCCAACCGCTCGAAGGCGATGTATCGGCTGCGCGACACCAGCGGCGATGATCAGTTCGACGAGGTAACCAAGTTGCAGGAAACCGAGGGCAGCACCGGGCATGGGCGCAACGACCTGGCACTGGGGCCGGACGGGGCGATCCACGCGATCCACGGCGATTCGGTCATCGTACCCGAAAAGGCGACTCGTATTGCGGCCATGGAACCTGAGGGGGAGGCTCCGGAGGCGCTGGGACACTGGCTGCGGACGAAGGCTGAAGGGCAGGGCGACTGGCAGGTGCTGGCACGCGGTTTGCGCAATCCTTACGGCATCGATTTTAACGCCGATGGCGAGGCATTCACTTACGACGCCGACAACGAAGGCGATGTCGGCTTGCCGTTTTATCGTCCGACGCGGATCAATCATCTGGTTCCGGGGGCCAACTACGGCTGGCATCAGCTGCGCGGCAATACGCGCAGTTTGCCGGTTTACGCTCCGGATTCGGTGCCGACGACTTTTGATGTCGGCCGCGGCTCACCGACGGCGGTCAGGTTCGGCACTGGAAGTGATTTTCCTGAGCCGTATCGGAGTGCCTTGTTTGCGCTCGACTGGGCTTACGGGAGGATCATTACCGTGCACCTGACGCCGCGCGGTGCGAGTTACTACGCCAGCGGCGAGACCTTTCTCGAAGGTCGTCCGCTGAATGTCACCGACCTCGATTTCGGGCCCGATGGAGCGATGTATTTTGTCACCGGTGGTCGGAAAACGCAGAGTGCTTTGTTCAGGATTCGCTACACGGGTGCGGTCCGGGACGCGGCGGTCGCGACCGCTCAGAGTAGGGCACGGCAGGAGTTTTCGGAACGATCTCGTCGTCAGAGAAGGAAACTGGAGCATTACCTCGGTAGGTACGACACGCAGGCTGTCGAGCAACTGTGGCCGCATCTCGGCAGCGCCGATCCGTGGTTACGCAATGTGGCACGTGTTGCGTTGGAATCTCAACCGCTCAACGAGTGGCTTTCAAAGATCGGCAGGGGCGACGGCGGTCTGAGGTCGCTGACGGCGCAGCTGGCGTTGGTTCGCACCGGTAGCGATACAGATCGGCAGGCTGCGCTGGTGAATTTGCACGCAATGCAGCCGGTAAATTGGTCGCGCACGGAGAGGCTGACGATTCTGAGAACGGTCGAAATCTGCCGCGACCAGATCGCCGATGCGGATACTAAGCTGGTGCAGGAACTGGCGGATACCTTGGGCAGGTGGTATCCGGCTCCCGATGATGCCACCAATCGGGAGCTGTGCCGTGTGCTCGGCCTGTTGAGTTCACCGCTCGCGGTGACGGCGGGGTTGGAGCGCATGGCCTCGGCGGCGGAGCAAATGGAGCAGCTGCACTATCTGGAAATGCTCAGCGAGGCGCCGGCGGGGTGGAATGCGGCCCGCCGGCAGCGATTTTTCGGAGCGCTGCTGGAAGCTGAGCGCTCGTCGCTCGGCGACCGTTTCATGGTCGGCTTTTTTGACGATGTGAAACGGCATGCGCTCGCCAATGTCGAGGACGATGCCGAACGGGCCGGGTTTGCGGAGCGCCTTGAAAATGCCGGGCAAAACGGGGCGCAAGATTTTGGCGCTGCGCCGGCGCGGCAGTTTGTCCGTCACTGGACCTTGGCGGACTTTTCCGGCGACGCGTTGGCGGAAGGCGTCGCTGCGGGTGATAAAGCAAAGGGGCGGGAGTTGTATCGAGCGGCGCTGTGCAATCGCTGCCACGTGTCCGGCAATGAAGGCCGCGCCGTCGGTCCCGACCTGAGTACGGTCGGGCGGCGCTTTTCTCCGGCAGATCTGCTCGAATCGATCATCGAACCGTCCAAGGTGGTCTCGGAGGTGCATCGCAATGTGACGCTGAACCTGAAGGACGGTTCGTCAGTCCACGGCAGGATTGTCGGCGACGATTTTCGAAAATCGCTGCTGACGGTGGCCACCAATCCCTTCGATCCTGCGGATCGGCGCGAGGTCAACAAGGTCGACGTGGTCAATTCTTCGGAGTCGCCGGTTTCGCCGATGCCGCCGGCCTTGATCGATACCTTGACCAGGCAGGAGGTGTTCGATCTTCTGGCGTGGTTGATTGCCGGGGAGCCCTGAGGGGATGCTATGTCGGCTTGATAATCAGGCACTCTTTCTGATCAAGAATAGCGAATCAAATCCAATGAAAATAGTTAGAAAAAATTGTTGATATAAAATTTATAAAAATTATAATTGATTTCAGGGATTGGAATAATGAGTATCAGTTCTATACCGCCACTGATTGACGCCCTGCCGATGGAGCCACTGGCTCTGAAGGCGTTGCTGGCCATCGAAGGCTTCTGTCTGTTTACCATGGTGGTAGTGCTGTTCGTTCTCGCCACCCAGCTTTGTTACGGCTGCATGCGCTCATTTACGATTGTCAGCATGGTGGTCTGCTGCGGTATCGCCACCTGCGGTATCTTATCTTTCGTGACCATGGAATGGCAGCCGGGCCTGATCGGCACGGGGGTCGTGTTCATTCTGCATTTGATGGGGGCCGATCCTCTCGGGCGCAAAGCGGCTGGGGAATGCTGAACGGGGGGCGGGCCGGCGAAGTGGGCCTCACTGGCTTAACACGGTGGCACGGAAAACCAGCGGCGCATCCGGGTCGCGTTGGTCGAGCGCAGCGTCCTGCGCATCACGCATAACATAGCCGGTCCAGGTGGATCCGGCCTGCAGACCGCCGCGACCTTTGCGCAGGCCTTTGAGAATCACCGGCGATGCAGCCAGCCGCGAGTAACTGGCTTGCGGCGGGCCCGGCAGACCTTCACCGCCCAGCGCGGTTCGTGTCGGTCGACGTTCCATGGTGATGCGGTCGACGTAAGCGAGGGCACCGTCGGCAACGAACTCGATGATCCGGGCGCGGGCGGGAATCCAGTTGCGGCGGACGTCTTCATCATGGGCCTCGCGCCTTGCCGCGGCGGCCATTTCGGCGTCGACGCGAAGTTTTTCCTGAACCTGCTGTTTGCGCAGGGCGCGCAGTCGTTCATCGCGTGCCTTGTAGTGGGCCATCGCACGTTCAGCGTCGAAGTCGTAGTTGATACGGATTTCATCGGGGAGGTTGAACAGTGAAACCCGGGCGGCTCCGTTGCGATGCTCGATGATCAGAGAGTCCGGCTCGACGTCGCGGATGCGAACATCGAAGAAAACATCGCCCTCGGTGGTGGCCAGTCGCTCGAAGTCGATGTCGCTTTTGTCGTTGCGTTGTTCCTGGCAGAACGCGTTTTCCGCCGTGGCGAAAACGGTCATAACGAGGAGCAGGATCACGGGGCGCATGCGGCGATTTGTCAGAGTGAATATGAATCGCACGGTGTCAGCGCTGGCAACTTGCGAGCACTGCGCAAAGGTCCGCTTCACGCAGCACCACACGCCGCGGGTGACCGCCCTCGCCGCTCCAGCGCACCAGGCGGATGCAGCGATTAGAAATTTCGATGCCGGTGATGTCACCATCGGAAAAAGAACAGCAGCCGGTGTTAAAATAGCAGGGTTGAGGGCCTTCGGGAAGGGAAGAACGAAGCTCGTCGAGGTCGGCCATCACCCAATGAAGCTCCGCCTGCTTGAGCGCGATCGATTCAGCACCGGCGCCGGCGGTCTTCAGTGCCTCGAGCTGTTCGCGGACAGTTTGCTCCCACGCGGTCGACATGAAGACCGGGTGATGGGTATGCCCGCAGATGAGCAGCAGTCGTCGCTCCAGGCCAACCGCCCAGTCGTAGATGGCGCGCTCATGGGTCTGGCGCAAAATGTGATCGCTGGAAGGCACCCCCAGGCCCATACCGGTGATACGCTGAATCGGCGCCCACAGGCGGCGCACGATGAAGCGATGTATCGAGGTGTAGCGGATGCCCTGATGGCCGTGCGCAAACAGCATTTCGCCACAGTCGGTGGCGCCGTCTTTGACTTGAATGCGCAGACCGTCGTGCAATGGCGAGGCGGCGATGTGTTTGTCGATGACCGCCCGGTTCCACGGCAGCTTGAGCATTTCATCGTGATTGCCGATGAAGCGCACGCCGCGGCCGTCGGCAAAAAAGCGCCGTTCCAGGTCGAGGGTCGACTGGTATTCGGAGACCACCGAAACCAGCAGGCGTTCCCATAGCTCTTCGACATCGCCGAGCAGAAACAGGCGGTATTTCAGCGAGTCGTAGTAGCCGAGCGCGGCGTGATAGATCTTGCGACACTTGCGGAAATCGTCGGCGCGGTCGCCGGTGCCGCGATGATGATCGGAGAACACCACCAGCCGCAGATCATCGAGCTGATGGGTTTCCAGCGGCGCCTCGTCGAGGGCGACGCTCAGCCCCTGGTGAATGCGTGTCCGGTATTCGTCGTTACCCCAGCCCATAGAATTATCAGTCTTTATTTGTGGGAGAGATCAAGCGCCTGCCTACGACACCCGGCTAGTTCGGGATTGCGCTATTGTCAGGGGGCACCGGCATGGGTTCAAGTCATCCGATGAAAAACTTTTGTCTGCCCGCCATGCTTGCCGCGATGGCTATTTCTCTAACATGCGTCGAGTCGCTGTGCGCGCAGTCAGGTTCTGCCGATGAGGTGAAGGCCCGTCTTGAGAAGGTCCCAAAGGTTTGGGAGCAGGAGCCGATGCATCGTCTGACGCGCAAACAATACGAAGCAACGCTGGACCACTGGGCGGAAAAGCACAACGATCGCCTGGCGGTGGAGAAGGTCGGCGAATCGGTCGAGAAGATGGGCATTTTTCTACTCAAAATTACCGACTCCGCGGTCCCCGATGAAGACAAGCAGATCGCATTGCTGACCGCGCTGCACGGCGGCCCGGAGCGATCAGGGACGACCACGACCCTGGCGCTGAGCGAATGGCTGCTCGGTGATTCTGAAGAGGCTGCTGAGGTCCGGCGCAAACAAATTGTGCTGCTCATGCCGGTGCCGAATCCGTATGCGTATTTCGTCACGGATCGATTCGGCAACTCGCTGAAGGTGGATCCGTACACGGCAGGCAGCACTCCGGCGTGGGATTTTGAAACACAGACGTTTAAGAATCTCGAGCGCGCGCCTGAAGTGGCGGCATTTCTCAAAGTCGTCGATCAGTATCAGCCGGAGGTTCACCTCGATCTGCATGGCACAGGATTGCAGGAATACCCCGACGACAAGCTCGGCAAGCGGCAGCGCTACCGTGGTCAGACGATGTGCGAGATCACCGGTTCGGCTTACTCGAACAGTTCGCTGCGTCCCTGGGACTGGCGGGTGACGGAAGCGATGATCGCCGCCGGCAATGCCGAGGGTTATCCGAGTGATCGCTTTGAGGCGGACGCCCAGCAGTTGCACATCGGCCCGGGCATGGACGCGTCGGCCGGACAGTTCTGGCGCGGCCGTCCGCAGTTTTACGCGGCGCAGTATGGCTACCTTCGCTATCACACCATGATCGGTGCGCTGGAGATCGGTTGGGAGGCGAGTGGCGCCGCCCGAACGCGCGGTCTGCTGGCGATCGGCAACGGGGTTTGGGATGGCGAAAATGTTGCCGGTTATCCGGTCGATCGCGTTAAAGGTTTCATCGGTCACTACTTGACCTCGTGGACCGGCGGCAATGCGGCCGCGCGACGCGCCAGTCGGGTCGAGTTGTGGCAACGTCAGGCGAATATGTCGCAGGGTCTGATCTACCCGCAAACCGCCGGGCGCGACACCTATCTGATCGGTCTGAACCAGGCCGGCGTGGCGCTGCTCGATGGCGAAACCGAAGCGGTTCTGGAACGTCTCGATGCGGATCCGGCCTTCGATGCCGACGCGATTCGTGCTTTTTTCGAAGCCGGGCCCGAGATCAAACTGGCCATGGAGAAACCTCCCGGTCGCGGCTCGTTGCTGACGGATGGACGCGTTGAGCACGGCTTGGGCATGCGTCTTCGCTTACCATACAAAAACGCCGAGATCGTCGACATGCGCGTCAACGGGCATCTGATCGAAGAGTCGGCGACGGATGGTTACCAGTCCTGGATTGGCAATGGCTATCGTCAGGTGCAGATCAATCTGCCTCCGGCAAAAACTCAACAGCTCGATGCTGTGGTCGTTACCTGTGGCTACGTTCCCAACGAAGATCGCGACTACGGTTGGAAACCACCGGTCGAAGTGATGGACAAGCTGAAGTAGGCGAGCCTTCGACGGCGGCCGTCAGCTCTGAGTTTTCGTCACGATTACCCTGCGGCTTTTCACCGCTCCAATTCGCATCGCGATACGCTCTTGCGCAAGCAAGCACGACACTCCTGCCGTGCCTTTGCGGCCGGAACCGTAACGAACCGTCCCGCCTCGTTCGCCGTCATCGCCTGTCGTGCCTTTCACCTGTCCTTCCGGCAAGGAACCACAGGAGTGTGGTTCTTCCCTGGTATTCGTTGGCGTGGTTATCTGCTTGCTGCCAGTCAAGCAGCTCAGACAGGTCAACTTAGCGGTAATGCTCCGAGCCTTCGGTCATTTTTCCCCCCGAGCGGTCGCCGTGACCGCAGCAGGCTGCTGACCGGGAAGGCGGCAGCAGGCTGCACGCAATCCATGGCTCGCAGATCGCGGGGGCGTTTTATGATTCGATCGCGACCGGGGCAAGGCCTCTGGCATCACGCCAACTTCCAGTCACCGCGCATCGGCCGGCCGATCAGTTTGTTGGCGGCTTCGTCGTCGACGAACACTTCTTTTTTCGGATCCCAGTTGAGCTCGCGGCGCAATTCGTAGGCGATGTTGGTCAGGTGGCACATGCTGGCGGTGCGGTGACCGATTTCTTCGTGGCAGATGCATTTACCGCGATCTTCCATGCGCGACATCCAGTTGCTCATGTGGCTGGTGCCGTTGCGGCCACCGGCGTTTTCGAGACGGATGTCCTTGTCGGTGATCGGCTTTTTCTCCTGCAGATCACCCGGGATGATTTCCAGGCGGCCGCGGTCCACGCTGATGATGCCTTCGGTGCCGACCCAGGTGGTGCCACCCGGACCGCCGTGATGCATCTCGATGCCGCTTTCGTAAACCAGGCGGCAACCGCGTTTTGCTTCCGGATCGGACGGCGGCACGATTTTCACCGGACCGGTGTCATCGGTGCCGAGTCCCCACTGGGCGATGTCGTAGTGATGCGCGCCAAAGTCGGCGACACTGCCGCCGGCGTATTCGCGATAACGACGCCATGCGGGGAAGTGGGTGTGCACCCCCTTCGGACAGAGGATTTCGTTGTAGCCACGCTCGGGTGCGGGGCCCTGCCACATGTCCCAGTTGGTGTCTTCGGGAATTTCTTCGGTCGGCAGATCGCAGGGCACATTCGGATCGCCGATCCCGATGTTGACCGAAATGATCTGGCCGATGCGACCGTTGCGCACCAGCTCAGCGGCGATGCGGAACTTGCCGTCGTACTCGCTGCGCTGCTGGCTGCCGGTTTGAAAGACTACCTTGTTGGCCTGAACCGCTTCGACCATGGCGCGGCCTTCCTCGATAGTTTTTGAAATCGGTTTTTCGCAGTAAATATCGAGCCCCGCTTTGGCTGCCTGAATGACCGGAATGGCGTGCCAGTGATCGGGCGTGACCACCATCACCGCGTCGAGTCCGTCCTGAGCGAGCAGCTCACGGAAGTCGTCGTATTTCTGAACGCCGTCGTAATCCGGTTTGTTGTTGAGCTTGGCGTAAAAATCGTTGGCGACCTTGGCGCCGTTTTCCTTGCGCGAACCGACCACATCGCAGACCGCCGTGATCTGCGTCTGCGGAAAACGCATCGCCTTGGTGAAATCACTGAGGCCCTGTTTGCCGCAACCGATCAGACCGATGTTGATGCGGTCGTTGGCTGCGTCCTGAGCTTTCGACAAGGTCACCGAACCGGCAACGGTGGACAGCAGGGTGGTGGCGGTGGCAGCGGAACTGTTGCGAATAAAGCGGCGGCGATTCATCCGGCAAATCAATCAGAGGCCGGCCCGGCATGCAAGCGTTGAAGCCCGGCGGCGAGGTCGTGATCGCGTCTGAGATCGCGGACTTTTCAATCGTCGGGAACTGACCTTAACTGTGCATCGATGAAATTGTCTGCCGTTTTTGCTACCTTTGTTCTTTTCGTTTCGCCGCTTCCGGCTCAGCAGAAGCCTCAAGTCGAGGAGGGGCCGTATCCTGTCGATGAGGATGCGCAAAAGCAAGAGGGCGTGCCGACCGGAACGGTGACGCAGGGACACTTCGCGGCCAGCTCGATTTATCCCGGCACGGAGCGCGACTACTGGGTCTACGTGCCGGCGCAGTACGACGCCGCCAGGCCCGCGGCGCTGATGGTGTTTCAGGATGGACGTGGCTATCACTCGATGGTGTCGACGGTGTTCGACAATCTGATTCAGCAAAAGGCGATGCCGGTGACGATTGCCGTATTCATCAATCCGGGCGTGGTGCCGGCGGCGCACGATCAGGCGGAGGCGCGTTACAACCGCTCGTTTGAATACGACGCGGTCGATGATCGCTACGCGCGCTTTCTGCTCGAAGAAATGCTTCCGGTGGCGCTGAAAGATCTCAACGTTACCGACGATCCCAATTTGCGCGGTCTGTGTGGTTCGAGCTCGGGAGGCATTGCCGCCTTCGTCGCTGCATGGAATCGGCCGGATGCCTTCCGTCGAGTGTTCACGACGGTGGGAACTTATGTCGGCCTGCGCGGTGGCAACGAGTTGCCGGTGTTGGTACGCAAGCTGGAGCCGAAGCCGCTGCGGGTGTTTTTGCAGGACGGCAGCAATGACAACAATCTCTACTGCGGCAGCTGGTGGGTGGCTAATCAGGACATGCTGGCCTCGTTCCAGTGGGCCGGCTACGAGGTCGAACACGAGTGGGGTGAGGGCGGACACAATCGCAAACACGGCAATGCGATTTTCCCGCAGGCGATGCGTTGGTTGTGGAAAGACTGGGCGACTCAACCTGAAGTGAGCACGCACTACGATCGATCGAGCAGCGACGCGACTCAGTTTCTGATCGACGGTGAGGGCTGGCAGTTAGTCAGCGAAGGTCACGGTTTTACGGAAGGGCCGGCGGTGAACGCGGCAGGGGACGTGTTCTTTTCCGACCTCGAGCAGAGTAAGATCTGGCGCGTCGCGAAAGACGGCAAGGTGTCGCTTTTTAAAGACCAGACCGGGGGCACCAACGGATTGGCGTTCGGGCCCGACGGCAGGACGCTGTACGGATGCCAACGCGAGCCGGGACGTCTGGTGGCGTGGAACATCGACAGTGGCGAAATGCAGGTGCTGGCGGAAAAGGTCAAACCGAATGATGTCGTCGTCGCTCACGACGGCACGGTGTATTTTTCCGAACCGCGCAGCAAATCGATCTGGCTGATACCGGCGGGTGGTGGCGAGGCACGCATCGCCGGGGAAAGTTATTCGGGAGTCAATGGCGTGGTCTTGAGCAGCGATCAGACCCAGGTGTTCGCGGCGGATTTCAGCGGGCGTTTTGTCTGGTCGGCTACCAGGCAAGCCGATGGCGGGCTGACCAATATTCAGCCTTACTACCATCTTAACTTACCGCCGGGTGCGGTCGACGCGCGCAGTCAGGCGGACGGCATGTGTGTCGATAAAGACGGTTGGTTGCTGGTGGCAACCGCCATGGGCGTACAGATTTGCGATCAGCCGGGGCGGGTGCATCTGATCGTGCCGACGCCCTCCGGTGAACGCCATCCATCGAATGTGGTGCTGGCCGATGACGTGCTCTACGCGACCTGCGGTGGCAAGGTATTCAAACGTAATACGCAACTGCAGGGCGTGCAGGCGTGGGCGGCGCCGGTGAAACCGCCGAAGCCGCGCTTGTAGTTTTTTGGTTCCCGGTTCCTGATTCCTGGTCTCTGGTTGGTTGTTGTTTGGTGCTGCTTGGTGTTTGATTGGGGTGTTATGAAAATCTCTGTGCTTACCTGGCTTGTGTTTATTGGGATGTTCGGCGTGCCGGCGGTGATGGCGGATGACGGTGCGAAGATTGTTTATTCCGCGGACTCGTATGATCCGGCGGCGGATGCCGATAAGGACCTGGAAGCCGGCAAGGTCATCGCCAAACGCGACGGTCGAAAAATTTTGCTGCTGGTCGGCGGCGACTGGTGCCCATGGTGTCGCAAGCTGGCCAAGTACATCGAGGATACTGAGTCGGTGCGTGCTGTGCTCGCGAGTGGCTATGTCGTTCAAAAAGTCAACGTCAGTGATGAGACCTCGAACACCGGATTTCTGAACCCGTACCCGGCCATCGACGGTTACCCGCATCTGTTCATTCTCGACGCCGATGGCAAATTGCTGCATTCACAGGATAGCGGCGAGCTGGAGAAATCCGGCAGCTACGACGAAGCCAAATTGCTGGCCGTGTTGAAGCAGCGAAAGCCGAACGAGTAATGACCGATGGATCGATGAAAAACTCCCGACGCGATTTTATCAAATCCTGTGCCGCAGGCGGTGCGGCGCTGGCGCTTGCCGGCAATGGTTTGGCGGCGACGCATTCGCTGGCGGACAATCACCTGTGCGTGTTCAACAAGCCACTGCAGCACATGACGTATGCCGCTCAGGCGGAGTTGATCGCGGAGATCGGTTTTGACGGCGTCGAAGCCACGGTGCGCAAGGGCGGACACGTCGAGCCGGAGCGGGTCGAGGAGGATTTACCCAAACAGATGGCAGCGCTCAAAGCCAACGGGTTGGAAATGACGATGCTGACGACGGACATTACCGACGCCGACACGGAGTTGAATCAGCGGGTGATGAAAATCGCGGCTGAGCTCGGCGTCAGCATGTTTCGCATGGGTGGGCTTAAGCTGACTCGCGACCGGGCGATTCCCGATCAGATAGAAGAAATTCGCGCGACGATGAACAGGCTGATCGAGTTCTGCACGCCTCTCGGGCTGCAGCCGCTGGTGCAAAATCACGCCGGTGCCGAGCGCTTTGGCGCGGCGATCTGGGATGTGCACTTGGTGCTCGCCGACTTCGACCCGAAACGTGCCGGTGTCGCTTTCGATATCCGTCACGCCAATGTCGAGGGCGGGCAGTCGTGGCCGACGGACCTGCAATTGATCCGGCCCTATATCGGGGTCGTTTACTGCAAAGACTTCGTTTGGGAGGAGGGCGTCGAACGTCCACGCAATGTGCCACTCAGCACCGGGCGCCTTAACTATCCGAAGTTTCTCGGCTTGCTGAAAAAATCCGACTACCGCGGTCCTATCTGCGTTGCCATGGAATACGTCAACCATCGCGATCCGGCACTGCTCAATGAATCCATCGCAGCGATCCGCCACGACCACGAGGTGCTGACCGGTTGGTTAAATGAGTATGGATGATCTATCGAAGCATTGCTTCGGACCGGTTGCTGCAACTCGAGGAGCGGCGATTTGCCATCGCCGGCGATGGACGATTAAACACAACCGCTTCCGATACCGTTTATTGAGATGACGGCCGAACAGCAGATCAAGGTCCGCCTTATCGCGGTGATAGCGGTTGCCATCGCTCTGGGCGGGATGCTCGCGTGGAGCTGGCGGGGGCATCTGGCTGCGGACTCGAGTGAGCTGGCGGAGCAGGGGTCGTGTTTCCTGGTTTACCGGATCGGCGAACAGCAGCTGCGCGTTCAAACACCGGACGGGCGGACCCGGATTTTTGCCGATGTCAGCAGTGGCGATGGCAACATCGAGTCGATCGGTAAACGCAATCAGGGACCGGTCCCGCCCGGTGCCTACGCGGTGCTGACCCGCGATCAGGGCCGGGCGACGTATGACGGACAGGTTGCCTTCGTGCTCGATCCGATCGACGGCAGCCCGGGCAACGATCGCGTCGATGGCGTTGAAAAGTCGCTCGGTGGCGGACGAAGCGCGTTCCGGATACACGGCGGGTTCACGACGCAGGGCTGCCTGGCGAGCCTGCAGATCGACGAAATCGCCGGCCTGTTGATGGAGCATGCGTCGGCACAGGGCTTCGATGTCTACTCGCGGCCGGCCGACTCCGGACGGGAAGGTATCAAGCGATTCGATCTGGATGAGAACGGCGAGTGGCAGTCCGCGCCGGATGAAGGCGACTGGGAATTGTTCGAGCAGGAGAGGCGGGTCGGATTGCTGTGGGTGCTGCCGTGAGGGAAGCTGAGGAGGGCGCAGCGATAGGATGTCCGCTCCATGGAATCGACGACGCAGCGATTTATCGGATCGATATCAGTGCAGAACTGTCAACGAAAGTGCCCACCCGTGTATCGAATGCAGTTTGATCAACTGGAAACAGGATGCCGGACGGGGTGGCATCGTTGTTGTGGACCTGTTTTACCGGCTGCATTTTTTTGTGCAGCATCGTCTGCCGATTTCGCGAGTCGGGCAAACACTCAAGTATCCCACTAAGCAGAAGTGGCTGCCGCTGCGTGCCTGCCCGGTCTGACATGTTCCGGTCGGGCACCCAGACCGATCATTGCGCCGACTTTTCTCTGCAGGAATCGAGACCGGGAAATGATTCGCAGCGGCAGAGGAGGTAGCGCTTGTTGCAAGCGGTTTTCGAACACCGGTTTGACGATGCGGTCTTGCGCCTTTACTTGAAACCATTGAGTGATTTTGGTCGGCCAGAGTCGCCTGCGCCGGACCGATTCCAGGTCGGCGGCAGACAAGCTGCCCTCGCGCAAATTGTCCGATAACAGGTTGGCTGCGGCCACCGCATCCTGGATTGCCAGATTGATTCCCACGCCGCCGATGGGTGACATGGCGTGGGCCGAATCGCCGATCATGAGCAGTCCGGGGCGCGACCAGTGTTCGAGTCGATCGATCGCCACGCTCAGCAATTTCACTTCGTCAAAGCCGGACAGTTCGTCGATACCGCCGGCAAGAACCGGCGCGGTCTGGCGGACAATATTTTTGAAATCCGAAAAGCTATCGCGCTTCACTGCTTCGGCCGTACCTTTTGGAATGACGTAGGCGCACTGCCAGTAGTCGTTGCGATTGATGGTGATCACGATGTGTCCGGATCCCGCGTGCAGCAGCGTATCGCCGTCGGTGTCCGCGGATCGCGGCACTCGAAACCAGAGAACATCCATGGGGGCACCGATATTGTTTACTTTAAAACCGGCGCATGATCGCATTTGCGAGGAACGACCGTCGGCGGCAATCACCAGCGAACTTTCAATTTCCACGTCACCCTGCGGTGAGCTGGCGCGAACCCCGGTGACCCGGTCGTGATCTTCCATGAGATCGACGGCTTCAGTTTCCATCTTTAGCGTAAACGTATCCAAGGCGCTTGCGTGTTTGGCCAGGAAATTGAGGAAGTCCCACTGCGGAATGAGGGCGATAAATTTGCAGGCGGTAGGCAGGCCACTGAAATCGGCAACATCGATCTCCGTCTTCCCGAATTGCCCCCTGAGGCGTGCCAATCTGCTCGGCGACATCTTCAGGAAATCGTCGAGCAGTCCCAGCTCCGATAGAATTTCGGTGGTCGAGGGGTGAATCGTGTCACCTCTGAAATCGCGGAGAAAGTCTTTATGCTTTTCCAATACGACGGTGGCGATGCCGGCCCTGGCGAACAAAAATCCGGCCATCATGCCCGCCGGACCACCCCCGACAATGCAAACTGTGGTGGTGAGTTTTTTCATCGTTCCGGTTGCGCCCGGGGAAAGCACGGCACTGCCGTTGAAAATTCTTACGGCAGCATCGCCATCACTTTGGCCAGGTCAGCCAAAGGTAGCCTAGAAAAGCAGCAAACAAGACCACTCCCTCCCAGCGAACCAGTTTGAAACCGGTGCGCATCAGCGGAAGCACGGCTAAGGAGACGATCAGCATGGTCGCCAGGTCAAGCCAGCGGATCCCGTCCGCGCCGGTCGGGGCGACCAGCGACGCGGCCCCGGCGATGCCGCGGACATTGAAGGTATTTGAGCCGACGATCTTGCCGACCGCCATGTCGGCCTTGCCGCGCAGCGCGGCGACGACCGATGTCGCCAGCTCCGGAAGCGAGGTGCCGGCCGCGACGATGGTCAGTCCGATCACCGCTTCGCTGACTTGCA
>CBDULB010000100.1:0-22800 GCA_965367965.1 uncultured bacterium | reverse complement strand
CCAAGCCGTCGCGCACGTCGCCGATCAGATCGTCGATGCTTTCAATGCCAACCGAAAAACGCACCAGCGAATCGCCGATACCGACTTTTTCCCGCTGCTCTTTCGGTACCGAAGCGTGAGTCATCGAGGCTGGATGACAGCACAGTGACTCGATGCCACCGAGGCTTTCGGCTTTGGGAAAATAACGCAGGCTTTCGACAAATTTCAGCGTCTGCTCGAGACTCAAACCGAAGTCGACACTGACGATGCCCGATCCGTTGCGCATCTGGCGTCTGGCCAGTTGGTGCTGGGGGTGCGATGGCAAAAACGGATAACGCACCGAAGTGGCATTGGCCTCTGCTTCGAGAAATTCCGCAAACGCCAGCGCGTTCGATCCGTGGCGATCCATGCGCACCGCCTGAGTTTTTAAGCCGCGCAAAATCAACCAGCTGTCGAACGGCGACGGCTGCAGGCCGAGCGCTTTTTGCGCAAACACCATCTTTTCGTGCCAGTCGGCGTCGTTGCAAATCACCGCGCCGCCGAGCGCGTCACTGTGACCGTTGGTGTATTTTGTCGTGCTCAGCAGTGACAGGTCAGCACCCAGTTCGAGCGGCCGTTGCAGGTAACTCGAGGCAAAAGTGTTGTCGACCACCAGCACGGCACCGGCGGCGTGAGCGGCTTCGCTGACGGCAGCGATGTCGATAATCTTCAACAGTGGGTTGGTCGGCGATTCGATCCATACCAACGTCGGTTTCTCCTCGGCGATCCTGGAAAAGTTCGCCGGATCGGTGAGATCGTAGTAGGCGACCGTGACGCCGAATTTCGCGAACACCTGATCGAGCAGACGATAGGTGCATCCGTAAATATTTTCCTCAGCGACGATGTGATCGCCACTCTTCAAGGTCGACACGATCGCGGTGATCGCCCCCACGCCACTGCCGAACACGGTCGAGTGCGCGCCGCCCTCCATCGAAGCGAGTGCGCGATCGAGCAGACGGAAGTTGGGATTACCGGAACGCGTGTAGTCGAAGCCGTGCTCGTTGCCATACTCGAAAGTCGAGCTGAGGTAAATCGGCGGAGTTACTGCACCGGTGCCACCGACGAAATCGTGCCCGGCATGAATCGCACGAGTCTCGAAACCTTCTGGATCAGTTGGATCACTCATCATTTGGCTGCCGGCTTGGTGTTGGCTTTGGCTTTTTTCTTCTTCGGCACAGGCGGCTGATACAACGCATCCGGCTGTTCGGCAACTCTGGCCTGCGTCATAAGACGCTCCATTTCGGCGACGATATCAGGGTTGGCCTCAGCGACGTCAGTAGTTTCGCCGACATCGCCGGCCAGGTTGTAGAGCTCGAGCCTGGTTTTATTCGGAGAGCGTGTCTGCAGCCGCAGCGCTTTCCAGTCGCCCTTGCGCAGCGCCTGCTGGCCACCACCTGACGCCAGTTCCCAATACAGGTAGTCGTGCGTTTTTTGATCGGCGGTCTTTCCCAGCAATGTCGGCGCGAACGACACGCCGTCGATGCCCTCCGGGAGATCGCCGCCCGCCAGCTCGGCGAAAGTCGGCAGCACATCCCAGTGGGCGGAAATGTGGTCGGTTCCACTGCCGGCTTCGATCCTGCCCGGCCAACGGGCAATCATCGGACAACGGATACCACCCTCGTAGAACTCGAACTTGATGCCGCGAAACGGACCGTTGCCATCAAAGAAATCCGGATCGGCGCCGCCCGCCGAGGTCGGTCCGTTGTCACTGGTGAAAATGATCAGCGTATTTTTGGCCAGTCCGAGCCGGTCGATCAGGTCGACCACGCGGCCGACGTCGCGATCGAGGCGCGATACCATACCGGCGAACGCGGCATGAGGCTCCGGCTGATGCCGATAGTGCTGCCCGCCCGGCGTGCCGTAGGGTTCGGTTTCCTCGATTTTTCCGCGCCACTGCGCAATTTCGTCCTCAGGCACATCGAGCGCCGCGTGTACCAGCGTGTAGGCGAGGTAGAGACAGAACGGCTGGTCACCTGCGGCGCTGCGTTCGATAAATGCCAGCGCTTCGTCAGTCATCAGATCGTGGCTGTAGTGGCGGCGCTGTTCGCGATTGTCAGGATAGTTCACCTTCTGATCGTTTTTCCACAGATAGTCCGGGTAGTAATAGTGGGCGTGGCTTTGATCGAGGTAGCCGAACCAGAAATCGAAGCCCTGTTTCCACGGCGCACCGCTGCTGTTTTCCTCGCCGACGCCCCACTTACCGATCCCGCCGGTGACATAGCCGGCCCGCTGCAGAACTTCGCCAAAGGTGACGTCGCCGGGCAGAAGCGGCGTATCGCCGTTTTGCCGAACCCGGGTGTGACCGGTGTGGGTGCCGGTCAGCAGACAACTGCGGGTCGGTGCGCACAAACAACTGCCGGAGTAGTGCTGGCTGAATTTCATGCCTTCCGCAGCCAATTGATCGATGCGTGGCGTTTTCAGCAGTTTTTGTCCGTAAACGCCGACGTCACCCACGCCGAGGTCGTCGGCCATGATGTAAATCAGATTTGGCTTTTCAGCGCCGCGCACGGTGACCGTCGGCACGAAAATCAGCCCGAGCGAAAATAACGCGGCGAAATAGTAGCATTTCATCGGCCTACGCTGCGCTGCGCCAGCCCCCCGCACAAGCTCAGGATTCCAAAAAGCCATTGTCTAAACAGCTGACTTGGGCTAGGAATGCGTCCCTTTTCCCCTGTATTTTCAATGATCGAATACCTAAAAGTCGCCCGCATTGACCATTGGCTGAAGAACATT
Source organism: uncultured bacterium (assembly GCA_965367965.1). Classification (GTDB taxonomy): domain Bacteria; phylum Verrucomicrobiota; class Verrucomicrobiia; order Verrucomicrobiales; family DEV007; genus JBBKXR01. Next base: position 20,049 of record CBDULB010000100.1, on the reverse strand, counting down.
TTCATCGTCTTCGGCCACGCCGTTGCGGTGGTTCTGGTGTGGAATCTTGAAATTGACGGCGGTCTGGTCGTCAAAGCGATCCTGTCGCTGATCCCGGCCTGCCTGATCGCTTCCGCCAACTATATCCTCAACGAAATCCTCGACGCCCCCTACGATCGGCTGCACCCGACCAAGAAGCTGCGCGGCATTCCCGCCGGCAAGGTCAAGGTGCCGATCCTGTGGGCGATCAAGGCCGGCTGCATCATCGTCGGATTCGGTTTGGCGCTGTGGTGGTTCAAAAATCCGGGCTACACCATCGCTCTCGGCCTGCTGCTGCTGTCCGGTGTGGTCTACAACATTCCGCCGGTTCGCCTGAAAGACCGCGCCTTCCTCGACGTCATCGCCGAATCGTTCAACAACCCGATCCGCCTCTGGCTCGGTTGGTATGCGCTCGTCCCCGAAGACATGCTGACCATGCCGCCGCTGTCGATCATGCTCGCCTGGTGGTGCTTCGGCGGCCTGTTGATGACCGGCAAGCGCTACTCGGAGTTTCGCTTCATCGACAACAAAGAACTCAGCGGTCAGTACCGTCGCTCGTTCCAGACCTATACCAACCGCACCCTGATCATCGCCATGATCACCTACGCCAACGGCTTCTGCTTTTGCGCCGGTTGGGCCATGGCCGTTTACGACTCACTCAACAATCTGGTGTTCGTTTTTCCGTTAATCATTCTCGCTGTGGTCATGTATTTCCGCCACGCAATGAGCGAGATCGGCGCCCGCCTCGAGCCCGAACAACTGCTGCAGAATGTCTGGATCGTGATCAGCGGCCTGGTCACTGCGATCGTTGCCATCGGCCTGCTCTACGCCCACAAAGAAGGTCTGTTCAACGCCAAAGACATTCTCGACAGCGGCGAGTTTCAAATACCCGGAGCCGTTGAAGGCAAGGTCGTCGAATAGGGTATTTTCCCGGTCGTCGTTATGATCGACGGCGAAAATCGATACCCCCTCCCCGCGCGGGGATTTCACCCGTTCGCCGGATCTCGATCACACGGTGGCCCTCACCGCTCGCTTGCAACTCAGCGCTTGCATCGAACCCGGAAGCGACATCGCGTAGCGACCGCTCTCGATAGCCGGGCGTTTCAAACCGCCAGCGTCACGAAGCGTCACGTAGTGACCGCCCGGAACGGAGAGCATCGCGCCATCACCTGCCATCTCCGCCAACCAAGCCACCTCATCCGCTACACGCCCGCTGGACGTCGCGTAGCGACCGCTCTCGCCAGCCGGGGCGTTGCAACGCCCGCTCCCACTCTACCCAAGCGTCACGCAGTGACCGCCCGGAACGGAGATCTACTCTGCGTCCTCTGCTTCCGGCAGCGGATACAGTCCCAGCAACTGCAACAGCGTTGCGCATTTGCCGCCGGTCGCCGTCGCATACGGTCGCTCGGGCTTGCGCACCGACCAACCACTCTCCTCACCTTTCGCGGCCAGCTCCTCGCCGGGATGAACGATCACGCCGCGTTTACAAATCGAAAGCAACGGCAGATCGGCGGTGCTGTCAGTATAGCCGACGCTGTCGGGGAGCACGTCACCTGCCGCCGCATCGAAACCGATCGGCAGTGCGTCTTTCATGGCATCGATCTTGGCACCGTGTTTGTTGTTCGGCCCGAGCACACGCGGCATCAGCGGCATCGGGTCGCTGACCTCGAGCGCGGTCGCATACCAGTGATCAAAACCAAGCTTGTCGGCAATTGCTTCGACGTAGAATGCAGGACTCGCCGAGTTGAGCACCAGGATGCGCCCCCCGTCGCGGTTCTTCTCGATTTCGTCGACGATCTCCGGATAGGCGACTTTTTCAAAAACCGTATCGACGAACTCCTGCACCAGCTCATTGAGCCGCGCCCTGGGCATTTTCCAAAGGTAGGATGAAAAGATCCGCTTCGCCGTGCGCAACGGCATGACACCGATCGCCGCCAGAGGAGCGAGCGGCAAAAACAGCAGCAGATAAAGCCGGCGCCAGCCTTCCTTCTTCAACACGAAGTTGCAGAAATAGACCTGCGTGTCGAACGGCAGAATCGTGTGATCGAGATCAAACAACGCAAACCCACGCGGCGGAATCGTCGTGGTGCGATGGTCGGGAGCGACCGATGCCTTCGCGTTCGTGTTGGCATCGGCAGCCGATACCGATGACGATGATATTTTCTCCTTGTTGCTCATCATGGCTGTTCGGAACTGACTAAAATTCCTCACAATTTTCCGGTGCAAAAAACGGTGCCCTGTGTCGGGAGAAACCGAATATCTGGAGACAAAAGAGGCGTCAAACAGGCCGTTAATCAACCCGTTTGACGCCATCTAAAAGCTTATACTACGAGTAGTCAGCCTGTGCGCCCTTGATGTCACGCTTCTTCAGCCATGGCATCGTGTTACGCAGACGTTTGCCGACTTTCTCGATGCCGTGCTGCTCGCCTTCTTTGCGAAGCTTCTTGAACACCTTCTGGCCGGTCTCGTTTTCTTTGATCCACTCTTTGGCGAATGCACCGTTCTGGATGCGCTTGAGAGCACGCTCCATTTTCTTTTTCACCGAAGCATCGATGATTTTCGGTCCAACCGTCACATCACCCCACTCGGCAGTTTCGGAAATCGAGAAACGCATACCGGCGATGCCGGCTTCGTTGATCAGATCGACGGTCAGCTTCATCTCGTGCAAGCACTCGAAGTAAGCCATTTCCGGCTGATAACCCGCTTCGACAAGAACGTCGTAACCGGTTTTGATGAGCGCCGAAACGCCACCGCAAAGCACCGTCTGCTCACCGAACAAATCCGTTTCGGTTTCTTCTTTGAAAGACGTTTCGAAAACACCGGCGCGCGTGCCACCGACACCCTTGGCCCAGGCCAAAGCGATTTTCTTGGCATCTTTTCCGGGATTCTGGTGAATCGCGATCAGCGCCGGAACGCCTTTACCTTCGGTGAACTGACGACGCACGATGTGGCCGGGTCCCTTCGGAGCAACCATGATCACATTGATGTCTTTCGGCACCTCGATGGTGTTGTAGTGAATCGCGAAGCCGTGCGAGAACAGCAGCGTTTTACCCTTCTCGAGGTGCGGAGCGATGTCCTTGTTGTAGATCGCCGCGATTTTGGTGTCCGGCGTGGCGATGAAAATGATGTCAGCCGCTTTTACAGCATCGGCCGTGTCCATGACTTTGAAGCCGAGCTTTTCAGCGACCGCGCGCGATTTGCTCTTGGCGTAAAGGCCGATGATGACCTTCACTTTGCTCTCTTTCAGATTCAGAGCGTGGGCGTGGCCTTGGGAACCGAAGCCGATGACTGCGCAGGTTTTCCCTTTGAGGTTTGCGAGGTCGGCGTCCTTGTCGGTGTAGATTTTAGCGGGCATGGATGGGTCGGGTCTGGGTTAGTGAGATTTTGTTTTGAGTAAAAAGAAACAGTGTAGCGGTGTAGCGCCCGAAACGACGGGCGGCGGTGGGTTGCGACAGCCTGATGACTGCTCAGCGGCCGACGCGCGGCTGATCCGCACGAGGCAGGGCAATTTTGCCGGTGCGGCTCATGTCGAGAATTTCAAAATTCTCCATCAGCGCAATGAACTTGCTAATCTTGCTGCCGTTACCGGTCAGTTCGACGGTCAGCTTGTCGGGAGCGACATCGACGATCTTGGCGCGGAAAATGTCGCACAACTCGATGATCTCGGCTCGCGTCTCGCGATCCGCCTTCATACGCAGCAGCACCAGTTCGCGAAATACATTCTCGCTGTCTCGAAAATCGACCACCTCGATGACATCGACCAGCTTATCGAGCTGCTTGATGATTTGGTCGAGAGTGTTCTCCTTCTCACGGACGTTGATCGTCATGCGTGAGATTTCAGGATCGTGGGTCGGCCCGACATTCAGGCTGTGAATGTTGTAACCGCGACCGCTGAACATTCCGGCGACACGCGCCAGAACGCCGAACTTGTTCTCGACGAGAACGGAGATGGTGTGGCGTGTCATGAGTTTTACAGGAGCAAATACGAGGGCCTTTTGGCCAGATTTTGCGGGCGCTAACGTTGGGACCAAAGGCCCGATAGGTCAAATTCTAAAACAGTGTGCATTTGGCCGCCAAAACCGAGTGCTCAGAAAACGGTCGACCGCTTGCACTTAACACATCCAGCAACCCTGTGATCGTTGGCGCATTCATCTGTTTCCGGTAAAACTATAATTGACAACTGAGTCGACAATTTAGCTCTTTGCCAGCATTGGCCACGGAAAACAGCCCTCTCAGCTGTTAAAAATGACCGGTCCACCCCCACCGGTAGGTGCCCCGAGGCCGGTATCGAGTTTGCGGGCCGCCTCAACCACCGCCGCCGCCCCGGCTTCGATCTCCGCCGCCGTATTGAATCGTGAAAACGAAAACCGCACACTGCTGCGCGCCCGCGAAGCTGAGTAGCCCATCGCCTTGATCACTCGCGACGGCTCGACTGCACCCGTACTGCACGCCGAACCCGGCGAACAACAAACGCCCGCCCGGTCGAGCAGGATCAGCAGTCCCTCGGCATCGATGCCGGGAAAATACAGATTCGAGGTGTTCGCCAGGCGCCGGTCGACATCGCCGTTAATCTCCGCCTGCGGCCACTGCAACATCACCTGCGCCTCGAAAGCATCGCGCATTTCCGCAAGCTGATCGAGCACGTCATCCGCCAGTGCGGCGCGCGCCAGTTCCGCAGCTTTGCCAAATCCGACAATCCCGAGAACGTTCTCCGTGCCCGAACGCCGATCATTTTCCTGCCCGCCACCGACCAGCAGCGGCGAAAAGCGCACATGCCGGTTCACCCACAAGGCGCCTACCCCCTTCGGCGCGTGCAGTTTGTGACCCGACAACGACAGCATCGCCAGGGGACTTTCACTGCCGAGACCGATCGGCAATTTTCCCGCCGCCTGCACCGCATCGCTGTGAAACAGCACCCCCTTGTCACGAGCGACCTCCGCCGCCCGCACTACCGGCGCAATAACCCCGGTCTCGTTGTTTGCCCAGATCATCGATGCCAAAACAGTCTCCCCTTCCCGGATCGCCGCACTCCACTCGTCCATGTCGACATGCCCCTGTGCATCAACACCGACCCAGCTCACCTCAAAGCCATCGCGCTGTTCAAGACGCTTGCACTGCTCGTAAGTCGCACTGTGCTCCGCCGCTGTCGTCACCAGATGCCGCCGATCAGGAAAGCTGGCGATCGCCGACGCAATCGACGTGTGAATCGATTCCGTGCCACAGCTGGTGAACACGATCTCGTCAGTCCGGGCCCCGATCAAGGCGGCAAGCGATTCGCGCGCCGTCTCGACTGCCGCCCGCGCCTCGCGCGCCATCGCGTAGCCACCGGACGGATTGCCAAAATGCTCACCCAGATACGGCAGCATCGCCTCACGCACTTCGGGGGCAAGTGGTGTCGTGGCGTTGTTGTCGAGGTAGGCGGTTGGTGAAGCTTCAGGCATCGCAATTAAGAATACACCGGTTCCCCTGCTGCTCCAGCTTCGCGTGTCCGGATGCGTTCCACCTATTGCTATTGCTCCGTCTCGCGGATGGTCGCGGCACCTTTTTTCAGGGCCAGAGCTTCACCGACCAGAAACAGCGAGCCGGCGACCAGAGTTTTTCCTGAGTTGTCATGCTTAAGCGCGTCACTCAGCGAAGCCGCGGTCGTCGCGGGCCGCCGGTCACGCAGTTGAACCACGAGTTCGTCGGCGGACATCCCGCGCTGAGATTTGATCGGCACAAAGATGAAACGCTCGGCAATATTGCTGAGCACTTCGAGCAGGCCGTCGACATCTTTGGTGCCCACCGCACCGAGAATGATCGTGGCATTTTGCTCGCCAAACTGCTCACGCCACGTCGCCACCAGCACTCGCGCGGCGGCAGGATTGTGGGCGCCGTCGAGAATGAGCCCGCCCTCGTCGAGGATTTCAAAACGACCGGGCCAGCGAGCTTGCTCGATGCCGACACGCAACAGCTCATCGTCGCAGAATTCGCCGATCACAGCATGGGCGACGGTGCCTGCAAGCGCAGCGTTTTTCCGCTGATGCGGACCTTTGAGACCCATCGACCAGTCGGCAGGGATTTCTCCATCGATGACGTAAACTTCAGGCGCCACCGCAAGGATGGATTGCATCGCCTCCTCCGGTTGTGCCGAACTGAACACCGGTTCGCCTTCACCGATGATGCCCGCCTTTTCCGCGGCAATCCCGGCCAGCGTGTCGCCCAGCCATTGCTGATGATCGAGCGCGATCGGTGTCAGCACAGCGACGTCGGATTCGAACACGTTGGTCGCATCGAGGCGTCCGCCCATGCCGGTTTCAAGAATCCACAGGTCGGCTTCGCGCTCGACAAAATACCGGGCCGCCATGGCCAGCGTGATTTCAAAAAAGGTCGGATGCGGATCCCAATCACTGACTCGCTCGCGAATCTCACTGAGCAGCCGGGCGATGTCGCTCTCGGAAATCATCTCACCGTCGACGCGCACCCGCTCGCGAAACTCCACCAGGTGCGGCGAAGTAAACATCGCCGTACGGCGTCCGGCCAGCCGGGTGATCGATTCGATCATCGCGCACACCGAGCCTTTGCCGTTGGTGCCGGCCACGTGAACGATTTCCCGACCAAAGGTGCGCTCGACTGGAACCCCCATTTCACCGAGCAAACGACGCACCGGATCGAGCCCAAGCTTGATGCCGAACAACTGTGTGCCGTAAAGCCAGTCGATGGCCTGGTCGTGATTCATCGACTCGAAAGCGAAATTGCAGGGCGGGCGCTCCGCCCGCTACCTTGCATTGGCAAAGGTTGGCACACCGTAACAGATAAGAACCGCCTCGCTGGACAATCCCGTGTTGGGAAACGCTACGACGCGGCCACCTCTTCCGCAGGCTGCATAAAGCGCAGCAACTGAGTCAGCGTATCGCGCATATCTCCCCGTTGAGTGATCTTGTCGACCAGGCCGTGCTCGAGCATAAACTCAGCCGTCTGAAATCCCTCGGGCAGATTCTGGTGAGTAGTTTCTTTGACCACGCGCGGGCCGGCAAATCCGATCATGCACTTCGGCTCAGCGATGATGACATCGCCAAGCGTTGCGAAACTGGCGGTGACGCCACCGGTGGTCGGATGGGTCAGCACGGAAATGTACGGCAATCGGGCCGCACTCTGGCGAGCCAGCGCGCCACTGGTTTTTGCCATCTGCATGAGGCTGAGAATGCCCTCGTGCATGCGCGCGCCGCCGGATGCAGAAATGACGATGACACCGCAGCGCTCCGCGGTCGCGGCTTCGATGGCGCGAGTGATTTTTTCACCAACCACGGAACCCATGCTGGCACCGAGAAAGCGGAAATCCATGACCGCGATGACCGCGCGATGACCACCGAAGGTGGCGCGACCGGTGACCACAGCGTCCTTCATGCCGGTCTTTTCCTGATTACTTTTGATCTTGTCAGTGTAGCCCTTGAAATCGAGCACATTGATCGATTGCAGCTTGGCGTCGATCTCTTCGAAGCTGCCCTGATCGACCAGCATTTCGATGCGCTCGCGCGAATTCATGACGAAGTGGTGACCGCAACCGCCGCAGACGCGGAACCGCTGGGCGAGGTCGAGTTCGTGGATCACCGCGCCGCACTCGGGGCATTTCTGCCACAGGCCTTCGGGCATCTCGCGCTTCTTTTTGCTGAAAGAGGCGATGGATCGTTTTTTGAAAATTCCCATGATTTCGTTGGTGTTTGCGACCCGGCTCAGGCTCCACCTGACAAGTCAGCGCCGAGTTTAACCTCTCACCGGCGTGACGACAACCACCTTTGACGCCCCAAGTTGTTTCAAAATAACCAAGTCCAATTGCAAAAATTGGCGCCGCTGCTACGCCGCTTCGACTTCCGCAGGCTGCATGTAGCGCAGCAACTGAGTCAGCGTATCGCGCATATCTCCCCGATGAGTGATCCTGTCGACAAGACCGTGTTCGAGCATGAATTCAGCGGTCTGAAATCCTTCCGGCAGATTCTGATGAGTGGTTTCTTTGACCACACGCGGGCCGGCAAATCCGATCATACATTTCGGTTCAGCGATGATGACGTCGCCGAGAGCGGCAAAGCTGGCAGTGACACCACCAGTGGTCGGATCGGTCATTACTGAAATATAAGGCAGCCTGGCATCGCTGTGACGGGCCAACGCACCACTAGTCTTGGCCATCTGCATGAGGCTGAGAATGCCCTCGTGCATGCGCGCGCCACCGGAAGCGGAGACAACGATAACGCCACAGCGCTCGGCAGTCGCCGTTTCGATAGCACGGGTAATTTTTTCCCCAACCACCGAACCCATGCTGCCACCAAGAAAGCGAGAATCCATAACCGCAATCACTGCCCGATGCCCGCTAAAGGTGGCGCGGCCGGTGACCACAGCGTCCTTCATGCCGGTCTCCTCCTGAAGGCCCTTGAGCTTGTCAGTGTAGCCTTTAAAATCGAGCACATTGATCGACTGCAGCTTAGCATCAAATTCTTCGAAGCTGCTCTGGTCGACCAGCATTTCGATGCGTTCACGCGAATTCATCTTGAAGTGGTAATCGCAGTCGCTACAAACATTGAAGCGTGGAGCGAGGTCAAGAATGTGGTTTTTGAAGTCACATTCAGGGCATACACGCCAAGGGCTGTCGCGCAGATCGGACCTCTCGCGCTTGTCTTTACTAAAAGAAGGAGTGGATCGCCTATTGAAAAATCCCATGATGACGTTGGCCGATTGCTTGCGACCCGGTTCAAGCTCATCCTGACGAGTCGGTAGCGAGTTTAACCTCTCACTGGGGTGACGACAATCACCTTCAGCGCGCCAAGTTGTTTCAAAATAGCCGCGCAGGTCGATGCGGTGGCGCCGGTGGTCAGCACATCGTCGACCAGCATCACAGGACGGCCAGCGACCGCCTCGCGATAGCGATTCCTCCGCGCCGGCTCAAACGCTGCCTTGAGGTTTTTCAGTCGCTCGCCGCGATCCAGACGCGCCTGCCGCCGGGTGTAGCGAACGCGGCGCAGGGCGGGCAGATATTTCCAGCTGTACCGGTCAGCGAGCCCGCGGGCAAGCACCTCGGCCTGATTGAATTCGCGTTCACGCATGCGCCGCGGATGCAGCGGCACCGGCACCACCGCCCAGTCCTCGGCGTGATCGACGCGCTGATCGGCGACGGCACGAACAGCCAGTTCACGCAGCACGCCAGCGAGATGATGTCGATGTTCGTATTTAAACTGATGAACCATCTCACGAGCCAGTCCACGCGAGCGGTAGGCGCACACCGCAAAGTCGAAGGCGAGATGCCGGTCGCCACAATTGATGCACTTAAATCCCTGAGTCATGACCCCGTCAAAAGGCTGACAGCAAACGGAGCAGAAAGGCTCTTTGATCATATCAAGACTGCGCTCACAATCCTCGCACAGCGCCAGCGGACCGTTCCGTTCCAGCAACGGCGACTCACAACCGGCGCACAATCTCGGATAGATCAAGCCGAGCACACTGTCACCAACACCACCAAGACCGAGGCGAAATCGTGACCAGACGGCGACCCCGCTCATGTCACTTGCCCGGGCTGAACCTCGTCCTCGGCCTCGGCGGTCGACGCGACCGTCGGACCACGGCCTGCGCCCGGTCGACGCAACCACAACCAAAGACCGATGCCGGTGACAAACACTACGATCAGAGACGACAAACCCGTCTTCAGATCGGCGCCCGCCCAGGGTAACATTTCTTCCAGCTTCATCGCCCGGCGAGTCAGCGGCGCGTAGGTTTTGATACCGAACACCCAGCCGGCATGCAGACCGATGCCGAGCATCAACGAACCGGTGCGCAGCCGGACCCAGCACAGAATCCAGCCGACACAAAACAAGGTCGCGAACTCCGCCACAATGAATGCCGGCTCGGCGAACTGGCCGAAAATCTGACCGATCATCCAAAAGCCGGCACTCCACGTGACATCGATGACCGGCAGATCGGCGGGCGGTTTGAGAAAGTGGACAACCGCGAAGAACACCGTCACAAACAGCATCGCCGGCATCGTTTTCATGGTGCGCAGGGCGAGCGCGAGCAAGGCACCGCGAAAGAAAAATTCTTCGAGAAACGCCACCGCGAACGCCGCCACCAGCGCCGAGCCAATGATCGACAACAACGGATCAGCCTTGGGATTAGCCTTGTAAAATCCAATCTGGGTAAACACCCAGCCCATCGCCAGCAGTGTGCCTCCAGCCACGAAAAACCCCAACGCAAGATGCAGCCAGCGCTGTGGATTTTTCTCCAGACCAAGCCAGTGCCGGTCCCTGCTCAGCCCGAGCCAACGCAGCGTCGGATAGATAAAGATCAGCGCCGCCGCCATCATCGCGCGGTTAAAACAGCGCGAGAGTTTGGCACGTTCCAGTGATTCGTGGATCGACTGCAGCGGCCCGTCCAGCAGCCAACCTTCAGCGACAATAAATTTCGCCGCCCAGTAAACCGGTGCCGTCAATAACGCGCCAAGCGTCAGCGTAGCAGCGACAAACAGAACGATCTTAACCACGTCATTGCGCAAAAGGGATTTCATTCGCCCCGAGTGTTGGCCGGTTCGTCACCGGTTTCCAGCACAAATACCGGGTTCCCCTCTCCAGCCGGCAACCTCCCCTATTTCATTTCATTATTTCCGGTAAAATTATATCTTGCGGAGGTGCTTGGTTTTGGCATGTTGTTGCATGCCGCGCCGATTGCTACGTCCAGGGATGGAATCCTACTATCACTGTGTATCGAGAGTGAACGGCAAGTCTCGAAGTCTGCGTGAGCGGGAGAAGCGCCATTTTCACGAGTGGATGCGACGGCTGGAGGAGTTTTGCGGGGTGCAGGTGGTGACCTATTGCCTGATGGAAAACCACTTTCACCTGCTGGTGCGGGTGCCTTGCCGGCAGAGAATGGTCGAGGCGGAGCCGCTGACAGCCGGGCGCCTCAGGGAGATGCTGCCGCTGATTTATCGCGGCCGGGAGCTTCGCGATGCGCTGCAGGAGCTCGACCGGGCGGAGGTGGCAGCACAGCCATCCGACCTGGGCGAAGGATCGGGGACGTGGTTGGCGGAAATTTTGGACCGCTACGAGGCGCGGCGCTATTCGCTGTCGATTTTTCTCAAGGAGCTCAAACAACGTTATACGCGTTGGCACAATCGTCGACATCAACGGGTGGGAACCCTGTGGGAGAATCGTTTTCGCAGCGTGCTGGTTGAGGGCGACGAGACGGCGCTGCTGACGATTGCGGCTTATATCGATTTAAATCCGGTGCGGGCGGGAATCGTCAGCGATCCGAAGGATTATCGATGGTGCGGCTATGCGGAGGCGGTCGCCGGCGGCAACCTGATTGCCGGGAAAGCGGGTAAATCTGGTGGGCAAAATGCCGCCCGCAGGGGCTTGGTTGCGATTTTTGACCGGACCTCGTTTGCGGTAAATCGACAGGTGACCTGGCGGACGGCGGCACCGCGCTATCGGATGTTGCTGTTCGGCCACGGCGAACGCCGCAACGCCAATGAGCAGACCGGAGCGAAGGGGCGACGAGGGATACGTCGCGAGGTGGTAAAAGCTGAGCTGGCGCGTGGCGGCGAGTTGAGTGTCAGCGAGATCCTGCGCTGCAAGGTGCGTTATCTTACCGAGGGAGTGGCGATTGGCGGCAGCGAATTTCTCCAGCAGGTGTTTGACGAAAATCGCGAACGCTTCGGCGCAAAGCGCAGCACGGCCGGCAAGGCCATGCGCGGCTCGAATTGGGGTGGGCTGCAGGTGCTGCGCAGCCTGCGATGCAAGGTATTTGAGTGAACCTTACCCCCAAATCACCAGCCGCTGCGAAAGCCAACCACGCCAATCGTGGACATTCCCCCGAGCCTGCGGCACAGTGCGCCGCGGATCATGACTCAACACGAATGGCACGAACTCACTCCCGATGGCGATAAGCGTTTTTACCGAGCGCGGCATCAGGGCAAAATCTGGAAATTCGACACCACTCTGGCGAGCGATGAGCATTGGCACACCATCGAGGAACCCGACCGGGAATACCTCGAGCAGCTGCGCGACATTCTGTTTCGCAAATATCAGCGCAAGCGTATTCCGCATCGTCTGTTGGCAGAGATCGAAACCATGATCGAAGATTTGCCCGCTGAAGATGAACCCGACGGCGATTCCGAAGAGTAAGCCGGCCTGCCGTGACACCCGACCAACTCCGCCATCTCGACAAGCGACATCTGTGGCATCCGTTCACGCAGATGCAGGCGTGGACTGCGGACGAACACGATCCGCTGATCATCGCCTCCGGAAGCGGTGCGGTGTTGCGCGACATCGATGGCAACGAGTACATCGACGGCAACGCTTCGATCTGGACCAATGTTCACGGTCACAACCATCCGGATCTCAATCAGGCGATTCAATATCAACTCGGACAAATCGCTCATTGCTCGGCCCTCGGCACCACCAATGAACCTGCCATCCGTCTCGCCGCTGAGCTGGTTGGACTGTTTCCGCCCGACACGCTGACCCGGGTGTTTTTCACTGATGACGGATCCACGGCTGTCGAGTGTGCCTGTAAAATGGCGCTGCAGTATCGACAACAGACCGACCAGGCTGAGCGCACCCGTTTCCTCGCCTTCGACCATGCCTACCATGGCGATACTGCCGGTGCCGCCTCGCTCGGTGGCATCGCTGCTTTTCAGGGTAGCTTCGCAAAGAATGGTTTCACAGTCGACCACGTCAGCGATGTCGATCAACTGGACAGCCTGCCCGACGATCTCATCAAGACTCTCACCGCGGTGTGTATCGAACCGCTCATTCAGGGCGCTGCCGGCATGCAGACCTGGCCCGCCGGCTCGTTGAAAAAACTCAGCGACTGGTGCCGGCGGCACGACATTTTCCTGATTCTCGACGAAGTCATGACCGGCTTTGGTCGCACCGGAACGATGTTTGCCTGCGAACAGGAAGGCGTCACGCCGGACTTCATTGCCCTCGCCAAAGGGCTCAGTGGCGGTTACCTGCCGATCGCCGCGACGCTGACCAACGAACGGGTTTACCAGGCGTTTCTCGGCGAAACCGGGCAGCTGAAAACTTTCTTCTACGGTCACAGTTACAGCGCCAATCCTCTCGGCTGTGCTGTGGCGCTCGCCAATCTCAGCATATTTAAAAAGGAAAAAACGCTCCAGCAGTTACCCGCCAAAATCGAGCACTTGCGCCGACAGATCGATCAGCAACTCGGCGATCATCCCCATGTCGCCGGGATTCGTCAATGCGGGATGATCGTCGGCATCGACATTACCGACACGAACGGAACCGCCTTTCCATGGCAGCAGGAAACCGGCCAGCGCATTTGCCACATGGCGCGTCACCATGGGCTCTTAACGCGTCCGGTGCGCGACACTCTGGTGTTGATGCCACCGCTGTGTATCACCATAGAGCAGCTCAATTGCGCGGTTGACGCACTGCGTCGCTCGATCGATAGCGTTTGCGAAAGTTGACACCCGGCGCTGTTTCAGCACAAATGTAGCACTCACAATTTTATGGCAGTCATCAAACAAGCTTGCCCCAAGTGCGGCCAACGGGTCTCCGGCGACGAAAGTTTCTACGGCACCTCGGTCGACTGTCCGATCTGCACGGCGAAAATCTTTTTTCCCGATCCGGACAAAAACGAAAAAGTCGACACCCCGGCCGCTGACAGCGGGAGCGTGGACAAGGACAGGGAACATGATCTCAAGCCTCGCAACGAGACCTTACCGGTAAAACATTCCTCCAGAGACCTGCGTGATCTTGCCGCAAAAAAATCCGGCCCGGCAGAGCGCGAATCCAGTGATGAAGTGCCGAAGGTAAAAGTTTCGCGCAGCCTGCCGCCGGCCGACCGCGGATACGCCGAGCCACCTTCGCCGACTCTGAGCATCATCTCGATGGTGCTGGGCATTCTCAACGCCATCACCTTTTGTCTGCCGTCAATGCTGCTTGCCCCTGCAGCGATTATTTGCGGCCACATCGCGCTTATCAAAGGCAAGTTCAGTCCGATCCAGCCCGCCCCCGGTCGGTCGATGGCGATCACCGGACTGATCCTCGGCTACGTCGGCATGTTCGTCATGCTGGTCACGTTGGCGCTGGTCGTCAGCGGTCTGGTCAAATTGCCCGAGTGGCTCAACGGAGCGGCTGCAGGCTAATACCTGCACCTTCCGCACTCACTTCACCCACTCTTCCGGCGGTCGCACCGGGACGCCGCGTTCGGCGAGGAAATGTTTCACGTCGGACACCGTGTACTCACCGAAGTGAAAAACGCTGGCGGCGAGCACTGCATCGGCCTTGCCAACATCGAGCACTTCAGCCATGTGCTCCAGGGACCCCGCACCACCGCTGGCGATCACCGGAATGCCAACCGCTTCGCTGACCGCTGCCGTCAGCTGTAAATCGTAGCCCGCCTTGGTGCCGTCCGAGTCCATGCTGGTCAGCAAGATTTCGCCGGCACCGCGTTGCTCAACCTCGCGCGCCCACTCGATCGCATCCAAACCGACCGGATTGCGACCGCCGTGGGTGTAAACCTCCCAGCCGCCGCCATCCTCCGGCGCCCGCCGTTTGGCATCGATCGCCACCACGATGCACTGCGCGCCAAATGCCTTTGCGCCAGCCGAGACCACCTCGGGATCGTTCACCGCGGCCGTGTTGACTCCAACTTTGTCGGCCCCGGCGAGCAGCATCTCGCGCATATCCTCGACCGTGCGAATTCCACCGCCGACAGTCACCGGCATGAAACAGCGTTCCGCCGTTTGGCGAACCACATCGACCATCGTCTTGCGCTCATCCGACGACGCGGTGATATCGAGGAACACCAACTCGTCAGCGCCCTGATCGTTGTAAGCCACCGCGCTCTCCACCGGATCACCGGCATCGCGCAGATTGAGAAATTTGGTCCCCTTGACCACACGGCCGTCGGTGACATCAAGACAGGGAATGATGCGTTTGGTAAGCATGACAAGGAGCTGCCCTCCCCGGCAGCAACGAAGCCGACTGTCGATCAAGCAACGCCAACTGGCAACCGGTTGATCACAATGATCCACGTGGCAAACGCAGATCGCAGCCACCACGACGGGCGGAACGGTGACCGGGGGCCCGGGGCTGACCGAAACTCGCTCAACCCGCTAAATTCGACCTGCCAAATAACCGCAAGATAATGTTTTACCGGAAATGTTTTTATATCTGCGTGGCCAGGCGTTTCACCGGTTCTCCACCAGCCTTGATCCCACCCGGTGATTGCCTCGCTTACGAATCGTTGAGCCTTGAGCAACTTTATTTAATATTTATGAATTTTCTGGATAACTGAATGAATATGTGATTTCCTGTTCGGTAACTGTTGATCTTGCCTCATCATGAAAACACTGCCTCAATACCTGATGCCCATGCCGGATCGCTATCGTGATGGCTCCTTTGACGTCGTCGTCCGCGATGCCGGTTCCGCCGTCATTTTCTGGGATCTCGTCCACGAAGCGACCGCCACCGGCACGACCGATCAACTGGCGGTGCGCAGCCGCTCGACCGGGGGCGACTTTGAGCAGACCCTGAATCTTCACGATCACGCCGGTCACCTGCTGCTCCCCTTGCACAGCGACGCCCGCGATTTTTGCATCGAACTCGGCTGGCTTTCGAAAGAGAACGGCGAATTCTCCGTCATCGCCAACGATACCATTTCCCTACCGGCGACGCCCGCTCACCACCGTCGCGACGAAGATCCCGCCACTTCCGGCAATCAGTCGCCGGCAACGCGCCATCCCCGCTATGCGGGAATCACCGTGCCGATCGAGAAGCGCGGTTTCCGTCCCGGCCTTTCCGCCTGATCCGCCAAGCGTTACCGAAAAAACCGGCACGCCATGGCGAGATCCGCATCCCAGAGCGGATCGCCGCAGAAAAAAAAACCGTCGCGCACGAATTCGCGACGCCGCAAGCAGGACATCGCTGCGGCGGACACTGCCCCCCGGGACCCGGCAGCAAAACAGACGATCGACGATCCAGAGGTCGAATCGTTTCTGGAATACCTCGAAGTCGAGCGCAATTCCTCGCCGCGTACGTTGGCCAACTACCAGCACGCGCTGAGCACCTTCCGCGCTGCCGAAGCATGGCGCGGCAGTTTCCCCGGCTGGCAGCAACTCGACTCTGACCACTTTCGTCGCTACCTGTTCGAGTGCATGAAACGCGAGTGGTCGCGAGCCACCATCCGTCTGCATTTCGCCGCGCTGCGCAGCTTTTACAAATACCTCACCCACCGCAAAGGCCTCGCCGCCAACCCGCTGCTCGACGTGCAGCTGCCCAAGGCGGAAAAAAAACTGCCGGTCGTGCTCACCGTACAGCAGGTCCTCCAACTGCTGGAACTGCCGATGAAGACACCGCTCGACCAGCAGGCGCCGGCATGGATGCCGGCCCGCGACAGCGCGGTGCTCGAGCTTTTTTACAGCACCGGTATCCGGCTCGCCGAACTGGCGGCGCTCAACGTCAGCGACTTCGATTTCTACAGCGAGACCCTGCGCGTGTTCGGCAAGGGCGGCAAAGAACGCCTCTGCCCGCTCGGCAACCCGGCCGCCGAAGCGGTGCAGCGCTATCGCAGCGAAGCCAAGGTTCACGAGGGCCCGCTGTTCATTTCCAAACTTCGCCGCCGCCTGTCCTCAAAGAGCATCGGCAACTTGCTGAAGAAGTATCTCGACCTGTCGGACATCCCGCTCAAGGTCACTCCGCACAAGCTGCGCCACAGCTTTGCCACCCACTTGCTCGACAACGGCGCCGACCTGCGCAGCGTGCAGACGCTGCTCGGCCACGCCAGTTTGTCGACCACCCAGATCTACACGCACGTGTCGATCGAACGGATGAAGCAGGCCTATCATCAGGCCCATCCCCGCTCCTGATTCGAATTTTATTCGAACTCGTTAATCACTGATAAACAGCGAGTTGCGGAGCAGATTTAAACCTTGTTAACGGTTTTTTGTCGGCTCTGCCAAAAACTTGGCACGGCGTCTGCTTTTCCAGCAGTCAGGTTTTCCCGATTCGGCATCCAACCCGAGGGGAAATCGACCAACTACAAAACCCAAACACAGTTATACGTCAGCCAACCCGGCAACTACCCCAAAACGAAATGAAAAAAACACGACAATTCAAATGGCAGACTTTATTGACTGCGATCCTTAGCGTCACTCTGTTCGCTCACTCCGGCACCGCACAGGATGCACCCGCACCCGCTGAACCTGCAGCAGCAGAAGCGCCCGCCGAAGAGGACGATGGACCGACACCGGAAGACATCGCCGCCGCGAAGAAAGTTTTCGCTCCATTCGAAGCTGCCGTTAAAGAAGGCGGCGACGACTACGCATTCGAAGGCGATACCGCAGAAGCCGACGCCATCTTCGATGCCGCCGCCGTTCTCATCGCCGCTGAAGAAGACATCAGCGCCGAAGCCAACGACGCATTCCTCGGAGGCGTCTATTCGTCGACTTCCGGTTACGCGGCCTTCCTGATCAACAACCTCTGGTTGCTGATCGCTGCTGCCCTGGTGTTCATCATGCACCTTGGTTTCTCGACCTTGGAAACTGGTCTGACTCAGCAGAAAAATACCGTCAACATTCTGTTTAAGAACGTGTTCATTCTCGCCATCGGGGTCATCACTTACTACTTCTTCGGATTCAACACTCACTATCCCGGAGACTTCAACGGTTTCGTGAAATTCGGTGGAGCAGCCGGCTTCGACGCCACGGCCGGTATCGCCAGCCAGACCTCGCTCTACGCTGACTACAGCTACTGGACCGATTTCATCTTCCAGGCCATGTTCGCCGCTACTGCTGCGACCATCGTTTCAGGTGCTGTCGCTGAACGCGTCAAGCTGCCTTCGTTCATGATCTTCGCGACCATCTTCGTCGGCATTGGCTACACGGTTGCCGGTTCATGGCACTGGGGTGGCGGCTGGATGGGCAACCTTCCCGGCGGCTTCTACGACTTCGCCGGTTCGACCGTGGTTCACGCCTTCGGTGGCTTCGGTGCCCTCGCTTGTGTGCTGCTTCTCGGAGCCCGCAAAGGCAAGTTCACGAAAGAAGGCATCAAGCCGATCCTCGGCCACAACATGCCACTCGCCTCGATCGGCGTGTTCCTGCTCTGGTTCGGTTGGTTTGGATTCAACGGCGGTTCAGTTCTGAACGCCGACGGCAATCTGGTTTCGATCGTTTTCGTCACCACCTCGCTGGCCGCAGCCGCCGGTGCTCTTGCATCGATCATCACGGCTTGGGTATTCCTGAAAAAGCCTGACCTGTCGATGGCCCTTAACGGCATCCTCGCCGGTCTCGTTGGTATCACCGCCGGCGCCGATGCGATCAGCCCCGCGATGTCGATCATCGTCGGTCTCATCGCCGGTATCCTCGTGGTCTTCGCCATCGTCTTCTTCGACAAGATCAAAATTGACGATCCGGTCGGTGCCATTTCGGTGCACGGTGTGTGCGGCGTATGGGGAACTCTCGCAGTCGGCATCTTCGGTGGTGCCAACTTCATGACTCAGTTGATCGGCACCGTAGCCGTGTCCGCGTTCGCCTTTGTCTTCGCCTTCATTCTGTTTCTGATCCTCAAGGTTACCCTCGGTATCCGGGTTGACGAAGAGGAAGAAGTGAACGGCCTCGACGTCGCCGAACACGGTGCGCCGGCCTACGCCGACTTCCAGACTCACAACTAAGTCGAACACCATCACAACCCGGCAGCGCTGCACGACAGCGCTGCCGGCAAAATCGCTAAGCGGGGGGCCTCACGGTCCCCCGCTTTTTTTGTAAAGACGAGCCCGCCACCGGCGCGACGCTGCAGATGCGTCGACTAGCGCCTGCCGCCACGCAGATCGTCGTGGGTGATTTGCAGCTGCCGATTCCTGCGCCACGTTCCCGACACCGCAATCCGATGCAGCAACTCCAGACGCACCTCAGGACGAGCCCCGACCAGGGCCGGTCGACGCTGGATTTTTAATTCGGCGAAGCGCGCCCCCGCTTCCGCTTCCGCACCATCCTCATCTGCGTGCTCGTCGATTCCCGGCTGCAGATCGTCATCGGCCGCCACCAGGATCCCCCACGCCGCCGGCGCATGAGCCATTGCCGAGAGAGATTGAGGAATCACCAGATAAAACAAATCAGCAATCCCCCAAGCCACCATGCGATCGAATTTGGTGCCCCCGTACACCTGCTTTTCCAGCGCAGCGATTTCCTTCAGCGTGCGCCGGTAGCCGCTATGTTTGAGATCAGCGATCTGCACGGTTTCGTATTCGGCAAACAACGAATCGCCCTGTCGCAAATGCGGATAGTGTCCGGCCAGCAAACGCTCCAACTTCAAACGCCGCGCCCGCAAGCGATCAAGCCGCGTCAGCGTCTCCTGCAGATCGCGGTTGTCGTTGAGTAAATCCGCCCGCGATTGCTTGCACTCGAACACCGCCGAGCGCACCACCGCCCCGGTTTGCTCACCCCGTCCGATTTCACAGGCCGCCACATCCGCCCGATACGAACAATTCGGCAAGCCGATCTCCATGCCGCAAGCCCGCATCCCCTCACGCTGCGCCCATAAAAAGGCCGCCTCCTTGAGTGCGAGATGCCGTGCCGACTCTCCGCCTCTGCCAGATTCAGGTTTTGCTGCAGTCGTATGCGCCATTATTTCAAGACAGCATTCTAGCACATCCCCCGTTGACGATCCGCAGGGTCGAAGCTAATCTAGCCGCTCTCACGCATTCCGAGAGTTTCGGCGAGGTAGCCAAGTGGTAAGGCCGGGGTCTGCAAAACCTCTATCGCGGGTTCGATTCCCGCCCTCGCCTCTCTTTTTCCGTTCCGTCTCCGTCAGGAGCAAAAAGGCTACTCGGCTTTTTCCTTCGCCTCTTTAGCACGTTCCCGTGACCGGAACGCCTCGTCCGCGCGTTCCTCCGCTTCTTCCGTTCTGGCTCTCGCCAAAAGAAAGGTGCCACCTATCAGCGTGGCAAAAACCGCAGCGATCAAAAAAGCGCCCAACAAAATGATGGATAAAGACATGGTAGTTCGGATGCAGAGACAGTCCGGTGAAGCGCTACAGCAACAATGAG
>CBDULB010000099.1:0-22984 GCA_965367965.1 uncultured bacterium | reverse complement strand
GGATAGTAAGCGATTCGGTGTTGCTGATCTGATCGGTCCGGTAGGGACAAGCGGCCTCGCTTGTCCGCGAGCGTCGGGAGGCTGTGACGAAGGAGGATGCGTTCAGGCGTGGCGCCAGCCGTGAGAGCGCCCGACGGACGACCGGGCCGGGATCGTCCTACGGGTTGACGGGAAAGAGCATCGAGAACAGGGTAGCGCTCTATGAGCGACACTCCGGCATTTCGAATCACCGTTGGCATCATCACCGTTTCCGACCGGGCGTCGGCGGGTGAGTATGAGGATCACGGTGGACCTGCCTTGCGGGCGGCCTGCGAACAGCGCGATTGGGATGTTGCTGCCGAGGCGGTGGTGCCGGATGATATGCAGCGCATCCAACAAACGGTGCGGGCGTTTTCGGCGCAGGGCTGTGGTTTGATTTTGACCACGGGCGGCACCGGTGTTGCCGATCGCGATGTCACGCCGGAAGCGATTCGCGGCATCCTGCGTGTCGAGATTCCCGGTTTCGGCGAGACCATGCGCATGCGGTCGCTGGCGATCACGCCCAACGCGATCCTGTCGCGCAGCCTCGGCGCACTGGTCGACAACTCACTGGTCATCGCCCTGCCCGGAAAACCTACCGGTGCCGTCGAGTGCCTCGAGTTCGTCGAAGGCGCGATCCCGCACTCGGTGAAACTGGCGATGAAAGTGCCGACGTCCTGCTAGCCGAAACGAATCGAGTGGCCCTCTGGACGGACGGATCGTCCATGCCACCGACACTCCCTCCAACTTGCTGGTGGCCGCAGCTACGACTGCTATTTCCCCGATTCCTTATCGGTTGCGTCCACTTTCAGTGAATGCGTTCGCTCGACGTCCCACTTGGCCGGCTGGTCTTTTCGCTGCGCGGCGAGCCAGTTGAGGGCGGCTTCGTGGAGGATCTCGTGGCCGCCTTCGAAGATGGTGATGCGGGTGTTGCCGGCGCTGCGCCGGAACACCGGCTGCTGATCGTCGGGATAGAGCGGGTCGGCGGCGGGCGCGGGATCGGGGGATTTTTGGCTGTCGTAAAAACTGTCGACCGCCGCGTCACTCAACACGGCGTCGGGATGCGCTTTTTCGATGACGGTATTCCATGCGTGCAGGGAATGACTGAACGGCACGCTGCCGGTGCGGCCGTCGTGGATGCCGTGATTGATGTCGAGGTTGACATCGGCGGCGCGAGGCAGCCAGGTGAGCGGTGAGCGTTGTTCGGCATCGGCGCAACGTTCGGGAGTGTCGGGGGCACCGCCGAGAGCGCTTTCGATGTGCCTGGCGTAGTTCGACTGTTGGTTGTCGTTGCGCTGTTCGTGCCAGGCGGCGATGTCGGAGATGCCGCACCAGGCGCTGACGCCGGCCCACAGCCCGGGCGCGCGTCCCGCCATGAGCAGGGAGGCGTGTCCACCGCCGGAAACGCCGATGCAGTAGATGCGAGTTTCGTCGATGGCGGCATTTGCTCTGGCGTAGTCGACGGCGCTGAGGATGTCGGCGACGGCGAGTTCCGACCCCAGCGCTTCGGGTGTTTTGTTGGGGCCGCGAAAATTGGGGTGAATGAAAACCCAGCCGGCAGCTTGGCACCACTCGGCATACTTGGCCTCGCCGCCGGCTTGCAGGTAGTCGCTCGACCAGGTGTGCAGGGCGACCAGCAGCGGCCGCTTGGTTTTTTTGCCGCCATCGTCGGGCTTCCAGAACAGCGCCGGCTGCTGACTGTCGTCGGCCGCCGATTGATAACGAATATCGAGCACCCCCTGCGGATAGCCCTTTACGGGTAATTCCTCCTGAGCCATGAGCGGGTTGGAAAAAGGCAACGAGCCGACGAGTAGCATCGCCGCGCCCGCCGCAAGAGCTGAAAACTTAGAACTGAACACTTAAAATTCTTCCGGTAGGAGGTTAAAACGTGCCCATGATCATCTGAATATAGCGTGATCCGGGGCCGGTCAGCGTGGCGTTCGAGCCGGTGCCCTCGATGCGGTT
Organism: uncultured bacterium; assembly: GCA_965367965.1. Lineage (GTDB taxonomy): Bacteria > Verrucomicrobiota > Verrucomicrobiia > Verrucomicrobiales > DEV007 > JBBKXR01. Next base: position 21,001 of record CBDULB010000099.1, on the reverse strand, counting down.
GCTGGTATTGTAGCTGTGATTGATCGACGACTGTTTCACCCAGGTGACGGCGGGATAAGTGACGGCGCGGTCGCTCGGCTCGACGGCGAGCGGCAGGCCGGAGGAACTGAAAGTGATTTCCCAGGAGCGGGTGCCGGCGGCGCTGGCGGCGTTTTTCAGCAGCCACGGATAACGCCGGATGAGTTGGAAATCGCTGTTGTTGCTGGCGGTGACTTTGTAATAAGCGCCGGCCAGCGGGATGAACTCGGAGAGTTTGACGTCGGAGTCTTCCTTGTGGGCGTGAAACAGACCGGAGACATCGAGGCCGACCAGGTTGAAGCCGTTGTAGATGCCGTGATGGTTGGGGCTTTGAAAGTGAATGTCGTGCCACTTTTCAAAGCGATCGCTGACCATCATGTTGAGTTCGAGATGGACGTGGGCGCGGGTGCGACTGATGCCGGAGCCGGTGTAACCCATCTGACCGATTTTCTGGCCACGGGCGACGCGTTGGCCGGCCGTAACGTCGATTGATTTCAGGTGAGCGGAGAGCGAGTAGAATGGACCGTCACTGAAATCGTGGCGAACCACCACGTAGTTGCCGTAGTTGGAGAGGTTGGACGCGCGGGTGGTGTAGACGACTTCGCCGGCGGCAATGGCGCGGACTTCATCGAGCGGGTTGCCGGCGGAGTCACGCTTTACCGGCTTGATGTCGACGCCTTCGTGAAAGCGGGTGAAGACGATGCCGAGCGATGTGCTTTTCTCGTTGCGAACGAATCCGTAGCGACCGGCGGTCCATGGCTGGGAGCGCACGCCGTTCGGGCTGGTGCGATCGGTATACATGTAGAAGTTAGACGGATCCCGCGAAAAAATCGCGTCGTTGTCGGTCGGCAGGGCGATGCCGAGTGGTTCGGCGGCGACCGGGCGGGTCAGCGGGCCGGCGCTGAAGAACAGAAACAGGAGCGCAAGCAGACAGGCGCGGCGAAGGTGGCGGGCAGGTTGGAGGTCAGGCATGACAGAAAGAACGGCGGCAACCTGAACCGGTGTGACGACTATTTCAACCTTCGCAAAGACGCCCCTGCGGCGTGTCGCTGCGCCGTCCGCTGTAGACCGTAGATCAGGGCGGCAGAGCTGGCCGTTCAGCGCAGGCGGGTCCGTCCCTCATCGGCCGGAGCAGCGGGTGCGCCGGTTGGACCAAAGGCCGCTGGCGGAGCGGTCGCTCCGGTCGCCGTGGCTGGAGGGGCGATGGCGCCGCCGCCCATGGCTTTCTGGACTTCTTCGGCGTGGGGAAATTTTTTGCCGAGTTCCTTGATCTGTTTTTGGGTCAAGCCGGACCAGATTACGATGACGCCGTGATCGATCGGTTGATCGATGACGACAGCCGAGAAGGTCTGCGGCGAGAAGCGGCAGCCGAGCAGTTTGCCCTGATGGGTGAGGCTGAGCGCTTTCAGGCCTTCGGCGCCCTTGCTTTTAAGCTTGAGGCCGACGCCATAGGTTTTTCCGTCCTGAGCGATGAACGGGTAGAAGTAGGCGATGTCGTGATCGGTGAACGAGGCGACTTTCTTGAAAAAGTACTGCTTTCCGTCGGCCCCGAGTTTTACCGGGGTCGCAAACTTGGGATATTCATCCTGGGTGGCTTCCTCGTGAATGCTGATCAGAAAAGCGTTCGACTTGTCGCCGGCAGCGGTGGTCAGCAGCACACAGAGCACTGGGAGGAGAAGGGCGAAAGCGCGGGGCATCCTTTACTTTAAGCTCGTTTCGTTCCGCGGCGCAAGCAGGGACCGGAAAGCGCTGAACGGAGTTTTTTCACATGCTGCTAGACTCGGGGGCGGCGGACGAGTTAATATCGTGACTCGTTCGTCGTAATAGAGACGTTTTCCCGGTGGAAAACGGGCTGTCGACGGCGTCTAATTTCTTACACACTGCAATGGACGACACTACCGAAACCGAAAATCAGCAGGCCGAAGTTCCGGCTCACAACGAAAAAATGGTCGAGCGCGAACTCGGTCCGAAATTGATGAAGCTTTATCAGAAGGCGGATTCGGCGTTGGAGACGGCGAATTACGGGTACGCGATCAGTCTGTTGCAGGCGGTTCTCGCCAGTCAGCCGGCTTTCCTGGCCGGTCGCCGCAAGCTGCGCAGCGCTGCCGTGCGCCAGAAGGATGCCGCCAAGAAAACACTCAATCTCGGTGGTGACAGCATCAAGGTGATGAAGCTACAGGGCCAGGCCAAGAAAGATCCGGCGGGCGCCATGGTGGCAGTTGAGAAGGAGGTTCTCGCGACTGACCCCTACAATCCGCAGGCCAATCTGTTGCTTTATGAAGCGGCCGCGGCTTCCGGCCTGCCGTTGACGGCGGGCTTCGCTCTGGAAACTTTGACCACCGGCCATCCGGATAACAACAAGTACTGGCATCAGCTGGGTGCTTACTACATGGAAAACGAGGCGTACGAGGAGGCCGCTGAGGTTTACACCAAAATCCGTCAGCGTGATCCTGCCGACCTGGTCGCCATTCAGAATGAGAAAAATGCCACGGCCCAGCAGTCGATGAAGTCGCAGAACTGGGAAGGCGGCAGCTTTGAAGATCTGAAGAAAGACAGCGCCGAAGCAACCAAGCTGGACCAGGCCGAACGGGCGGGTGGCACGCGTGAGATGAAGGAGGCGCGCATCGCCGAACTCGGTCAGCAGTATGCGGCCGACCAGAACAACATCGATATCTCCAAAGAACTCGCCAAACTCTACGAAGAAATCGAGCAGTGGACGGAGTCGCTGCAATTTTACGAGTGGGCTTACAGCCTCAGTAACCGTGACCCGTCTCTGGAGCGCAAGGTGGCGCAGGTCACTGAGAAGAAAATTCGTGCCGAGATGGCGGAGTTGCAGACTTTCGTCGAGCAGAACCCGGATCATCCGGATGTTGAGCAGTACAAGGCGCGCATCGTGGAGATGAATGCTGCGCAGAATGAGCAGTTGATCGAAGAGGCTCGCGTGCGTGTTGAACGCAACCCGACCGATCCGCAGCTGCGCTTTGACTACGGTCAGCATCTCTTCAACGGCGATAAATTTCGCGAAGCGATCAAGCATCTGCAGCAGGCTAAGAACAGCCCCAACCTGCGTTTGCAGACCATGTTGATGCTCGGCAAGTGCTACGAGAAGATGAACATCCTCGATATCGCCGCGCAGCAGTTTTCCGAAGCCGCCAAAGAGGTTCCGGGCATGGACGATCTGAAAAAAGATCTGCTCTACAACCTGGGTTTACTGTACGAGAGAATGGATAAGAAGGAAGAGTCGCTGGAGGCGCTCAAGCAGATCTACGCGGCGGACTACGACTACAAGGATGTCGCTGACCGCGTTGAGGGGTCGTACATGGACGGCGGCGATGGTGACGCTTGAGTCTGAGCCTTACGCAAGGCGTTGAACTTTCAGACCGGGGAGGCCGTTGGCTTCTCCGGTCTGTTGTTGTACCCGGTGACCGGTAGGTGGCTGCGGTTCGCAATGGCGGGTTGCTGCCGTGCTTTTAACGAGTTTAAGTTAGTCGAATGAATTCCGGGGATGCCAGTCAGGAGCGGTTGAGAAAAAAGTGGTGGCTGGGCCGAATCGGTTGGGGCTGCCTTTTGCTTGCCGAATTGGTGATCTACGCCAATTGCAGCACCATCGCCTGGGTCACTCACGGCCTCAGTTGGATCGCCTGGGTGGTGGCCAGCATTTCGCTGCCGATGCTGGTCATGAGGCGGGTGCTGCCGCCGAGTATTCTGGCTGCGAACTCGAAGGTGCTGCTGGCCACGGCGCTGACGCTGACTTTGGCAGGCTGGCTGGTGTTTACCAAATTCACCGATTTTCTCGGTACCACGGTATTCGTGACGCTCGGTGCCTTTTCACTTGGTTTCGCTATATGGCTGACAATGTTGGGAATGCAGGGGGTGGGCGCGGCGGCGACCCGGGTGGCGATCTCTACACCGCTCGACGGGCGGGTCCTGGCTGAGGCGATGCGTCGCGGACCCGTGCTGCTGTCACTGATCATGGTAATGCTCGTCACTGCGGCGGTGGTGCAGGCCGCATCGGTGTTACCTCTGCTGTCGGAAGTTGTCATGGATTCTTCGACGGGGCGCGATGCAGTCGCGGCGATGGTCTTTTTCTGGATCGGCGGCGGACTGGGAGCTTGCTCACGATTCGCGCGTTGGGAGGGTGATAAAGTGCGGGCAATGCTTCTGGTCGGGGTGTTGCTGGCTGCCGTTGCGATGGTGGCGGCACTTTCGCATTGGCCTTTATTTTTGATCGGAATCCCGACGCTGATTCTGGGTTACGCCTGGGCGCGCAGTTTGCGCGAAGCGGGCGAAATATTGCGTGCCGGCTTGCAGCGCAGTTTGCGACGCCGGGTGTCGGTCTGGTTGCTGACCTGGATGGGTGCCGGTGCGATGCTCGCCGGGTTGCTGGCATTTTCGTTGATGCGTGACATCGAACCGGGCACCTGGAATGCCTGGCTGCGCGGCGCCTTGCCGGCGGTGGTGATGCTGATTGCGGCGAGCGTGCTGGCCTGGTGGTTGCGGACTGCGCCGCGCGACAGCGCCCGCAAAAGTAGCGGCGTGCGGCGCTGGTTTGATTTTCCCGGAATGGATCTCGCGCCCTATGGGAAACCACCCGCCGACGCCACCGTGATCGAGATCGCCTACGATGTGCCGGAGCAGAATCTGGCGGATTTTATCGAGGCAATGGCCGGAATGGAAGCCGTTCGCCTGGAGGAAGGCGCTGCGTGGTGGACGCTGAGTCGCGATGCCAGTCATCCGACCGTGTATCACGAATTTTTCCGGGTCGAATCATGGGCCGAGTATCAACTCGCGTTAAAAGACGAGAGCGAACCGGCGCGCTTGCTCAAGCAACGCGCTTTTGCGGCGAACGACTGGGAAACTCTGCCGGCCGAAATTCACTATCCGGTGTTGAATGACTACAGCGTTGTCGAAGTCGATTCGGGGGCGCTGCTGAAAACGCCGGCGGTCGGGGAAATTTCGCCGCCGGTCGAACCGCTCGAAATTTCGGAGCCCGACTGTGACGATAATCCTGAGTGCGAGTTTCTTGAGGATTTGGCCGACGCAGATACCGAGGGAGATCACGATGCGAGCCGTGAAAAGCGTTCCGGGACTTGAATTTTCTACCATGCCGTGGAGCATGAAGGCATGGCAATCATTTCCGGAGACCAAGTCGTCGAGCAATTGCAGTGGCGTTACGCGACCAAGCAGTTCGACACCGAAAAGAAGATCAGCGACGCCGATTGGGCCGCGCTCGAGCAGTCGCTGGTATTGACGGCGTCGTCGTACGGGCTGCAGCCATGGAAATTTTTTGTCGTCACCGATGCGGCGATTCGCGAGTCGCTGGTCGAGCATTCCTGGAAACAACGCCAGGTCGCCGACGCATCGCATTTGGTGGTTTTCGCTGTGCAGAAACAGATGAGCGAGGAGCTGGTCGACCGCTACGTCGAACGCGTTGTTGAAGTGCGTGGCGGCGAGGTCGAAAAACTCGAAGGCTACCGCAACATGATGGTGCGCGACATCGTCACCGGCCCGCGCGGTCAAGGTGAAGCATCGATGCAGTGGGCCAAGCTGCAGTCGTACATTGCGCTCGGCAACTTCATGGCCGCCGCGGCGATGATGGGCATCGACACCTGTCCGATGGAGGGCTTCGTGCCGGAAAAATATGACGAAATCCTCGGCCTCGATGCCCACGGCCTGACCGCTGCGGTGGTGTGCCCGGCGGGCTACCGGGCCGAAGGTGATAAGTATGCGGAACTGCCGAAAGTGCGGTTCAGCGCGGACGAATTGATCGAGCGTATTTGATTCGCCACCCCGGAATGTGATATGGTCCCGATCGACGGCGCCCTGAAATATGCGCCACGCTTATACCAGCTATGGCGCGAGACATTCGACTTACCAAAATCATCACCCGCGCAGGTGATGTCGCCTATGAGTTGAGCAGCCTGAACTATTCCGGTTACCATCCCAAGGCTGAGTGGAGGCCGGACATTAACGCCTACCGCTACGACGACCGAATCGAGATTTGCGTCGATTTAGCCGGCGTCGACAAGGGCGATATTCAAGTTGAGGTGTTGCCGCTGGCGGTGCGCATCGGCGGGATTCGCAAGGCACCGGTGCCACGCTGCGATGACGAGAATGCCAAGGGTGGCTGTCGTCAGGTTCTGGCGATGGAGATTGAGAATGGTCGATTCGGGCGCGAACTGCGGTTGCCGGTCGAGGTCGATCCCGAGCGGGTTGAGGCACGCCACGAAAGTGGTCTGCTGTGGATTCAGCTGCCGCTGGCGGGAAGTCAGTCCGACCCATCGACAACCACCTGATCACAAACCATTTCTTCGACGCCGACGTAACCCCTGAGCAATGTCCGATCCAATTTTTCTAGAGGAGAACGCCTCCAAGCAGTCGTCGCCGTCCCACGTACAAATCATCACTGTTGGAGGCACTGAATCGGAGGGCGACACCGGCGATCAGGAGCTCCCTGAATTGCTGCCGATCCTGCCATTGCGGGCGCACGTGCTTTTTCCAGGCACCATGGCGCCGCTCAATATCGAGCGCAAAGCCAGCCGCAAGCTGCTCGACGATCAACTGCCGCAGTCGCGACTGGTCGGCCTCGTCACCCAGAGGAATCAGGACGTTGACGAGCCGAAACCCGACCAGCTTTACGGAATCGGCGTGCTCGGAAACGTGCTGCGAATGATCCAGAACAGCGACGACTCAGTGCTGATTCTGGTGCAGGTCATGCAACGCATCCGGCTGACCGATTTCGCGGAAAATAAGGACAAGCCTTATCTCCGGGCGCGCTTCGAAGTTCTCGAAAGTACTGCGCCGGATGACAATGATGAGACCTGGGTCGCCACGGTGCGCAATCTGCGTGAGTCGGCGCATGCGCTGGTCGACCTCAGTCCTAATATTCCTGACGAAGCTAAGCAGGCGTTGACCGGCATCGACGAACCCGCGCTGTTAACTGACTTTCTCGCTACCAATCTGAGCATCGAGCTGCCGCAAAAGCAGCAACTGCTCGAGCAGATCGACGTCGGCAAGCGACTCGAAAACGTGCAGGAGATCATCAACAACCAACTGCACATCGGCGAGCTTCAGCAGAAGCTGCGCGACAATGTGGAGAATGAATTCTCCGATGCCCAACGCCGTGCCTACCTGCGTGAGCAGCTCAATGCCATCCGCAAAGAACTCGGCGAAGGCGACGGTGGCGAAGAGCAGGCCACCGAGCTGCGCAACCGGCTCGAAGCCGCAGGGCTGCCCGAGGAGGTCATGACTGCGGCCGAACGCGAACTCAAGCGTCTCGACATCATTCCCAGTGCCAGTCCCGAGCACTCCGTCATCGTCACCTATCTGGAGACGCTCGCCGAGCTGCCGTGGGCAAAGCTCAGCGAAGAGGAAGTCGATTTGAAAAAGGCGCGCGCCACGCTCGACCGGGATCACTACGGTCTCGATAAGGTCAAACAGCGATTGATTGAATACCTCGCCGTGCGCAAGCTCAACCCGCACGGCCGCGGTCCGATTCTGTGCCTGTTGGGCCCGCCGGGGGTCGGCAAAACCAGTCTAGGAAAATCGATTGCCGAAGCACTCGGTCGCGAGTTCTCGCGCATCAGCGTCGGCGGTATCCGCGACGAAGCCGAGATTCGGGGCCACCGCCGCACCTACATCGGTTCGATGCCCGGTCGGCTGATTCAGGAGCTGCGCCGCGCCGGCACCCGCAACCCGCTGATGATGCTCGACGAGGTCGACAAAATCGGTGCCGACTTTCGCGGCGATCCGGCCAGCGCCCTGCTCGAAGTGCTCGATCCACGGCAGAACGACACTTTCGTCGATCGTTATCTCGACGTGCCTTTTGACCTCAGTCAGGTCATTTTTATCGCTACGGCCAACACTATCGACCCCGTGCCCGGTCCGTTGCGCGACCGTATGGAAATTATTCAGATCCCCGGCTACACCGAGGAGGAAAAGCTACATATCGCCGAGGACTACCTGGTCAAACGTCAGCTCAAGGAAAACGGCCTGAAGCGCAAGCACTGCCGGTGGACCCGTGCTGCGATTCGGGAAATCATCGCCAACTACACCCGCGAGGCCGGAGTGCGCAATCTCGAGCGCGAGATCGGCAGTGTCTGCCGGGGCATCGCCGCACGGGTCGCCGCCGACGACAATGTCGAAGTCAAAGTCACTCCCGAAGTTGTCGCCGAGATTCTCGGTGCGCCGCGTTACAGTCGCGAAGATCGCATTCAGATGGATGCGCCCGGCGTCGTCAACGGGCTCGCCTACACGCCGGTTGGCGGCGAGGTGCTCAACATCGAAGCGATTCGTTATCCCGGCAGTGGCAAGGTTCAGCTGACCGGTCAGATCGGTGATGTCATGAAGGAATCCATGCAGGCCGCGTGGAGTCTGGTGCGCAACCGTGCCGAATCGCTCGGCGTCGAGCGCGAGGAATTGGAAAATTACGACATTCACGTGCACGTGCCGGCGGGGGCGATCCCCAAGGACGGCCCCTCGGCCGGCATCGCCATGTTTACCGCACTCGCCTCACTGGTGTCCGATCAAAAAGTCGACAGCCACGTCGCCATGACCGGTGAAGTGACGTTGCGCGGACTGGTGTTGCCGATCGGTGGTTTGAAAGAAAAAGCGCTGGCTGCTGAAGCCGCGGGTGTGAAGAAGGTACTCATTCCCAAGCTCAACGAAAAAGACATTGCTGAGATCCCGGAGTCGGCGAGGAAAAAACTCAACATTGTAACTGTCGCTACCGTCGACGACGTGCTCGCCGAAGCTCTGGTGAGCTGAGCCAGCCGAAGCTGCTTACGGCCAGCCCTGCTTTCGCCGGTCGCTTTTGCGTCTAGATCCGAAAGTAGGTGCCGTGCAGCTGGTTGCGCTTTGCGCTGGAGCTTTTCGCTGGTGAAGGCATTTTACCCGGCGCGGTCATTGCCCACTTCACTCGGTCTGGTCCGGTACACAACAAAATGGCAAATGCTAAAGACGTGCTGACCGCCAGGACGGCAACCCGAACAGGGGTTTCAGGCAGTCGATCGAGCCCCAAATAGGCGATCGCCAGAATGGCGATGCAGGCCCACGCCGGAGCCATCATCCGGTCATAGGCAGGGATGATAAACCGTCCGCTGCATAGCCGTTTCCAGCAGTTGATTGGCGGGGCGAGGACGAGCCGGTTGGCCGTCACGGATGAAACGGCCGCAACGAACACCAAAAGGGGAAAGAAGCTGCCGGAAAATTCGAGTGACTGCTCCATCGAGAACTCAAGGCTGCCGACCAACGCCAGCACCACTCCGTAGAACACGACGAATGCGAGGCGCGGCAGTAGGCCGAGCTTTTCAATGGCAAGCAGAGGGGGAGCCGGGCACAGCCATGCGTTGTGATGGCAGGCGGGTAACTTTGCATCAGGCTCCGGATTGGAGGGATCGCTCCACGCAAACAGCAGGCGCACTAACTGCCGGTGCAGGATCAGCATTGACGCAGCGATGGCGATCGCGGTCCACTCGAGCGGCTGTGGCGAGAACAGTGCTGCGATGATCATCGCTAACGGCAGATAGGCTGACCTCCAGCGCGTGGGCTCAGCTTCCGGGCGGCCGGTTGCCAGATGGCGTACCGTGATTGCCAAAGCCACAGTCACCCAACCGATTGCGAAGCCCAACGGAGCGATCAGCGGTGAAATGTCGAAGGCCAATGCGCCGGCGATGCTACTGATCACGACCGCGATCCACAGCCATGGGGGCGGTGCCAGATTACCTTTAGGCAGAGGTTTGCCCGGGCTCCACGGAGCTGTTGCCAACCAATCGGCGTAGGCAGGTGTCGATGGCGGCCAGGCCCGGAAAAGTTGGGTGATGCCAAATACAAACCAGATTGCTCCGACCAGCCGCCAGTCATAGGGGTGCAGTTGCTCCGAAATTATCTGGTAGATACTGAAATCGCTGTCGGTCGGCGGTCCGGCGAAAATCAGAATCACCCCTCGAAAAACCAACGACGGTAAAAGCGGCACGAGCGCGAGCCCAGGCGTGGTGAAAGTTATTTTCCTCAAGGTCATCAGCTCAGCTGGCGCCCTCCAGGTAGTTGTTTAAACGATCCTCACCGCCGGGATCGACAAAGTGTTGCAACACCGCGTCGAGCGGCGCGCCGTTTGCCATTCCGGCCTGACGGCGCAGCTCGTCCAGGGTGCCGCAAGTGACCACTTCGCCCTCGCGCATGACCAGCACTCGATCGGCGATGGCCTCCGCGATCGATGCGATCTGCGTAGCCATCACCACGGTGACGTCGTCGCGATGACGCAAAACGGCGAGCACTTCCTTAAGTGCGCGAATGCCGGACGGGTCGAGGCCGCCAGTGAATGGTTCGTCGAGCAGTAACACTTTGGCGTCAGTGATCAATGTCGCGGCGATCGCGATTTTCTTTTGCTGACCATTGGAGTAGCCGGAAACGTATTCGTCAGCCTTGTCTTCGAGGTGAAACAGGCGCAGCACGCGTTCGATATTGTCGATCAGTTTGCGCTCCGGCAGTTCCCATATCCGACCGGTGGCGAGCAACAGTTCGCGACCGCTGACCGCATGGGGTAGCCAGGGGTGATCGGGCAGGTAGGCGCACAGTTTCCGCAGCGCGCGTTCTTCATCGACCGATCCGCGGCGGATTTTGCCATCGATTTTTATTTCGCCTTCCAGTGGCGAAAGGGTTCCGGCGAGACAGGACAGCAGCGTGCTCTTGCCCATGCCGTTCGGCCCCATGACCGCCAGCAATTCGCCGGGACGAACCGAAAAGCTTACATCGCGCAGAACCGGGCGTGCACCGTAGTGATGAAAGAGATGGGATGCGTGAATCATGGCGGAAACCCGACAATGGGAGTGCTGAAGGATGACCCGCTTCGCCAATGAGCGCGATTACAAGCAAGGCGTTCCTTTGTAGCGGCTGCGCCGGTGTTCGAGGCGTAGGATCCTGCTGATTAGGAACCTTCACCAAAATTACTACCATGAACGTTGTTACTACAGAAACTGTCCCGGGCCGCACCGTCACTGCTGATTTGGGAATCGTCACCGGCAACACGGTGCGCGCCAAACATATAGGCAGGGACATCATGGCGGGCCTGAAAACAATCGTCGGCGGAGAGATTCGTGGCTACACGGAAATGCTGTCGGATGCCCGCGGGCAGGCGCTGTTGCGAATGCAGGAGGAGGCGCGAGCTCTGGGGGCGAATGGAGTTGTCAACGTGCGCTTCAGCACAAGCACCGTGTCGGAGGGAATGTCTGAGATGTTGGCCTATGGGACTGCGGTCAAACTGAGCTGATAGCGCTGCGGTGACCTGTTCAGTCACGGTATTGCGGAAAAGATCTGCACTTGCATCGCTCGCGGTTTTCCGGTCAGGTTTGGGCATGATTCGAACTGCTCTCACCTGCCTTGCATTTTCCATAGCTGTCGCTCTGGCGACGACCGGCGTTCTGGCCGCTGACTCCGGTTTCTCCGTCGAAAAGACGGATGCCGGGGTGACCGTCAAACTCGACGGTGAGCTGTTCACCAATTACGTTATTGGTGAGGCCAATAAGCCTTATCTGTGGCCGGTGATCGGGCCGGACGGCAAGGCGATGACGCGCGCTTATCCGATGCAAAACATCGAAGGCGAGCGCCAGGATCACCCGCATCACCGTTCGATCTGGTTCGGGCATCAGGAGACGGGCGATTTCGATACCTGGCACGAGCGCCTGACGATCGAGGAACGGGCGAAGAAGAAGCCGGACCAGTTGGAAGAGATGCTCGCGGTTCTGGGCGCGACGGTGCACCGCGAGTTTGTCGACGTTTCCGCCGATGCCAAACAGGCGGTCATCGTCAGCAAAAATGACTACGTCGCCAACGACGGAAAAACGGTGATGATGTCCGACCAGCGGCGCATGGTGTTCAGCCTCGGTGATGACGGTGAGAGTCGGGTCATCGATTTCGACATCACTTTTCACGGTGGCGAAAAACCGACCGTGCTCGGCGACGCCAAGGACGCCGGCTTCAGCGTGCGCATTCCTACCACGATGGATGTCGACAGTGAGCCCGGCGGCAGCATTCTCAATTCCGAAGGTGATACCGACAAGGACGCCTGGGGAAAACGCGCCAGGTGGTGCGCCTATTTCGGGCCGGTCGACGGCGAGCCGATGGGCGTGACGATTTTGAATCACCCGCAGAGTTTCCGTTTTCCCACGCCCTGGCACGTGCGCACCTACGGTCTGTTCACGGCCAATCCGTTCGGCACCCAGAGTCTCGACAAGGAGGCTGAGAACGGTGCGCTGACTCTGAAAAAAGGCGACACCCTGAGCCTGCGTCACCGCGTCATCCTGCACCGCGGCGCCGCCGATGCAAAGGCGATCGAAGCGGCGTTCAAAAAGTATGCAGCAGAGTGAGGCGTAGATATTGAGACCCAGGGAAGAACCACACTCCCGTGGTTCCCTGCCGGTCTGCAGCGTTGACCGGAGGTGCCGCGTTCCGGCGGTTGTCTCTCAGATTGCGTGAACCATTTTCCGCTGCGGCACGACAAGCGTGTCGTACTTCCTTGGACTATGGCGCGGAATTTTGTGGAGCAGTGAGGCGGTCTCACTGGATCGGCACCACGCTGCGGATCTTTTGCATCGCGACGCGCAGGAACGCGACCTGCATCAGTTGAGCGTCTTCAAACTCAGGCTTTCCAGTCGGACGCCAGGCGCCGATAAGTTTGACGGTGTTGGCGCGCATCGTCACTGCCGTGGTGATGCGTTTGGTGTGAAATTCGGGCATTTTCACGGTCGTCAACTCGATGCCTTTTTCGGGTGAAGCCAGGGTAATCGGGTGCATCGTCGGCGGCGCGGTGTGGTGTTCGAGTGAAAAATTGAGGTCGACGGTGACCTCGTCCACTCCGAGTACCAGATCGGCTTCGATCATCGTTCCATAATTGCGAGTCTCGAATGCTGCGGGCACGAAGGCCTGTTTGTCGGGGCTCCAGTCGATTTCTGTGGGGTAGATGAATTCATTGATGTCTTCGGCTTTCGAGCGTTGTCCCGAACGCGTCTGAGTGGTGAGGGCATTGACGGCGGTAACGTGCGACCCGTCGACTTCACTTCTTTTCTGCACGGCTTCCCAGACTGCTGTGTCGTCGTCGGTGGAGTCCGTTATTCGCTGAATGTGCATGGCCTCGGCAATGGGCATCTGGAAGATCTCGACGCGGACGTTGAGTAGGCTGTAGGGTTGGGTGACTTCGTCGAGGTAAATCTCAATCGCTCTGAGAATGGCGGGTTGGTGCCGGATCTCCAGTTCGCCTGTCTTGCCATTGATGCGTGCGTAGGTGCCTTCGGGAAACTCGATACCGAGGTCGTCGATCAGAGTTTGTTGGATGGTTTTGTTCGACTGGTCCGATGATCCGCTGCTTGAGTCACCGGGCGCGAAAGGGTCGACGGCGCCAGCTCGACCGGGCGCAGTTGAGGTGTCCAGACGATCGAAGTTCGGACCGATCTGGTAGCGCTGGGTGCGAATTGCATGGTCTCCGGGTGAGGCTTCCTGCGCGTGCGCGTGACAAAAGGTCGATACGCAAAGTGCGAAAGCCAGAGTGACACGCGCGGCAAAGCTCATGCCGAAGGGAGTGCGAGAAGAGAAAAGCATGGGCTGGATAAAAGTTTAGCGGAGACGCTGCACGCCGCCGACGGTGTGGACGTCAGATTTCAGAAAGGCGATCTGCATGACGTCTTCGGTTTCAAATTCAGCCTTACCGGTGGGGCGCCACGAACCGATCAGGATTACATGACCATTGCGGGTGGTGATTTCAGTCTGGATCTTGTGGGCGTGAAATACCGGGGCTTGAATCTGTGTCGAGCGATTGGAGTCGGGGTAGCGGAATGCGACCGTTTCTTCGCCGGGAGGGGCGCTGTGGTATTCGAAGACAAAATTGACGTTGATGCTTTCGCCGTCGGTTCCGAGGACGCAGTCGAGTTCCAGAATCGTGCCGATTTCCCGCGTTTCGAAAACCGGCTCCAACAGGCCGGTTTTTTCATCTTTGCTGTAGTCGGCTACGAAGATGAATTCGTCGGCCGCGAGCACTCGACACCTTTGTCCACTGCCCGACGATGCGCTGATGCCGGCGACCACTGAGGCGTCATGGCTCAGCACCAATTTATTCACCGCTTCCCACTCGGGTCGGTGGTCAGAGTTCCGGGCAGCGCTGTCGCTGATTTCGATGGTGAGCGCTGCAGGCAGTTGAAAGACTTCGATGCGATGATTGATCACTCTGTTTTGGTTGTGATCCCAGTTGTTCAGTATCTCCTCGCATTTACTTAGATGCGGCAAGTCGTGGGTGATGATGAGTTCAGAAGTTTTTTCCGAGAAAACTGCGCTGGTTCCCGCTGGAAAATCGACACCCAGCTCCTTAAGTCTTTCTTCCGCGGTGGCGGATAAGCGCCGGGAAGCGACGGGATCAAATGGATCCGCCGGGGAGTCCGTGACCGCCATGGACAGAAGCGAATCAGCGACGTGGTAGGGCAAGCTGTAGACTCTCGTGCGGATTTCTGCCGGATCGTCCGGCTCGTTGGCGTTGAGTTTGCTATCAGCGATGAGGGCAGCGTTCAAATCATGCCAGATCTCGCTGCCCGTTGCCGCTTCATTTTCTTCAAAATCAGCTTCGCTCGCCGGTCGCTCCCGATGGCACGCCAGTGAGGCTGCCAGTAGCAGAGCAAGCGCCAGCAGTGGAATAATGCGCGCGCTCATAACCGTGGATCGGAGTTTGAAAGAATCATCGTGAGCGCACAAACAGTTGGATGAATACGACTTGGCTACGATAGGCGTTGGCAGCGTGTTGCTTGCTTGTTGGCGTAGGTGGCAGAGGCAAAACGCCGATCAGGCAGGGTAGGCCATCGAACAGTACGACTTCCGTCTGCATATTGAGATGGGACAATCTTTTGACAGAAACCGGTAGAGGAGCCTCGGCCCGGCTTTGCCGGTCGCTGATCAGATGCAGCGCATCACTTACAGGAGGAGAGATCTCAAAGCTCAGCTGAAGGTTCACGTTGAACGTGAATGAATCGGACAGTGTCATGGGATCAATCTCGAGAACTAATCCGCTGCGTTTCCATTCGAACAGGCTGTTTGGCCGGTCAGGCTCCGATGCCGCTTCGGCAGGGGGCAGGAAGGCGCTGACCAAAGGATATTCTCTTCCGGATTCGAATCGGGTTCGTTGGCCGCTGAGAGCGGGCAGATCGACGCCAGTGACGAAAGTCGCGTCGCCCCGGCGGCAGGCGGCGATCACCGCCTCTCGCTCGGCCTCGTGAAAGACTTTTTGTGCAGAGATGCGTTGCAGTTCGACGGCCGCCTGCGTGGGCATTTCGTAGATTTCGACGCGACAAGTGAGCAGTCGGCGCGGACCTTCGCCGATTGATTGCGTGTAGGCCGCAACCAGATCAACCTGATCGGGGGTGTTATAAACGGTCAGTTTGGACACGCCGACATCGTAGCGTGCATAGGCTCCCGGTGAAAATTCGACGCCGGCACGCTCAAGGATTTCTGTGGCGAATTGGTTCGGCTCTCTGCTTCCGGAGCTTGCTTCAGAATCGTGGCTGGACAGGAAAGTGGGGGGCACATCGACAACGATACTGGTCATGCCCTTGTCATCGATCAGTGGACCGGATGGCGGCTCGGTCTCCCCGGTGGCTTGGTCGACGCGAACGATCTCCAGGGCGGGCAAATCTTCCCAGCCCCTGGAACCGGAGTGGGCCTCGTCCGCAGCTCGATCACCGCAGGCAGACAGTAGCGCAACCACGCTGAGTAGAGCGGCGGCTGCCCTCAGTCGCGGTGGAACGAGTTCGTGGTGAGCTTTGGGCATAGCTTTCAAAGTCAGCTTAGCGAATTTTATCTGTGGTCGGCAAGGCTGGGAATACGGAGCCGGGCAATGGCGTGCGCGTTTGCGTTCTCATCCATCGCCCGACTTGCCCTTTTGCCCTTCGGCGCTAGCTTCTGGGCATGTTGGATATTCGATTGCTGCGGGAAGACGCGGAAGGAATCAAGGCGCGTCTGAAAACGCGTGGTGGCGACGCCTGGCAGTTCGTCGACGAGGTGCTGGAGTGCGACGAACTGCGTCGTACAGGCGAGACCGAAAAGCAGAGTTTACAGAGTGAGCGCAACACCACGTCCAAGGAACTCGGGCGGCTGAAGCAAGCCGGCGAAGATACCAGCGAGATCGAGGCGAGGGTGCGCAGCATTGGCGAGCAGATCAAAACGATCGGTGAAAAGGCCGATGCCGCCGAGGCGCGGCAGAGTGAACTGCTGTTGCAGATCCCCAATCTGCCGCACGCCGACTGTCCGGTCGGTGCTGACGAAGACGCCAACCCCGAGGTTCGGGTGCACGGTGAAAAGCCGGTCTTTGCGGACGGGTTTGAGCCGCAGGATCACATGGAGATTGGTGAGCGGCTCGGCCTGTTCAGTTTTGATCTGGGCACGAAAATCGGATCGAGCGGCTTTGTCTGTTTCACCGGTCAGGGCGCCAAACTGCAGCGGGCGTTGATCCAGTTCCTGCTCGATCTGCACACCACCGGGCACGGCTATGAAGAGGTCAACCCGTCGATCATCGTCAATCGTGACTGCATGTTCGGCACCGGTCAGCTGCCGAAGTTCGAGGACGATATGTACGGCATCGAAGACAATGCCTTCTTTCTTGCGCCGACCGCTGAGGTGCCGGTGACGAATTTGTATCGGGAGACGATACGCGATGTGGCTGAGCTGCCGATCAAAACCACGGCGGCGACGCATTGCTTCCGTCGCGAGGCCGGAGCGGCGGGACGTGACAGTCGCGGCATGATTCGCATGCATCAGTTCGACAAGGTCGAGCTGGTCAATGTCGTGCATCCCGACGAGTCGATGGCGCAGTTGGAAACGCTCACTGCTGAAGCTGAGGCGGTGCTGCAGAAGCTCGGTCTGCACTATCGCGTGATCGAATTGTGCACCGGCGACATCGGTTTCAGTTCGGCGAAAACTTACGACATCGAAGTCTGGGCGCCGGGTTACGGCGGTTACCTCGAGGTGTCGAGTTGTTCGAATTTTAACGACTACCAGGCGCGGCGCATGAAGCTGCGTTTTAAGGATGAGGATGGCAAAAACAAGTTCTGTCATACCTTGAACGGGTCCGGGACCGCATTGCCGCGTTTGTATGTGGCTCTGTTAGAGACATGGCAGCAGGCCGATGGAACCGTGAAGTTGCCCGAAGCGCTGGTGCCATATTTCGGTAGCGAGGTGATCGGGTGAACGACTCCCTGCTCGCCCAACTCCGTGAGGAGTTTTCGCCGCGCCGGAAATATCTGGTCGGGGTATCGGGCGGGCGTGACTCGGTGGCATTGTTGCATTTTCTGCTGGCGGCGGGCTTGAAAAAGTTGGTCGTCTGTCACTTGAATCACGGACTGCGCGCGCGGGCGTCGGCGGGCGATGCGGCGTTTGTGAAAAGGCTGGCAGCGCGCTGCGGCCTGGCCTTTGTCGGCGATAAAGTGGCGGTCGGAGAGTTGGCGGAGCGCGCCGGGCTGTCGATCGAAACGGCGGCGCGCCGGGCGCGGCGCTCGTTTTTTGCCAAGGTCGCACGTGCTCAGAAATGTGATCGCATCTTCCTCGCCCATCACGCCGACGATCAGGCGGAAACGGTGTTGATGAACCTGGCGCGCGGTAGCGGTTTGAGCGGACTGGCGGGGATGCGGCGTGTGTCGGAGCACGAGATCGATGGCCGCAAGTTGACCTTGCTGCGCCCTTTGCTATCCGTGCGGCGGACTGAGATCGACGCATGGATTGCCGCGCGCGGGCTGCCATTTCGCGACGATGCCAGCAATGCCGAAGCGGGCACCGGCGTGCGCAACCGGGTGCGCTTGCAGCTGCTGCCGGAGATGAATGAGACGTTCGGGCGCGACGTGGCAGCATCGCTGTTGCGGCTGGCGCAGTTGGCGGAGGCTGATGAATCGTTGATCGACGCGGCGTTTGCGAGTGAACTGAAACTGGCGGATAACGATCGCTTGCCGGTCGGCAAACTCAGTAAGTGGTCGCCACCTTTGCGGCAGCGGGTGTTGCTGGATTGGCTGCGCAGACAGGGGATCAGCGACTGCGGAGTTGCCCAGGTGCGATGCGTTGAGTCGCTGCTGGAAACGCCGCTCGGCAGCGGGCCGGCGAAGGTGAATCTTCCCGGTGGCTGGCACGCGCGGCGGCGCGGTGGCGAGATCTTTCTGCAGCCGCCGGTTGCGTGAGCAGAAAATCTACTGAGCCGCGGTAGCGGTGGCCGGAACGGCCGCGTCAGGGGCCTTGTCAGCGGCTTCGGTTTCTTTTTTCGACGGCTTCTTACCGGTGGTGAGATTGACCAGTTCGTAGGCCTTGGCGCGCAGCTGTTCGACTTCGCCTTCGGTAAACTGTTTGCCTTCGGGGACGTCGAGCAGATCGCGCAGCTGCTCGATGCCGAGAGTCAACGCCTGAATGTGTTCGGTTTCCTTCAACTGCGGCTCGAGGGTCTGCACGGACATCAGAAAATACTCGGCGATGTCGACCCGGCCGAGAACGCTGGCCTTTTCGGCGTCGAAGGGCTTGAGTGAAGCGGTGGTGGCGATTTCAAACGCGCGCAACCAGCCACCGAGGCTGATCAGGTGAGCGGCATCGACGTCGCGCAGCATCACCATTTCGGCTTCGACGTCGCGCTGGGTTTTGGCGAGTTCACTCTTCAGCCGGTCCCACTGCCCGAGTGCACTGTTTTCGATCAGGCTTTTGGAGTGGCTGGAAAGCCGGGTGCCGGCGCCGAGCATTTTCGCGTGTTTGGTCAGCGAACGGCCGATGTCGGTCAGTTCGCTGTATTTTTCCGCCTGGACGATGAGGAAGCCGTCGGAGATCAATACGCCCAGCGCGAGTGCGAGTTGCGAGCGGTCCTTAGGTGGATCCTTGGGGATGTCGCGCTTGAGGTCCTCGTAGGAAAGATTGCCGAGTTTGTCGAGATCCTCGAAAATTTTCTTAATCGACGGAGCGGTAAAACTGTTGACGCCAAACTCTTCGCGGATGTGATCATCTTCGAGCAGATCTTCGGGGATAGGGGCCAATTCCTGTGCCTTGAGCGGATTGGTCAGCAGCGATACGGCGATCGAGAAAACCAAGGCCGCACGTGCGAGCATTGAGATTAGGCGGCAATGAGACGATGGTCGATTCGTAGTCATGAATCCGGTTCCGGCAGGAATGAGTGGACGCTACGGTACAGGGTTCGCAACGCTTTATCTAGGATTTTGTTGTGCGCAAGCATGGCGCCCGGACGCCGCGATACGGCGGCAACTGCGCGGCGGGGGCTTGCGCCGGGGATTGAATGAGGGACAATGTGGCGGTTGAATTTCCCTTGATCGTATCATGAACCTGAAATTTCGAACTCTATCGAAGCTGAATGGGCAGCGGGCCCGGGTGTCGGGCCGACTGGTGGTGTTGTTGCCTGCGATGTTGCTGCTCTGTCAATGCGCCTCGAAAGACCGCACCCATGTGCTGCGCATCTCGGTTCCCGAGCAGAAAATGGCGCTCTATAAGAAGGGCGTGAAGATTCGTGAATATCCGGTGTCGACCTCAAAGTTCGGCCTTGGCGATCAGCGGGGCAGTAAACGCACGCCACTGGGGAAAATGGAGATCGCCGAAAAAATCGGTGGCGGCGCTCCCAGTGGTGCGGTGTTCAAGAGTCGCCGATGGACCGGCGAAGTGCTGCCTCCGGATGCGCCCGGACGCGATCCGATCGTGTCGCGGATTCTCTGGCTGAAAGGGTCGGAGCGATGGAACGGCAACACGTATTCGCGCTACATCTACATTCACGGCACTGCAGAAGAGCGCAACGTCGGGCGGGCGGTCTCGTACGGCTGCGTGCGCATGCGTTCGCGGGACGTGATCGAGCTTTACGATATCGTCGGGGACGGTGCGGATGTCTACATTTTGAACCAACACCTTCCGACCGCTCAAAGAGTGCCGGACAAGAAGGATGGGCTGTGGACCCGCTGACGGGGCAATTGGCAGGCGGTAAAATAGCTAAAACTGACGACTTGACAGGAACCGGCGCGGCGATAAATTCACCGCCCCTTCTCCCGCTCCGTTGGGAGATATATTCAGCCCTTTAGAAGCTCAGAAATCATGGCCAATTCACGCTCCGCCAGAAAGCGCGTACGTAAAACGATCACCGAAACCGCTCGCAACCGAATGGTGCGTACCCGGGTGAAGTCGCATCGCAAAAAAGTTACTTCAGCGATCGAAGCTGGTGATGCCGGTGCCGCTAAAGAAGCGCTGCAGGAATTTACTTCAGTGGTCGACAAGGCCGCCTCGAAGCACGTGGTGCATAAAAATTCGGCCAGCCGACAGAAATCGGAACTCGGCAAGCGCGTCCGCGCGCTGACTGCAGCTTAGTCCCGGGACGGCTGTAAAATATCGGGGCCGGGAGTCCCGAACGATGGCACCGGCTGATCAGCCGGTGCTTTTTTGTGTACGCGCGGCTCGAGCGCAGTAAAACATTTAACGGCAGCCCTTCTCTGCTGGAACGAGCGAGGCCTTTTTCGCGCACCGCAATCGCGCCGAAGCAGATGAAATAGAGCATCCTGCGCCTGTGTGGCATTTTCTCAACCTTGCGAACTTTATAAAAATTCAGATTCAACCTTGCGTATTTTTATAAATCCTGCTATTCTTCGCACGTATGGCAGACCTTGATCCAGCACTTCAGGAACGCGAAAAACGCGCTCGTCGTATCGTACGCAATCCTTCGCAGTATAAGGTTTGCGGTGGTTGTGACTCGATCGTTGCTGCCAAGGTGCACATCTGCCCGAACTGCCACAGCTATCGTTTTCAAGACGACAAGCAGGTAGTCATCGACCAGGCGCACACGCTCTCGCGCCGTCAGCAGCACTCGGTGGTTTCCGAGGATCTTCTCTGAGCTCTATTGCGCGGAGTGGGGGCGGGCGTAGGAAGACTTCACTTTCCACGAGCTGTCGCGCCTTAACGGCCGGGTAACCCCTGCAGTCCTGCAATCGGCCGGTGATCAGGT
>CBDULB010000098.1:0-22986 GCA_965367965.1 uncultured bacterium | reverse complement strand
CCGTACAAATCGACAAGATGCCAGTGGAGAAATTTCCATGCGCCGACCTCCGCATTGTGCTCGATACCAACCAGTAAATGGCAGGCATCGTCGAGCACCTTGTTGGTTTCGATGCGCGGCGTGAAGTAAAACGACCGGAACGCGCTGTCGAACGAGCCACGCGCCACCAATTTGGGGTCCAGGTAGACGATTTGACCACTGCCTTCGTGAATGATTTTCAGATCCGGATAACCCGAGCGCTGAATTTTTCCCGAAGCCGTCGGCGGACGCTCGCAACGAATTCCGGGTTCCTCATTGAGAAATTCCATCACCGCCTCCTCAAAATGCGAGCTCACTTCGTTGATCCGCACCTCCTCGCTGGTCGGGCTGTCCGGTCGATTGAAGCGTTTAAAAGCTGCATCGAGAGCCGCCTCGATCGATTCCAACAGCTCCTTATCGCTTGGCTGCGAAGGATCGAAGGGCATTACCTGGTGCCCCGTCGTCGCCTCGATGACATCGCGGAATGGAATATCCTCAAACACTTCACGATCCCTGGTCAGGGTGCCGATCAACTCTTTCAAGGTGGGTGGTGGCGGCACCAGTTGATCAGACGGGGTCCCCTCGACTGCGACACCATCCGGCCGGCAAGACGTCCCGAATGTCACCAGAAATGCCCCGGCAAACAATGACCCCCATTTGACAAACACACCTCTCACGGGATCCAGACAAACATGAATCCACCATTTTAGCGATCCTTGAAATAACGGCAATCACCAACAGCCGGGTTAGCGGGACCTTCCAGCTGTCTGCTCGGGACGAACCGCGTGGAGCGCAGTGCTGGTCACGCTCCCCGCCGATAGTGCTCGATGGCGTGCTGCCACCACGGTGCCAGATCGGAAAAAGGCGTCAGCCATACACTGCGGTGCAGGTCGAGCATCAGTGCGGTGCAGCTGGCCAGATGGCGCAACGCATTCTGATCCAGACCGGCCGGTCCCTGAGACATGAGCTGTGCCTTCAGCGCCGCCTTTTCCTCATCATCGACCGATTCTTCAGCGGACGCCTTGGCAATCAACGAGACATGCACGGCGTTTACATAAGGATCGACGATCACACGGGTGATCCCCTCGAGGTCCTCGCCGGATTCGAAGCGTTCGGACAAGACCGACACGGCCTGCTGTTCGCGGGAAATTATTTCCGCATACTCCACCGGTGCAGCAGTTTCCTCCGGAGTAATCAGCAGGCCCGCTCGACGCAGAGCCGCTCCCGGACCGGGTCGACTCGACCAGACCGAAATCGGCACCGCCAACACCACCGGTGCGAGCACCGGCGTCAGCCAGTAGCCGAGCATCGGTTCGATAAAAAACGCCGCCGTCAACCAAACCGCTCCGAGCAAAGTCTGTCCACCGTGCGCCGCCAGCGCTTCGCGCCACGAGTTGCCGATGGCATCCCTTTGCTGCGCGACCCAGTCGACCTTGCGGCCGAGCAACAGCCAGAAAAAAAACTTGGTATGAAACAACATCACGATCGGCGCCACCAGCGCCGAATACAGCGTTTCGATCAAGAGGCTGCCGACCAGTGCGGGTAGGCCGCCGAACTTACCTGCCCGCTTCCAGTCAAACAGACACTGCACAAAGGCCAATATCTTGGGTAGAAACAGGAGCACCAGGGTCGCACCGAAAACCACCATTCCCTGCTGATTGGTCGACAGCGTAAACGGCAACCACTGACCGAGTGAACTTTCCGCCGGCACAAGCGTCAAGCCGGTCACTTCGTGATTCAACACGATCAGGGTGTTGATCAACAGAAATAGAAACCACAGCGGAGACGAGAGGTAACCGAGGATCCCCAACAGCAGGTGCAGACGGCTGATCGGATGAATGCCGGAAGCGAACAGCAACCAGGTATGCTGAAGATTTCCCTGCAACCAGCGCCGGTCGCGCTTGGCGCTCTCGATCAACGACGGCGGCCCCTCTTCCCAACTGCCTTCAAGGTCCCACAGCAGCCAGATCTCCCAACCGGCCTTGCGCATCAGCGCGGCTTCGACAAAATCGTGACTGAGAATTTTTCCGCCGAATGGCTCGCTCCCCGGCAAGTCCGGCAGCGCACAGAATTCAGCAAAGGGTGCCAGCCGGATGATCGCATTGTGCCCCCAGTAATTGCCCGACGGTCCCTGCCAGTAGTTCAGGCCGGCGGTGAACATGTCGCCCAGCAGGCGAAAGGCAAACTGCTGCACCCGTCCGTGGATCGAGGCAGCGCGCGCCAGACGTGGTGCCGTCTGCAAAAGCCCTACCCGCGGATGCTTTTCCATCAACACTGCCATGCGCACAAGGTCGTCGCCTGACATTACGCTGTCGGCATCCATCACCACCATGTAGCGATAGCGACCTCCCCAGGTCTGCAAAAAATCAGAGATGTTGCCGGCCTTTTTATCGGTATTTTTCTGCCGGCGCCGGTAGTGAATCCGACCAGCCGCATTGAGCTCACGACACAGCTGCAACCAGGCGAACTCCTCCTGAATCCAGTTCTCGGTATTGGTGCTGTCACTGAGCACGAAGACCTCAAAATCTTCGAGTCGACCGGTGCGCTCGAGCGAGCGATACACCGTGCGGATTCGTTCGAAAACCTCAACCGGATTTTCGTTGTAAACCGGATAAACGATCACCGTCGGACTGAGTGGTGCGGACAGATCCTCTGCGGTCAGCCCGCGCGCCGGATTCAGCCCGGCGCCACCTCGCAGCCCGACGAAAAAGCCTGCCAAAGCGGTCATCACACCGAACCCCAACAGTCCGAACAGCACGGCAAAAATAGCCAGCAGGACTGCCGAAGCCCCGTTGAAACTACCATACAATCTCCACAGAAGATCGCCCATCAGCGTCACTCCGATGAGCGTAATCAGAGCCGCACCACCGAACACCCGGGCACGTCGCCACCACCAGTCGCGGCGCGCGGTCAGCGGTGGCAGTTCGTGAGCCGAAGGCGGCAGTTGATCGTGAGCGAGACCGTCCATGACTGTGCAAATGCGAGAGGCAGAATCGGCGAAGGCGAATGGCGCGGAGCACTAGCGCCAGAAAAACACCAGCAACAAAATACCGAATAGCGCCAGCACTGCGGTCGTCAGCAGGCGTTTAAAAATCGGCGCGCGGTAAAGTCCCTGCCACCACTGGGTGGCACTGCACATGATCGGGTTGAGCGTGATCGGCTGCGGCGTCATCGAACGACGTTCGATTCCCGGGCTCTCCGTAAGGTAGCTGTCGCGCAGGGCCGCGGTTATCGCTTCCGGCAGCGGCGGTTCTAAAAGAAAATACTGCTGATTTTCTCCCGGCAGATCGGCCAGCAGCAGAGCCAGACGACCTCGCGCGCCGAGTCGATCTTCAGGCAGATCGAGGCCGATCACTCTGGAAAACCAATCCGCGACCAACTGAATGACTTCCTCCATCGCCACCGACGGGATGCACAGCGACGCGTCCTGCGACACCCGTGCCCCGGCCCGGGTCAGCACCTCGTTGATCGCGCGGCTAAGCAGCAACTTGTTGCGCAATCCCAGCGCGCACAAATAGCTCTCGACGGTAACATAGGCGTCGTTCCACTCCGCGGTCTGCGCGGTTTCGGTGGCAACGTCGCCATCCCGGCACGACACCGTCGACTCGCTGACAGCCGGATCAGAATCAGAATCCAGCACGGAAAATGGAGGAGGAACGGCCATGACTTTTTGCCAATCAGAGACCCAGCCAACTGCTCCAGGTCTCCGAGATGTAATCATCACCGAGCTTCAATGCACAGCGCACCTCGGCGCCGTCGACCGACTTCTCGCTTCCCGGAATGCGGCGCTTTATCTCGAACGCCACCCGCCAGTTACCTCCGTCAGGATATTTCTCCACCCGCGGCGGACCGACCAGCTCGGCGCCGCCACTGGCGACACTCACCACCGCCTCCAACTTGCTGTCAGCGTTGAGTTTCTCCAGCGCCGGCCCGGTGAATTCCAAAATCACATACCGCGTATGCTCCGCCCACTCGTGGGTACCGCTGCGCGAATTCGAGACCCAGGCTGCAGCCTTCGCCGGATTCGCATCCCGCGTCCACGATTGACGGTAGGCGAACCGCCACGGCTCACCGATCACCGGCGGCTGAGCCGGCTCCCACGCCAGCACGATGTTGTCCGACAATTCGTGCGACGTTGCCATTTCCACCAGACGCAGCGATCCCTCGCCCCAGTCGCCCTCCGGCTCCACCCAGACACCCGGACGATCTTGATAACGCGCTTCAAAATCTTCGTAGCTGCGCAAATTGCGGTCGCGCTGCAACAATCCGAACCCCTTCGGCGAATCCGCCTCGAAGGTGTAGGTGCGGCTTCTCCCGGGGTCATTACTCAGCGGTCGCCACATGCGTTCGCCACCCGCCTGCGCCACCGCCATACCGTCGGAGTCATGTACTTCCGGGCGGTAGTCGTCGAACGATTTGGTGGTATTCTCACCAAACCAGAACATGCTGGTCAGAGGAGAAATGCCGATGTGCTCCACCGCAGTGCGGAAGTACAGGGTGGCATGCACCGACACCACCGTGTCCGCGCCCGGCTCAACCACAAACTGGTACGCACCGGTCACACTCGGACTGTTGAGCAGCGCGAACAGCGTCAGTGACGTCGCCCCCGGCTGCGGCTTGCCTACCCACAGGTGAGTGAAAACCGGGAACTCCTCGACCACGCCGTCGATCCCCGCATTCAACGCCAGACCGCGCGCCGACAAACCGAACGCCTGGTGCTGCCCGAGCATGCGATAGTAACTCGCCCCCTGGAACACCGCCACCTCGGCAAAATCTTCCGGCGTGAGCAGCGGATAGTTCAAACGCAGGCCCGCATAACCGAGATCCGCCGGCAAACTGCCCTCGATCTCCGCGCCCTCGTGATACTCAAAAAAGTCGCGCGAGAAACGCACCGGCTGTGAATAATCCGACGTGAATTCGTGAATCGCCACCGGCTGTTTAAACAAATACCCCGGGTGAAACAAACCCATGCGAAACGACAATCCGTCCGCCTTCCAGAATTCCTTCTGACCGCGAAACTGGATGAGGCGATAGCGATCATAGCTCAGCCCTTGCAGACTCTCCGGCAGCGCACTCTCTCCGGCGGGAGGCAGGTACTCCGCAGTGGCTGCCTTTGCGGCGAGCTCTTCGATATGAGCAAAATTGATCTGCTTGCGCTCAGCCTGCCCTGACGCATCGACCACCAGCAGCGGCGCAGAAAAGCCACAGGCCACGACCAGCGCAAAGGCTGCAGGAAGCATCGATGAAAGCCCGCCACAGCGGGGAATAGAGAGGGAAAGGTACGCGTTCACGTGATGCTGAATTTGCGATCAATTTTACCGTTGCCAAGTGCTCAGAATAAAAATTTCGCCGCATGATTTCTTTGGCGAAAGGCCACAACCATCCCGATGTCCACGACAGGACAAGCCTGAGTAACTCACGTTTGGCGAAGCGCTTTGATCGGGCTACGGTGCTCCCTTTGACTGCCACCGAACAGACCCTGAGCGAATTTGCCGAGCGCGTGCTTTTTTCCGACTCGCTGGAAGAAAAGCTGGCACCGCCGGGCGGTGATCTGGCGGACTCGATCGACGCGCGCGCGTCGAAGCTGGTTGGCGCCCCTGCCCCCGGCCGCCCCGCCGGATTGATATGGCGCGACCGCAGTGGTGAAGCGCGGCACAACAAGCTGCCTTCTGCACCGAGTCTGGTCGACGACGAACGGCGCGGCGAGCTGCTGCACTTTTTTGCCAATCACGAACTGCTGGCGACCGAGTTGATGGCGCTGGTGTTGCTGAAATTCCCCGACGCCCCCGACGGCTTTCGCCGCGACGTATTGGCGACACTGCGCGAAGAGCAACTGCACACCAAGTGGTATCTGGGACGCATGGCCCAGTGTGGCGTCAGTCTCGGCGACCTGCCGGTCAGCGGTTACTTCTGGAACTCGGTGGCACCGATGGAATCACCGCTCGACTACGTCACCCGCCTGAGCCTGACCTTCGAGCAGGCCAATCTCGACTACGCGCGCCACTACGCGGAAATCATGCGCGAGGCGGGTGATTCGCGAACGGCAAAAATTCTCGATCGGATCTATCGCGATGAGATCGGTCACGTCGGCGCGGGGCTGAAATGGTTCCGTCGATGGAAAACCGAAGGTCGCTCGGACTGGGATGAATTTCGCCGCCAGCTGATCTTTCCCCTGTCGCCGAGCCGGGCCAAGGCCAACGGCGGCATTTTTAATTCCAAAGGACGCCTCAACGCGGGTCTCGACGAGGAGTTCGTGCGCTCGCTGGCCAGCTTCGAACGCTCCAACGGGCGCACCCCGAATGTGTTCTGGTTTCATCCCGACGCCGAGCGACAGATGGCTGCCGATCTCGACGGCCGCAGCTACCACGCGCGCCAGTCGACCGAGCTGCTGGCCCGCGACCTCGACTGCCTGATGGCGTTCATCGCCCGTCCCGACGACGTCGTTCTGGTTCGCAAAATGCCCAGTCTGGAGCTTCGCGAACGACTGCGCGACTGGGGTTTCGCTCTACCCGAGTTCGAAACCTTGGCTGAGGACGGTGAATTGACCCGGGAAAGCCTGACGGCAGAGCGAAAACTCAACCAACTGCGCCCGTGGTCATGGTGTGCAAAAAGCGTAACAATAGCCACAACACTTTCTGATCGAGCTAACTGCACGCCGCCGCCATGGAATAGCGATCTGCGCGAACTGTTTTCCAAGGCGGCCTGGTGTCGATGGCTTGGCGGGCCGGGCATGGTCGTCGACCCGGGTCACGATTTCACTGCCATGCTGGCCGATTTTGTTGCGTCACAACAGGCGGAGAACGTCGTTTTTAAATCGCCTTTCGCCGCCTCCGCATCTGGACAAAAACGCTGGCAGACCGGGACGGAAGTCTTGCCGGAGAAGCTCCTTCACTGGGCCGGGCGGGTGATCGAAGATCAGGGCTCGATCGTCATCGAAAACTGGCGCGAGCGCGTGTTCGATTTCTCGGTACAGTTCGAGATCGATGAACATGAGATTCGCCAACTGGGTCCGGTACGTCTGCACAATCGCGAGTCCGGCGCCTTCGTCGCCTGCTCGACCGGACCGAAATTCGGCAGCGGGCTCGATCCGCAGCTGACCCGCTTTCTGATGACTCAGGCCTTACCGGTTTACGCAGCCAACGGCGACCTGGCACAGGAGATTTTCCGACGCTGCCGGGACGCGGGTTATGTCGGACCGCTCGGCGTCGATGCTTTTGTCTACCGCGACGCCGGGGACGAATTCGCGTTGCGCGAAGTGTGCGAAATTAATCCGCGTTTCACCATGGGCCGACTGACGCTGGAACTGCGCAAACGGGTGTCGTCCGGGCGTTGGTTGCGCTTTGCAATCGAGCGCGCCAATTCAGAAGCCGTGCCGTCCAACGATGTCGAACTCGATGATCAGGGGCGACTCAAGAGCGGGTCGGTAATTCTCAACGAAGGCGAACAATGGCAGGCTCGCTTATCGATACTAAATTGAAGCTCGGAATTTTTCGAAATCTCCTTACCGTGGCGCGTTCCCGGCAACCGCCCTTCTCCCGACAGTGAAAGACCGCCTCGACTTATTGCGCCAACGACTCGCCGCCACCGTGCTCGGCGCGGGGGAACCGGCGTTTTTTCTCACCACCGCGCTGCTGGCCGGCGGTCATGTGTTGATCCAGGGCGCGCCGGGCATCGGCAAGACTTCGCTGGCAAAAGCGCTGGCGCGACACATCGGCGGCAGCTTTCGGCGCATCCAGTTTACGCCGGATCTGTTGCCGGCCGATATCCTCGGCTACTCAATGTTCAATCAGGCCAGCCACGAGTTTGAGTTCGTCGAGGGCCCGATCTTCAGCAATCTGGTTTTGGCCGATGAAATCAATCGCACCAGTCCGCGCATTCAGAGCGCTCTCTTGGAATGCATGAACGAGGGCCAGGTATCGATCGATGGCAAAACGCGCCCGCTCGACCAGCCGTTCACCGTTATCGCGACTCAGAACAATCGTTACGCCGCCGGCACTTTTCCCCTGCCCGAGCCACAACTTGATCGCTTTCTGGTCGCCGTCGAGATGCGTCTGCCAGCGCGCGCCACTCAAGCGTCGATCCTGCGCCTGCACGCCAACCCGGATGACAGAGCTGAAGGCGAAGGTGCCTCGTCGACCGGCGCTGAGGTGCTGCTACCGGTCGCGGAAATCCCCGCGCTGCAGAAGTCAGTGCGCGCGATGCCGGTGTCGGATGCAGTGTGCGAGTACATGGTCAATCTCTGCGAAGCCGCCCGCCGTCACCGGAAACTGCGCAACGATCTCTCCGCCCGCGCATCGATCGCTCTGATGCGTGCCTCGCAGGCCGCCGCCTATCTGGCCGGACATGAGGCGGTGTTTCCCGATGACGTCAAACGCGTCGCTAAAGCCGTGCTCGCCCATCGCCTGGCCCCGACCGAAGAAGAGCCCGACGAAGCCACCCGTCGCGCCGACGTGCTACGCCTGCTCGATGAAATCCTCGACGAAGTCGCGGTGCCTTGAAACGAGCGGCTTGGCTCTCATCACATGGAACCTGGACCTCTGATCGAAATCATTCGAATACCGAACTTTTTTCCAGGCCGGCCGGAGGAAACCCCGCACCGCCGCCCTCTGCCCACTCAATAACGTTTTGATAGAGCGTAGCGGTTTCGTCATCGGCGTGGCGGTAAGCGCCGCGTTCGAGGATGCGCGCTTTTTCGGCAATGCCGTGCAAGACGACGTCGCGATGCGCTCCGGCATCGGCCAGCAACTCTAACAATGCCCGCAAACGCCAGCGATCGAAGGCGGGGACGGTCGCGGTGAGTTGATCGGCATCGCCGCCATTTTTGATCACCAGCGGTTCGCTCAGCAATCCAACCGGGTGGTTCATCGCCAGGCGCAGCCAGAGCTGGTAGTCCTCGCAGACACGGTAGCTTTCGTCGAAACCACCAACGGCATCAAACAAATCGCGTCGCATCACCACTGCGGACGGACTGATGCAGCAGCGCTCGACGCAATCGGCAAAAATGTCGCCCTCCGGTTCGAGCAGTCGTCGTGGACGTTTCGCCGGAGCCCCGTTGCGTATCCAGGTTTCCTGACACTGGAAAATCTTCGTTTCTGGATGTTCGCTCAGCCAGGCGAGTTGACGCTCAAGTTTGCCCGGCAACCATTCATCATCGGAATCGAGAAAAGCGATCCACCCGGTTTTGTCACTCAGTGCGGCGACGCCCAGGTTTCGGGCAACTCCCGGGCCGGAGTTTTTCTGCAGGGTCAGCCATCGATGACCGGCGTCTTCAACCAGCGAGCGAGCCGAGCTCAGATCGATTGTCGACGCATCGTCGACCACGATCAGCTCGATCTCGCGATGCGACTGATCGAGCACGCTGCGGATCGCCCGCTGCATGCGCAGGGAACGATTGAACACCGGGATTACCACACCTACCTTCATCACTTGAGTCGATACTTCAGTCACGACTTTCGATAAGCGAAGCCGGAGTCGCAAGGCGAAGCTGTAGGAGTTTTCTATCTTTCACCATGATCTTCGACATCATTCCCCTGCCGCTGACGGTGCTCGCGTTCATCGTGTTCGTCGTCATTCTGTTCTTCACCGCGGAAAGGGCGAAGCGCCTGGAAGCGAAATCGGAGAAGTTCGAAGCACGCATTCGACGACTGGAGGACGAACTGCGCGAAATTACCCTGGAGAATTTTCGCCGTTCCAAGACCGATACCAAAGCAGAACCGGAAGTAGATTCCGGCAAGCTCGAAGAATCGCCACCCACGCTTCCCGCTACAGAAACGCTTGGCGGAACTGAAGTTCAAGCGGCACTCAAACCAGACGAAGAAGACTCGACGGCCCCTCCCCCGGCGCCGCCTCCACAGCCCGCATTTTCCAAGCGCGATGGGCAGAAGCCACCTCGCTATCAGGGCGTTGTGTCATCGGGCTCGAAGTCGGAATTAAAACCTGCGCCCGCTCAGGCAAAAGCGACCCGGCAGAAAGCACGCAAGCCACTGCCCTGGCGGCGAGTGCTGGAGGCGGCTCAGCTCTTGCCCCCGCCCAGTTCCGGCGAAAGTGCCGAGGTCCGGCTCGCCGTGTGGTGGACGACACGTATCGGTGCGATCCTGCTGGTCATCGCCGGAGTGTTTCTCGGCGTCTATGTCAGCCGCGACAGCCCGCTGTTGCGACTGCTTAGCATGGCGGCAATCTCCGCAGCAGTGATCGGTGCCGGCCTTTGGCTGGAACGACGTTATCAGGCCTTCGGACGAATCGTCGCCAGCGGCGGTCTCGGTTTTGCCTTTGTCACGGCCTTCGCCGCATCGGCGTTCGAGACGACCCGGGTGATCGAATCGGCGACGCTCGGCGTGCTGGTTCAGTTGCTGGCCATCGCCGGCATGATCGTCTGGAGTCTTTGGAAAAAAGATTCCGCCGTGGCAACGATGGCGTTGATTTGCGGCTACATCGCCTGCGCCTTTTCGCATACTCACGACCTGGCTCACTTCGTCGTCGCCGGACTGTTGATGCTGGGCGCGGCAGGGTCGAGCCTGCTCATCCTGCGCAGGTGGCCGGCCCCGGCGATGATCGCCCTCAGCGCGTCGTGGAGTGGTTTTCTCGGGTTGATCGTTTTCGATTGGTTCAATTCACCGGCAGCATCGTCACCCGGAGCCGTGACTGCCCTGGCGTGTTTCGTTGGACTGACACTGATCTTTCACGTCGCCGGCCTGATGTTCCGCCATCGCCATCCGGATCTGGCGACGAGTCATCGTCTGCGCATCGGAACTCTGGTCAATACCTCGCTCGCCGTGGTTGCCATCTACCTTGCCGGGCACCTGGTCTACCCGGAATTTCTGGCGACTTTCTACCTGACCTTCGCGGTCCTGATTTTCGGCTTTGCGGTGTGGCACCATCGCCCGGGCAGCGCTCAGGATCGCGGTCTGGCGCAGGCACTTTTTCTAAAGAGCATGGCGCTACTGGCTCTGTTCTTTGTCGCCCGCTTCGATGGTCCGGTGCGCTGGCTTTCGTTGAGCCTGCAAACCGCAACGCTGGTGTATGCCTGGCACCGGCATCGCAGTCCGTGGTTTTTAACCGCGGTCGGCGTTGGTGTGGCCGCAACACTCGGCTGGATGTGGTATGACCTTGTGAGCGCCACCGATGTCGAGTGGTCGGCGTTGAGCGTGCGCAACATCGTCGGCAGCCTTTCGCTGCTGGTGCTGACGTCATCGTTGGCCGCCTGGAACCATTTGGCCAATCGCAATCCAGGCGACTCCAAAAAAACGGACGTGCCAATTCCGCCCGCGGTCATCCCCAGCCTGATCGCGGCGCTCGGCATCGTTACCGTGGCGATCGGCCTGGCGTTTTTCAACCGTGGTCATTTCAGCAATCACGCCCTGGCTCCGGTCGGCTTTCTGGCAGTGTTAGGGTCACTTGCATTTCAAGCGCTGTGGCGATGGCGCTCGGCAGTTCCCATTGTCGTCGGCGGCGCCATTTTGATCGTCGCTTCGTTGGCGTTTCTGATGCTGCCATCGAGACTGACAGCGAGCGCGAGCGGCATCGCCCTGGGAATCTGCCTGAGCGTGCTGGCGTTTGCCTGTGCCGAAGTGGTGCGCCGTCTGTGGCCGGAATCCTGGCACGGTGGTGCCGTCGCAAGAGTGTTGGGCAATGGTTTTGGCACCCTCCTGGTCACGGCGACGATGCATCACCTTTTCAAACTTCAAGGTGGCGCACCCGCACTGGCCATCGTCCTGCTTCTGACGCTGTCACTACTGGTGGCATTTGCCCTGTTGATGCAGGCCGCGCCTTTCGCGAAAGGGCATGACTCAGGAAATCCGATCGCGACTCTACTGCGCTGGTCGCTCAGTTTCATTGCCGGCTGGTGCCTGGTTGGTTTTGCCGTGACGACCGATCACGGCAACGACCTCGCGTCGTTCTGGCTGGCCATGGCCGCACTGCCGTCGTTTGCCATTATCTACCGGACCCGCGATGGAGTGCCGGCGATGGCGGCGGGTCTCGCCCTGTTCGTTGCGTGGATCTGGCTGCTGATGGAAAACCTGTTCCACCATCCCGCCTTGACCGCCGATCTGGTGGCTACTCTCGGGGTCATCGCAGTTAACGGCGTGATCGCCTGGACCTTGAGCCGTCGCAAAACGACCGAACGCGCGGCGTTCTTTGATTTCTGGGAAATAACCCTGCACTGCGCGTCACTGGTGCTGGCTTTCGCGTTTGTTCATGCCCACTACGACCCGCCGATCACTTTCGCGGCTGCTACGGGGATCGCTCTGATCGCACTGTTCGCCGGGTTGCGCCTGCCATTCCGCCGCCTCGCTCAGGTGTCATTCATGCCCATCGTGCTGGCAACCCTGCACCACGTGGTCAGCGGCTCAGGCGATGACTTTGCGCCACTGACGATCGGATGGATGGTCGCGCTGTCAGGCCTGACCGGC
Source organism: uncultured bacterium (assembly GCA_965367965.1). Classification (GTDB taxonomy): domain Bacteria; phylum Verrucomicrobiota; class Verrucomicrobiia; order Verrucomicrobiales; family DEV007; genus JBBKXR01. The sequence goes on along the minus strand of CBDULB010000098.1, from coordinate 10,558 downwards.
TACCTGCTGGCATTCGAGTTCGCCCGGCGAGTATCACAGCAGGCCGGTCGCGGCGAAAGAATATCTGATCATCTCTCGATGTTCGTCGCCTCGCTGATCACCGTGGCGGCACTGCTACTGATGCACTGCACCTGCCCGGAACCTTGGCAGACCGTTGGCTATGTCGCGGTCGGGCTCGCCGGCGCCAGCCTGTGGCGGTTCGCGAATTTTCCGCACACCCACGCCCCGTCCGCGTTCGCCATCATCATGGCCGCGTTGGCAACGTTTCGACTTTGTCTGGGAGCTTCCAGCAGTGGCGAAGATGTCGCGCTCACGGCCGGCCTGATCACCGCCGCAGGCACCCTCATCTACGGACTGATCCTGTGCGCCCGCCAGCCGGGTGGCACCTGGCGAAAGCTGGCTCTGATGCCGGCTGCGGTCGGCACCGCCCTGGCATTTTCGGTGTTTGTCTCGCCGGCGATCGGCACTGGGCAAATGACGACGGTTTGCTGGGGCGTGACCTCGATCCTTGTCTTCGTAGCCGGACTGGCCGGCGGATTGCGCAACTACCGCTTGGTCGGACTGATCGGACTCGGCGTCTGTCTGGTGCGCATGTTCCTGGTCGACATCGACGACACGCTGTACCGGATCATCGCTTTCTTCGCGATCAGTCTGGTACTGCTGTTGATCGGCTTTTTGTATCATCGCTTTCGCAAACACATCGAAGCATTCGACAAGGTGGAAGAATAGGGCAACTTGCCGACACCCCGTCCCGCGCTGTTCATGTCTGCCCCTGCCTCCACTCGCCCGTCCACCGAAACGCTTGCCGTCCCGGTCAGGGAACAGTGTGTCGCTCTGTGCGAAACATGTCTCGCCGTGCTCGATTCTGACCCGGCAAATGCCATCGATCGCGATCTGGCCATCCACGAAATGCGCGTCGCCACCAAACGCCTGCGCGCCGCCTGGCATTTGGTGAAAAAGGCAGATGCCGAAATCGCGAAGCTACGTCGCAATGGCCTGCGCCTGCTTTCCGCTGAAATCGCCGGGCAACGCGATCAGGCGGTCCTGCTCGAACTCGCCGGCTCACTGGCAGCGGAAAACCCTGAGGACGACGAAGCATTTCAGGCATTGATCACCAGTCTGCAAAGCGCCGAAACCGCTGAGCCATCCGCCGACGACATACCGACTGCGCTACTGCGCGGCGGCTGGCTTGAGGAACTCAACGCCTGGCGCAACCTCGACCTGGGCAGTGATCGCGAACAACGACGATTGATTCGTAACGCGCTGCGCGAGAGTCAGACGCTCGCCCTCGCGCGCACCAAGCTCGGACTGGCGGACGGTGATGCCGAGATCTGGCACGACTGGCGCAAGGCGGTCAAACGGCTGCGCTATCAGCGCGAATTTGTCGCTATCAGTCAGGGGCGCATTCCAGGCGTGCGCGATGCGCGCATCAGTCGGCTCGGCACTCGCCTCGGCGAACGCAATGACCTCGCCAATCTCGCCATCGGCGTCGACGCCTGTCTCGCCGGCGACCGACTGACCAATCATCAACACGGACGTATCCGCAAAGCCATCGCCCGGCGCGAACGCAGCATTCTCGGTAACGCGCGTCGGCTGGGACGCTTGGCGTTTTTGCGGTAACGCATTTCATTGACCCTGTCTCGTGGATAGCGTGCAGTGTCGCCATGCTGCCCAACAACGATTCGTCCCGCCGCCATTTTCTGCAAGCCTCACTCGCAGCGGGAACTGCTGCGATGGCGTTTCCGACCATCGGACATGCCGCTGATCCGGCCATCGAAGTTGCAAGCCTGCGCGTCATTTCCCAGCAACCCGAGTATTACCACGGCTGGCCAACCATCACCCGTCTCGCCAGCGGCGAACTGATGGCCGTCTGGTCAGGACGGCGCGAAGCGCACATCTGTCCCTTCGGCACCGTGGAAATGATGCGTTCCCGGGACGAAGGCAAGACCTGGACCTTCCCGCGCACCCTTCACGACAGTGCCATCGATGATCGCGATGCCGGTATTCTCGAAACCGCCAAGGGCAGCTTGATCGTTACCACCTTCAGTTCGCTGGCCTACAAAACCCACGTACTCGACCAGGGCAAACACACCGACGATCCGAAGTGGACTGCCGCCCACAACCGACTGCCGTCCGACGAAGCGCGCGAAGCCGAGCTCGGCGTCTGGGCGCTGCGCTCAACCGACGGCGGACTGACCTGGTCGCCGCGCATCGACACACTCGTCAACAGCCCGCACGGCCCGACCCAACTCAAAGACGGCCGGCTTCTCTACGTCGGCAAAAAACTCTGGTCCGACGACAAACAGGTCGGTGTTGCCGAATCCAAAGACGACGGCCTCACCTGGCAGTGGCTCGCCGACATTCCCACCCGCGAAGGCGATGATGCCGCGGAGAAATATCACGAACTGCACGCCGTCGAGTGCGCCGATGGCAGGATCATTGCGCAAATTCGCAACCACACCAAGGCCGATGCCGGAATGATTCTGCAAACCGAATCGACCGATGGAGGCAAGACCTGGAGCGTGCCAAAATCGACCGGCATTTATGGACTACCGTCCCACCTCCTGCGGCTTCGCGACGATCGCCTGGTCATGACTTACGGACATCGGCGCAAACCGTTCGGCAATCAGGCACGCATCAGTTCCGACAATGGCGTGACCTGGTCGAATTCGCTGATCGTCTCCGGCGACGGTCCCGGCGGCGACCTCGGCTACCCGAGCACGGTCGAACTCGACGACGGCCGCATGCTCAGCATCTGGTATGAAAAACTCGCCGACTCCCCCAGGGCCGTGCTGCGTCAGGCGGTTTGGAAAATCGCCGGCTGATCGTTCCCGCCAGTGTCGAACAGATGATTGACATCTGAGAGTGAATTCTCTTAGATCGTCATTGTATGGGAAAGAGTTACAACCTGATCGTTTCGTTGCCCGGCGAGGCGCCAGCGCACTTCTCCCTGAGTGCGCGAAAGATTATCATCGGTCGCGATCCCGCGCATCCAATCACGATCGACGCCATCGCCGTCTCGTCGCTTCATTGCGAGCTCTGCCTGACCGACAAGGGTTACACGGTAGCTGATTCGGGATCGCGCAACGGAACCAGAGTCAATGGCACCCCGATCGACAGCGCCCCGGTACTGTTAAAAACCGGTGACCAGATTTTACTCGGCGAAACTGCCACGGCTCAAATCGTCGAGATCGCTCAAGTGGTGGAAGTCAAAGATGACTACGAGGACGATTACGACGAACCGATGATCAATCCGGTCGCCGCAGCGGTCGCCAGCGCCACGCAGAAACTCCGCTGACCGGCGGCGTCAATTCCCCGCCAGCATCCATTGCGGTGCGCTCGACCAGGCATCGACGACGTCAACCGGCGTGCCGCTCTGCACGTGAGAGAACAGGGCCTTGGCTACGCCTTTAGACAATCGAATGCACCCGGCAGAAGCCGGCCGCCCCGGTAGGTCGCCGACGTGCAACCCGATGGCCGATTGATCGAGACGCATCCAGTACGGCAGCGCCACATGATAAATCGTCGACACCTTGTCGACCTTCTTCTGAGTGATATTGAAGCTGCCGCGTGGCGTGTATTTTCCCGACCGCGCCGTCGACACCGGCATATCGCCAATGACCAGGCCGTCGACGGTAACGAAGGCACGCTGCGCGGCGACGTCGACGATGATGCGCGTGTTTTCTCTGGTCGAACCGGCCAAACGCTTCAGATCAATCCGCGCCCCCTCCTGTTTCGAGTTGGGTGCAGCAAAATCGGTTAGGTCGAGCAGCCTTTCCAGGTCGACGGCGACCGCCTTGACCGGCTGCGCCTCTTCGATCACCGAAACACCTTTGGCATCCGACTTGGCAAATCCGGATTCAACTTCCTCGATATCCGGCAGGTCGAACAGTGACACCTCGGGCGTGCTTTCGCCCAGCGCTCTGCCGGGCGTCGACGTAGCGATCAGGCCAAATGCGGCCAGACCGAACGCCATCTCGCGCAATCCCCGACCTTCGACTTCGTCATCGTCGCCAATGGGCAACCAGCCACTCGCCGCGTCGCCGCTCCAGGTCTTCGCAAGAATTTCAAGGTCGTCACCCCTCGCCTCCCAAACTCCGTAAAACATCACCCGCCCATCTCGTTCGGCGAGCAGTGGCACGCGCCGGACGTCACTCGCGATAGCTCCCGCTTCAGGATCGGCCGCTTCATTAAAAGCGATCGCCAACGACTCGGCCAGGCGTTCACAATCACTTCCGTCGGCCGCCGCTACACACGATGCACGATAGCGTTCGAGCGCACGGACAAATGCCTGTGTCCCCCAATTATCGCTGTTGGCCGATTCGACATTCGACGTGAGTTCGATGTGCGGTTCAGCATTTTCGTCAGTCGAAAAAGTGACCGTCTCCATCGACGCCGCTTGATGATCTGAGCTGGAACCGGAATTCAAGATCAGGGCAGCGTCGCCGATCAGTCGCGTCATCACCGTCAGTTGGGAAAGCAACTGTCCCGCATCGGTCCCGTCATCCGTAATCGCTGATAAAGCTTCCGGCTCACCGCCTTCGGCAGGCAACGAAGCGACGGGTAAAATGAACTTAAAAGAATGGCCGGACATAACTGCTATAGTTGACTGTTACGAATTGTCTGCGTTCAGACAAGCCGGCCGGACCTCACTTGCGTACAATTTTACGCCGATCACTCCGTGGTCCCCACCTTGCCAAGCGCTTCCCTGATCACTGCCTTGACCCGCGACTCCATATCCGGTGCGATCCAACACCAGTCATTCAAGTTCGCGTCTTTCTCCTGCCAGGCCCGCTCAATCGGGATATAGCCCGGTCCCGATTCGCCGTAGCCCATCGTCAACACCGTCCGCTCTTTTCCGGCCTCCTGATTGGCGTAAAGTTGATATTCAACATACATCTCACCCGGCAACAACAGCAACACAGCGTCACCGAAATCAATCGCCGGCACGTCAATGCGATGCCCGGGATCGTCGGCGTGTGCGTGCCAACTCAGTCCGAGCGCCGACATACAATGGGAGCGTGCGTCCGCCTTTTCGGCGATCTTCTTTTTCAAATCAGCGATGGAATAACCGTCGGTCACCCGTGGTTCGAGGCGCAGCTTGGCAAGCCGGAAAGCGATTCCATTTTCTCCCAGCGGCTTACGTTCGGTAGCCGACCACGCATCGCTCATCGCCTGATAAAGTCGATCGGCGAGCGGTTGACGATTTTCCCGGCTGCCGTCGTTGTATTTACCCGCGGTGACATTTCCCGAACACCCGCTGGCGTATATCTGAAAGACGTCCGGGTCCTCGGCCTGGCGTTTACGCCGCGCCATACCCGGAAAATCTGCATCCGTTTTGGCGGTGCGATAAAAACTCATCGGGTGAGTGGCGTAGACGCTGAGTGCACACAGGGCCTTGTCGCCGTCCCAAAAGCTCAGTGTGCGCAGCCACGGATCAATATCGCCCTCCGGCGCCCGTTGCGCGCTGAGATTGGTGGTCGCGCTGCCCCGGTTGTAGTGAACGCTGCCGTCCTCCAGAACATAGCGACGGTTGGAAGCAATGCGTTCGACCTCAGCCTTGCCGACACCGAAATGCGTCACCGGCCGGGCTTTGGCGACAGCTTGCTCAGCAGCCTCAGCCAGGCGCACGAGCACGTCGGCGTGAAAGCCCTGATCGATCACCTGATGTTCCGAGCCGGCGTCGCGCAGCACTTTTTCTGCCGTCAAATCCGCCAGCGCCGTATCGTGCTGATGAATCGATGTTACCAACACGCGTTTACGGTCGGTCCCCACCGCTTCGGCAAGCGTGTCCCGCCAGGCATTGTAGGCGTCGTTGCGAATCTCCCCCCAGTCGACGCTGCACACCACAAGCGGCTTACTTTCGTGGCCAACCGGAGGCAATAATGCAAAGCCACGCGCCTCAAGACGCGTCGTCACTCCGGTCGACTTCTGAAAACCACCGGTAAACAGCATGTGACCAACCGGCGGCGTGACATCAATCGCAAAGGTCGCCAGCTGCCATTGTTTACCTTGCTGAGCGATACCGCTTCCTGGAGCTCCAGCCAGAAACAAAATAGACAGCCCACAAAGGCACAAAAGGAGTCGGAACAATTTCATGTTTAAAAGGGAGCGCGAACATCAGCGCCAGAGGCGGGATTCAGCTTACGGTGCGAGCGGAGGTGAAGTTTGAGATCGATACCAATTTTCCCGATTACCAACAGCAGCACCATAAACTTCGGGCTGCCCAAGGCTACGATAGCGAAGCCGCCGACGAGAATCGCAATGTGCAGCACGATGATACGTGAATACGGAGCAAACATCAGTGCAGGCACGAGCGTGCGTCGGTATTCGCCCTTGCCGATGTAGTTCACGAAAAACGAAAACAGGTGACTCGCCAGCAACGCCAGCGCAAACACCAACCCCGTCCCCGAAAACACCAGATCGACGATCGCCTCGATACCATCCTCCATCGAAGTCGGCGGCGCATGGCCGATCCCGCCGACGGCACCCCCGAGCAGGATCAGGATGAACATACCGTGTCCCAGACAGAATCCTCCGTAGTGAACGGTGAAAAAGGGAACAATGAACAGCTTGGACCCGTGGGTCGCACAGCCACTGTTTTTCGATAATTTTTCGATCTGCTGTTTCAGCCGCTCCTGATTCGCCGTCGCTCCCCCACCACTGGAAATCGCCTCAGACTGAGACGCCTTCAACCTTTCACGCAATTGCACCAGAACATCGATTTCCTCGAAGTTCGGATTGCAGGTCACCATCTTGAGCACATTGATCAGACCGATGATGACATTTTCCACCCAATACAGAGCGATCACATCGAATGCGCTCCAATCCCACAGGAACACCCCGATGATCGGGATCAGATTGGTGACCACCAAAACAATCGTCGACGTGCGATAGTCACGAGCTTCCTTCCACGGGGTCATCAGCCACTTTTGTCCCAGTATCCGCGCCGGCACAAGCCATTTGACGCAGCAAGGGGCCACCAGCATACTCCTCGGCCATGAAATTCGCCGGACCTGCCCTGACCGCCCTGCTTTTTGCTGCCCTGTTGCCTGTGATGGCCAGTGCTCAGGAAAAGGCTGCAAAAACTAACGCCGAAATTGAGAGCGAGGCAAAATTGCGCATCGCTGCCTTTAAAACTCCGGACGACATCGACACGCGGCTCTACGTCGATGAACTGCAGACCGCCAACCCCTCGGCGATCTGCTTCGATGACAAAGGCCGCCTTTACATCGCAGAGATCCACCGCTGGCGCGAGGGAGTCGAAGACATCCGCAACGAAGCGGCCATGCTGTTCGACGACGTCTCGATTCGCAGCACCGCCGACCGGCTGGCGATGTATGAAAAGCACGCGCTCTACCGGCCGCTCTCCTATTACAGCCAGCTCGAAGATCGCATCGTCGTCGTCGAAGATACCGACAAAGACGGGCGCGCCGACAAAAGCTCGGTCTACGCCGATGGGTTCAACGATCCGCTCGACGGTCCCGGCATCGGTCTGATCCATCGCGATAACCGCATTTACTACACCAACATCCCGCACCTGTGGATGCTTGAAGACAAGGACGGCGACGGCAAAGCTGAGCAGCGCATTTCGATCCAGGAAGGCTTCGGTCCGCGCATGAGCCTGAGTGGCCACGACATGCACGGTCTCGTCTGGGGGATGGACGGCAAACTCTACTGGTCGATCGGTGACCGAGGTTACAGCTTTACCACTAAAGAAGGTCGCCACTACGAAAAGCCCAACGAGGGCGCCGTGTTTCGCTGCAACCCCGACGGCTCGGAAGTCGAAGTTTTCTACGAAGGCCTGCGCAATCCGCAGGAACTCGCCATCGATGCCTACGGCAACCTATTCACCTGTGACAATACCGCCGACGCCTGGGACAAAGGTCGCCTGGTTTACATTCTCGAAGGCGGCACCACCGGCTGGACCGCAGCGCATCAATCGCTGCTCAATTTCCGCAATCAGCTCGGCGTGCGCACCCCTGACTACCGGCACCCCGAACAGAAAAGCATCCCGATGAATCCGTGGATGACCGAAGGACTCTGGGAGAAACCGTTCGACGGCCGCCCCGACTGGGTGCTGCCGCCGATCGACTACATTTCCTGGGGTCCCTCCGGACTGGTTTACAACTACGGCGCCACCGCCCTGCCCGAGCGCTACGACTCGCACTTCTTCGTTTGTAATTTCGGCGGTTCAAAAGGTGATCTGGAAACCTGGAGCGTGGAAAATGACGGCGCTGGATTTAAAACCGTCGATCACCACGTGTTCATGGAAGGCGCCGGCAATACCGACGTCGAATTCGGTCCCGACGGCCGCATGTACCTGAGCTGTTTTAACAACAACGGCTGGTACAAAGAAGACATCGGCAATGTCTACGCCCTCTATAACGAGGATGCGCTTAAGGACACGGTGGTGCTCGAGACTCACGATTTGCTGCTGCAAAATTTCGACGACAAGGCGCCCGACGCGCTCGACTCCCTGCTCGAGCACAAAGACCTGCGCGTCCGTCAACGTGCCCAGTTCGCTCTCGCGAAAAAGGCCAATGCCGAAGCTCGCGCCACGCTCGAGTCCGCAGCCCGCGAGTCCGGCAACCTCTTCAAGCGCCTGCACGGCATCTGGGGACTTGGCCAACTCGCCGCCGGCGGACAAGCTGACCTCTACGCAGTCCACATCTCGCTGTTAAAAGACGACAACGCCGAAGTTCGCGCCCAGGCCGCCAAGGTGCTCATCGATGCCGACACACCCGAAGCCGGTGCTGCACTCACTGCAACGATCGGCGATGAGTCGGCTCGCGTGCGGGCCTTCGCCGCCATCGGTGCCGGCAAAAATGGTGCCACCGATGCCACCGACGCGCTGTTCGGACTGCTTGCTGAAAACGCCGATGCCGACGCCTTCGTCCGCCACGCTGCCATTCAGGGGCTGACCTACCTCGGCAATGCTGATGCACTGCTCGCCAAAGCCGATGACGAATCCGTTGCCGTGCGCCGCGGTGCCCTGCTGGCGCTGCGCAAACTCCACGACCCGCAGATCAAAACCTTTCTCGACGATGCCGATGCTTCGATCCGCAACTCCGCCATCCGCGCCATTCACGATCTCGACCTGGGCGATGCCATGACCGACCTCGCTGCCGTGATCGAACAATCCTTTGCCGGTGCTGCAAATCCCGCCGCCGTGCCCGCCAATCACCGCGACCAGATCCTGCACAACCGCTTGATCAACGCCAATTTCCGCCTCGGCAAAACCACCAACGCCGAACGCCTGCTCAAGTACGCCGCCAACACCGCCCTGCCCGCGCTCAACCGCGAGCAGGCACTCGCCGCTCTCGAAGAGTGGCCGGCACCGACCATCGTCGATGCCGTCACCGCCCAGTTTCGACCACTCGATCCCGCCACCCGCGATGACATCGGCGCAACCGTCCGCAACCACCTCGGCCCCGTTCTCGACGACGCCGAAGGTCCACTCCTGACCCGTGCCCTGCAAGTGGCTGTCCAATACGGCGCCGAGATCCCCACCCCGCTGCTCACCTCTGTGCTCAAGAACGCCAAGGCCGACACCGAATTGCGGGTGCAGTCGATCAAGTCGCTCGCCAAGAGCGATCCCGGCGCGCTCGACACGTTGACCGAAGCGCTGCTCAGCGATGCCAAGGCACCGGTGCGCGCCGAAGCCACCCGGGCCCTGGTCAGCCGTGATGCCGCGCGTGGCCTCGACGCCGCACTCACGCTGGCCCGTTCCGAAAACCTGCGCGACCGCCAGAACGGTTACGCCATTCTCGCCGACATCAATGACGCCAAAGTCACTGACTTTTTCAAAAACCAACTCGACGTTCTTCTCGCCGGGAAGGAGCCGGTCGGCTCACAGCTCGACCTGCTCGAAGCGGCGGAAAAACTCGGCAACCCTGACATTGCCGCAAAGCTGGCAGCATGGAACGCTTCGCTCGACCCCGGCGATCCGCTCGCGGCCTACCAGGTGGCACTCGATGGCGGCGATCCGGAGATAGGACAGGAACTCTACCTGACCCACGCTGCCGCGCAGTGTAACAAGTGCCACAAGGTCGGTAAAACCGGTGGCATCGCCGGCCCCGAACTGACCGATCTCGGCACCCGCCAGAAGGCTCCCTACATCCTGGAATCACTGATCAATCCCAGTGCCATCGTCGTTCCCGGCTACGGCATCACCATCCTCACACTCAAGGACGGCACCAGTATCGGCGCAACGCTGCTTGAAGAATCCGACACCGAGCTGACATTAAAAAATCCTGACGGCAGCATTCAAAAAATCGCCGCCGCCGATATTGCCACCCGTCAGCCTCCCATGTCCGCCATGCCGCCAATGATCGCCTTCCTCAAAAAGCGCGAAATCCGCGATCTCGTCGCCTACCTCAGCACCCTCAAAGGCCAAGCCGCCACCGGTCATTAATTTAAGGAGTTCGGAGTTAGTTTCCATCCAGATCCTAACTCCTAACTCCTTGCTCCTTGCTCCTTGCTCCTTGCTCCTAAAACAATATGGACGTCAAACAAACCGCCCACCTCGCCCGCCTCGCCCTCAGCGATGACGAAG
>CBDULB010000097.1:0-23573 GCA_965367965.1 uncultured bacterium | reverse complement strand
CAGAGGCAGAGGCAGACTATCGTCGCGATGAGGGCGTGAGCCGGCAACCACGACGCCAGTGCAAGCAAGGCGGCGATTTGTCTGAGCGCAGTCCGGCACACGGCGTTACGCCGCCAGGCCCACGGGCGGTTTTCATTTCGAACACCCGGTCACTGGGACTCGCGCAGCTTGTCTCCACTGACCGCGCGGGGATCCGGTGTGACCGGTCGAACCGCTGCTTTCTCCTGCGAATGCACAACTGTCGGATCGGTGTGTTTTAAAACCCTTGAACAAGCAAATGGCTGTCCGTAAGATTCGGGAGCCTTGGAAATGAACCGACCGTTCACTCGCCGTCATTGGCTTCAACAAAGCGTCGCGACCATCATGGGATCCACATTTCTCGACCGGGTCTACGCGCAGATTGACCCGAAGGATTTTCCGCCGGCCCGAACCATCACCCGCGGGCCGAAGCATCACTGGTTCGGGTATTACGACAAGTGGCAGTTCGATCCGACGGGGCGTTTTGTTCTCGGAATGGAGGTGGATTTCGAACACCGCTCTCCGACGGCGGGAGATGTCATCAGGATCGGCATGGTCGATCTCGATAACCATGATGAATGGATCGAGCTCGGCGAAAGTACGGCGTGGGGCTGGCAGCAGGGGTGCATGCTGCAGTGGCTGGGTGACTCCGAAATCATCTGGAACGATCGCCAGGCGGATCGCTACGTCGCGCATATTCTCAATGTGACCACCGGTGACCGCCGGACGGTGCCGCACCCGGTTTACTCTGTCAGTCCGGACGGCAAAACGGCGGTTACTGCCGACTTCCGCCGGATCAACGACGTCCGGCCGGGCTACGGCTATGCAGGGCTGCCGGATCCGCATAGCGACGATCTGGCCCCGGCAGACTCCGGGATTTTCCGCATCGATCTGCAGACCGGTCAACAGGACCTGATCGTATCGGTCGGCCAGATCGCCGCGCTCGGGGAGATTCCGCAGCCGGACCCGCGGGTAAAGCACTACTTCAATCACCTGCTGTTCAACCCGGATGGCACCCGGTTCATTTTCCTCCATCGCTGGCGATATCCGGCCGGCAATCGTCTGACCCGGATGTTCACCGCAAAACCGGATGGCAGCGATCTGAGGATTGTCGACGACAACGGACTGACGTCGCACTTCATCTGGCGCGATCCGTCCCACATCCTGGCCTATTCCGAGCAGCCGTCCCACGGCGGGCGATTCTACCTTTTCGAGGACGGCGGCGCCGGCAAGATCGAGGTGATCGGCGGTGATGTCCTCGAGCGCGACGGACATTGTAACTATCTACCGGGCGGGGACTGGATCCTCAACGACACCTATCCTGACGAGAATCGCCACCAGATGCCGCACCTGTTTCATGTGCAGAGCGGGAGGGTGGTGCCCCTGGGGTTGTTCCATTCGCCTGAAGCGTACACCGGGGAGTGGCGCTGTGACACCCATCCACGCTTCAGTCGCGATGGAACGAAGATCGTGATCGATTCGCCGCATACCGGTGAAGGCCGGCAGATGCATTTGATCGATATCGGTGCGATTGTGGGATGACCGAAAGTGATTTCCTTGAGCTTGACCGAACAATAGAGAAAGGGAACGAACAGTGAACTTTCGAACCCGCTTGGTGATACTCCTGGTGACCAGTTGCTGGCATTTGCCAGCGCTCACTGCCGGTGAAATTGTCATTGAGGAATACTCATCCCGGGGGGCGGATTTTCAAAGCTGCACCCATCTGTTGCTGAGCGGTAGCACTGAAATCGTCACCGCCAACAATCGCCTGTTCTATCGCAAGGCTCCCGGAATGCCATTCATGGAATCACCTCTGAAAGGGCTTAAGGATGCCCATTCCGTGGCATTTAATCCGCGTGATCAATTGTTCTATGTGACCGATACCGGAAACCATCAGCTGCGCACTTTCAGCGATCCGGCGGTGAATCAATGGAGTGGCAGTATCGATTCTCTGGCAGGTGAAAAGTTGGATCGTCCACATGATATTGTGTGCGATGGCAAGACCGGTTGGCTCTATTGCCTGAATCCGAACAATGGGATGGTGTTTCGATTCGAGTCGCTGAAACATGAGGCAACCAAGCTTGATCTATCGAAGCACCTCGGCTATTCCCGGGCTCTTACGAGCGCAAATGACAAACTGTATGTGATCGGATCAAGCCATGGTCTGGTCATTGAAATTGATGACTTCGAAAAGAAGAAATACACGCTTCACCAGAGCTTCGGGAAGAAAAAGAATGCCCCGGCGGGAAGTTGGCAATCGACCGGCCTGGTAATCAACGATGTCGATTTCTTCGAAGGATACTGGTATGCTTCTTCGTACTTTTGCCCCGCGTATGCAGGCGATGAAGACTGTAATAGAAACAAACTCATTCGCTTCAAAACGTGGCAGCAATTCGAAGCGGGGAACTGGGAGGATCTGAGCTCCAAACTGCCAAAGGATATGGTTCCTTACTACCTGAGTCCGGCGTCGGACTCGCTATTCATTGCCGTTTTTCAACATGAGGAGCCGCATGCCGTGAATGCCATTTATCAGCTCCGAATGAAGCAATAGCTGGCGACCGCCAGTGCAGGCGGGTGGTCGATGGGGCGCAGACCCTGCCGGGCAGGAGGGAAATATAGCGTGAGAATCTTTATCCACGGGTAATCTTCAAGAATGCACGTTCGCTTTCTGTCATTCTTCGCCGCTGGTTCGTTGTTTGTATCGAGCGCATTGGCCGGCACGATTGAGCGCATCTGGTTAACTCATGCGAGCAACGACCCTTCGAAAATAGTGATCAACTGGGAGACCGAAAATCCCGGCAATTCGATTGTCGAATTCGGAACCACGACCGCGCTTGGGCGTCTGGTTTCTTCGGAGCAGAAGGTGAACCTGCACCACGTCGAGATACCATTGGAGACGCGGGACTCGCCCTGTTATTACCGGGTTCGCAGCGGTGACGAGGTTTCCAGGGTGGCATCGTTTAAAGGTTATCCGAGCAAAGAGTTGCGCGTCGCCATCGTCGGTGACTGGGGCGGATTCTTTAAGAAGGAGGATATGGCCGCCATCGTAAACGACGACGTTCATCTGATTATCACAGCAGGGGACAATGTCAGCCATTTGCATCAGCCGGGCAAGCAAGGCACGAAGGCCTACAGCGCGCTGATCGATTCGCATCCGGATTTGTTTCGCAGTACGCCGCTGATGCCGATATTGGGCAATCACGATCGCCAGCTTACTGCACGTGGCCCGAAACCGCCGACTCATCCTGTCTATGACATCGAGGCCACGGCGTACCGTGAATTCTTCGCGCTACCGGATGACGAATGGAAATGGCACTTTGATGTAAGCGGTTTTGATCTGCGTTTTATCGCTCTGGATTTGAATCACCTCAGCGACTTCGGCACGACGTGGCAAACCTGCCATGCCTGGCAGCCCGATTCGGAACAGTTCACGTGGTATGCCGAAACCATGGACAACTCTACCAACGGATTTGTGTTTACGCTCATGAACGAGAAGCAGACTCAGGTCAATGGACTTACCAATGGTGCCTGGCTCGAGCATTTCAGTAAGGGCAGTGCGCTGGTGACGGGCTTTGGCTACTTCGCAGAGCGCGCCGAACTGAGCGGCGGCCTGCCCTATTTCAACACCTGCTTCAAAGGCAACGGAGCGGCTTACCTTGACCCCCAATCGAAATTTCACTCGATGGAGAGCAATTACCTCTTGCTCACGCTGACGGCCGGGGCCCCGACAATGACGGTCGAGTTTAAAAATCTGCAGGGCAAGGTGCTGGATACGAGCGAGCTTGCGAAGCGGAAGTGAGTTGGATGGTATTGCGAGATGCTCACTTTTCAATTGTAGCGCGCCAGAAGACAATTGTAGGGCAAGCGCTTCGCTTGCCACTCGAAGCGCTCAGCGAGTGCGGCTGCTGTCCGGTTTCTCGAAGCCCGCACTCTTCAACGCACTGTGGCAGGCGGAGCGCCCGCCCTACAATTACAGCACTGAGGCAGGCGAATCACTATTCGATATAGCGCTTCGCCCGGAGAAACTCTTCTGTCCGCGAAATCACGGCATCGTAGAGCTTCAGGTCGAAAATGAAGTAGCCGTGCCAGCCTCCTTCGTAGTCGACCAGTTCACTTTCATTGCCCATTTTCAGCGAGGCTTCGTGAAACTGTTTTGACCCCAGGTAGGGGACCAATTGATCGCCGGTGGCGTGAAAGATGATCGCGGGGGGAAGGCCGGCTTTAACGTGATGAACGGGGGACAGTTCCTGCCATCGTTCACCGATTCGACTTTTTCCATATCCGGCTTCCGACGTGTCGATGACCGGATTCAGGAGCACCATCAAATCGGGGCGGCAGGAAATATCGAGATTGTCCGTCGATTCATTGACGTCATCGAACAGCGCGGTGGAGACGGCGACATGGCCTCCTGCGGAACCGCCACTGATGACGATCCTGTTCGGATCGATTCCCAAAGCGTCGGCATTTTCGCGCAGGTAGCGTACCGCGGAGCGGCCGTCTTTCACGCAATCGAAGACCGTGTTGCCTTTGCCGCTGCGATCCCACAGCCGGTATTGAATGGATGCGGTGACCATGCCCTGATCCGCGAAATGTTTCGCGAAGGCGTAGAAACGGAGCGGCACTCCGCCCGCCCAACCGCCACCGTGGATGAATAGAAAGACCGGGCGCCGGTCGGTGGCCGGCTTGTGTCCTTCCGGATGAAAGAGGTGCATTTCCAACTCGCGACCGTCGATCTTTTTGTAAATCCGTTTTTCATCGGGCCGGATTTTTGCGGAGACTTCATCGAGCACAAATTCGGGCTTTTCCGTGATCACTCCTGTGGGGGCGATGATCTGCGAAGGATACTCTTGGCTATGCATGATGGTGTTGGTCGCGGTTTGCGCATCATCAGGGAACTCAATGGTAAGCGGTTTTCCGTTCTGCGGATTTGGCTCGTAGAGCGGTGCGCCGGTGCTCGAAATCGTCACGCGAATGCGATGCCCCCTGTTAAAAATCTGACTGATCCAACCAAGTGGAAATTTAACGGCATGGACTTCTCCGGGGGTCATCAGAACCTGGTGATCAAAGCCGTCGCGATAACGCATCCGCCACGGATAATCGACCAGCAGAATCGAACGGCCATCGGGATAAACATCGCTGACGCGGACGATGATGTCGGTGTCCGGCGCGGTCGATTTTACATACAGCTTGGCAAAGATTCGACCGGTCCATTCCTCCGGATTTTCGAGAGGCTGCGTGGTAAAGGTCAGGACTTCTTTTTGCTCCTCAAACTTGCGCGCATCGCGGGCTCCGGGAAATGATCGTCCCGGAATCTGCATCGGCTGGCGCGGATCGCTTTGCAACGAAGTCGAGTCGCTGCCTTCGTCCGGCTGGCTTTTTGACAGGGCTCCTTCGGCACTTAGGAAATACGATGTCTCGCCGGCTTTCGGTGGCCAATCCTGCAAATCACGCCACAGATTCCCCGGTGCCCGTGGTTCGCCGACGGCGCCCATCGCGAAGTAGCGGACGGGTGGAGCCTTGACGACATCCGCGGCCTCGGGCTTGCCTTTCAACCAGTGATCAAACCAGCGGACCATGTGGTCGTCGACCGGCCAGGCGGCCCGCTCCGGAAAATCCAGTTCGCCTACCTTGTGGCCTTTGTTGCTTCGGCCGTGCAACCACGGGCCAATCGCGAGCCATTGATTGCCGCGCGAGTTTTCGCCCCCGTGGTGCTGCCGTCCGACGAAGCTTGCGATCGATCCCTGATTCATGAAATCAAACCAGCTGCCGATGGTAAAACACGGCACATTCATTTTGTCGAAATGAAGCGACGCATCCTCGTCTTTCCAGTAGTCGTCGTAGTGCGGATGTCGGTACCACTCGGCGAGCAGATCGAGATTATCCTGCGGGTTATGCGTGCCGCCAAGCGTCGCGAATCGTTCCGGCCGGGTCGTTCCCCCGATGCGATATCCTTCGTGAAACAGGCTCAAGCCGGTATCGATCATGTACTGGCAGACGAGGTGCGGCGGTTGGGTGACGGCCAGATAATTCTGCGCGTAGCCGCCCTGCGAACTGCCGAAAGTGCCGATTTTTCCATCGCTCCACGGCTGTGCCGCCAGCCATTCGCAGACATCGTAGCCGTCCTGCAGTTTGCCCCATTGCATCGCCCGGTAGCCGACCCATTTGCCTTCCGAATCGTGGGTGCCGCGATAATTCACCAGTGCGACAATGTAGCCGGATCTTGCTAAGCGCGCCGCTGACTCCCGGGTTCCGTTGGCGCGGAGTGAGGCATAACGTTGTTCGAAAACAACCGGCAGAGGCGTGTCGACGTTTTGAGGAAAATAGACCCAGGCTGAAAGCTTTGCCCCGTCCCGCATCGGGATCATGATTTGTTTTTCATCGATGCCGGTAAGGTCCGGTTCGGCTGCCAATGCGGGCAGCCCACAAAGTACTAAGATGGAAATAATCTGAATGAATCGCATGCCGGTAGCGTGGCGATATTCCCCCGATTGAAAAGTCCGGGATGCCGCATGATCGCGGGACGGAGGTCAACGGGTAAGGGGGACACGGTCGGGTGAAGGCGAGCATCGCTCCACTCCATCAACGCAAGGTCCACCTTTTGACAAAGGCGGCTACGGAGCGTCCGGGTGTCGGTTTAATGGCGGGCCGGTGGGAATCGGCAGCCGGTTATTTGCCGCGTTTTTGCGCGAACATCCAGTCGAAGAACTCGGCGCTGGAGAAAACCACGCTTCCGGCGCCGTGGCCCTCTTCGGGGTAGACCTTGATCCTGGCCCTGGTGCCGCCGGCTTTGCGGATTGCGGCAACCATGCGTTCGGAACGCTCTGCGGGCACGACCCGGTCGAGTGCGCCCGCAAATGCGTAGACGGGAACTTTTGCGAGGTTTATTGCCCATTTTTCGATATCGGGAGTGACGTCTTTAGGGCCGCCGCGGCCGATGCCGCCGACGATCGGGGCGATGGCGGCAAAGTGCTCGGGGTGGTGGGCGCCCCAGACCCATGAGCCGTAGCCGCCCATGCTAATGCCGGACAGGTAGATCCGGTCAGTATCGATCTCGGGATGGGAGGCTTTGAGGTGCTGAAGCAACAGTTCGAGGTCCTCTGGAATCCAGATACTGCGCTGCTTGGATTTGTCGCTCTCGTGTTTGCACTGTGGTGCAATCACCAGGCAGGGCCCCTTTTTAAAACGATGAATGCCGTCAAGCAGCGCCATCGGCTGACGCTTGATGTTTTGGATATTGTCACCCGTGCCGCCGGATCCGTGGAGATAGATTAGCAGAGGTATTTTTTGATCAGGTTTAAGTTCCTCGGGGATGAAGGCGAGGTAGTCGCCATTGAGATAAACTGCTTTCTCCAGGATTTTTTCGCTGACTTTTTCGACGACGGGGGGCTCTGATTGCGCCTGTGCAGAAATGCAGCAGGCGAGCATCATCAGGACAAGGTTGAGGTGTTGGACGGCAAACTTCATGGGGCTAAAGGGAAGACTGGAAGGCGTGAACAATTGCTGCGTTTCGCTTGGAGCGAATGTTGTGATGCTTCAGCATTTACTCATGATCAAGACCCTGCTGCCAATTTTGATTGTTACGGTCGTGTTTGCGTATTCAGCTCGCCTCGCCTGGAGCAACTTCAGTGAGTTACGGCAGGTCGGTGCGCCACGGGTCCCGGTAGAGTCCGATTTTGTCGAACGGGATTTCCTTCAGGCCGGGTGATTTTTGCAGCAGCCATGCGCCTTCCTTGAGGGAAAAATCGCCGTTGGCGGCGTCGGTGAAGCCGAGGTCGGCGGGGGCTTCGGTTTCGACGGAAAAGCCGGGCTGCTTGTCGATTGGAGCGGTGATTTTCGGCTCCGCGTCCGCGGGTTGGATCATCAGGTTGTCTTCGATCTTCAGCTTCGGCAGGATGGCGGTGGAGTCTTTACTGAGGCTCATTACCTTCTCTGAGGTGTTGATGAAAACGTTGCCGGTGATGGGATTGTGCAGCGGCTCCCGGGGCGAGTCGCTCATGATTTTCGCCAGCGAGGGGTATTTTTCGCTCCATGGCGGACTCTTGTAGCTGAGCGCCTCGGCTTTCTTTTCCAACATCCAGCTGGGTTCATCAGGATTATTCCATTGCTTCCAGCTCATGCCGCGCGCGTCGAGGTGCAGGCCGACAGCGCTGTCGATGACGAGGTTGTTGCGCACCGGGTTGTCGCGTCCGCCGCCGATCATGATGGCGCGACCTGCCTTGTGAAAGACATTGCCCTGGAGGGTGTCGCCGCTGTCACAGTCATCGAGGTAGATGCCCATGGTGTGGCTGCCGCCGATGGTATCGCCGCCGAGGTCGTGGATGAAGTTGTGGCGCAGAACGTTGCCCTGGCTGGTCCAGTCGCGGCCGGTGTAGAATGCTCCGGAGTCTCCTGTTTCCATGACCACGTGGTGGATTTCGTTGAGCTCGAACAGGTGCTCGTTACCGCTGTAGCCGATGGCGTTGTGCGGCGCGTGGTGAATGAGATTGTTGCGCACCGTCTGGCCGCAGCCGCTGGCACTGATCGCCGGGGCGTAGGTGCGCTGAAACAGCGCGTAGTGATGGATGTGGTTGTTGGCGATCAGGTTTTCCGCCGGGGTGAGCGTCTTGCGGTCACCGCCACTGAGCGAGATGCCGTTGCGGCCGATGTTAAAAATGTCGCAGGACTGCACGCGGCTGTGCGCGCCGTTGAGAGTGATGCCGGTTCCCGAGAGATTGTGAAAGGTGCAGCCGCTGATCGCCAGGTGCTCGACTTGCTTCGCGCTCAGTCCGCTGCCATGGCTGTAGCCGAACGAGAGGCCTTCGAGATTCAGATGTTTGGTGTCAGTGAAAGACAGCAGCGATTCGGTGCTGGTGGCGAGCACCACTTCGCTGTCGGCGATCGGACTGGCAGGATAATAGAAGAGTTTCTTTTCGACGCGGTCGACGAACCACTCGCCGGGCGCGTCGAGCTCGGCGAGAAGGTTGTGCGCGAAGAATCGGCGTCCTTTCGCTCCCCATGTACCACCCATGAGACCGTAGCTGTGCCTGGCGGCGAGGCGGATGACTTTCTTTTCCGCGTCGTAGCTGTCGATGCGAATGTTCTCGTCGTACCAGTCGTGGGTCCAGTAGCCGAGCAACCAAACGCCTGCATCGATATCCCAGCTAGCCGGTCGCGGGTCATCGAACACGAACGCTCCGGGATGCGCTTTCTGCATCGCCGGATCGTTCGAACCGGGATCGGCGAAGCCCTTGTCGATCACTTCGCTGAACACCGCCCAGCCGTGGTTGTCGGCGTCCTTGTTCGGCCAGCGGGCGAGGGTCATCGATTCGCCGTCGACATACAGCCATGGACCGGGTGGCGTGCCGCGAAACGAGTTGCCGAAAACCGGTAGTTCGGCGGAAATATAGTTGCCGAGGTCGCACACCAGGACCTTGCCGCGTGCCGATTCGGCGAGGCGGGAAAGCGTCCCGGCGTCGTCGATTCTCCGGAAAGCATCGCCTGGCAGTGTGACCCCGCCGCGCAACTCGGCGGCGCCCTTTTTCTCGGCACGGTAGGTGACCGGAGCCTCCGCCGTGCCGCCGTCTGCGGCTGTGAAGGCGATCAACTTTTCAATCGGATAGACGCCTGCGGCGATCTCCACGGTGATGGCTTCGGTGGGGGGAATCTTGCCGTCCTTTCTACCCGCGCGGATGAAATCCCGCGCTGCGGTGATGCTGACGAAGGGCTTTTGCGCACTGCCGTCTGCACCGGCACCGCCATCGGCAGCGGTTCGCGAAACATGCACCACGAGTTCCGCGCCGGCCGTGGACACCGCCGCACCCGACAGCAGCAGCAAGCCCGTAAATCGGGTGATCGTTCTGAGGATGGAAGCAGTCATGACTGCACAACCTCTAAACGCGTCCCTGCGCGCAGGAAATGGCTTTTTTGGGGGCGGGTTCCGAAGTTTACGCGCTGCCTTGCCGGGGAGAGGAGCGGGCAGTTATCGATCATTCGCCTCAATCCTGTACCGCTATACTAGCTCTCCGTGCGCGGGAACCAGTGGCGGGTTCGCTGGCAGAACCGCACCAGAAGCAGCATCAGAGGCACTTCGATTAAAACGCCGACCACGGTGGCGAGCGCGGCACCGGAGGACAGGCCGAACAGCATCACCGCAGTGGCGATGGCGACCTCGAAGTGATTGGAGGCACCGATCATCGCCGACGGGGCGGCGTCCTCGAAGGAGAGCTTGAGCAGCCTGGCGAGGCCGTAGGTAAGGGCGAAAACTACCACCGTCTGCACCGTCAGCGGAATGGCGATCCACAGGATCGTCAGCGGATTGGCGAGGATCGTCTCGCCCTTGAAACTGAACAGCAGCACCAGTGTCGCCAGCAAGGCGATGATCGAGACCGGCGTGAGGAAGTGGAGAAATTTTTCCTTAAACCACTCCGGCCCTTTGGCCTTTATCACCCACACCCGGGAAAAGTAGCCGGCCACCAGGGGCAGCGCTACATAGATCGATACTGACAACAGCAGCGCCTGCCAGGGCACCGGCATGTGATTGATGCCGAGCAGCCAACCGCCGAGCACGCCGTAGAGGAGCAGCATGGTCAGCGAGTTGATCGCCACCATGACCAGCGTCAGCCCCTGATTGCCTTTGGCGAGGTAGCTCCAGACCAGCACCATGGCGGTGCACGGTGCGATCCCCAGAAGAATGGCACCGGAAATGTACGAGCGATACAGCTCCACTTCGCTGCCGTCTTTGACGATCTCGGTTCCCGGCAGCAGGTCCTTGAAAAAGACGCCCAGGAACAGCGTGGCGATGGCCAGCATGGAGAACGGTTTAATGCCCCAGTTCACGATCAGTGTCAGCATCACCGGCCTGGCGTTGCGGCTCGCTTTGACGACCTCGCCGAAGTCGATCTTGACCATGATCGGATACATCATGAAGAACAGGCAGATGGCGATGGGGATCGAGACCACCGGGGCGTCGTTGACGTAGATGGCCATACCATCGAGCGATTCGGCGAGACCGGGAGCGACTTTGCCGAGGGCAATGCCGAGCACAATGCAGAGCCCCACCCACAGGGTGAGATGTCGCTCGAAAAGGCTCATTGATTTGGTATTCAGGCTCATAGGGCGGGCGGAGTGAGGGAGTTGCTGACCGCGTGGTTACCGGGCCGGGGTTGGTGGTAATGACAGGGTGGGCGTGGACAGGTCACAACCGTTACGAAAGTCGAAAAGGCCGTGACGGTGGCAGAGTCAGCCGGCGACGTCGCAGCATGCTTCGCTTGCCTGGGGGAAACAGAGATCGGGCCGTCCCTGGCAGCAGTCTTCGGTGAGAAATGCCATCAGCTGCTGCATCCGGGCACAGCGGATCTGGTAAAAAAGTGAGCGCCCCTCTTTGCGGGCCTCGATGAGTCCGGCGTTGCTCAGCTCTTTCAGGTGAAAGGAGAGAGTCGGTTTCGGGATTCGCAGCCGCTTCGAAATGTCACCGGCGCACAGGCCCTCCTCAGGCGATTCGACCAGCACCCGGAAGACTCGCAGGCGGCTCGGCTGGGCAAGACTGGCGAGGACTTCGGCAGCGGCATTTATTTTCATAGTTTTAGAATAATGGAACTATTAGCCGGGTCAAATTGAATTTTTTTTCGGGGACGGGAGTCGGGTCAGAGGGGGCGCTTGCCGCTTCACCAACGCAAGGTCCAGCTTTTGACAGAGGCGGCTAAGCAGCGTCCGGAGGATGGGGGTAGCCGCGGTCCGTCGGGCCGTGGGCCGGTGGCTGGATCGACAGGTCTTTGTGCACCGTTGTTTTACGTCAGTTTGGCCAGTTCCGGTTCCGCGAAGGGGTAGTCGGTATAGCCGGCCGGTCCGTCGCCGTAAAAGGTCTCGGGGTCCGGCTCGTTCAACTTGGTGCCATTGGCAAATCGCTCCGGCAGATCGGGATTGGCGATGAACTGCTGGCCCCAGGAGGCGGCATCCGCTTCTCCGGATTCGATCAGTTTTTCAGCGGTCGCCTGATCGAGCTGCTGGTTGACGATGAAGGCGCCGCCGAATTCTTTTTTCATCATCGAGCCGAGGCGCGGCTGATCGGCGCTCTCGCGGGCGAACAGAAACGCCAGTCCGCGCCTGCCGCACTCGCGGGCAAGGTAGCCGAAGGTGGCGGCGGCATTGGAGTCGCCCATGTCGTGGGCATCACCGCGCGGTGCCAGGTGCAGGCCGACTCGATCCGCGCCCCAGACGCCGACGACGGCATCGACCACCTCGAGCATCAGGCGCGCGCGATTTTCGACCGGGCCGCCGTATTCGTCAGTGCGCCGGTTGGTGCTGTCCTGCAGAAATTGATCGAGCAGGTACCCGTTGGCTCCGTGGATTTCGACGCCGTCGAAGCCGGCGCGCTTGGCATTGGCTGCGCCGCGTTTGAACTGCTCGACGATCTGCGGGATTTCCTCCAATTCGAGCGCGCGCGGTGTTTCGAATTCCTTCATCGGGCGGATCAGGCTGACGTGGCCCGCGGCTTTGATCGCGCTCGGGGCGACCGGCAGTTTGCCATCGAGGTAAATCGGATCCGAGATGCGGCCGACGTGCCACAGTTGCAGAATGATGCGACCACCGGCGGCATGCACGCGTTCGGTGATCAGCTTCCACCCCTCGACCTGTGCGTCCGACCAGATGCCGGGCGTGTCCGGGTAGCCGACGCCCATCGGGTCGACCGAGGTCGCCTCGGAAATGATCAGTCCGGCGGAGGCGCGCTGGGCGTAATATTCCGCCATCAGCTCATTCGGCACGCGGCCTTCGCCGGCGCGGCAGCGGGTCAGCGGCGCCATGATGATCCGGTTCGGCAGCTGCCAGGCACCGATTTTAACCGGCTGGTGAAGGAGGGAGTTTTTTGAGTTCATTGTTCGATTTTGATCGAACTTAAACAATCTTGCGATCCGGTCAAATGATAGTTTGATCCAGATCGAACATTCGTGCAAGCTGCGTTGAAACGAAGTGATGGCCAAAAGCACCTCCAGCAAGAAGTATCAGCATCCGAAACTGGCATCGGTGACCCTGCCGTTTGCGATGCAGGCGCTGGCCGATCCGTGCCGGCTGGCCATCGTGCGGCAGATGTTGCAGCAGCCGGAGCACGAGTTCGCCTGCAACGAGTTCGATCTGGAGCCGGGCAAGGCGACGGTCTCGCACCACTTCGAGACGCTGCGCGAAGCCGGCATCATCGAGAGCCGGGTCGAGGGCAGAAAGTGTCTGTCGGCGCTGCGTCTGGAGGAGTTTGAGGAGAGGTTCCCGGGGCTGATTGAGCTGGTGCGCAGCGCTTGAGGTTCAGGAGCAGGGAACAGCAGGAAAATGGCTGTTGCCACCCGTCCGCTCGCCCCCGGAGCGGGGTTGGAGAATCGAATCATGCCCAGTATTGACGTTAAATGTGGCGTTCAGGAAATGATCTGTTTGACCGTCTGTCGCAATTCGCATAGGGGAGCCGCCCCATGCATAAGACTTCCAAAATCGACTTCTTTTCGGTCGACATCCCATCCTCGTCAGATCTTGAAATCATTCTAAAAGACCTTCACTCGCTTGCCGCGGACAGTGAAAAGCGAAACGAGGAAATCAACGATGACTGGATCCGTCTCGCTCGCGGAAACGTGAGTGGCGACGGTTATCTGGGCGACATGATGCGCATTTCCATGGCTCCGGCCGGCTTTCGCGCCAATCTCGCCGGCGAGATCGTCCCGGTGAACCTGAATAAGGATGAGGGAATGGCGGAGTGTGCCGCGTTCTATTACGACTTTGAGAGTTCGATTCTGGTGTTGCAGCGCAACAGCAAGGCGGTGACGAGTTCGCAACTTTCGCGCTATTTTCAGCAGATCGCGGACCTCGACGGCGAGGTCGAGATTGTGCCGATTTCACGGCCGATCGATATCATGAAAATGAAATCGCTGCCGGTGATCCGCAAGATTCATGTCGTGTCCGCCGTGGTCGATGCGATGACGACCATGGAAGACATCGACGACCATACCCGCCAGTTGATTCTCGCTGCGGCGCAGGCGGAGTCACCGGCGATTGAGTTGGTGATGAAGTCGGCCCGTGCCAAGCAGGCGACCTTGAATCCGGCGGTCGCGGCGCAGACGGTGGAGTCCTGGCTCAAGATTCACGGGTATCTCTCGGATGAGGAACACGAGGTGGTCAAAAAAATCGTCGTCACCGGCAAGAGTGAAACCGGCACGACGGCCGAGTTTGATCTTCTCAAGGACCGGATGTTCACTCCGATGAGCTACGAATGGGTGCCCGATGACGAAGCGCTTTGGAAAACGCGCAGCGAGAAGATTCAGCAGGCCTGGGATCTGAACAAGGCGGATCTCAAACGCACGCTGGCGGCGAGGGCGACGGAACAAGATTGATGTTGAGAGCGTTTCCCTCGAAAACGTGGCGCTTACTGAGGATGAAATGGTTGCGCTGAATGTTCAGGGCGATGATTTCGAGTGGCACGCTGAGGTTACGCGTTTCTACTTCCAGGCCCAAATGTCCTCTTCCACCAGCACGCCATTTTCCGTTTTGGGTTGTTCTGACTGAAGCCATTGTTTCGCGGCGGGATCATGCTTCAAGTAGGCGTCCCAGAACATGGTGCTGATTTTCTGAATCGCCGGATGGTGATGAGCAATCCGCTTCGCTGCCCGGTCGCCGGCGTCAGAAAATGCCGAGTGTTCGGCGCCTTCAAGAACCAGCTCATATTTATCACCCGCAGGCAGCGCTTTATAAACTTCCCGTCGCGTGGCCGGCAGCGAATTCGGATTGATCGGATTTTCATCCCTGGTGCCGGTCATGGTCAGCACGGGCTTTTCGATTTCGCCAAAAGCGGCGGCGGACGTTCCGCCTCTTGGTTCTGACGGGCTCATCGCAAAGAAGGCATCGAGACGCGGATCGGCAACGCTTCGATCGCCCCTGAACTTTTGCCCCATCATTGCCTGAGTGGTCACCGCACCGAAACTGTGGCCACACATGCCGATGTGCTCCAGGTCCAGCTTTGCAAAAGCCGGGTGTTTTTCGTCGGCGTTCCAGAGTTCCAACTGATCAATGACAAAGGGCACGTCGTCGAGCCGGTCGAGCATCGATTTCAGACTCGCTGCACCTTCCATGGCCGACTTTCTCTCGCCAAGTTGCGCCTCCTTCCAGACGCTTTCGTCACTGCCGGGGTGCTGCATAAAAACACACACGTAGCCCTGCTCAGACCAATGCCGACCGAGGTAGACGCTGTTCATTCGCGAGCCACCCAGGCCGTGAGAAAACAGAATCACCGGCGCGGGGGACTTTAGGTCGGCGGGCAGATACACTTTTACCGGAACCACCCGGTTGCGCGCGGAATCGGTGGGTTCAAAAAGCAGTTCGTTGGCAGGCAAATCATCCGGCTGCCCGGCATTCGCCACCGCCGCGACTAAGGTAAGACAAAACAGGAGGGCCTTCATACCAGGAAAGAACCCCTGGTTCGCTGCAGGGTTACAAAATTGTCCCGGGAATTTGTCGTTCAGCCTGTGCAGAAATGTCTGGAACCGCGCAGCGCGGGATTTTTTCTTTAGCACCGCCGGAGCCCCGGGTAGCCGCGGTTCGTCAGGCCGTGGACCGGTGGCCGGATCGACAGGTTTTGGTGCGACGCTGTTTTACGCCGGTTTGGCCGGTCCCGGTTTTGCGAAGGGCTGGTCGATAGAGCCGACCGCGCCGTCGTCGTAGCAAACCTCAGGGATCAGTGTGCTCAGCTCGAAGCCGTTGGCGAATCGAGTCGGCAGATGTCGATATAGCCGCAGCACGAGTTCGCCTGCTACGAGTTCGATCGGGAGCCGGGCAAGGCGACGGGCTCGCATCACTTCGAAACCCTGTGCGAAGCCGGATCATCGAGAGCCGGGGCGACGGCAGGAAGTGCCTGTCGGCGCTGCGGTTGGAGGAGTTTGAGGCGAGATTCCCGGTACTGACTGGGCTGGTGCGGGAGGAGTGAGGTTTGCTTCCCGCGACTGTCGGGAAAATGCGAAACGGCTGCTGCCGAGCTTCCAAAAAATTACTCGATCCACAGCAGTTGGCTTTCGGTGAAGGCCATTTCGACGACCTCCGGCCCGAGGCTGTTGATTTTAGAAACGACGCCGAATTTGTCGCTACCCCAGGCGATCCATTTGCCGTTTTTCTTGCGGACTGCGGCGACCTTTCCACCCCAGCCGACGCGAATCTGTGAAATATCGGTGCGGGTAGATTCGGGCACCGGGCTCAGTTCATCGAATTCCGCCTGCGCCCACAGAAGTGCCTGACCTTTATCGGAAAGCGCCAGGGCGATTCCCGCAGAATCGGCCACCACATCGACAATTCGATGCCTGCCGATTTCAGCCGGGGGCAGCGACGCTTGATCGACATTGCCTCCGCACCACACCAGCTGTCCATTGCTTCGCAGACACCACAGGGTGGAGTGCCACTGAGCGATTTTAATGATGTCGGTCGATCCGAGGGGAGCGAGCCGGGATATGTAGTGTGGTGCTGTGTCGAGATAGACCTGACCGTCTTCTCCCAGGCCGCAGAAACTGTTGTAGCCACCCGTCACATCGACAAACTTGATGGGCTTATCGGGCGGCCAGATAACCGGCGGTTTGGCGTTTAGAAACAAGGTCCCGTCCTGTTTCAATATCCCGGGTTCGCCGGAGCTGCCGATGCCGACTTTGGCGAAGCGCTCCTTCGCGTAGTTTCCCCAGTACGGATTCGAACTGACGGGCATACCCCGGGAACGCAGCGCGGTCCAGAAGTCGGGGCGGATCTCGACATCGACAAAGTCATTGCCGCGATCAAGCCCCTTAAGATCGAACGGCTTGCCCTCGGAATCGACGCCGAATGCATACAGTCGGCCTTTGGGAAGCTCCGATGGGTCAGGTGGACTTCGCTCGATCGAACCGGGTGCCACCTCGACCTCGAGCGTGAGGGGATCTTTGTAGGGACGGACCGCGATATCTCGAAACCAGGTGGCTCCCGATTCCGGAAAGTGGCACTGAAGAGCGAAGGTCCCTTCAGAGATTCTCCGGCCGGGAAAATCTTCGGGTGGCTGCCAATCGGCCGGTTGTTGATGGGTGACGACTTC
The DNA here is from genome assembly GCA_965367965.1 of uncultured bacterium. GTDB lineage: Bacteria > Verrucomicrobiota > Verrucomicrobiia > Verrucomicrobiales > DEV007 > JBBKXR01. Next base: position 6,505 of record CBDULB010000097.1, on the reverse strand, counting down.
TTTGCCGTTTACCCGGGTGATGATAACTCGGCCACGCACCGAAATCTCCAGGTCGAACCACTCGCCTTCGGGGATCGCCGCACCCTCCGCTTTGGCGATACCGACCAGGCTGCCGGTTTTGTCGGGGTCCTGGCCACCGTTGTGAATCTGCACTTCATAGCCTTGAGAAGGAAATGCTTCGCTGGACTTTGCGACGTGAAAAAAGATGCCGGAGTTGGCGCCACCTTCCGATTTGACCTGTGCCTTGAAATCGAAATCACGAAAGCGAGCGCCGTAAAAGACATCGCCGGTGTAGTAGAGAAATCCGGGTTCGCCGCTGGCCTTGATGGCATCGCGGTCGATGGAAAAAGAGCGCGCGGAACCGGTGGCGGTCCAGTTGTCCAGAGTGTTGGAATCGAACAGGGGAACCCAATCGACCTTTTGATTCGGGCTGACGGGAGTGTTGGACGAAGGTCGGTTCGCCTCCCGGGTGAGGGAGCCCGAAGTGCCGTCGGCGATCTCCTCACGGAGGAAATCCCGGCGCAGACGATTGGCCACCGCTTCGCTTTGTCCGGCGAAAAAGGTAAGTCCCTGCTTGTCGAACTGAGCGGTCGCCCGTTGCAGTTTCGCGGCCTCGCCTGGCCAGAATCCCTCGAATGCCGTCTTTCGGTCGGCGAGCAGCTTAGCGTTCTGTTGCCGCCAGGTCTTGCGCAGTTGAACGATCGCCGGAGGCAGACCGGAGTCGTCATCCGGCAAGGCTTCGCCTTTACTGAACCTGTCGAGTTCGGTCTGGAACAGAGCTTTGGCCTGACCTTGAGCATTGCTGGCGCGCTGACTGAGGGCGTTGCGAAATTGCTCGCGGAGTCTCTGCAGAGCTGTCTGGTAAGGTGTTTCGATTTTTTCGGAAAAAGCGCCGCGGATCTGCTGCTCCAATTGGGTGAGTTGTTCCCCGGCCGGATGGGGAGGGGTAACGGTTTTGATTTCGCGATCCTCGGGCATTTCGGCGACGGCCAGCAAGGAAGGCAACACGATGCGGAAGCCGAGATCGGAGTTTTTGTGCTTCCAGGGGACTTCCTCCTGCATCCAGGAGGCCCAACTGTTGACGCTGCGGTTGCGGCGAAAGCCGCCGAAACGGACGACCGGTTCGAAGGCGGTCCAGTTGCTGCCGTATTTTCCGTTCACCAGTTCACAGACATTGCCCTGCATGTCGTGAAGTCCGAAATCGTTGGCAAGCTTTTCGCCGACCGGATAGGTGCGTTTTCCGGCGCGGGCGAACCGTTCCAGAGACGTGTAGTTTACCGAATCGGTGCCATCGAAAAAGGAGCTGGTGGTTCCGCCGCGGCAGGCATATTCCCACTCTTCGCTGGTGGCGAGGCGATAGCCGTTGGCCTCTTCGATCGCCGTTATCTTGAAGCCGTCGGTTCGATAGGCGGCCACCAGTCCCTCCCGTTCACTGAGTTCATTGCAGAATCGGGCGGCGTCGAACACACCGCAGGTCTCTACCGGATGGGTGCGGGTATCGAGGTCAGTGACGGCTTCCGCATCCCTGCCTCCCTCCCGGAAACTGCTCTTGCTCTCGCCGGCGATTTCCTCGAATTCCGCCTGGGTGACTTCGTGGACGCCGAAATACAGGGGGTGGTCCTGCGAGGTGTCCGAATTGTTTTGGTTACCTTTGACGAAGCTTCCTCCCGGGATCAGGCGAAACTTCATTCCGATCGAGTTCTCGAATTCGACGGGCACGCCGTAGTGTTCTGCCCAGGCCTGCTGGCGCTGGTGGATCGCTCCCGCCGGGTCTCCGGGGTGGACGAATTCGGGATAGAAATGGTCTGCCCAGCTCCAGCCCTGAAAGTTTGCCAGCTGAATGTCGTGACCGTTGCCGCTCGAGTCTGTGGCGACTTCATCGGAGAGGTCGTCGAAGTGCCACAGCGCCAGCGTATCGTGGTCGGCTTCGAATCGGCGTTGCGGAATAAAGTTGCCGTGGTATCGGGTTACTTTGGAAAAACGGATCTCGTCGTAATAGCCCTTGGTGCCCGACCCGATCACTAGAGGTCGGCCGCGTTCGCCGTCCGGGATGCCGCTGATCGGGCCTTTACCGGCGGAGACGCCATCGACAAAAATTTCGATGAATTCCCCGTCCCCCTGAAAGGCGAGATGCTGCGGCTGATCGATCCTGATCGGAGTTCCCATCACTCCAATGAACCCCACGTGCCAACCCTTGGTGCCATCGTTGTCGATGTGGCCGACCATGCTGACGCCATCGAATCCGGCGATCATGGTCATCGGATTTTCCGGTAGGCCGGCCGAAATCCAAAGCTCGAAGGTCCACCGATTGTCGCGGCTGTATTTCAAATTCTGGACTTCGAGCTGAGGCCGGTCACCGCTGTGTAGGTGGATGGCGCGGCGAACCGGCAGAAGGGGAGGGCCGGCGTAGCCGGACTCCGCAGTTGCCGTGGCGGGATCTGCAGTCGATTCCGTTTCGGGGGCCGGATCCGGTTTTGGCTCCGCCTCAGGCTCGTTTGTGTCACCGGAAGGAGCCGGGGCAGGGGCCGGGGGAGAAGGTTTCCGGTCCGCAGGCGCCGGTTCACCCCTTGGCGTTGCCATTGCCGGTTCATCGGGCGCCGCAGCAGGCGGTGTCGCGTCAGTCGGTAACAGGGTCGAGGCACTGCCTGCGTTTGCGGCGAGGTCGATGCTGCTGTCTTGCGTGTCGCTGCCCGATCCATCGTTGTTACCGTCACGCATCAGCCATGCGGCAAGGCCTGCGGCAACGAGGCAGGCGGCGACGCTACCGCCGATAATCAGCCCGGTCTTCGACTTGTGCTGCTGCTGTTTAAGATCCGCTGCCGACGAAGGCGGGCTTTGCAGCTTCATGCCAGTGGAACTACTCGCAGCCGCGGCGGATGGCGACACCGGTGCGGTATCACTGGCGGGGAGGTTGAGCTTTGCGCCTCCCGGGGTGGCGATTTGAGCCACCGGACGGGTAGTATGAATCGAAGTCAGTTGCGAGCTGATCTCCGACGCATGCTGGAAGCGGGTATCGGGGTCGGCGTCCATGGCGTGGATCACCAACTCGTCAAAGCGGGGATCGAGATCCGGCTTCAAACTTGACGGGGCGCGCCAGGCGCCGCGGGGAATTTTCCCGGTCAGCATTTCATAGATCATCACACCCACCGCGTAGAGATCGGCGCGGTGGTCCGGCTCGATGCCTTCTTCCAGAACCTCCGGGGCGACATAGTCGGGAGTGCCCATCGCCACGTTGGTCATCGTCAGCCGGGTGGTTTGAGAATCGATGTCACCCAGTTTGGCGAGACCGAAGTCAGCGATTTTCACCACGCCCCCGGTGTTAATCATGATGTTCGCCGGCTTGATATCGCGGTGAACGATGCCCTGGCTGTGGGCGTACTGCATGGCGTCGCAGATCTGCGGCATCCAACCGAAAATGTGCTCGGTGGTCAGTTGGCCGCCACGGATCAGCACGTGCAGGTCAGTACCCTCGACATACTCCATCACGATGTAGAGCTGTCCGTCACTGGTTTGCCCGAAATCGATGACCCCGATGATATTGGGATGACTCAGCCGCGCCATCGCGCGGGCCTCCCGCTGGAAACGCTCCGAGAAATGAAACTCGTCGTTGTCGTCATCCATCTGAGGGAGAATTTTGATCGCGACAAGCCGGTCCAGGGTGATCTGGCGAGCCTTGTATACCGCGCCCATGCCGCCGCGTCCGAGGATCTCGATAAACTCATAGGCATCGAGAACCGCGTCGAGATCTTCGACCGACGGGGGCACAAAATCGGAGCGATTTGCCCCCGATCCCTGTGATCCGGATGATGACTGACTCATGACAGGTTCCTGCAGCTGAACCGGCAAGGTAGCAGTCCGAGGCAAAGATGCAAAGCGTCTAGATTATCGGTTAGTTCACAAATTAGATGAGTTGGAGCCGGGCACCGGGCGGGCGCCAAGTCTCAAAAACGAAAAATGCGCCTTCACCGCAAGCAAGGCATCGTCCGGACGACGGGGTGTGATTGCGGTGGTGGTGGTGGACGGGAATGTGATACCGCCGTCCCGGCGGTCCCGAGCTGGACGGCTCGTCCACGGTGGACTGGCGGGACGCCAGTATCACGTTTTCGCCGCTCCCGCAGTCGGCTTGAGGGCAGACGGATCGTCGCGCGGTTTACGCACCGTATCTCCGCATCCAGGAATTTTCGCGAGGCTACTCGGTTTTCGCCCCACTTCGTTGAGACTCGTTTCCGGCGGCATCGACGAAGCTCAGCGAGTAGACATGAGGACCGGCGGAGTCGTCGCTCAATGTGGTCGTGCGCAGCGGCTCCGGCGTGGCGTCCCGACTGGTCGCCACCGCGTCACCGGCCGCCACTCCGATTTCTTTCCATAGCTCGCCGTCGCGGTAAATCCGCACCGCGCGAAGACCGCCAACAAGATCGGGAGTGACTTGCCAACTCAATAGCATCTTGCCGGTCGCAGCTTCTTTGCTCAGCGTCAGGGATGGAGTCGTGCCTGGCGGATCGTGCTCAGGGAGCTGACCGCTGCGCGAGTATTCCTGCCAGAGCGCAGCGATCGATGGGTTTGGCAGCCACACCATGGATGGATCGTTTTTCACATCAGCGGAAGCATCGTGAATCTCCAGCGTGTCTTTGTCGCCGAAGGCAGCGGGCAGCGGTTCCTGCGCAAGTCTGGCGCTCAGAACGGCATCGAAGAAGGGGATCACCACGAGTCGCGAGTTGTCACAGCCGTGTTCGGAAGCGGGGTCGACCAAACGGCTCACCTTTCCGCCGGCTGAGCGCAGTTGGTCAAACATCGCATTCATGGGATTCCACGAGACGTAGTGACTCGACTCGGGAACGGTTTCGCGTTTTCCCCACACAAAGAGCATCGGGATGTTGCGGGCGATCGGAGCGAACTGCGCACGGAACGCGGCATCACCGAACTGCTTGTGACAACCTCCCCGGAACGATGCGGCCAGCACCCGGTCCGGATATCGTGTCATCATCTGCGACGACCAACTTGAGCCGCCGGAGTGCCCCCACAAAACCCAGGGCGCATCGGCCACCTCCGCATGGCCTGACCATTGCGCCAACTCGTCGAGCGCCGACAGCAAAGCGCGTTCCGAACCGCTGTCGGGGTCGTTCCAGTCCGAGCAGGAACCCGCCACGAAATACTGGGGAGAGAGCAGGGCGCAGTGGTGTTTGCGGGCCAGCGCCTGCCAGTGAGAATCACCGGTCACCGGAGGATGTTTTTCCGGCGAGGCGTTGGTGCATCCGTGTTGATGGATAATCACCGCCGAGACAGGATCGGGAGAATCCGGAACCCAGCCGGAAAATTGAACCTTTTCAAAACGTTCGCCTGCCTGTGGGGCGAGTTCGAGCGAGAACTCGCGTCCATCAGCGAATACGCATTGGCTGGTGACAAGCAGTGAAATAAGCAGGTATCGGATCATCGGGATGGCGGATTGATGAAGGAATTGCTTTAAAGGCGGCAGGTAAAGTGATTTTCACGGCCTGGCCAGATCTCATTTGAAGAGTCGAAAACCAGCCATCTTCGTCACTCAGGCCGAAGATGCGGCAAAGACGGCGGCGATTGACGCCGCGAGCCAGGCGGGCAAAGAGGTGTCGCCGGCACCGCTGCTGACTATAGATTGCCAGGGCAGCAAACAGGATCGGCCTGCGACCGGTCCGTTCACTGAGTGGCCCCCAGAACAGTATGCCGATGGCAAAGGCGGCCATGTAGGCGCCCAGCGTCAGGTTGACCAGGCCGTGACTGGTCGCAAAAGTGCCGGCCATCTGCGGCATGGCGGGCAGATAGAGATCGATCGTCAGCGGTGGAAAGGCTCCGAGGACAACCAGCAGAAGCAGAGTCCCTTTGCGGCCGAGTATGGGCTGGTTGACTTTCACGGTAAGGTCTTCTCCGGCTTACCCGTGGTCCTGAACAACCGCGTGCCGACGGCGGATTCTGTTTACGGTGGCAGCAGAGACCTCACGAAGCCCTGCCCGCAGAATCGCCACCAGATTCACCCTTCAGCAGCCCGCGGTAGTATTTAAACGAAGCGCCGAAGGTCTCGTCGACGATGATCATCAGCACCGGTAGGAGCACCAGGGTGATGGCGGTGGCGAACATCACCCCGAAGGCGACCGAGACGGCCATGGGTTTCAGGAACTGTGCCTGGGTGCTGCCTTCGAGCAGGATCGGCACCAGACCGATGAAGGTGGTCAGGGTAGTCAGCAGGATGGCGCGGAAACGTTGCGGTCCGGCTTCGATGACGGCTTCGCGCAGTGACATGCCCTGTTCGGCGCGGAGGTCATCGATGCGCGCGACCAGGACGAGGGAGTCGTTAACGACGATGCCGGACAGGGCGAGAAAGCCGAACAGCGACAGGATCGAGACGGGGATGCCGATGATGAAGGTGTCCTGGGCGTCGTGCACGCCGGGGTAGGTGGCGACGACTTCTTTGAGTTGTTCGGCGACGGCGATGCACGCCAGTCCCGCTATTAGGCGGATGCGGTGGACGGCTTGC
>CBDULB010000096.1:0-23761 GCA_965367965.1 uncultured bacterium | reverse complement strand
CGGTGGGTATTCCGCGGGCGGAAACTACCCAACGCTCGCGGACAAGCGAGGCCGCTTGTCCCTACCGCTGACGGGTGTGCCCACCACTCTCAATCGCATGCCGTCCAGCTCGGACCGCCGGGACGGCGGTATCACACTCTCGTCCAACGGGTCGGCTGGTGGCCGGGGCACTGACGAAATTCTGACCAATTCCGCTACCAGTTCATCACAGCTCGACCTTCTTGCCGTCGTGCATGGCGCTTTCGTAGATCGCGCAGATCAGTGCCACGGCACGACGCGCTTCGGCGCCGCCGACGGACGGTTCGCGGCCTTCTTTGATCGCCGAGACGACGTCTTCGAAGTTGCGCTGGTGACCGGTGAAGTTGATTTTCGACGGGTCGTTGGCGCCGAGGCCTTCGGCTTCCGCTCCCTGCATCATGGTTTTGCGGATCTCTTCGTCCTCCGGTTTTGCCTCGGCGAAATCCCAGGCGCGGAACTGTTCATCGGCGAGAAATACCGAGCCCTGGTCACCGCAAATATCGACTTCAGCGGGATGGCCGGTCGACGACCAACACGCGGTCGAGCCCTGGATGACGCCGCGGGCACCGTTTTTAAATTCGAGCGCCGCGACGGCGGTGTCTTCGACTTCGATGCCGTCATGGGCGAGACAGGCCATCGATGCAGTGACGCTTTTGACGTCGCCGGCGAGATAGATGAGCTGGTCGATGAGATGGATCGATTGATTCATCAAAGCACCGCCGCCGTCGAGTTCCCAGGTGCCGCGCCAGGCACCGGAATCGTAGTAAGCCTGATCGCGATACCATTTGGTATAGGCATCGCACATCGTCAATTTGCCGAAACGACCTTCGTCGACGGCCTTTTTAAAGACTTCCATCGCCGGGTGAAAACGGCGGTTAAAAATTCCGCTCAGGGTGACGCCGGCTTTTTCACAGGCGGCGATCATTTTGTCGATGCGCTCAGGCGTGACCTCGAGCGGCTTTTCACAAATGATGTGCTTGCCGGCCTTGGCCGCCGCCAGCGCGGGCTCCAGATGTGCGCCGGAAGGCGTGGCAATGGTGACAATTTCCAATTCTGGATCGTTGAGGAACTCGTCGAGATCCCAGTAAGCTTTGCAGCCGAGCTCGGCGGCGAGGGCTTCCGCTTTTTCCTGATTGCGACCGAACACCGAGTGCAGTTCGCCGTCAGCCATGGCCTCGATGGCCTTGGCGTGGAAGTTGGCGATCATGCCGGCGCCGATGATTCCGAATTTCATTTGGGGAGTAGGAGGTAGGAGTTGGGTGTTAGGAGTTAGGAGTTAGGAGCTCGTCCAATGAGTTGCTATTTTTCCGCGTCGGCGAGCAGGCTCCGGTCGGCTTTGGCTTTCATCGATTTGCTGGCGAAGCCGATGGTACCGAGAATGAACAGGGCGATGAGGATGCAGATGCCGATCTTGCCGATCGGAATGGCGCCAAGATTTTTGCCTTTGATCGCCCATACCGAGCCGGCGGTGGCAACCGTGGTAGCGATCACCATGAGAACATTCATCAACAGTCGTTTGCCACCGCGCAGACGATCGGCACCGAGCACCGAGCCGGAATTCATCAGCAGCAGGAAAGTGAAGTAAGCAATCGGCAGCAGCGAGCTTCCGATCACCGAAGTCGGAATCGCCATGGCAGCTTTGATGTTGGAATCGCTCCACAGATACTTCAGTCCGAGAAAGCCACCGACGCCGGCAATTACGGCCCCGGCGAAATGCACCGCGCGATTGCCGGGCACATTGAACATTTCACAAAGCGTAAAACCGTTGATCAGCATCAGGATGATGATCGTCGAAACGGCCATGCCGAGCACGCCGATACCGAACACGATCTGCGAGACGCCTTTGCCGGCCAGCGGTTCGAGCGCTCCGGCGAGATTGAGGTTGTCGCGCTTGGCGAGCATGGCAGCCAGTTGGCGGTCGGCCAGCGGCAGGGCATCACGAGCCGCGGTCATGGCATCCGCATCCATGGTCGCCGCTGCGTCACCTGCACGGTGTTGGACCAGCGCATCGATCTGGCTGGCATAGGCACCGGCCATCTCTTCTTTGACAGTGCCGTCCTCGTTGAGCACGTCGCCGTACTGAGCGTGAAAGGTCGACGCGGAAGCGATCACCACACAGGCAGTGGCCAGCACGAACGGCACGATCAGACCGATCGAAAGGTCAAAAATCGCCAGCCCGCGATGGGCTTTGCCCCAACGCTTCTTCAGCATCGAATAGGGCAGCAGGAAGGTCATGTTGATACCGACTGCGGTTCCGAATGCGGTCATGACGATGTCGCGCTGGTCGGCGGCAATCTTACTGCTCCAGAAGCCGGCGTTTTCACCGGTCGCCTGAATCGCGGGGCCGAAAGTCGGCGCCGCCTCAGTGAGGCTGGAAATACTGGGGATGAATCCTGCGAAGATCGTGCCCCAATCGAGCTTGCCGTTAACCGTCAGCGTGATGACCACGCCGAAGAAAGACAACACGACGATGCCGACCAGAATTTTAAGGATCATCTCGAACAGCTTGATGCCTTTGCCACCACTTTCGTAGAACAGGTTAACCAGCACGGCGACGCCGAACAACACGGCGGAAATCGCCATCGTTGAGCCGATGCCATCGGTCTTGCCACCGAGCAGATTCTGTTGAACGGCCGCCGTGCCGAGCGCGAACTGCGGCATGCACCAGACGATGTTGGCCATGAGCGTCGCGATAATCCACGCCCAACCGAGGACGGGACTGACGTGTTCATTGATCGAACGAAACGGGCGCTCACCGGTCGACAGAGTAACGTAAGAAATCGCAGCGAGCATGATCACGCCGAGAATCATCGCCATCGGCTGCAACCACATCATGTTGTTACCGGCGAACACGCCCAGATAGAGCGCTCCGGCCAATGAGCCACCGCCAAGGGTAATCGCCCCCTGCAGCCAACCGGGTCCGCTTTTTTTGGTGAAGTAGGCGAGGCGTTTACCGATCGGGCCTGCGTTGATGGCCTTGAGTTCAGCGAGTTCCTCTGCAGCGGAGTTGTCGTTATCCATGGAAATTGGTACTTAGTGTTCGAGGGCGGATTGTAGGGCTGGCAGGGGCCGCGTCAAGAGCGCGGTCGGGGCGAAACAACTGTGGCGGACGTTGCGTGATAAGTTTTTGTCGCTGATCATGACGCTATGTCCGGCATCGCTGTCATCATTCCCTGCCTCAACGAGGCAGAGCATTTGCCGGCAACATTGCAGGCGCTGGTGGAGGCGCGCGAATCTTTTGCCAACGGTTCGCTCGAAATCATCGTCGTCGATGGCGGCAGCGATGACGACTCGGTGGCCGTCGCCAAAAAAATCGCCTGCCGGGTGATCGTCAGCGAACGGCAGCAGCGGGCCCATCAACTCAACCTCGGTGCGAACGCAACGGACGCCGACGTGCTCTGGTGCGTCCATGCCGACACCAGGGTCCCACCGTTGTCGCTGTCGACTTTAGCCACAGCGATGGAGAATCCTGAAATTCAGGGCGGCGGGTTTTGTCGACGCTTCGAGCCGTCATCGCTTTATCTAAACTGGTCCTCGTTCGTTGCTGATTTGCGCGGTCGCTATTGGCATTACTTTTACGGCGACCAGGCGATGTTTGTGCGCCGGTCGGGATTCGACGCCCTGGGCGGATTCGACGAGACGCTCGATGTTGCCGAGGATCTCGATTTTTCTCTGCGACTCCGGCAGCTGGGAAAAATCATGGCACTGCCGGGACCGGTGATCGCGTCCGCGCGACGCTTCGATCAGCGCGGACCCCGCCAGCAAATCCAACGTGATCGACGCTACGTGAAAGCCTGGATGAAGGAACGTGGCTGGAGCCACTGGCGCAGGGACAAGCGGTAAAGGCAGCCGCGACCGCCAGCGAGCGGTCGTCTGGACGAGGCGTGTGCGCGCGACCTTGCCACTCGCTGACGCTCGCAGTTACCCTCTCTCCACTACTCAACCACGTGGAGCACGCCTTTCATGGCGCGCCAGTGACCGGGGAAGGTGCAGATGTACGGGTAGTCACCGGGTTCCTCAGGAGCGTAGAAAACCATGGTGTGCGAGCGCGCCAGTCCGGGACCGAGGGTGATCTGCGGCGTGGCGTGCAGCACCCGCGGATCGTCGGGGATGTAGTTCTTTTTCAAACCGTCGGGATCGCCAGCCATCATGTCAGCCTTCAGTCCGATCTCATCGAGCGAGCCCTTCTCAATGATCGCCAGGTTGTGATACATGCTGTCGGGATTGAAGAAAGTCAGTCGAACCGCACTGCCGGCTTTGACGCTGACTTCAGCGGGATCAAAACGCAGATCAGCGGTGGCATTGATGCGGATAACGTTAACCACACGGTTGTCGTATTCGGCAGGCCAGGCGCTTTTGGGAATGCGTTGCATCGCTTCGAGCGCGGCGAAGGACACCGTCAGGTTGCCTTGTTCCGCGTAGCGGTCGGACGTTTCGGCGAGCAGTTTGAGCGCCTCGGCATCGTGCGCCGGAAACAGCGGCAGGGCCTTGATCGCGATGGTGTGCAGGCTGACCGGATTCTTCTCATCCATCAAACCGGCCACCAGCGGGAACAATGACTCGGGAACTTTGCCCCGCCCGGCGAGCGCGGCGGCATAAGCAACCGTCGAGGGGGCGGCGCTGGTTTGGGCCGCGTCGGCGATAACGCCGGCACGATACAGCGCGGCTTCGGCGATGACTTTCGCGGAGGGGTTTTTGCCCTCGTTAATGGTCTTGCGGAACAGGTCTTCGTGCGCCTTCACTTCAGCGGCCGGCCAGGCGACAACGGTCGGCGAGAGGACCTGTAACTGCGGATCCGAGCTCGAGGTCGGTTGCGAAATTCTCTTGAGCGCTTCGGGCAGCGCCGCGTCCTCTCCGCCAGCCAACACCGCGAGCGCTTTGCGATGACTGTCGGCGGTGATCCCGCCCGGCGTAGCTTTGCGCCCGAGAATTTCGCCGGCAACCGTTTCAGTTAACTCGAACTCGAGCAGTTCGCTGTCCTCGCGGAAAGGCAACAGGAATTTCTCAACCGCCGGCAGCGAGGATCCGGTGACATTGGTGAGGTGCAGGAAAACTTCGCGAGTTGCATGAATCATGCCGTGGTCCATCTCGCGGTCGAGCACTTTGGCAGCCACCTTGAGCGCATCTGCGGGAGAGCGATGATAACTCAGCCCGGTAACCGCGTTGAGGCGGCAGCGCTGGTTTTCGTCGGCAACGGCGGCGGCGTAGAGAGCCAGCGAATCTTCACCTGACATGTGTTCCTGCCAGTAACGCAGGGTGCGCAGACCGGCGTTGCGGGCGTCCGCAGAGTGCGAACTGAGAACTGCCTTGAGCAGGTCGAAGTCGTAATCGTTGGCACTCTGGTGCATCCACAGGGCTTCGACGCGGTCTTTCTCGTAACCGTCATCGCCCACCTTTTTCGCGGCGAACCAGGCGTCAGTGGCGGCGAGAATTTCGTCTTGGGGACGTTCCTGGATTTCCCGACGGGCGTGATAGACGGTGCGCGAGTTGGTCGCGGTCAGCAGCTCAAGGAGCTCGGCGACCGGACGACCGACGATCTCCGGCTGCCAGTCGAGCGGACGGGTCTTGTGAGTGATGCGCCAGACCCGGCCGTAGGTTTTGATGTGGCGCGGATCGCGAAAGTTGTAAGTCGTGTGGCCGACGATCGGGTTGTAGTAGTCGAGCATGTAGAGCGCGCCATCGGGGCCGATCTGCAGAGCGACCGGTCGGAAAATGATGTCCGAGCAGGACAGCATTTCGTTTTCCGAGGCATCGGTCGCCTTGGGTTGGGTAGCTTTTACGCCCGAGCCGTCCTCGTCGAGTTGATACCAGCGAATGCCGTGCCAGCCTTTCATCTGCGTGGTCAGGTACCAACCGCGCACCTCTTCGGGGAAATGCGCGGAATCGAGCAACTCGTTGCCACACGACGGGCGCCGGCCGGGCGGAGTGAAACTGATCGAACCACCCTCCTGCTCGTATTGGGTGTACTTGTTCGGCTTCGGATAAGTGAAGTTCGCGGTGGTGTGATCCATCCAGTAATTCAAACCGGGTGAAGCATCGGCGAGCATCGGGCTGCCCCAGCGATCGAAGACCATGCCCCAGACATTGGACCAGCCGTAGGATGCGTAGACCGACAGGCGCTGATCGCGGGGATCAAAGCGAAACGTCGCCGCCTCATGGGCACGCACCGGACCATACGGAGTTTCGACCTGAGTATTCAAAAACAGGCCCTGACCGAAATGCATGCGTCCATCGGGGCTCCACTGGAATGCGGAGATGACATGGTGATTGTCCTCGGTGCCCCAACCGTGCATGAGGAACTCCTTTTTATCAGCGACGCCGTCGCCGTCCTCGTCGCTCAGGCGCATCAGGTTCGGCTCCGACACCGCATAGACTTCGCGACCATTGTTGGTCAGTCCGAAGCCCATCGGCAAATACAGGTCATCGTGAAACACCGTCGACTTATCGGCGACGCCGTTCTTGTCGGTATCTTCGAGAATGACAATCGAGTCCTTGGTCGGCACGCCCGGTTTGGCGTGTGGCTGTGACGGGATATTCGCCACCCACAGGCGACCGTGTGCATCGAAGGTCATCGCCGCCGGACTGGTCAGCGGAAAATCCACTTCGGAAGCATACAGATTGATCTGGTAGTCCGGATCGAGGGTGAAGGTCTTAATCGCTTCTTCAGGCGGGAGCAAAACCGGAGCGGCGCCACCGACAAGGTCAGTCGCCTGCACAGAAAATGGCGCGGCGAGCGCGAGTAACCCGCCCAATGCAAGCAGGCCGTGAAAGCGGGACATCCCGGTGTTGCTGGTGCTGGTGCGCTTCATGTTATTTGCCCTCCTTTTTGGCGTCTGCACTGAGGCGATCGGCTTCGGCGTGAATTTTCCCGTCGAGCTCATTGGTGAGCCGGTCGAGTTCAGCCATTTCCGGTGGGTAACTGACAATTCCAAACGGCTCCTTGCGCCGACCGTAGACGTATTCGCCATTGATCGGACGCCAGCGGAAAAAGAACTGCTTGTTCTTTTCAACGACGAGTTGGCGCAGCGGCTCGGTGGAAGTATCGACCTTGGGAACCTTGAGCCCCAGCTTGGCGGCGAGAACGTCAGTGACGATGGCGTAACCTTCGTTGGTGAAGTGAATGCCGTTGATGGTGAATTGCGTGTCCGGGTGTTCCGCCATCAGGTTCAGCGTCGGGTGAAACAGGTCAACAAAGGCCAGGCCATTGCTCTCGGCAAAAGTCGCCATCTCGGCGGTGTAGATCTCAAGCATCGCATTGCGCTCACGCGGATCGGGAAACGGCGCCGGCAATTGTTCGTGAGCGGTCGGCGAAATCATCACCAGTCGCACCGGCCCACGGCCATCGAAGTTCTTGCCCTTCAAGCGTCCCAGCAAGGCGGTCATTCCGGCGCGAAAATCTTCGAGGCCCGGCTTGCCGTCGAACGATTCGTTGGCACCGAAGCACATCAAAATCACGCTGGCCTTTTTGTCGGCAAGATGATCCTCCAGCTCACCGAAGTCGAGCGGTCGTGGCATCAGGTCGACCTCGTCCGCGCTCCAGGCCAGGTTGCGCAGGGTCAGGTCCAGATCCGGCCTGGCGAGTTGTAATCGCGTCTCAAACTGGCCAAAATGCTGCAGTCGTTCGGCAAAGGTATTGCCGATCAGAACAACGCGGTCGCCCTTTTTCAACTCCAGCACGGAGTCGTTGCCATTCTGCTGTGCCTCAATCGAGGTCGAAACAAAAGCCACGCCGAGAACACCGGCGATCACATTCAGACAGATTTTGCGGCACAAGCGCCCGGCCAGCAGGCGGGCGGCATGGAACTGGGATGATTGCTTCGACATCGGCGCAAGCGAAGAGCAAGACGCCGGAGCTGTCGACTACGCGATCAGGTAGCCAGCTCAGTTTTCGGCGCCGTCGGAAGCCGCCGGCGCACTCGAACCCGACTTGGCAGCATCGAGCGCCATCTTTGCCTGCACCTGCACGGAGCCGGCCGAAAGCGTGCCGAGCAGACCGGTACGTTTACCGTCTTTGATCCGCTCCAGAGTGATGCCAACCGGACTGCCATCAAGCGCAAACACCGGCACCCCATGCGCGGTGCCAACTGAGGTCACGTAGAAGGTGCGATCACCGCGAAACAGACCGGTGACGCGACCGACCAGAACCGTCGGCATGAAGTCGAACGCCAGCGACGAACGCGACAGGCCGATGACTTCGTCAGCGATTTTTGCATCGGAACTGAATGCTGCCAGATCGACGTAGGTAAAATCGGTTTTCTCAAGGCGTTGGGCCACGCCTGCGTCCGGCATGATGAACGCCAGATCGGCTTCAGGACGCTGCAGTACCACTTTGCCCGGGATACGTGTCGAATCACCGTAGCTGATCTCAACTTTGGTGAACTCCATTTTAGCGGAAACGATATTGACCACCGCGTCCTCATGTTTGGCGCGCTGGCCGATGAAATCAATGCTGGCATCGATGGCGTAGTTCGAGACGACGATCAGGCCGCTCGAATCGATGGTCACGCCGAGCGTGCGGCGCACCTGAGGCTGCTCGGGCAGCGGATCGCCACTGGTTGTGGTCTGCAATTTGCCACTGGCGGAAATAACCACCAAAGCAGATTTGTGCTTTTCAACCAATGCGCGGGCACTCTCCCCTGCGTCTTGAGCCGTGCCGGTCAGCGGCGCAATAGTCAGAGTGAATACAGAAAACAGGGCGGCGAGGACAGGAAACTTCATCGTGAGGTCGGATTGATTCAAAAGGATAAATCGAGGGGGTATGGTAACAGGGCAGAAGGGCTGCCAATGGACCGGACCTTATAACGCGAAGGCTCACCAGTCTAAAAGGATTTTCTCAACGGACTTGCGTTGGAAAACAGCCTGATCCCACCCTTCTTTGTCGCCAAATCAACGGGAGTGACGGTGCAATCGACGGCGATTCCGCAGACTGACCATAACACTACCGTGAAAACTGTCGCTGCAGTCGCCCTCTTCAGGGGTAGATCACGACGATCCTCCCCCCGAATGAACGGACGAACAACGCTCCCGAAAGAGCGCGATTAACGCGAGTAAAGCTCGACCACCAGCTGCTCGTTGACGAGCGGGTCGATTTCCTGACGCTCAGGCTTGCGGGTCAGCGTGCCGGTCAGCGTATCGCGATCCAGAGTCAACCAGTCAAGAACCGGTCGTGCCTGAGTCGAGTCAAGCAAACGCATGGCGAGTTGCTTGGAGCGGGTACCTTCGCATACAGTGATCACGTCACCGGGTTTGCACTGATAAGACGGAATGTCGACGCGCTGGCCGTTGACCTGAAGATGGCCGTGATTGACGAACTGACGCGAGGCGCGACGCGTGCCGCCAAGACCGAGACGGTAGGCAACATTGTCGAGGCGGAGTTCAAGAAGCTCGAGCAGGATCTCACCGGTGATACCACGACGGCGTTGAGCTTCCGCAAAGTAGCGACGGAATTGTTTTTCAAGGACACCGTACTGAAAGCGCAGCTTCTGCTTTTCAGCAAGGGCTACTGCGTAGTCAGAACGCTTGCGCCGACCCGCGCGGACACCGTGCGGTCCCGGAGGGTAGTTGCGACGCTCAAGCGCTTTCGAAGGACCGAAGAGTGCGACGCCGAAGCGACGACTGATTTTGTCGGTAGGACCGGTGTATCTCGCCATGGTAAAATCTGGTAGAAAAACAAAAACTTAAAAACGAAACAGCAACCTAGACGCGACGCGCTTTAGGCGGACGGCAACCGTTATGCGGGATCGGGGTGACATCTTTGATCAGAGTCACGTCGACACCCAGGCCTTGAACGGCACGCACGGCCGATTCACGACCGACGCCAGGTCCTTTGACGCGCACTTCAGCGCTCTTCAAACCGTGCGCCATTGCCTGACGGCAGGCATCCTGAGATACCAACTGAGCCGCGTAGGCAGTGCTCTTACGCGATCCACGAAAGCCCATCTTGCCGGCGCTTGACCAGCCGAGAACGTTGCCGTTCATGTCGCTTACGGAAACGATGGTGTTGTTGAAAGTAGCGTAGACGTGGACAATGCCGGCGTGAATATTCTTACTGCCCTTGGCTTTAAGAATCTTCGGGGCACCACCTTCGTCGGGGTCGAGTTCAGCAAAGATATCGGCAGCCGTCTTCGGCCGGTCGTCTTCTTTCTTCTGCTCTTCAGCAGCAGCCTTATCAGCGGCAGCTTTTTCTTCAGCAGCCTTTTCGTCGGCGGCGGGAGCAGCGTCCTCTTTAGCTTCATCGGCAGCAGGCGCAGACTCTTCAGCCTTGGCTTCCGCTTTTGGAGTTTCTTCGGCAGGAGTCGTTGCGGCGGCCTCTTCTTCGGGGGCTGCTGCGTCGTCCTGTTTGGGTGTGTCGGATTCTTCCGCCATGACTTTATAAAAAGATACTGAAACTAAAAATTAGCGCTCGTTGTTGAGGTGTTTCGCCCGGAGGGCAAAGGCGCCTGATAAATAACTGAAATAGAATTGGGACTAGGCCTTGCGGACGACACCGACCGTCTTGCGCTTGCCCTTGCGGGTTCGGGCATTGGTGGAGGTGCGCTGACCGCGAACCGGCAAACCTTTGCGATGGCGGACACCACGATTGCAATTGATCGACGAGAGACGCTTGAGGTGGCCTTGCAGCTCACGACGCAGATCGCCTTCGATGATGATGCCGCTGGTGTTGATCGCCTGACCGATCGAACCGAGTTGGTCGTCAGTGAGCTCACCGGTGCGGATATTTGGATCAATACCCGCTTGATCGAGAATTTTCTTCGCGGTCACAGGACCGATCCCGAATACATACGGCAACGACGCTTCGATGCGTTTTTCGTTGGGAATTTCAACTCCAAGAAGTCTGGCCATGGCTTACGAATAAAAAGGGACTGTGATCAACTGATGATCGAAAAATAAGGAAGAAACGGAAAGTCTAACCCTGACGCTGTTTGTGACGTGGGTTTTTGCAAATAACGCGCAGAACGCCTTCCCGCCGAATGACACGGCAGTCACTGCACAAACGTTTTACTGAAGGTCGAACTTTCATGGTTGGCGTAAAAATATTAATTAAATCGGACGAAGCGAAAATCGCTGTTGAGTGAGCAGATGGCGGGACTTCCCTCCGGCTCCTCCTGGCGTTTGTCACCTTGCTAGCGGCGTCTCCTTGGAGAACATCCTTTAGTCGTGGCAACAAAAAAACCACCCCGCCAAAACGGGGGAGGAAACCTGTATCATATGTTCAGCAACTGGCAAGATGGGATTAGCATTTCTGGCGTTTTTCTAAAAAAAAAATTATGGGCACCAAAAAGGCAAAAACAGGGACTCAAAGGGAATATGGATATTGCGGATAGTTCTACTCACTCAGCGACTGGCGCCTCCGCGATCGACGCAATCATGCGCGGTCGAGGCGTTAAGATCTCCGGCTCGTCATTCGTAATCAGCACCGTGTGCTCAAAATGAGCCGACAAAGCTTGATCGGCGGTGACCACGGTCCATTCGTCATCGAGGATGCGCACATCCTCAGTGCCGGCGTTGACCATCGGTTCGATGGCCAGGATCATGCCCGCTTTCAGCCGCGGACCACTGCCCATCTCGGCGCGGCTCCAGTGATTCGGAACCTGTGGCTCTTCGTGAAGATTGCGACCGACTCCGTGGCCGACAAACTGACGCACGACCGAGTAGCCGTATTGCTCAGATACTTTTTCGACGGACGCGCACAAATCGGCGAGCCGCTCACCGTGGCGCGCGTGACTGATCGCCGCTGCCAGAGACTCTTCAGTCGCAAACAGAAGACGCTCGGACTCCACGGGAATCGCTCCGACGGGTACTGACAGAGCATTGTCCCCCACCCAGCCCTTGTGATAAATACCGACGTCGATCTTGACGACGTCGCCCGGCTGAATGATCCGCGGACCACCGATGCCGTGCACGACCTCCTCGTTGACCGAGATGCAAATGTGGCCTGGAAAGCCGCGATAGCCGAGAAAGGCGCTCTTGCAGCCTTTTTCGTCCATCATTTCCGCAGCCGCGGCATCCACTTCGCCGGTACTGACACCCGGTCGAACTTCACGAGCCGTCGCCTGAAGGATCTCCGCAGCGAGATGGCCGGCCTCACGCATGTAGTCGACTTGTCGACCTTTGCGAATCGGAATTTTACTGGAACTGCTGGCCATAACTGGCAATCGATTCAGTGGGTCAATGGGCGAAGCGGAGCGGTTGCACCGCCTTGCCGGGCTCGATCAAGATCAGGCAACTCGACGAACACACTCCAAGCTGACCCGGTCCGACAACAAAGCTTAGTTGCGTGACTGGTAGATGTAATAGGCAACCGCGAGAATGATCAACAGAGCAGCGACCACAGTAAGCCAGATCATCTGGTTGGAACTGGCAACTGCCCCACTCGCCTGAGTGCGTTCGAAGCGACCACGCATGCGGCCCTTGCGAAGAAATCCGTCGTAGTGGCGCTGGATCAGGTGAGTCTCAATCTGACGCATCATGTCGAGCAGCACGCCGACCAGAATCAGCAGACTGGTGCCACCGAAGAACTGCGCAGCCAAAGGCGGAATCTGCATCCACTGACTGAGAAGATTCGGCAACACGGCGATAACAGTAAGGAAGATCGCACCGGCGAAGGTCAAGCGACTCATCGTGTAGTCGAGAAACTCCGAAGTCGGACGACCGGGACGCACACCGGGAATGTAGCCGCCGTTGCGTTTCAAATCTTCAGCAATCTGATTGGGTTGAAACATGGTCGCCACCCAGAAGTAGCTGAAGAAGAAAATCATCACTGCCGACAGAATGAAATACAGCGAACCGGTGCCGCCGAGATTGGCCGCCAACTGCTGAGCCCATGCCACGTTAGGAAACGCCATGCCGATGATCTGTGATGGAAACAGCAGAATAGCCTGTGCGAAAATGATCGGCATAACACCGGCGTAGTTCACCTTGAGCGGCATGTACTGAGTCTGGCCTCCATACTGCTTGCGACCAACGACGCGTTTGGCGTACTGAATACTGATTCGCCGCTGTGCCTGGGTAATGGCGATGACGCCGGCAATGACGAACAGGAAGAACGCCAACAGAGCCACCAGTTTAAGCGGTTTAACGGGATCAGCCGCGGCACCTTGCACGAACGTTTCGAACACCTGAACGAGCGCACCCGGCAGGGAGAAAATGATGTTAACGGTGATGATTAACGAAATACCGTTACCGATACCGCGTTCGGTGATCTGTTCACCGAGCCACATCAGCAGCATGGTGCCCGCCGTCATGGTCAACACCGCAATAATCAGGAAACCCACCGTTTGATCGGGCACCAGGGGTCGACCGGTATCGTCGCCGATCAGACTCTTGAGCAGGAAATTATTTTCCGGATTCAGTAGCGAACGCGCCAGCATGTAACCCTGGATCAGGCACAAAACGATCGTCAGGTAACGGGTATAGAGATTGATCTTCTCCCGGCCACCTTCTTCCCGCGCCAGCTTACCGAGCTTCGGCACCACCGCAGTGAGCAGCTGAATCATAATCGACGCACTGATATAAGGCATGATGCCCAGTGCGAAGATGGCGCAGTTTTGAAGACCACCACCACTGAAGACGTTGAACAACGCCATCATGGTGCCGGCACCACGATTGCCCTCACCGTCGCCGCTCGCCTGCTGGGCACTCGACAACATTTCCGCGAGGACATTGCCGTCAACGCCGGGAAGTGTGATCGCCGCACCGAGACGCACGATCAAAATCATCAACAGCGTAAAAATAATGCGCTGCCGAAGTTCGGGAATCTTCAGCGTATTGGCAAAAGCGGAAATCATGATCTATCGGACGTGTCGTGGGTGAAACGAAGCAAAGCTGAACTCGGATCTATCGGGCCTAAACTGCCCGTTGCGAGGATCAATTACTCGCCGCCTTCGACACTGCCGCCGGCTTTCTCGATCTTTTCTTTCGCGGTGGCGCTGATCTTGTCGACCACCACCGTGAGTTTCTTGCTTAGATCGCCGCTGCCGAGAACCTTGACACCATTGTGTGCGCTGCCTTTGACCAGGCCTTTTTCGCGCAACGAAGTTTCGTTGACGGTGTCGCCGTCGGCGAAAAATGCTTCAAGCTTGCTGACGTTTACCACCCAGTAAGTGGTCGCGAACTGCTTGTTGTTAAAGCCGACACGGGGCAGACGACGAATCAACGGCATCTGGCCACCTTCGAAACCGGGACGAATCGAGGAACCGGAACGTGATTTCTGTCCCTTGTTACCGCGACCGGAGGTCTTACCAAGGCCGGAACTTTCACCTTTACCGACACGGCGGCGGCGATGTTTAGCTCCGGGACGTGGTTTCAGATCGTTGAGTCTCATTTTTCTTTAGGAGATAGGAGTTGGGAGCAAGGAGTTGGAAATCGCGACGATTCGCGACGCTTTCGGATTCGAAGTTCCCTGTTAGCTTAACACTTAATTCTTTTAACGTATCACTCGCCCGTCAGGGTCTTAGAGTGCCGCCTTATCGCGAATCTTCTTGCCGCGAAGCGCGAAGATTTCGTCACGGGTGCGCAACTCCTGAAGAGCAGCAATGGTCGCTTTCACGACATTGGCGTGATTGTTGGAGCCGAGCGATTTCGCGAGAACGTCTTTGATGCCGGCCGCTTCGACCACTGCACGGACGCCACCACCGGCGATGATGCCGGTACCTTCGGAAGCCGGACGCAGCAGCACTCGACCGCCACCGTATTCACCAATCACTTGATGAGGAATGGTGTTGCCGTCGATGGCGACTTTGACCATCGAGTTTTTCGAATCGTCACTGGCTTTGCGAATGCATTCGGCGACTTCATTGGCTTTACCAAAACCGAAACCGACCTGGCCCTTCTGATCGCCGGCGACCACAAGTGCACTGAAACTGAAACGGCGACCACCTTTGACCACCTTGGCGCATCGGTTGATGAACACCACTTTCTCCATGAGCTCGGGCTCTTCGTCGACAGCCTGCAGATTTTCGAACTGCTTTTTGGCTTTCATCACGCGAGCTGCGGATGCGGTGTTGGCGTCATCGCCACCATCTTCCGCTGAAGCAGCTTCTGCAGACGCTTCGCCCCCGGCTTTGGGAGCCTCTTCGGCAGCAGGTGCCTCAGCGCTGGCTTCCTCGGTTGCAGGGGCTGCATCCGTGGTAGCGGCCGCAGCTTCCACCTTGGCATCTTCCGGAGCTTCTGCAGCGGGATCTTTTTGTTCTTCGTTGGCCATCTTAAAAATTTCGATTGGTTGGCAGCTGACTGACGCTTTGACTAAAACTGAAGGCCGGCCTCGCGGGCGGCGTCGGCAAGGGCTTTGACCTTACCGTGAAAATAGAAACCACCACGATCGAAAACGACCTGCTCGATTTTGGCAGCCTTGGCTTTCTCGGCAACCTTCTTACCGATGTCCGCTGCCGAAGCAATATTGGCACCGGCATTTTTGGCGGCACCCTTATCTGCGGTCGACGCTGACAACAGGGTCGTGCCCTGGAGATCATCGATGACCTGAGCGTAGACGTGGCTGTTGGAAAAATGCACCGCGAGACGCGGACGCTCGGCAGTACCGGCGATCTTCTTGCGAATGCGGCGGTGAACGCGGCGACGGGCAAGCTTACGATTCAGTTGGCTCATGGGTTTGAGAAAGGCGAAAAATTGAAAATGAAGGAATGGAGGATCAGCCCGGCAATACTACTGGACGCTCTTACCAGCCTTGCGGCGGACGTATTCGCCAACGTAGCGAACACCTTTACCCTTGTAGGGCTCCGGCGGATAATAGGCGCGCACATCGGAGGCAAATTGGCCGACCAATTGCTTGTCGATACCTTCCACCTTGATGCTCGTGTTATCGGTCACCGTGACAGTGAGTTCGGCCGGGATCGGATGCTCCACCGGGTGCGAGTAACCGAGACTGAGATCGAGCACACTGCCCTTTACCGCAGCACGGAAACCGACACCTTGAATCTCAAGGTCGCGAACGAAACCATTGCTGACCCCTTCGACCATATTGGCGAGCAAGGCACGCGCCGTGCCGTGCAAAGCGCGGAGGCGACGGTCATCTGAAGTGCGTTTCACCTCGATCGAGCCATCTTCTTCAGTCATGGTGATGCCTTCAGGAAGAGCCCATTCGAGCTTACCTTTCGGGCCTTCGACGCTGAGATGATTGTCGTCGTCGACTTTCACCGAAACCTTTTCGGGAATTACTACAAGTTGTCTTCCGATGCGGGACATGATCGTAAACGGTTCAGATTAAATACAAAATTGCTGCGGTCACTCAGCCGGCAGGCTGAATGGTGAAATAAAAAATTACCAGACGTGAGCGAGCACCTCACCACCAAGCTTCTCTTTGCGAGCGCGGTGACCGGACATCACCCCTTTCGAAGTCGAAACAATCGCGATACCCATACCACCGAGAACGTGCGGAATTTCGGCGGAACCGACGTAGCGGCGTAAACCCGGGCGACTGACGCGCTTCAGATCGGTCAGAGCAGGCCTTCTGTCAACATACTTCGGCTTCACCGAGATCGTCTTGTGGCCACGCTCGTCTTCACCAAGCTCGTAAGACCAGATGTAGCCTTCCTCTTTGAGAATTTCGGCGATATCGGCTTTGATCCGCGAGTGCGGAGCAACGAACGTATCTTTGCGCGCCATGGTGGCGTTTTTGAACCGAGTCAGGAAGTCGGCGATTGGGTCGGTAAGTACAGCCATCGTAGTGGAGTCTGCTAAGGTAAAAAGAAGCTGGATTAAATGCTTGGAGAATCGATCGCCGGATCAGGCGGCGGAAGCGGAGGCAGGCTTGCGGAACGGCATGCCCAGAGCGGTCAACAACACGCGAGCCGAGTCATTGTCGTTCGCAGTGGTGACAATGGTGATGTCGAAGCCGATGGTGCGAGTCACCTTGTCCAGCTCCACTTCAGGGAAAATCGTGTGGTCACTGATACCGATCGTGTAGTTGCCAAGACCGTCGAAGCTTTTTGCCGAAACGCCGCGAAAGTCACGAATCGTCGGGATAGCGACATTAATAAAGCGATCAAGGAACTCCCACATGCGCGGACCGCGCAAAGTCAGACGGCAGCCGATGATATCGCCGGCACGCAGCTTGAAGTTTGAAATAGCGTTCTTGGCACGAGTCGGAACCGCCAACTGACCGGTGATCACACCGAGTTCGCGGATCGCATCTTCAGCAGCCTGCTTGCGGTCATCGAGATTACCGAAACCGCAGTTGAGGGTGACTTTTTCGATGCGCGGGATTTCGTGCACGTTCTCAAGATTGAGCTTTTCGCGCAGAGTTCCAGCGATCTCGCTTTTGTATTTGGTGAGCAGAGTGGGTTCCATGACCTGGGACGGAAAAATAATTGAGTGAAACAATGGTATTCAGCGCGTTCGCTCAAGGCTGGCGAGCCGGCGAACGAAGCGCAAACAACCAGTGTCTTAGTCGGCTTTGACTAGCTTGACGTTGGAAATATGGATCGGACCTTCGCGTTCGATGATACCACCTTCGGGGCGGTCCTGCGATTTGCTGGCGTGCTTTTTGATCATGCGCACCCCTTCGATCAGAACGTGACCTTTTTCAGGAAACACCTGGAGCACTTTGCCCTGCTGATCGCGATGATTGCCGGAAATGACGACCACCTGGTCACCTTTTTTGACGTGAGTTTTGATTTTCGTGCTCATCACAGTACCTCTGGAGCGAGGGAAACGATTTTCATGAAGTTCTGGTCGCGCAGCTCACGAGCCACCGGCCCGAAGATACGGGTGCCGCGCGGGTTTTTATCTTTGTCGATCAAAACGATCGCGTTGCGGTCGAAGCGGAGCGTCGAGCCATCGGCCCGGCGAATCGGGGCAGCGGTGCGAACCACCACAGCCTGAACGACCTCGCCCTTTTTGACATTCGAGGTCGGTGATGCTTCACGGACGTGAGCCGTAATGATATCACCGATGCCCGCGCTCTTGGTGCGTTTGCCCAGGACACCGATCATCTTCGCGACGCGAGCGCCCGAGTTGTCGGCAATCTGGACCTTGGATTCCATCTGGATCATGGTTGTATAGTTCCCGGCTGAATTTTAATTAGTTAATAGTAAAGAGTCACTAAACGCAGCGACCCTTAGTGCGCGAGAACCTTGGTCAGACGCCAGCACTTCTTCTTACTCATGGGACGGGTTTCCATGACGCGAACCTTGTCGCCAATTTTGGCGGCACCTTCTTCGTCGTGGGCGTAGAGCTTGGTCGTCAATTTGACGATCTTGCCAAAACGCGGATGCGGCACACGGCGCACCACCTCAACGACGATGGTTTTCTCCATTTTATCGGAGACCACCACGCCGATACGCGTTTTGCGCAATCCGCGCTCACGCTTGTCAGCGGTTGCAGCACCGGATTCGGAATCAGTAGTTTTAGCGTCACTCATGGCTTTAAAGGGTTGGCAAGATCGCTTGCCGGTAAAAATAGGGTCTGGAAAAAGTCGCTCGCTCGATCTTACTCAGCAGCGGAATCCGCGGCTTTCAAACGACGCTCTGAGAGCAAAGTATTGATGCGCGCCACTTCGCGGCGGGCCTCACGGATGCGGGCCGGATTCTCCAACTGACCGCTCTCCTGCTGGATACGCAGATTGAGAGCTTCCTCGCGGAGGCTGGTGCGATCAGCCGTCAATTCGTCTGACGACTTTTCTCTAAGTTCGCTGATTTTAGTTGGCATCGTTCTAAATGGTGAGAAACGCGGAATGGTAAAAGGGGCGGAGCCGAAATGTCGCTTTTCAGCGACAGTTGCGGGGGGACAGGGCTATCGTTTACAACAGGCTTCGCGTCAATCGGAATCTAGTGAGTTACAAAGTGTTTAACGGACGACGAAACGCGTGCGCACACCAAGCTTGTTGGCAGCGAGGCGCATTGCCTCACGAGCCGACGACTCGGGCACACCGGCGACTTCGAACATCATCGTGCCGGGACGCACCGTGGCTACCCAATGCTCCGGAGAGCCCTTACCTTTACCCATTCGGGTTTCCGGTGGACGCTGGGTGATCGGTTTGTGCGGGAAAATACGGATCCAGACCTTACCTTTACGTTTGAGGTAACGGTTGATCGCAATACGACAGGCTTCAATCTGGCGATTGGTGATCCAGTCGCGGCCGAGGCACTGCAGACCATATTCACCAAAGCTGACCTTGGTTCCACGCTGCGCGTTACCGGCCCGGCTACCTCGCTGGGACTTACGGTGCTTTACACGTTTGGGCATCAACGGCATGACAAAATATCCTTTTTAAACTGACAAATAATTGAGTGAAAAATAATAACCGGTCCGGGCAAAACCCCGACCGAAAGTAAACTAACGACGAGGACCGCCGCCGCCACCACCGGGGCCACGACCACCGCCGCCCTGGCCTCCGGGACCACGACCGCCGCCACCACCTGGACCGCGACCGCCTGGACCACCGGGTCCACGACCGCCCGGACCTCCGGGACCGCGACCGCCACGACGATCACCGCCGGGACGCGGCTTGTTCGGCTTGGCATCAGAATCTTCCGGCTTGGTGAGCCAGCATTTTACACCGATCACACCCCACGTGGTGCGAGCTTCGGCAAAACCGTAGTCGATCGGCACACGCAAAGTCTGCAAGGGAACCTTGCCCTGGCGATAAGCTTCAGCACGGGCGATATCAGCACCACCGAGACGACCTGCGCAACGCAGGCGAACGCCTTCAGCACCGAAGTCCATCGTGGTTTGCAGCGCACGCTTCATGGCGCGCCGGAAAGAAATACGACGCTCCAGCTGGACGGCGACGTTTTCAGCAACCAGCTGCGCATCGAGCTCAGGCTGCTTGATTTCGTGAATATCAATTTTGACCTGGCTGCCGCCACACATCTTCGAAAGATCTGCAGTCATGCGCTCGATCTCGGCACCTTTACGACCGATGACCAAACCGGGACGCGAAGTGTAAAGCGTCACGCGGACACTGTTCCAGGCGCGCTCGATCAAAACCTTGGAAAGCGCTGCCATCTGCAGACCTTTCTTGAGGTATTCGCGAATTTTCAGGTCGCTGTGCAAATGGTCGGCAAACTCCTCTTCAGGTGCATACCACTTCGAGCGCCAGTCTTTATTGACGGCGAGTCGAAACGCGATCGGATTTACTTTCTGTCCCATAGTAGTTGGAGAATAAAGGGTAATTTAAAGGGTCGAAAAACTAACAGCTCAGTCCTTGGCTTCAGCCTCGGCACTGTCGTCAGCCTTCTTGGATTCGTCGGCTTTAGCCTTCGGAGCGGCCTTCTTCTTAGCGGCAGCTTTTTTCTTGGGCGCTGCGGCAACCGCAACTTCGGCATCGGCTTTCACATCGATGACCTCTGCTTCATCAGCTTCCGCAGGCTTGGCTTCTTTAGCTTCCTTTTTAGCGGCGGCCTTTTTCGCGGGAGCCGGAGACTTTGCCTTGGCTTTCTGCTTACCGCCTGACGACTTACGTTTCGGCTCGGGAAGCGGAGCTTCGTCCGTGAGAACGATGTAAAGATGCGCGGTGCGTTTGCGAATCGCTGCTGCCGAACCACGGGCACGTGGCTTAAAACGCTTGAAAGTCGGACCGTCGCCAACAACCGCTTCTTTAACGGTCAATGTCTCGAGATCGAGTTCGAAGTTATTTTCAGCATCAGCCAGCGCAGCTTTCATGGTCTTACCCAGGAAGCGAGCCGCTTTACGCGGAGTGAAAGTGAGAATATCCAGTGCAGCCGATACCGGCAGACCTTGGATTTCACGCGCCACTTCACGAGCCTTGAAAGGCGAGATGCGAGCGTATTTATATGTCGATTTGACGTCCATGGAAGGGCTTTGCGTTAACGATGGAGGTAGTAGAAACGGAAATAGAGAAACAAGAAAATTAGAGACTGTCGGCTGCCTGAGGACGAACGCGGTCACCGACTTTAACGTCGTCACCACTATCCATCATCAGCTCATTGATGACCGCGCCACAAATTGAATCGCGAACATCAACAACCAGGGCGTTACCGATCGGACGATCGACACGCATCAATTCAAGCGGCATGCCGACACGGACACCACTGTCACGACCGATGTTAAGCACAACCAGACCGATCTCAGGATCGAGGCTGACGACACGACCTTCGGCGATCGCCCGCACTTTGCCACTGGCTTCTGCATTGCGGCCCTGCTCAAAAACTTTGCTGGTGGCGAGAAGCTCAGATTCGATAGCCTGGCGAGCTTCCGCATCGTCACTGGTAGCCGACTGCATATAAGCAACAAACACTTCGGTCAGCTTAAAAAGTTGTTCCGTGATACCGTCGAGCTCACGCTCAAGCAGATCGCGGTCGCGAACCGCCTTCAGCAACCGGCTTTGCAATCCTTTCGGATCCGGATCGAGAATATCAACACCAAGACCCTCGAGCTTAAGCAGCAAGTCACGGTAGCTGTCACGGTGCGCTTCGGCCTCGGCGTTAGCGGCCGCAAGACTCTGCGCCATCACTTTGCGCTGATGCGCCGCTTCGGCCGTTTTGCTCTTTTCCTCATCGAGCTGCTTCTGCACCACTTGCAACGCAGCGCGCAACTCCAGCACTTCAACCGAAGCAGTTCCCTGCGCGGTGCGCGGAAGATCCACCTGCTGTGCCGCAACCGGCCCCACCGAACCAACCAGGCACGCGACGAGCACAGGCACGACGATCGTGGTCACGATCGCACGACCCGACAGTCGGCTGAGATTGGAAGCTGGAACAGTATTGCGCATGATGATTGAGAGCAGCAAGAGAACGAAGAACTGAAAGACTACAGCTTAGGATTGTGACCGCCGTGGGAGATGAACTTACGGGTCAGAGAAAACTCTCCGAGCTTGTGGCCGACCATATTTTCCGAAACGAATACGGAGATGAAGTCGCGGCCGTTGTGAACCAGGAAGGTGTGGCCGACAAAATCCGGCGTAATCATCGAGCGACGTGACCAGGTTTTGATCGGGCGCTTGCTGCTGGTTTCGTTCAGCTTGTCGATCTTAGCGAGAAGCTTTTGATCAACGAACGGTCCTTTTTTGAGAGATCTGCCCATGGTTTAGAGAAAGATAAAATTAAGTAAAAAACGAGAGATCAATTAACCGCGACGCTTAGCCTTGCGGCGGTCAGCGACGATAAACTTGTTGCTCGGCTTGTATTTTTTGCGGGTCTTCTGACCTTTAAGCTGGCCGGTAGGACCACTCAAGTGCTGGCGACCACCACCTGATTTTGATTTACCCTCACCACCACCGTTCGGGTGATCGACCGGGTTCATACACATACCGCGAACGGTCGGGCGAACGCCCTGCCAGCGGGTGCGACCAGCTTTACCGCTGACCACTTTTTCGTGCTCGGAGTTACCGACCACACCCAGAGTGGCGTAGCAGGTGTCGATGATTTTGCGAATCTCACCGGAAGGCATCTTCACCAGTCCATAACCACCTTCGCGGTTGGAAAGGATGCAGCTCTGACCGGCCGAACGGGCCACCTGACCTCCGCGGCCGGGAATCAGCTCAACGTTATGAATCGTCGAACCGGTAGGAATGTCTGACAAGGGCAGCGCATTACCGACTTCGATCGGCGAATCGGGACCTGCCTGCACCGTCGCACCCACCGCCAGCTTACGCGGCGCGAGGATGTAACTCTTCTGGCCGTCGGCGTATTCGATCAGAGCAATGCGCGCACTGCGATTCGGATCGTATTCGATGGCGACAACTTTGGCGACATCGTCAAGACGGCGACGCTTGAAGTCGATCAGGCGATACTTGCGCTTGTGACCACCACCGCGGTGACGACAAGTGATTCGTCCGTTATTATTGCGTCCACCGGACTTCTTGAGGGCACGGGTCAAGCTCTTCTCAGGCTTGCTCTTGGTGATCTCCTCGAAATCAGGAAGCTGCTTGTAGCGGCTCGACGGCGTAAATGGTTTGGTCTTTTTCAGCGGCATGGCTCGATGAGTAAGATGTCAGAAATAAAAGTTCGAAATCGGGGACTACACCAGGTCGATGGTCTCACCCTCTTTGAGAGTCACGAAGGCCTTCTTCCAGCGAGCGGTGCGACCATAATCGGCGCGACGTTCGCGTTTTTTCTTACCGGCGTAGTTGCAGGTGCGGACAGCTTCGACCTTCTTGCGCAACACACGCTCGACCGCTTCGCGGATTTCAAGCTTGGTGGCACGAGGGTCGACCTTGAACACATAGGTATTGTTTTCCTCGCTCAGGATCGTGGCTTTTTCGCTGAGCTGGATGGTCTTAATGACTTGGAAAAGATCTTTCATGACGGGTCGTCGGAAGGTCGTGGAAAATGGGGTGGGAAAAGGTCATGCGGGCTTAGCGGCCCGGCAGGAATCAGGCGTCAGCGGCGTCTTCGTCGGCGGCCGGAGCGGCTTCCGCTTTAACTTCCGGCTCAGCAGCTTTCTTTTTGGCGGCTGCCTTCTTTTTCGGAGCAGCTTTCTTCTTCGGCGCAGGCTCAGCCTTGGCTTCAGGCTCGGCCTTTTCTTTAACCGAAATCTGGTACTTCGGCTTCGGCGCAGAGCGGCGGGCAATCGTCTCAATCGCGTCACCGACCACCAGGATGGCATCGTAGTAAAGGATCTGTTCGACGTTCACTTCGGCAGCAGTCATCAGCAGCGTGGTCTGCACGTTGCGACCGGCGAGGTAGGTCTTTTCATCGAAATCACTTCCGAGAACCAACACTCGCCCGGCATCAGCACTGACCAGACCGTCAAGCGCCTTGATAAAGCTCTTGGTCTTGCCATCAGAAACCGCGAACGACGGGGCGGTGAAAACGTCACCATCCTT
>CBDULB010000095.1:0-24063 GCA_965367965.1 uncultured bacterium | reverse complement strand
CCTGCGACTCCCACCATGTCAAGGTGATGCTCTACCCCTGAGCTAATCGCGCATTTCGACCGGCAAGCAACTTCGCCGGATCGGAGGGGAATAAATCCCGCCCCGGCAAAATCGCAACCTTTTTTGTCAGCCGTGTTCGCAATGATTGAACCGGCTCTGCGCCCGTGTAAACTGAGCGGCATCCGTGTCCGCTCCTCAAGCCACCACTGACAGCACCGCAACGCCCGCCGATTCATCGAATCCGGGCTTCCGCCTCGCCGTGCTCAATCCCGGCGGCCGCGACCCGAAAGTCACCTACGCTGACGGCCCCGGCGCTCCCGGCGACAGCGGTCACCCGCCAATCAATTTTCACGCCTACGCCGCCGCCACCGGAGGCGATTTCCTCGATTCCGTACGCGCCGCTCTGGCAGCCGATCACGACGCCGTATTGGTACTGATCCGACGCCGGGTCAAAGTTTCACTCGACGCCGTACAGCGCCTGAAAGACGCGGGGCGCACCGTGCTCGTCTCCTGGAAAGAGGCCGGCCCCTACCAGATCGCCGAACAGCTCGGGTCGTCATCGACGCTCGACAGCTATCAGGAAATTCTCTCGCTCGCCGACGGGGTAGTTTCACCCTGCGCGGTGCTGCCGCCCCGCTGGGGATGGATCAACGCCGCCGAATTCGCGCGCAAAACCCGCTTTATTCCGACGCCGTACCCACTTGACTTTGACGCCTGGAATTTCGGTAAGCCGATCGAGCAGCGCAAAGGCATCCTCGTCGGCACCCGCGAATTCTTCACCCCGATCCGCAATCATCTACTGACCCTTGCCGAGAGTGCCACATTAACCGCCGACCTGAGCGTGCCCGTCACCGTCATTAACAGTGACAAAAAAGCCGGCCGGCGCATGCTTGAGCAACTCGAAGAATCCTTTCCGGAGGGCAGCCTGCGCATTATCGACCGCCCGCTGCCCTACCGCGACTACCTGAGTCTGATGGCCAGTCACAAACTCGTGTTCCAACTCGACCGCGGCGCTGTGCCCGGTCAGGTCGCTGGAGACGCCCTGCTCTGCCGGACCCTCTGCGCCGGCGGCAACAGCGCCATCGAACAACTCGTCTTTCCGGATTTCGCCGATACCGCCGGCAGTTCGCTCGACGCCCTGCGCAGCAAAGTTCGCCACCTCCTTAGCGACGACAGCGCTTACCGCTCGGCCGTCGAAACCGCCAATCAGAGGGCCGGGGAATCGATCAGCTACTCCGTCGTCGCCAAACAGCTGAAAAGTTTTGTCGACGAAGTGCGATCCGCCCGCTGAGCGCACCGCCGTTTGCCGTTTGCCGTTTGCCGTTTCCAGCCGCGACCGCATCACCACCCGCAGAGCAGCGTCACGCCGCCTCCGATAAAAAGCCATGCTATCTATAGTTGCAGGCGAAAAACTGCAACTATTGTGTAAACCCGTTCAGCCATCGATCGTCGAAGCCGACAGCCAGGCCAGGTAGGCGCTCGATCCCGATTCGATCGACAGCGCGATGAACTCCGGCACGTCATACGGATGCATCGCCTTCAGCTCCGCCTCGACCGCGCGCAGATTGGCTTGCGTGGTTTTGATCAAAAGCATGACCTCGTCGCTGCTCTCAACCTTGCCCTTCCATCGGTAAATCGAGTGCACTGCGGGTAACACATTGACGCAGGCAGCGAGTTGCATTTCGACCAGCGCCGTGCCAATTTGACGCGCTTTATCCGCATCCGGAACCGTGGAAATGGCGAGCTTGTAGCTATCTTCAGGCATGGCTTGTAAAAATGTAAACGTTTGGAAACCGCGATGAAATCTCGCTTCATAGACAAATTCGTCGACCACCTCGACAAGGTCAACCCCAAGGAGGTGCAGAGCTACGTGCTACGCATCGTTCAGGAAATGGGTTTCCTGTCGAAAGTTTTCGATGCGCTGCGTGAAGGCGTCATCGTCACCGACCCCGAATCGCGCATCAGCTACATCAACGATGCGGCGTGCGGGCTGTTCGGCATCGATCGCGACAGCGCCATCGGCGAGCCGATCCGCTCGAAGATCCGCGGCCTCGACTGGAAAAACCTGACCCGCTCCGGACGCGTCGTCAGCCGTGATCTTGAGGTTTTCTATCCCGAAAATCGCTACATCAACTTCTACATCGCACCACTCGAGAACGATTTCGCTACCGAATTGGAGTCTCAGGATGCTGCCGCCAACGGCAACGGCGAACTGCTCGGTCACGTGCTGCTGCTGCGCGACATCACCCAGACCCGTCAGGTTGAGCTGGAAAAGATCGAGTCCGAGAAGATCAGCGCGCTGACCATGCTCGCCGCCGGTGTCGCCCACGAAATCGGCAACCCGCTCAACTCGCTGAATATCCACCTTCAGCTGATCAAGCGGAAGCTGAAAAAGGTCGAACCTGAACTCGCTGCCGAACTCGGCGAACTACTCGAAATTTCCCGGGGAGAAATCAACCGACTCGATTTCATCGTCGAAAAATTTCTCAGTGCGGTACGCCCCACCGCACCCCAGACGGCGCCGACAGATCTCAACGAATTGCTTCAGGAGTCCGCCAAATTTCTCGGCCCCGAACTCAGCGACCGCGATATCGATATCGAGCTGCGCATCAATGAACGACTGCCGAAAGCCAACCTCGATCGCGACCAGTTCAAACAGGTCTTCTACAACTTGATCCGCAACGCCAGTCAGGCCATGGGCAGCGCCGGGAAGCTGATCATCAGCAGCGACTACGACGACTACAACCTGATGGTCAGCTTCGCCGACACCGGTGATGGCATCGCCGCCGACAAGCTCGGCAAGGTGTTCGACCCTTACTTTACCACCAAGAAAGCCGGCTCCGGTCTCGGCCTGCTGATCGTGCGTCGCATCGTCCGCGAGCACGGCGGCGAAATCGAATTCCAATCTGAAGAGGGCACCGGCACCACGGTGACAATCTATCTACCGCGGGGCGAAAAACAGATGCGCATGCTGCCTGCCGCCTCAACTACGACAGCTTCAAGTGAAGAAGCGACCAGCAACCGTGACGTCATCGACGTCGAGTGGGAGGAGAAAAAATCATGAGCACCGGTGCCTACAGCGACAGCGATTTCAGCAATACCACAGTGCTCATCGTCGACGACGAAAAGCACACCCGCGACGGTCTGCGACGTTCCTTCGAAGACGAATTCGATGTCTACATCGCCGCTGATATTGCCGGCGCCATGGAACTGATGAAAGACGAAACCGTCGATGTCATGGTCACCGACCTGCGCCTTGGAGGCGAAGACGGCATGGAACTGATCGAAGCCGCGCTGCGCCTTCCCAAGCCACCGGTGTGCATCATGATGACCGCCTACGGATCGATCGACATTGCCGTCGATGCGATGAAACGCGGTGCCTACGACTACGTCAGCAAACCGCTGAACATCGACGAACTCGAGTTGATCATCAAACGCGCAGTGCGCAGTCGTGTCGTCGAAACCGAAAACGTCGAGCTGAAAAAACAGGTCGACGACCGCTTCGGCATCGAACAAATCATCGGTCATTCGGCAGTCA
Organism: uncultured bacterium; assembly: GCA_965367965.1. GTDB lineage: Bacteria > Verrucomicrobiota > Verrucomicrobiia > Verrucomicrobiales > DEV007 > JBBKXR01. The sequence goes on along the minus strand of CBDULB010000095.1, from coordinate 20,525 downwards.
TGCAACCGGTGTTCGAAACCATTCGGCAGGTTGCCCCGACACGCGCTACCGTCCTCATCGAAGGTGAAAGTGGCACCGGCAAAGAACTCGTCGCCCGCGCCTTGCACAACTTAAGCGGCAGACCGAAGCCGAAGTTGGTAACCGTGCATTGCGCCGCGCTCAGCGAACAATTGCTCGAGAGCGAACTGTTCGGCCACGAGCGCGGCGCCTTTACCGGCGCCACCGAACGCCGCAAGGGTCGCTTCGAAGACGCTGCCGGCGGCACTTTGTTCCTCGACGAAATCGGCGAAATCGACTCCAGCACGCAGGTCAAACTGCTGCGCGCCATCGGCGAGCGCACCATCCAGCGCGTCGGCGGCAATCAAACCATCAAAGTCGACGTGCGCGTCGTCGCCGCAACTAACAAAGATCTCGAAGCCATGGTCGCCGCCGGCGAATTTCGCGACGACCTGTTTTTCCGGCTCAATGTCGTAAAAGTCCAGATGCCTCCCTTGCGCGCCCGCAAAGAAGACATCGTGCTTATGGTCGATGCCTTTCTGAAGGAGTTCTCAAAAGAAAACGACAAGCCTGTGCGCGAACTCACCCAGGACGCCCTGCGCCTTTTGCTCGATTACGACTGGCCCGGTAATGTCCGTGAACTGCGCACCGCTATCGAACACGGCGTGGTCATGTCTAACGGCCCTAAGATCACGCTGCGCCACCTGCCCAACTTCGTGCGCAACCCGAAGACTGTTGCCACCTCAACAGAACCCCGGGCGATCGCCGCCGCGATCAGCGGCGAAACGCCGGCGACGTCCGAAGGCGACAGCGACGACTCCGCCTTTAATCTCGAAGCGATGGAACAGCGCATGATCACCCTCGCTCTCGAGCGCACGCGCAACAACCGCACCGAGGCGGCGAAATTGCTCGGCATCAGCCGACGGACCCTGCAGCGAAAGTTGAAGGAGATGGAACTGATATAGTCAAACACCAGACCCTGATTAATCCTGCCCACCATATAATTTCCCGGGAAAATTAATTGTTGTCAGCCTATATTCTTAACAGTAACCTTTGGCGGAGTCTTTTTCTTTATCACGCCATGCCCCGTCGCCTTCTACGCACACAAGTTGAGTCGTATTATCACGTTACTTCGAGAGTGGTTGATAGAAACCGGACTCTCAGGGAGGCAGAGAAGCGGCATTTTTATGATTGGATGCGGCGGCTTGAAGAATTTTGCGGCGTGCAGGTGGTCACTTATTGTTTGATGGAGAATCATTTCCATCTGTTGGTGCGGGTGCCGCAGCGGAATGTTCAGGATGAACTTACTGAGGCGAGACTGCGGGAATTACTGCCCTTGATTTACCGGCGGCAGGAGTTGGCGGCGGCCTTGCAGGAATTGAATTGGGCGGGAGAGGATTCAACCGGGGAATGGATGGCAGAGGTGTTGGCCCGGTACCAGGCACGGCGATTTTCGCTGTCGGTATTTCTCAAGGAGCTCAAGCAGCGCTACACCCGCTGGCACAATCGACGGCATCGACGCACGGGAACTTTATGGGAACAGCGGTTTCGCAGCGTCCTGGTGGAGGGCAGTGAGACCGCACTGCTGACAATAGCGGCGTATATCGATCTGAATCCAGTGCGGGCGGGGATTGTCGCTGATCCGAAGGAATATCGCTGGAGCGGTTACGGCGCGGCAGTGGCAGGCAACCTACCCGCCCGCAAAGGTTTGGGAACGATTTTAGAACGTACCAGTTTTGGCAAAAATCGACGGGTAACGTGGCGTTCGACGGCGCCGCGATATCGAATGTTGCTGTATGGACAAGGCGCAGAACGGAATGCCAACCCACAGACGGGAACAAAGGCACGACTGGGGATGTCACGCTCCGAAGTGGAAAAGGTGCTCGAGCGTGGCGGTGAGCTGAGCGTTGGCGAAATACTTCGCTGTAAGGTGCGTTACCTCACGAAAGGAGCGGCGATCGGTGGCGCGGATTTTTTGCAGGAGGTGTTTGAGGATAATCGCGATCGCTTCAGCGAGAAACGGAGCACCGGGGGGCGCCGGATGCTGGGCTCGGACTGGGGAGGCCTACAGGTGCTCCGCCAGGTGCAGCGCGGAGTCTTTGGCGAAAAACCGGCCTGACCGGACCTAACCAGATTGCGCTCAGTGCTCTTGAAAGAACTGCACAATCAACGCCGGTGCAGCTGAATAGAACTTGTGTCCGCCGGGATGAATGACTGACACGAACGGCGTGTCGGTCGTTGATTCGTAAATGAGACAACCCGGATACTCGAACCAGGGCCTGCCTTCTGCTGCGCATCCGTTGAGTTCGCGAACGGCATCCATGGCGGCGACCTGCCACTCGTATTTTACCAGCGAATCAGCTTCGCCGGCGATGTGCATGGCAGGCTTGGGCTTGAGCCGGGCTCGCTTAGCCGCCGATCTCGCCGACGCAGCGGACGAGGGGGCGACCGCGGCAAATACATCGTTGCGCACGGCCCAGAGCAAGTAGGTGAAACCACCGCCGTTGGAGTGGCCGGTGCAGTAAATGCGTTTCCCGTCGACTCGATAATCGGTTTTTAACTGCTCGAGGACAGCATCGAAGAAGTTCAAGTCGCGTCCCCCGAAATCATCGGGTCGACTTTGCCAACCCGCCTTTCTGCCTTCGGGGTCGGTAAGCCGTCCTGCGGTCGGCACGCCCTGCATGTAAATGGCAATCGCCTCGGGCCAGTGCCGGTGAATGGCAAAACTGCGGGCGGCGTTGTGCATGCTGCCGCCGTGACCGTGAAAGACAAACACGACGGGTGTCGGCTTTTCTTTTGCCGAAGGCGGGGCATAGGACAGGTATTCGCGCTCAGCCCCGTCGACGCTGATGGTTGCGGATCGAAGACTTTCCTGAGCCACAGTGGTGACCACGACCACCGCGTGACCTGCAAAAACTGTGAAAAGCGCAGCGATGCCGACAAAGCGGGCGGTAAGATTCCTCTTCATAGCTGCCTGAGTAGACCCCGGCCCTGCGGCAGTGGTTTCAAAAAAACGCGCCCCAACGAGCCTGGTATAATTAACCATTGCTAAGCTTTCCCTGCGCCGCCACGTTTTGGAAAGTAATTCCATGGCTGAGGCGACCACGAAGACGACGGCTGACGATTCCACAGCCAAGACCCCGCCGGCTCGTTCCGGAACGACGCCGGTGTCGCGCGACTCCGCCCGGGGCCATGCGACGCCGCTCGGCGCATGGTGGCTCGGTTTTATTTTGATCGCAGGCCTGTTGAGTTTTCATTTGTTCATCGATTTCCGCGGCCTGTCGGAAGCGAAGGGCATGGAACAGGCTCAGGTGGCCCGGGAACTGGCGCAGGGTAACGGCTTTCGCACTCTGGTCATCAACCCGCTGAGTCTGTTGCGCGCCGATGAACACGGCGATGAGATATCGATGGCGGCCATGCCGGCTACCGGCATGGGCCCGCTCAACCCTGTGCTCAACGCGGGACTGATCAAACTCGCCGGCCGGGATCGTCCGGCCAGCGTCGACGCCCGGGTGTATTTCCCTGATCGTTTGATCGCGGCCCTGGCGTCACTGTTTTTTGTCGGCGCGGTTGCCGTAACCTTTTTTCTGGTGCGGCGGCTTTTCGACAACACGGTTGCGACGACCACCGCCTTGCTGCTACTGCTCAGCGATCTGCTCTGGAAATTTTCTTCGTCCGGACTGGCGCAGATGTTGGCCATGTTCCTGACCATGGCAGCATTGGCGGCTCTGGCGCGGGCGATCGAGCGGTCACTCGACGCCGGCGATAACAAGCCGACCGGGGCCTTGGCCATGTGCGGGCTTTGCTGCGGCCTGCTGGTTCTGGCGCTGCCCCTGGCGATTTCGCTGGTGGTCGGTTTCGGCATTTTTGTGGCGTTTCGTTTTCGCGGCAGCCTGGCACCACTCGGCGTTTTCGTGGCACTGACCGTTCTGGTGGCATCGCCGTGGTGGGTGCGAAATGCGATGACGCCGGGCAGTGGCGGAGTTTTTGGTTTTTTTGAGGCGCGTCTGTCATCGCCGGCGGGTGGCGACGGCGAAATGCGCTTGCTGCGCGCCTTCGATGCCCATGATCAGGCCCTGGACCGGGTCAGCCCGACGAAAAAGTTCGTTCAGCAATGCGGCGTTCAGTTGGCGGGATTGTGGAATTTCACCGGCGGATCGGTGGCGGCGCTACTGTTTTTCCTCAGCTTGCTGCACCCGTTCCGATCGCCCCTGGTGGCCAGTTTGCGCTGGGCTCTGCTGGCAGCGTGGCTGGCGGCGTGCTTCGCCATGGCGCTGGCGGGGCTCGAGGCGGATCAGGCGGTAGATCCCGCGGCCCTGCACGTCTTGTTTCTGCCGGTGTTTTCCGCCTACGGGGTGGCCTTTGCGGCGGTGCTCTGGAACCGCACAGCCTTAGCCGACAATCGTTACTCGCTGTGGAAACACGCGCATCTGGCGGCACTGGTAGCGCTCACCTCGGCGCCGTTACTGATCGAACTGCCCGGCCGCCTGATCCTGGCGGAGCGAGCTGCCGGCAGACTGGTCCACTGGCCTCCGTTCGACGCTTTCACGATGGGCAAAATAGCCGAGTGGAGCCAACCCGATGCCCTGATCGCTTCAGATTTGCCGGAGGCAGTGGCCTGGTACAGCGATCGAATGACCTTGCGCTTGCCGATGTCACCACAGACTTGCAGCGCGCTTTTTGATCGAGCTCAATCGGACGGAGCTAAACCCTTCGGATTGTATTTTTCCGCTGCCGCGGTCGATCGGCCGGTGATAAGTGGCATTTTGCACGGTGACTATCGGGCCTGGTCCGCGCTGTTGTTAAAAACCGAACCCGACGCCACAACTGCTGAGCTTTTAAAAAACTATCAGCTGAATCATTGGCTGAATCTATCGCCCTCTGCCAATCAAAGGGCCTGGCTGGTCACGGATCAGGCCTATTGGCAGCAAAAAGTCGACCGCTGAGGGGTAATTTTGCTACGTAAACCTTTGCACCGGCGTTATCTGCGCTTGAACTAAGGCGCAAGCGCATCAAAGATTGGCATCTTACTCACCGCTTCGATCATCGACCCAGTCAGTTCGTTGCGGCACATTTCTTTTTCATGCCTTCTGATAAATCTCAATCCAAGTCCCGGAAAGGGGCCGCCGCCGGAAAGGCGGACGAAGCCCCGCTTGAACCGCCCAGCTTTGAGGACGCCCTCGAGTCCCTGGAAACCCTGGTCGCCGAAATGGAGGGCGACGATCAGCCGCTCGAAAAAATGATCGTCGGCTACGAAGAGGGTGTGCGATTGCGCAACATCTGCGAGCGGCGCCTTGAGGAAGCTCAGGCCAAGGTCGAGATGATTCGCGACCGGGGCTCCGAAGCCGTCGAATTGGAAAATTTTGATTCCGTATCTGCCGAAGCGGCGGAGACGGCCAACGGACCACGCCAAACGGGTGGCGGTCTGAAAGACTCAGCAGGAGGAAGCGATGGCGAACTCTTCTAACAAAGATCTGTCCGACATCCCGGACGCAGAATTACCTAAAGTTGACTCCCCTGCCGCCCTCAAGGCGCTCGATGAGGAACAACTGCCGCTGCTGGCGGAAAATGTCCGCCGCACCTTGATCGGCGCACTATCCAAGACCGGCGGTCATCTGGGGCCGAATCTCGGCGTGGTCGAATTGAGCATCGCCATGCACAGGGTATTCAACACTCCTGACGATAAGTTCGTTTTTGACGTCAGCCACCAGGGCTACGTGCACAAAATGCTGACCGGGCGCTGGGATTCCATCGATACCATTCGGCAACCGGGTGGTCTCAACGGTTTCCTTTTGCGCACCGAAAGCCAACACGACAGCTATGGAGCGGGTCACGCAGGCACAGCGCTATCCGCTGCGCTGGGCATGGCGGCGGCACGCGACCTGAACGGCACCGATGATCACGTCGTCGCCGTCGCCGGCGACGCGGCGTTTACCTGTGGTCCGAGCTTTGAGGCACTCAACAATATTGCCGCGACGACCAAAAAGTTCATCGTCGTTCTCAATGACAACGAGTGGTCGATCGACCGCAATGTCGGCGCCATCGCCAAGTACTTTCACGCGCTGCAAACCAGTAATACCTACTCGCATTTGCACGACAAGGCCGCCGACTTCGTCGAAAAGCTGGCCGGCCGTCCGCTGCGTGACCTCGCTGGAAAAGTCGAGCGTGGCGCGAAGAATCTGCTGTTCCCCAATGTGCTGTTCGAGAAATTCGGTCTGCGCTACTACGGACCGATCGACGGTCACGACGTAAACCTTCTGGTCAAGACCTTCGAGCACCTGAAGAACGAAGACGACCCGGTCGTTCTGCATATCATTACCGAGAAAGGACGCGGCTACGAACCCGCGCTCGGCAATCCGATGAAATTTCACGGTCTCGGACCCTACAAGACCGAAACCGGAGAGACACCCGCCTCATCGACACCGACCTATTCGCAGGTATTTGCCGACACCATCACCGCGTTCGCAAAGAAAGACGAGAAGGTAACCGCGATCACCGCTGCGATGCCGAGCGGAACCGGTCTGGTGAAATTTCAACAGGAAGTGCCGGAGCGTTACTACGATGTCGGCATCGCTGAAGAGCACGCCGCTTTATTTGCCTGCGGGCTCGCCACCCAGGGCCTGAAGCCCTATCTGGCGATCTATTCGACATTTTTCCAGCGCGCCTACGACATGGCCGTGCACGATGTCGGCATTCAGAAACTGCCGGTCCGACTGTGCATGGACCGCGCCGGCCTCAGCGGCGACGACGGCCCGACTCATCACGGCCTGTTTGATATTGGTTACATGCGCCACATCCCCAACTGGGTCATCATGCAGCCCAGAGACGAGGAAGAGTTCGCCGACATGCTGTGGACGATGAACGAATACAACGACGGGCCGACCGCAATCCGCTACCCGCGCGGCGCCGGCACCGGCGCGACGCCGAAGGCCGAGCCGGAATTGCTTGAGATCGGAGTTGCTGAAATCGTTCAGGAAGGCACCGATGTCGCCCTGTTCGGACTCGGCAACATGTTCGAAATGGCCGATCAGGCACGCATTGAACTGGAGGCCCTCGGCTATTCGGTAGCGCTCATCAATCCCCGCTGGATCAAACCGATGGATGTCGCCACGCTCGAACGCTTCGCCAACGAGTGCACCGTCATCTGCACTCTGGAAGATCATGTTCTTCTCAACGGCTTCGGCTGCGCAGTGATCGAACACCTCCACTCTGCAGGCATCCACACTCCCGTTGAGCGTATCGGTTGGCCCGACCAGTTCATCGAGCACGGCAAAGTCGACGACCTGCGAGCCAGCCATGGCCTGTCCGTCGCCGATTGCGTGAAAAAGGTCCGTCGACACCTGCCCGCTGCATCGACCAATCCAGCCACGAACGCAGTCTGACCGGCTTGCCGGTCAGGACCGGGGCCAGCAGCACCTAGCTCCGCAGCGCTGTCACTTTTCGCTTTTGCAAAGGTTGCTCCGGTCGCATCGGCCGTGTGCAATTTCGACTCGCCAACCAGCCGGACCGTCAATAAAATGCATGGCATTTTATTGTTGTCATAAGGTGGTGTTGCACTATACTGACCACATGGCCAGGTTGCGGATACTTTCGAATGACGGCGGATGTTACCACTGCGTCTCCCGGATTGTGGATCGCAATTTTCGCCTGGGGAAGGTGGAAAAGGAATTCTTCGTGGCGACCATGCGCCGCCTGGAGAGCTTTCTCGATGTCCGGATCCTGACCTACTGTGTGATGTCGAATCACTTTCATCTACTGATTGAAACTCCTGACGGGGACAAGGGGGTGAAATTGACGGCAGCCTCGCTGAGGCAACGCTTAGCCCTGCTGTATCGGGGGAAAGCACTGGCCGCGGCGCTCGATGAACTTGACCGGGCGGAACAGCACGCGAACGGCGCCACGGGAACCTCAAGCTGGCTCGATCAGATTGTCGCCCGCTATCAGGCCCGCCTCGGCGACGTAACAGTTTTTGTTAAGGAGTTAAAATGGCGGTTCTCGAAGTGGTACAACGATAAGAATAAGCGGGTCGGCACCTTATGGGAGGATCGCTTTCACTCAGTATTAGTGGAAGGCGACGAGCATGTTCTGATGACGGTCGCGGCGTATATCGAGCTGAATCCAATTCGTGCCGGTATGGTGAGCGACCCGAAAAACTATCGCTGGTGTGGCTATGGCGAAGCGGTGGCCGGCAAAAAACTGGCCAGAAAGCGTCTCGCGCAGATGCATGCCCAAATGCGTGCCTGGCAGAACGATGGCCGCACGCCGTTGACATGGCGCGAGATCGGGCCGGCCTACCGCGTGTATCTGTTTGGCCGGGGTGAGCGACGACTGGGCGATGCACGAACCGGCCGGGGCGTCCGAGCCGGGCTCGACAGCGCGGCCGTCACCGAAGTCGCTGACGTTTTAAAAGGGCAGCTACCTGTGCACGAAAAGTTGCGCAGCAGGGTGCGCTACTTTTGTGACGGAGCAGTGCTCGGCAAAGCGGATTTTGTCGACCAGGTGTTTCACGAGCACCGCGAGCGCTTCGGCTGCAAACGCCGTTCGGGTGCTCGCAAAATGCGCGGCGCTGACTGGGGCGATCTCGCGGTTTTGCGGGATCTAAACGAGTGAGCGCAAACTGGCATCCACGCACTCGAACCGCTCACTCACTCACTCACGCCGCGTGAACCGCATCGGCGTCGATGCCACGCAACTCGAACACTTTGAGCACAGCGCTCTCGATCAGATTACTGGGGCACGAGGCACCCGCGGTGATACCGATGACGACGGGGCCGTCGCCGAGCAGGACTTTGGAGTACGAAGTCACTTCCTCACGCTTTTCGAGATCGTAGTGAACGATTTCTTCGAGCGAGCGCAGACAGTCGGCATTGTGAATGAAAAATGACGGCAACTGCTTTTCGCCGATCTCGACAAGGTGCGTGGTGTTCGAACTGTTGTAGCCTCCCACGACGATGAGCATGTTCATCTTTTCGCGCAGCATCTCAAACAGCGCGTCCTGCCTTTCCTGTGTGGCACCGCAGATGGTATCGAAGACCTGAAATGCCGAATCATCTCCGCCATCACGATCAGCTACTGCATCGCGAACCCGCTTCTGAATTTCTTCGGTCTCCGACTTGAGCATGGTCGTCTGATTGGCTACGCCAACCCGTTTCAGATGAACGTCCGGGTCAAAGCCGGGAGAGGTCGCACCGTCGAAGCGTTTCAAGAATTCATCGCGATCTCCGCCCCGCCGGAGGTAGTCACAGACGTAGTCGGCATCGCCAAGAGTGAGGATGATCAAATAATGTCCATCACCAGAATCGCCCAGTGCTCGCGATGCGGTAGCGCGGGTTTCCTCGTGAATCGCTTTGCCGTGAATAATCGATGTGACGGCTTCCTTGGCGTAGGTGCGAACCCGTCGCCAAACTTTCATCACATCGCCACAGGTGGTGTCGACGACAAGACAATTGCGTTCCTCCAGTTTCTCCATGAACGCCGTTGGCGCTCCGAATGCCGGCACGATGACGACATCGTCTTCTGCGAGTTCGTCGTATTGCTCGTTCATCGCTTTCCACGGTAACGAAACAATCCCCATGTCGGCGAGTTGGCGATTCACCTCCGGGTTATGGATAATTTCCCCTATCAGGAAAATCCGGTTATCGGGAAACACCCGACGCGATGCATAGGCGAGATCGATGGCACGTTCGACGCCGTAGCAAAACCCAAACTGCTTCGCCAGGCGGACCGTAGTATTGCCGATGGTTAAAACGCCGCCGCGGGCGCGGATTTTCTCGACCACCGAGCTGCGATAGTGCTCCTCGACTTCGGCCTGCACACGCTCCATCACTTCGGGCGTGCGCACGTTGACACGTCGACGCTTCTTGGCGACGTGGGGTTTGACGTGAGATTTAGCGGTATCAGTATCGGCCATTTGGCGAGTCCGTAGATGGGTTTCAGGCGCGCTCAGTTTTCAAACAGAGGACCATTCGGGGGCGACAAGGGCGACGAAGAACATGCGACGCAAAGGGGTAATCATAGCACTCTGAGATTCGTGTTGAAACAAACGTATGCGGATCACGCCAGATGAATTCCGACCGCTACGAATACCATCAAACGACAGCGAAACGAACGATTTTCGCCGTTTTGCCTTTGAGCCACGCACAACTTCGCCATTGAAATTTTCTTTCCCCCGCCCCGCCGGTTTAGTTAAGGGAACAAAACTATTGACCAATACTGAAAATTATGGTTACTTAGTGTAGTTGCTTCTTTTGGTAACTGTTTGTTTGTGTTTCAACGTTTCAAGATGCGCTCAGTCCTTCGGGACTGAGCGTTTTCTTTTCCCGATTTAGCCAGTTCCCGCATCGGCAGGCCACCCTTTCACGACGCCCGGAAATGTGAGACCTTGGCAACTCCAGCTCACCTCCATCCAATAATCGTTGGCCGACCCGCGATGCAACGTGGGCTGTGGTGATTTTGCCCTGTTCCTCTCTCCATGCAGCTTTCTCAGAAACTCCGACCTTTCGGTCGCTGGTGTGGTGAACACACAGCCACACTCATCGCTCTGGCATTGATGACGCTGGCCTTAGTCTGCCTGCTCGATTTTTTAATCGATGCCAAGCCGGTTTCCGAGCTGCGCAGCGCCGTTCAGGAACGTGCTGATGCCGGAAAGCTACCCACAGAAATGCAGGTGCGTGGCACGGGTCACTACTGGGCCTCACTGGGCAACGCCGTCCTGCTATCAGGGTTGATTCTGACTTCCTGGTGGTGGGCGCGACCGATCAGCGATTCACGATTAGCTTCGGCGGCCGCTAAGCAAGAGGCGGGCATACGCATCCATGACAAGCGACGGCCCGGTTGGTGCATCGCCCTGCTCATAATACTCGGCTGCGCAGCCGGATTGCGCTGGAACTTAGTCAGCGGAAGCATGTGGTGGGATGAGGCCTGGGCGATGCAGAACGTGTATCACGGCGAATTCGATGACTACCATCATGAAAGCGATATGGTGCCGGATTTTACTGACCACGCCAGCAACTGGCAGCGGGCTCTGTGGCGCTACTGGAGCCCTCTCAACCACCCTATCGCGTCGTTTTCCTCTCAGGCGGCGCACATCATCGGACACCCGGTGAGCCATGATTCTCCACACGGATTTAAGGAATGGTTATTACGCTTACCTGCCTTTGGTATTGGACTTCTGGCAATCCTGTTGGTCGCGTTGACGATCGCTCGCTGGGGGTTTCCGGCAGCAGCTCTGGTGGCGGCAATCGTGCTGGCGATTCATCCGTGGGCACTTCGACACACTTCAGAAATCCGCGCCTACCCTTTCTTGCTCGCCGGAGTAGCTGCGGCGCTGTACAGCATCACCGTTATCCTGCAATCTAAAGCGGGTCAATGGCGCGGGTGGATCGGCTTTGCCTGTAGCCAGTTGCTACTCGTCTGGTCACACGTATTTGCCGTGTCTCTGGCGCTGCTCTTCACAGCGTTCATGTTCATCGCGATTTTCGCTGCCTGGCCGGAACGCACCGACCGGCTCCGTGCGATCAGCCGGTTGATCGTCGTCAACCTGCTCGCCGCAGCAGTATTCTTTCAACTGTTCGGCCCGAACATCGTTCAGGCAGTTTCGTGGGCGGAGAGTTTTGCTCAAGGCGACGGCAACCAGCTCGACCTGACAGACCTCGGGCGTCTACTCAGCCTCGTCACCAGCGGCATGCTCTGGCACATCGGCAACACCGTTGAGGCCAGCCAACTGGCGTCGCTTGAAATGGCATTCGCCGCCCATCCTGTCCTGATCACCCTGGCCGGGCTGGCGCTACTTCTGGCGATGGTTTCCGGCACCCTTCGCCTCTGGCGATCATTCCGCATCGGTGGCTGGCTGTTACTTTCCATCCTCGGCGGAGCCGTGCTGACGCTGGCGCTGATCACACTCGGAAATTCTTACTTTTATCCACGCTTCCTGATCTACCTGCTGATCCCGATGGCGACTCTATTTGCGATCGGTGCCACCCGCGCCATTCCGATTGGCGGAGGAAAAACTATCCCTCAGGGAGTCGTTGCGACGATGGCTCTGGCTCTCTACGGAATGGCCGTGTCCCCCCAGATCAGCGTGCTCAACCGCACCAGCGTCGAGCCGCTTCGCGAGGTGGCCCAGGGGATCCGCGATTTTGCCGCACTTCACCAGCTCGGCGCAGGAGATTTTCGCGTGGCCGGACTCGGCCATGGCAGCGAGCGGGTGCGACTGTATTACCCCCAACTGACTTCAGTCAGGGAGATCGGCACATTTGAAGCACTGATCGCCAACGCAAGCAACCGGGGCAACGAATTGCTGGTGTTCGCCGGCCATCGTTATTTCAATGAATCGAGCCACGCCGATCTCATGGCGGTGGTTCAAGACGAAAACCGCTTCGAAGAGCTTGAGGTTTATCCGGGCATCAGCCCCGACTTTTTCTATCGGCTGTATCGTTTTCGCCCGTTCAAGGCGAGTTCACCGGCAACTGAGACGCAATGACGCCGCGATTTTGATCTTTCGGCAAGCCTTTCCAATCCTTACGGTGAGGCCATGAAGAAAAGCACTTCCTCAATTTCACGCCGCAAGGTGTTCAAGGGCATGGCCGGTTTCGGCGCAGCGCTCGCCTGGCCGAACTCCAAAGTTCTCGGGGCCAACGAAGACATCCGTTGCGCCGTTGTCGGTGCCAACGGCCGCGGTAAATCTCACATCAGCGGGCTGAGCGCCATCAAAGGTGTGCGCGTCTCGGCGATCTGCGATGTCGACCCTGCCGTCCTCGACGCCCGCGTCACCACGCAAAGCAAAGATGCCGGTCACGAGGTCAAAGGATTCGCCGACGTGCGCGAGTTGATCGACAGCAAGGAGTACGATGTCATCACCACCGCCACACCGAATCACTGGCATTCGCTGATCGCCGTCTGGGCGAGTCAGGCCGGCAAAGATTCTTACATCGAGAAACCCATTTCACACACTGTTTGGGAAGGCCGTCAGGTGGTCAACGCTGCGCGCCAGAACAAGGTTATCTGCGCAGGTGGCACCCAGAGCCGCTCGATGGAAACGATTCAGCAGGCGGTCGAATATGTTCACGCCGGCAAGCTCGGTAAGATCGAATACGTCAAAGGTACCTGCTACAAACCGCGCCAACCGATCGGCAAAGGTGGCGGCGGCGAAATTCCCGCCGGCCTCGACTACGATTTGTGGTGCGGCCCCGCCGAAATCGAAGACCCGCTGCGTCGTCAGCGCTTTCACTACGACTGGCACTGGTTCTACGAATACGGCAACGGCGACATGGGCAATCAGGGCATTCACCAAATGGATGTCGCCCGCTGGTTCCTCGGTGAAAAAGGCCTGTCCAACTCGGTGCTGAGCATCGGTGGCCGCCTCGGTTACGTCGATGACGGCACTACGCCAAACACGCAGATCGTCTATCACAACTACGATTCAGCACCGCTGATTTTTGAAACCCGCGGCCTGCCGAAAAACAAAGCGGCGCAGACTGAAGGCTGGGGTAAAATGATGAATTCGCCCGAAGAATTCCCCGACGAAGGCGGTATCGCCGTGGTCGTAAAATGCGAGAACGGTAAAGTCTACTGCAGCTCCGGCGGCAAGGTTAAGATCACCGACAACGACGGCATGGAAGTGCACAAAGTGGAGGGCGACAACGGACTCAATCTGCACTTCGACAATTTTATCAAGGCGGTACGCAGTCGCAATCACACCGACCTCAACGCCGACTGTGAAGAGACTCACTTCTCCAGTGCGCTCTGCCACACCGGGCTGATCTCGCATCAGGTCGGCCTGCCGGTTCACGGCGACGAAGTGCGCGAAAGAATCGCCGCAGACAAATTCCTCACCGCCCGTTACGCCGACATGGAAGCGCACCTGGAGAACAACGGTGTCAATCTCGGTGAGCAAACCATCACGCTCGGCGCAGCGCTGAAGTTTAACCCTGACAACGAAAAGTTCGAAGGCAACGGCGACCTCGACAGCAAAGCCAATGCACTCGCCAAACGCGTCTATCGCAAGCCTTACGAAGTGCCCGATCTCGGATAAATCGAACGCTTACCGTTCCATCAACCGATCGAGTAATCGATCAAGCAAAGGCCGACCGGGACTCAGTTTCCGGTCGGCTTTTCTGCGTCTGCGTCTGGGGGCGAGGCCGGAACTTCTGCTGGTGCGGCTTCGGCCACAGCATCAGCTGCCGGAACCTCGGATGCTTCAGCAGCAGGTGCCGGCGCTTCCGCTTCGGGTTCGCCGGGAACTTCGGGTGTGATTTCCGTTTTACCTTCAGCTGCCGCTGCCTCCGCAGTGTCCTTCGCCGGAGCTGCCGCCTCCGTTGACTCGACCTTTTCAGTCTCAGTCGACGATTTCTCCTGCTTCGGTTTCGAACCTGCATCCGCCTTCGGCCCGGCAGATTTCTTTTTCGCCGGACGCTGCTCACGACCCGGCTCAGCGTGACCGAGCACCAACTCGCCACTGGAGTATTCGATCAAGTAACCTTCCTTAGTAAGCCACCGAATATCACGCAGGTAGGACATTTCTTCTTCGGTCGGCTTATGGCCGGCCATCTCCTCCTCGTTGCGCGGTGCAATGAACCCATCGATCACTGACTCGAGCAGTTTCGGCACTTTAACATTGGGGTAAACGCGCACGTGCTCGACGATCTGACGGACCCGATCGGTCATGTCACTCTCACCGGTGATCGACCGTGGTCGCGCACTGCTGACGTAGAGCGCCTTCTTATCGCGTTTGAAGAATTTCAGGCCGACTTTTTCAAAACGACGGCACAGCGTCTGGATCAACGGCAACGGAAAACCACGGCGCATGAATTCAGACTCGCGCTTGAGTTTTTCGAACAAAGGCGCGGACAGATTGTGCCCGGGCACATCCCCGGCGACGACGCCCCCACCAACTTCGCGGAGTACGCGCTTGGCAAAGTTATCGCGGAAATGCTGCTCGAGTTCGCGCTCGCTGGAGAGCACGACTTCAGATTCAGCTTCGGCAGCGGGCTGGTCATCGGCAACCTGTGCCTGTGATTCTCCTGAGTCACCGTCACCCTCAGCCACAGCCGCAGTCTCGCTCACCTCCGCTTCTGCTTCTGCTTCTGCTTCTGCGGCAGGCGCCGCGTCCTCCGCCAGCGGCTCGGCTTCGGCCTCAGTCGGCGTATCAGCTGCGGCGGAGGCGTCAACTTCCGCTGCCGTTGACGCACCTGCTTCATCGGCCGGCGTTTCAGACACGGCGGCGGCGTCAACTTCGGTGTCGGCGGTTACCGCCTCAACCTCAGTATCCGCTTCAACCTCAGTTGCCACGGCGGTATCACCTTTCACAGCGGCCGCCGCGCTTTCATCTTTCTTCGCTTCCGGCGGCTTGATTCGATAATGTTTCGCGGTCGACACGGACGATTTCCACGCCTCGATCGTTTCTTCGTCGCGCTTCATCTCGATACGAGATTTAAATCGCTCGAATCCCATGTTCGAAAAGCGATCGCGATAGAGCTTGTTGAGATTCGTCTGATACTCGTGATGATTCGGCGGCCCGAGCAACGTGCCGCTCATGCCACACACCGCGATCACCGAGAAATTGCCCTTGGGCGCTTCAACTTCGACTTCCTCCACCTGGTAAAACTCCTCGATCAATGGCCCCGTCAACACGTGCTGAACCGCCTCTTCGCGAGTCAACCACAACGAGCCGTCCAGCTTACAACGCACCAGCATCGATCGCTCCTGCTCGCGTTCCGGCTTCGGTTTCTGTTCCGCCGCCGCTTCGGGAGCCGCTGCTCCTGCACCATCAGGAGACGCTTTTTTCTTTTTCGGCGGAGCCGGCACCTGATTCTGAAAGGCCACCTGATACCGGTCGCGGGACGCCATCACCATGCGCGCCACATCAACCATGCTGTAGGCGCGACCCGTGGTGCGAATGTGCTTTGCCAATGCCTCAACGGTTTCCTGGCTCGGCTCAACGGCGACGCTGAACTGCGGTGCCGGATCACGGGGCGGTCCGCTCGAACGACGATCATCGCGCCCGCCTCCACGTTTGTTGTCCCAGGGCTTACCGCCCTTGCCTCTACCTCCCGGACCGCCGCGGCCGCCTTGTCCAGCGCCACCGCCACGACCACCCTGACCGCCGCGCCCCTGGCCACGGTCATCAAATCCACCACGACCGCCACCGCCGCCAAATCCCCCACGGCCACGGCCTTTGCCTTTACCACCACCGCGCTGGTCGCCGCCACGGTCTTCGTAATCGCGATACTTCTTCTCAACAAAATTTTGCGGCGACTCCAGGTCGTTGACCCAGTTTTGCATCAGGTCGCGGGCCGACAGGTTTAGCGGATCGGAATCGGAGTCACTCATAATTCGAAGCAGGGCTGAGGAAGCGTAAAAAATTCAACGAGTCGGGAAACCACGTATCCCGAGTCGATCAGAATACCTTCGCCGTGCAAGTCGAATCGCAATATAGTCGCGCTCGACAGTCCTGCATCTGCCGTTTTTCAATCCGCGATTTTCCATTGCTGGCAGCGGGCGTCCCGTCTAGGCTTTGCGCGCATGTCTCAGCAGCTAAATCAGTCCCCTGACGCTCCACCGTTTTCCTTTTCGTCGACCTGCAAAGTCGGCATCTCCGGCACCGGATTTATCGCCCGCGGAACCGCGATGGCCCTGGTCGCGGCCGGCTACGAAGTCTCCTCCGTACTCACCCGTCGGGCGCCCGGCGAAGTCGCCGATTTTCCTATTCCCGGTGCGCTGACCAACGACCTCGAGGCTTTTGTCCGCGATTGTGAGCTGGTCGTCGAATGCAGCGGCGATGCCGTACACGCCACCGATGTCGTCGATGCCGCCGTGCAAAATAAGCGTCCTGTGGTCACCATGAACTGCGAGTTTCAGGTCACCTCCGGCTCCGCGTTTGTCGACCGTGGACTGATCACCGAAGCCGAAGGCGACCAGCCCGGCTGCCTCGCCATGCTGCGCCGCGAGATCATGTCGATGGGCTTCGAGCCCTTAGTTTACGGCAACGTCAAAGGCTTCCTCAACCGCACGCCGGAGCCGGACGAGATGAAATACTGGTCCAGCCGCCAGGGCATCAGCACCGCTCAGACCACCTCCTTCACCGACGGCACCAAGCTGCAGGTCGAACAGACGCTCGTCGCCAACGCCTTCGACGCCCGCATCGCGCAGACCGGATTGCTCGGCCCGGAAAATGGCGACCTGATGGCCGGCGGACGCATTCTCGCCGCTGAAGCGCAAAAACTCGGCGGACCGATCTCCGACTACGTGCTCTGCCCCGGCATTCCCGGCGTGTTCATCACCGCCACTCACGAAGATTTTCAAAAACCGTTCCTCAGCTACCTCAAGCTCGGCGACGGTCCGTTTTACACGCTGATCAAAGGTTACCACCTCTGCCATCTGGAAATCCCCCGCACCGTGCGTGGCGTCGTCGAATCCAACGACATCCTGATGAACAACAGCGCCAGGCCGCGCATCAGCGTCAACACCATCGCCAAACGCGATCTGCCCGAAGGTCACGTCATCGAGCAGGGCATCGGCAGCTTCGATGTGCGCGGCGAAGCTCTTGAAATCGCCTCGTCTCCGGAGCACGTGCCCATCGGTCTGATGAAAAATGCCCGCCTCAGTCGTGCCGTCGAAGCCGGTGAGGCCCTGACCTTCGCCGATGTCGAACTCCCCGACTCGCTCGCCGGTCGCCTCTGGCACGACATCGTCAGCAAGTCGCTCGCGTAGCGCAAAGTGGAGCAGAATTACATTCTGCTTTGCGTGGACGAAAACGTGATAGCGCCGTCCCGCCGGTCCCCGCTGGACGAGCCCCGCTACTCCGCCTGCACCGGCGCCGTCCGCGCCTCCGCGTGCGCTTTCAGCGCCGCCATAAACTCCGCCTTCACGTCCGGCGGCGCCGCATGCCCCATCAAGGGCCGCAACACCAGGCCCTTTTTCCCTCTCAGCTGATTGTAGGCTACGTAACAGCCGGTCGGCGGACAGGTCCGATCGACATAACCAATGCTGACGATCGCCTCGCAATGACAACGCCGGGCAAAATTGACCGCATCAAAATACCGCGACACCTCAGCGACCAGCGGATCCGGCTTTCCATCCTCAAGAATGGGCACAAACTTCGGCCAGCCACTGATCCTCCGCCGCAGCATGCCGGTGTGATCACACATCGCCGGCACCCCGGCCCCGATAAAGGTCACCCGGTCATCGAGGCCGCCCGCGACCAAAGCCTGCGCGCCACCCTGACTGTGCCCGACCACCGCCATGACACGGCCGTCCCACTCCGGACGTGACGTCAGATAATCGATCGCCCGCACCAGCCGCAGGAACATATTTTTGAAATAAACCCCGTCCCGATTGCGCCGTCCATCATGCCAATACTCTTCCAGGTCCTCCTCAGCCAATTTCTTGTAAAACGCCGCCGGCTCACCATTCGGCAGACCGTGGGCATTGATATCCATCGACAAAAATCCCTCACGCGCACCCGCCACCGCGGCCGGCTTCGAGCTGCCGCGCACCCCCGCCCCGTGCACCCACAGCACCGCCGGCAACGACTGGTGCTGCGCTTCCCTCGGCCACGCCACATAACCTGACACCGGCACACCATCGATCGAATCCACCTGCACGTCCGACGCCAGGATCTGCGGATCACCACTGTCGACGTCCGCCGCCACCCATTCCAGCGGCACCTCCGCCAAATGCTCTTTCTGCTCATCCCAGAACGCTCCAAAGTCCACCGGCAGCTCACGACTCGGCGACAGATCATCGACCGCGATCCCCGCCGCTGCGGCCGCCTTGAGCACCTTGCCGTCGTGCTTTTCAAAAGACACCTCAAGCCGCAAAAATCCCGGCCGGTCCATACTGCCCTCGATCACCTGTCCGCCTTTGGCTCCCGTCACCGCCACACTGTGCTTTTCCAGTTCGCGATAGCCATCGACGCTCAGCACATAGTCGATACTGCCCCAGTCGACCGTCGCGCCCTGCTCATCGATCACCGACACCCGGAACCCGACCTTCTCATCCAGGGCATAAAGCGCATTCTCGCGCTCCGTCGCGATTTCAATACGCCAAACCGCGGGCGGATCCTCCTTCGCCAGCGCGTTGAGAGTAAAAATACCGAACCAGCACAGTCCCACGAGAAATTTCCCGACCGACCGTGCCGCAGTTTCGCTACGCTTCTGGATTGCATCAACCTTCACAGTCGCGCATCGTGGCCCAAGGCCATCGCCGATTCAATTCTGAAATCTCATCCCGAAACAATGATTACCCGACTGCTAACTTCTCTTCTCACCGTGGCTGCACTCGCGTTGACCGGCATCACCCATGCCAACGCCGCCGAGCCGCTCAAAGTGCTCATCGTCGACGGACAGAACAACCACAACTGGCAGGACACCTCGCCGTTCCTGAAAAAACAACTCGAAGCCACCGGCCGTTTTGCCGTCGACATTTCCACCAGTCCCAACGAAAACGCCGCCGACGCCGAGTGGGATGCCTGGCGCCCGAAGTTCGCCGACTACGACGTTGTCATGAGCAACTTCAACAATCGCAAAAAGAAAGACGGCAGCCTGTCCGAGTGGCCCGCCGAAGTGCAGCGGGCTTTCGAAGCCTACATCAAATCCGGCAACGGCCTGGTCAACGTACACGCCGCCAACAACGCCCACAAAGGCTGGACTGAGTTCGAAAAAATGACCGGCCTGCTGTGGCGCAGCCCGGCAGAAGGCCGCCGCGTCGCCTTCGACAAATACGGCGACCTGCAGCGCATGCCCGTCGGCGAAGGCCCCGGAGCCGGCCACGGCCCCCGCTACCCCTACAAAGTCAAAATTCGCGACCACCAGCACCCGATCACCAAAGGCATGCCCGAAGAGTTCATGCACCCCGAAGATGAGCTCTATCACGGCCAGCGCGGCCCCGCCGAAAACATGACTATTCTCGCCACCGCCTTCGCCTCCGAAGAAAACAAAGGCACCGGCGCCCACGAGCCCATGCTGTGGTGGATTCCCTACGGCGAAGGCCGCGTCGTCACCTGCGTGCTCGGCCACGTCGGCGGCAAAGACAAACTCGCCGACTCACCCGCGATGCGCGACGTCGCCTTCCTGACCATTCTCAAACGCTCCCTCGAATGGGCCGCCGACGAAGACGTCACCACCGCCATCCCCGACACCTTCCCCACCCCTGAAAAGGTCAGCCTTGTCGAAGTCGAATAAGCAAGCCCGTAGCGCGGGCGTCCCCGCCCGCGTGGACGAACCCAACTGGACGATCACGTGAGACTGTCCGTCCCGGCGGTCCCCTTGCCTTGATCCAACACTGGACGACCCCTAAAATCTAATATCGCGGGGCCAGCCCGCCTCCCGAAATGCGCCTCCTTCACACCGCCGACTGGCACCTTGGAAAAATTCTCCACGGCGCCTCCCTGCTTGAGGATCAGGCGCACATCCTCGGCCAGTTCGTCGACATCGCCCGCCGCGAAAAGCCCGATGTCATCATCATCGCCGGCGACCTCTACGACCGCGCCGTGCCGCCCGCCGAAGCGGTTGCGCTGCTCTCAAAAACCC
>CBDULB010000094.1:0-24231 GCA_965367965.1 uncultured bacterium | reverse complement strand
GAGATTCGGCGCTACGGATACGAACAACTACGTGAGAGCAAGTATGTAAGAAAAAAGGAGTGGCTGCGCAATGCTATTGAAAAATGCGGTGTCGAAGTCGAAGGTAACCCTTCCACTGACGAGTTGCGCCTAATCACGATCGAGCGGGTGCGCCCTAGTGTCCTCATCGGAGGACTTAGTCAACGCGACGGTCTCGGCATCGAGGTATTAAAGAAGTGGTGTGGCGATATCAAAGTAAGCCCATATGGGTCAAAGAGCGAAATTATCGACCGGATCATTGGATTTTACGACGGTTTGACTTCCCGCGATACCGACGCTGAGGACCCTCGCGAGATTTGGTATCATCACTATGAAAAGTTCGCGCGCAGAGATCGGCAATTTCTGCGCTCGCAACAACTTATCGACAAAGACCTTGAAATTGAATCGAGGTATGAGGACGCAACCGACTACCTTTTTGAGGTCAAATTGGGCCACAAACCACTGAAGCTCGTCGCATCGGAACATGCAGACGGTATGCTCTCACACGGCGATGCCCTCATCCTTTGGGACAATAAGAGCAAAGAATCTGACGTGAGCCTTTTAAGCCACATGAAGCAGTTTGACCGCTACATTGGGCAGCAGCAGAAGAGGGTATCTGGATTCATCGTAATCGGCCCATCTTTCACCGAAGATTCCATCGCGGAAGCCATGCGTTATCAGGTCGAGAAGGGCACACCTATCGCACTGATCACAGCGTCTGAACTGAAGGCTCTAGCGGAAGAATGGGCTGCAAAAGACCACGGTTCTTTCCCACTCGGCTATCTTGTCTTACCTGGACGCTTCAAACGCGAGGTAGTGCCCATTTAGTTCCCCAAAAGCGGTTCAAACCAGCAATCGTCCTCTTTGCTCTTGTTCCTACTTCCAATAGTATTCCCGGTAAACTATAATTGACACGCATCTAACCGGTTCGAGATCATTGCGATACGTGCTAGGCTCCAGCCAATGCCGCGCCACGTCTCTGTCCCTGCACACCGCCCCTTTCTGAGCACCCTGCGCGACCATGCGCTGCTGCTCGGCATACTGGTGGGTTCCATGTGGGTAATCGAAATTGTCGACCGCGTGTTGCCGTTCGCGCAGCTTGAGGCGCATGGCATTCATCCCCGGGCGATTTCCGGTCTGGCGGGGATCGCGTTTTCGCCGTTTCTGCACGGCGATTTTTCTCACCTCATCTCGAACACGCTGCCCTGCCTGATTCTCGGCGGGTTGGTTCTCGCCGGCGGACGCGGAATATTTTTTGGCACAACGATCTTTGTCATCATCGTCGGAGGCAGCGCAGTTTGGCTGCTGGGTGCGCCGAATAGCAATCACATCGGTGCCAGCGGGCTGGTGTTCGGCTACCTCGGATTCCTGCTGGCGCGCGGCTGGTTCGAACGGTCGGTCGGCTGGACCTTGCTCGCCCTGGTCGTGCTGATTGCGTACGGTGGACTGCTGTTCGGCATTCTACCGGGACAGCCAGGCATCAGTTGGCAGGGCCACCTGTTCGGTTTTGTCGCGGGCATCGTCGCTGCCTGGGGATTCTTTTCCAGGGATCCTGCACCGAAAACATTGGATCGATGAACGGGGGGCAGATTTTTGCTCTGCTTGCGGAACATCCGTCCCGACGAAGGCCCGCACACGGAGGCAGCTTGCGAAACTGCCTCACCGTGGCCGTCCCTTAGCTCACCCCAGAGCCGGCTCGAGCGGACGCCCGGTATCGGGCTGCGGCGACTGCTGACTGCGGTCCGGCGCCTGTGGCAACAGATCGAGCTTTTTCATCAGCGCCAGATCCTGCTCGGTTTGCGGATTGGCGGCGGTGAGCAGTTTATCACCGTAGAAAATCGAATTGGCGCCGGCAAAGAAACACAGGGTCTGGCCTTCTTCACTGATCTGCGTGCGTCCCGCGGACAGGCGAACCTTGGCATTCGGCACGGCGATGCGGGTCACCGCGATCAGACGCACCAGATCAAAAATGTCGACCGGGTCGGCACCGTCGAGCGGCGTGCCGGGCATCGGCATCAGCGAGTTGATCGGCACGCTCTCCGGCTGCGGATTAAACTCGCTGAGCACTTCGAGCATTTTTAATCGATCATCGATCGTCTCACCAAGTCCTACGATACCACCACTGCACACCGACATGCCGGCGTCCTGGACGTGGCGGATCGTGTTCAGACGATCCTCATAAGTATGCGTAGTGACAATATTAGGATAATGCTCCGGCGAGGTGTCGATGTTGTGATTGTAAGCGGTGACGCCCGCCTGCTTGAGCTCTTTGGCCTCTTCGGGGCCCAGCTCGCCGAGTGTGGTACAAACTTCCATACCCAGCTTGCTGACTTCGCGGACGATGTCGAGCACCTCTTCGAAACGCTTGGTGCCGCCGCGTACGCCCTTCCAGGCAGCGCCCATGCAAAAGCGGGTCGAACCATTTTCACGGGCTGCCTGAGCCCGCTCGAGAATGTCGCATTTGGGCATCAGTCGCTCGGACTCGACGCCGGAATCGTATCGGGCCGACTGGGCGCAGTAGGAACAGTCCTCTGAACAGCCACCGGTCTTGATCGACAACAGGGTGCAAAGCTGCACTTCATTGTCCGGCCAGTGTGCTTCGTGCACAGCACGGGATTGCTGGAGCAGTTTAAAAAACGGCTGTTCGTAGATTTCTTTGAGTTCAGCAAATTTCATCGTCCGTATCTTTCAAAAACTTTCTCTGGAGCTTTGCAGCTCCCGACTCGCAGCGTGCGGCTACTCGACCCAACGCCCTCCTGCTGACGAAATGAACGGCAGGACCTGACGCCAACTTTCAGAGTAATCGGTCTTACCGACCGCGCCGACCATTTTAAAACCGAGCGCTTTTTTCCATTCGTCGGTAAAGGCTTCGCCACTGTGACACCCCCAACTCCGGCAGTAGACGTTTTTGGCAAAAGCGTTGTCGTTCAGCTGGTTGATCTGGGACTGATGCAAAAATGCACGCGACGCGCCGAGCACGTGATTGCTGTAATCGAACACCATGCAGAATTTGTTGGAGTGGCCGAAGTACTCAAAACCATTGATTTTGGACTGGCGACGGTTGCGACCGCTGTTGACGTAATTGACCAACTGCGGCGTGTTGTCGAACCACACCAGGCGAATTCCGAATTTGTCGCGCACGCTCTCTATATTGGCGATTAACGGTGCTCCGTCCTCGGCCTGGCGGCTGATGTAGCCCGGCCGATAGACCAGCCAGGTGATTTGCAGATCAGGGTAGCGCTTTTGCAACTGCTCGACGCGGATGCGGGCGGTGCGAATGAAATTTCCCCACCATTTGTCATGACGCTGATTGGCCGCGCGATAGTTCTCCCAGCTCAGCAGCGACGGACCACCGCTGACGATGATGTATTCGTCATTCGGATCCGGCGGCGCAGCGTGAGAAGTGATAACCGCCACGCAGGCACAGACAAGCAGCGCCAACAGTGACGCTGCCAACGGCTTCCCGGTGTTAAACTTCTGTAATGGGGTCATTTCCTTCATCGGCATTCGTCTTTGAAGATTCGCGACAGCATAGCACCTGCCGCCGTGGCGGCGAGTCGAAATCCGCCGCCGGTCGGTCTTGAATTGGCTGCAGTGCGGTCACACGCACGCGCTTCTTTGATTGTGTGCAGCGTAAAAATCTGTCATTTCCCATGAACCATGAAGATCACGCGCATTCTGGCCTATCAGGTCGACCTGCCGCTGCACGAAGGTTCCTACAACTGGTCAGGCGGGAAATCCGTGTCGATTTTTGACAGCACGGTGGTGCGCGTCGAAACCGACAGCGGACTGGTCGGGCACGGTGAAGTCTGCCCTCTCGGCCCGTTTTACCTGCCGGCCTACGCGGGTGGTGTGCGCGCAGGCATCACCGAACTGGCACCGCATTTGATCGGGCTCGATCCGCGCCAACTGGACGCGCTGAACCGGCGCATGGACGCGGCCCTGAAAGGACATCCCTATGTCAAGTCGGGCATCGACATGGCCTGTTGGGACATCCTCGGCCAGGCCGCTCAACTGCCGGCCTGCACCTTGCTGGGCGGGCGCTACGGCGACGACTTTCATCTCTATCGGGCGATATCGCAGATCGAACCCGATGCAATGGCGGCCAACATTTCAAGCTATCGCGAGCAGGGTTATCGACGTTTTCAACTGAAGGTCGGCGGCGATCCGGACGTCGACATCGATCGCATCCGCGCGGCGCGCAAAGTGCTTGATCCGGGCGACAAACTCATCGCCGACGCCAATACCGGTTGGACACAGCACGAAGCGATGCGGGTCGTGCGCGCCGTGCGCGACATCGATGTCTACATCGAGCAGCCTTGTGAGACCTACGAAAGCTGCCTGGCGGTGCGCCGCAACTGTGATCACGCCTTCGTTCTCGACGAAAATATCGACAGTCTTCAGGCACTGCTGCGCGGCTACTCTGACGGAGCCATGGATGTCGTCAATCTCAAGATCAGCAAACTCGGCGGCCTGACCAAAGCCCGACGGATACGCGATCTGTGCGTCGATCTCGGCATCGCCATGACCATCGAAGACAGCTGGGGTGGCGACATCGTCACCGCGGCGATCGCCCACCTCGCGCACAGCACGCCAACCGAACTGTTGTTTACCTCGACTGACTTCAACAGCTACGTCAGCACCTCGATCGCAGATGGAGCTCCGCAGCGTAACAACGGTCGTCTCGCTGCCGGCGATTTGCCCGGCCTGGGCATAGAGCCAAACTTCGATGTGCTCGGTGACCCGGCGGTCACCATCGGCGGTCAGTAAAGGCGATGCCGACGATCAGCGCTGTGTCGGCCAGGCGGTTTCGGCGACACCACTGTCTTCGACCAGCACGCAGCGAAAGCCGTGAATGTGATCGCTCAAAGTCGCCGGGATCGCATTTCGATACGCCGTCAGCAACAGACCACGCTCAGAAACGTTGAAGCCGCCGCCGCGCAGAGTCCCGTAGGTCGAGCCTTCGCCGCCGTAAGGGTCCTCGACCCACTCCCAGACATTACCGGCGAGATCGTAAAGCCCATAAGGATTGGCATCGAAGCTGCCCACTGGAGCCAGACGCTCGAAGCCGTCGTTGTAACCTTTCAAGGTCGGCCGCCGACCGCGTTGCCGGTTTGATTCATCGAAAAAATTGCCGCTGCCGGCCGGCGGTGGCCACGCAGTTCCCCAGGGGAAGGTGTTGCGGTCGCCGCGAGTTTCACGCTCATCGGGAGTGGTGCCGCCTTCGCCCTCAAGCCCGGCCATTTCGCTCCATTCGAGATCGGTCGGCAGCCGGTACTCGTGATAATTTTCAATGTCACCACTGGCCCGCCCGGTCTCGGTCAGCCATCGGCAAAACGCGCGCGCGCTTTCCAAACTGATACCTACCACCGGATGGTCGGGCAGCGATTCGCCAAGCGGCGGCAACGGCAAATGATCGCGGCCCGCCTCGGTAGCCGTGAACTCGGCATAGTCACGCACGCGGGTTTCAAAGACGCTGGCCATCAGGTCATTGACCGGTGCAAAGCTCATGCCGATGCGATTCGTCCACGGCTCACCGAAAACGATGCTGTCATCGCTCTCCAGGGTGCCCGAGATATACGCCGTCGAGCCAGCCCGGATCAAGCCCTGAACCTCGGCCGTACGATAACCGGGGAGATCGAACGAAAGCTTGATTGGCCCGGCACGCTCGTGATCGAGCGTCATCGGCGTGACGCCAAGCCGCTCGCCGTTGTGATACACCGCCGCTCCTTCGGGCTTACTGGTCAGCTCAGCGCCACCAAAGCCGGTGTGAATGATACTGAAAAATGTCCGCTCTTTTCCAGCCGTCGTCGAAGGTTGGGGTTTGTGATACTCGGCCTCACTGAGGTGCCCCCCACGGCGATCGAGTTCGGTCATCCAATCACACAACGCCCACTGTTCAGCTTCATCGATCATCGCCGCCCCGTCGATCTCCACCAAAGGCTCATCAGCTCGTCCCACCGATTCGCGATAGCGATGGACCAGGTCGCTGCCGATCTCACCATTGCTGGCGTGAAAGCCGCCGTCGTCAACCGAGCCTTCGAAAGTGAAATTCAAGCCGACCGAATTCTGCCACGATTCACCGGCGACCGGTCGCTTGTCTTCGCGCATCTGCATCCACACCAGTGCGTTCGATCCGGCATTCATATGCCGCTCGACCACGGTGTCATGGTAACCCTCGAGTCGACCGACCAACTGAATGTCGCCGGGCGGCAATTCAATCAAGCCGGTGGGGGTGTGATTCAACAACTCACCGCCGTACCAGACTTCGACACCCGGCGGGTGACTGTTGATCTTAAAAACCGCCACTTCCGGTTCCGGTTCGGGGTCAGGTTCCGTTGCCGGTGCAGGTTCGGTTGGCGGAGTCGGATCACCAACAATGGCAACAGCCGTTTCGGAACCGGGCGAACCGTCAGAAGTCGTGCTGGGATCCTGAAAAACCGGTGCCGTGTCCGGTAGGATTCCCGGTTGCCCCGCGAGAGTCAGTGCCGAGCTGCCGTCGATAGGCTCACTCAACTGCGGGCCTTTCGGACGGGTCTTATCACCGAGGTCGCCGCCATTTGAAGGAAACGCCCGAATGAAGCCCCAGACGCCAACCGCCAATACCGCGACCAACACCGTCACCACTCCCAGTGCCCAGACCGTGCGCTTCTTTTCAGGCGCCACCTTGGAACTCGATTTAGCTATGCCATCGAGGGCTGCAACAAAAGCGTCAGCATTTTCAAAACGCTTTTTCGGGTCGGGTGATCCTGCCCGGCAGATGACGATATTCAACGCCCGCCAATCGTCGCGATTGATGGTGCGGGGCAATTCGAGATTGGTCGGCAGCTCAGGAAACTCGAGCCGGTCCTTGCCGGTGTGCATTTCGTACAAAACCATTGCCAGGCTGTACAAATCGGCAATCGCCGTGCCCGGCCCCTCGGGTGGCACGTAGCCTTCCGTGCCGACATAGCTGCGTTGTCCGCTGTGCGCGACCAGACCGATGTCAGCCATCTTCGCCATACCGCGGATAAAAATGATATTCGAAGGCTTAACATCGCGGTGAGTCAAGCCATTGCGGTGCAAATGGCCGAGTGCTCCGGCCAGCGTGCGCCCGGTCTCGATGCAGAACTGCAGCGACAGCGGGCCGAATTTTGCCAGGTCGGACGCCAGGGTGCGCGGCTCGTAATGGTCGACATCCACCTCATCGTCATCGCTGCCCGGAGTGCCGTCGGCGTCGTCCGCCAACTCCATGACGTAATAGTAAAAACCCGCTTTGTTGTTTCTCCCGACGTGCAACACATCGACCAGGCCGGAGTGATCCTGCGAAACTTTTTCGTAGCGCTGAATGCCGCTGAACTCACGCTCGAAGGTACGTTCGAGGTCGAAATCTTCGCGGCGCACAATCTTCACAGCACGCAGGGCACCTGTGACGCTGCGCGCCAGCCACACCTCACCATAAGAACCCCCACCTATTCGGCGAAGCATCTTGAATTCAGGGATCGTGGGCGTGTCCGTAGTCCTGTCGATAAGCCTGTTCTACCTCATAGACGGTTAAAGCATCTGATTTTGCAGCGCTTCGACTTCTTTTTTTACCAGGCCGCCTACGCGGTGCTTGGCCAGATAAACCTGCGCCATACTGACGCCGAGTTCCATGCGTACTTTTGCAGGATCCCAGCCTTTGACCACGTAGCAGTCGAAGATTTGAAACTGTCGCGGCGACACTTTGCCTTTTACCCGATCGAGCGCCGCGTTGCTCAAATTTGAGGCCCACTCTGCGTCCCATACTTTTTCCAGATCGACGCCATCAGGATCCTCAAAGCGATCGATCACCGCAGTGCTGCGCTCGTCCCAGTCGGCCTGCGCCTGACCGGAAAAATTCGCTGCCGGATTGCGCTGACGTTTGCGAAATTGATCGGCGATACGCCACTTGGCGACGTTCAGCAGCCAGCTCTTGAATGAGCCCTTGCCGGCATCGTAACGGGAGCCTTTTTTCCACTGCTTGGCGATCGACAGCACCGTTTCCTGAACCACGTCGAAGGCTTCGTCAGAGGGCAGCCCGGCACGCATCGACACGCTGTAAATCAGCCGCCAGTAGGTCTGATAAAACTCGTCCCAGGTCTTCTGATCCTCCCAATCCTGCAAGCGTTCGATCAACGTGCGTCTGGTACGCGCGCAGGCCTCCTTGAGGTCCGGTTCGTTATGATTTTCGTCGCTCGCCATCGGAGTGCAGGAATCTACCACGAATCAGCAGCGGAAGGAATATTTTCGCCACCGCGATGAAAGACCCCGCCAGCGCACTCCGTATCCTAAACAAATACGCGAATTCAGCCTCTCGCCGCGATCACCATGAAAACCCGCATCCTCTCTGTATCCGTCACCCTGCTCCTGTTCGCCATCACTGCCGCAATCCACCCCTGCGCGGCGCAGCAAGTGGAGCAGCCGTCAAACCCGGAGCAAGCTCCGCCACCGGCAACCGCACCAACTGCTGAACTGATCACCGCGATCCACCCGGGCTATTTTTCCAGCTACTCGAACCCGCTGACGCGCACGCCATCGATCCTGTTGCGCTTCAACACCGGGCTCGATCCCGAAACGGTCGGCAAAACCGTCTACTTCGTCGACAATAGCGGTCAGCGACTCGCCGCAGTCGCTACCCGAGCCACGCCCGAACAGGCTTTGCCCCTGCAAAATGCCAGTTCCGCCCCGGCCTATCCGGCCGAGCATTTCGTCCAACTGCAACCCGCTGAGCCGCTGGCCTTCGGTCGCAACTGGATCCTCGTCGTCCCCGCAGGACTCCACAATGCAACCGCCACGCATCGCAGCAGTAAAGTGGCGACCCTCAACCTCGGCACCATTCATCGCTTCGAAATCAAAAAGACTGAAGCGATCACCAGCTACGCCAATGGCCGCCACCTTCAGGTCTACCTCAACAAACGCCTCGACCAGAGCATGACTGCCGAACGGCTGGCCGAGCTGGTTCAGGTCTCACCGCAACCCGCCAACCTGAAGCTCGAGAACTACGGCAACAGCATCGGCGTGCGCGGCGATTTCGAGCTGGCCAGACACTACCGGCTGGTCATCCGCCCCGGCCTGCTCGCCACCGATGCCACCCGTTCGGAAACGACTTATCACTCCGGGCAGAAATTTTCACCCGACGAGCCTTTCGTCACCATGCCGGCCTTTTCCGCACCACAGTTGAGCAACGGTGAGCGCAAATTCATCATCAACAGCGGCAACCTGGAAAACTTCGAAGTAAACGTCAAAAAGCTCGACGACCGCGACCTCATCTATGCCCTGCGCGGTTACGACGCCTACACCCGCGACCGCATTCCCCCCTATGAGATGATTCCCGGAGAAACCATCTGGAGCGAAACCGTCAAACCCCTCAAAGGCTTCGACCGCATTCAGACCGTGACTCTGGACTGGCGCAAAGTGCTCGCCGGGACGACCGCCGCCAGTTCCGACCCGACGCCAACCGACAGCGCTGCCGCGACGCCTGCCGCGCTGTACGTTTTCGCCGAGGGCGATTCAAAACTCCATCGCGACGGCCGCCGCTTCGGCGGTCAGGCCATCATCCAGCTGACCGACATCGGCCTTGCCTGGAAACGCGACCTCAGCCACGAACTGATTTATGCCTTTTCGCTCAGCACCGGAAAACCGCTCGCCAACGTCAGCCTCGAACTGGTCGACAATGACGCCGGGACTTTGCGCAAAACCACCTCCGACGCTCACGGACTGGCGCGACTACCGCGCGTCGAAGACATCGATGACAGCCGCTGGCTGCTCGCCAAGTACGGCGACGACCGTCACGTCCTCGAACTGACAAGCCTCAGCGACACCATCGGGCTGTGGCGATTCGGAATGCCGTATCGCTATCAGGACAACGATGCCGACAGCCGCCGGCAACTCGGCCGACGCAACTTTGTTTTCACCGACCGTCCGCTCTACGAACCGGGTGACGAAGTTTATCTGAAGAGCCACACCCGACTCACCGATTTCGACAGTCTACTACCCGCCGACACCGATCGCGACAATGCCACCGAAGCCCGGCTGCGCGTCTTCGATGCCCGCCACCGGGCTATCATCGACACCCGCCTCGCGGTATCGGAATTCGGCAGCCTCGATCACCACTTCACGCTTCCCGAAGAAGGCCTCGGCCGCTACCGGATCGAGCTCGACTTCAATAGCGAAGACGTTGCAGACAACAACAAAAAACACCGCTACGACCTGGTTTTTCACCACTCGATTCTGGTCGCCGAATACCGTCCCAACACCTTCGAGATCACCCTCACTCCCCCCGCTGACGGGTTAACCGCCGGTGACAGCACCAGCATCGACATCCCGGTCAGCGCCGCCTATTTCATGGGCAAGCCGCTATCGAAAGCACGCCTGCAGTGGCACGCATCCTTCCGCCCGTGGCAACCGCAAGCCAGGGGATTTGACGGGTTCAGCTTTGCCCACCGCAAGAGCCGACCCGCCAGCAGCTTCAGTGAAGAGCTCGACCTGAATCCCGACGGCAGCGGCACGATTTCGATCACCCTTCCCGCCGGCGACGAATACCGGACGCCGATGCACGTCAATCTCGATGCCGAGATCACCGACATCAATCAACAAACGGTCTCGACCGGTTCCGATTTCACCATTCACACCTCCGACCACTATCTGGGCATTCGTACACCTGATGAAACACCCCGCGAAAAGCAGCCGATCATTTTTGAAATTGCCGCCATCGATCCCGGCGGACAGGCACTCACTGATCGCCCCGTCGCCGCAAAACTCAGCGTCGAGAAAATAATCAACTACACCGTCAAAGTTCGCGCCGCCGGTGGAGCCATGACCACCCGCAGTCGCGTTCGCTACGAGCCCGTTTACGAAGCCAGCCTCGACGTCACCACGTTTCCCATCGATCCCGACACCGGCGTGATCAGCGGCACCCGTCATGATTTCACCCCCGCGGAACCCGGCAACTATCAAATCACCGTCACCACTGAAGACGAGGCCGGAAAAATCCTCACCGCCGCCTCGTCCACCTTCAGCGTCCTCGGCGATAACGACACCGACTGGAGCTATCGCGACGAACTGCGCCTGACCCTGACTCCGGAAAAAAAACACTACCAGCCCGGTGACATGGCACGCTTCTTCATCGATACCCCTGTTCTCGGCACCGCCCTGGTCAGCGTCGAACGCAGCCACGTCCGCGAAACCTTCACCTGCGAGATCACCCGCAATCGCGACGTCCTCGAAATCCCGGTGCCCGCGGACGGCGCCCCCAACCTGTTCGTCTCCGTGCTGGTTATTCGCGGCGCCGACGACAGCCCGCACCAGCATCGCACCGCCGCATTCCGACTCGGCTACGCCGAAATCGACATCGATGATCCCGGTCGCGCCCTGAGCATCGATCTGCAACCGTCGCAGCCAAGCTACGAACCCGCCGACGCCATCGATGTCGTCGCCACCGTGAGCGATGCCACAGGCCGCCCCCTACCCAACACCGAGGTCACCCTCTACGCCGTCGACGAGGGAGTGCTCAGCCTGACCGGCTATCAGACCCCCGATCCCGACGCCACCCTCAATGCCCCCTACGAACTCATCGTCGCCACCGGCCAGAATCTGACCAGCGTGCTCAGCGAAGACCCCGAGCAGCAGGACTTCGGCAACAAAGGCTACGTCATCGGCGGCGGCGGCATGGACGACGGAGCCACACCGAATGATCGCGTCCGCAAAAATTTTAAAGCTCTCGCTTTTTGGCAGGGATCACTGATCACCGACCCCGCCGGTCGAGTTCAGGCTTCGTTCACGGCTCCGGACAACCTGACCGAGTACCGCCTCATCGCCGTTGCCGCGAACGCTGATCGCTTCGCCTCCGCCGAGACGCCGATTACCATCAACAAACCACTCATTGTCGAGCCGTCCCTGCCCGCCTTTGCCAATGTCGGCGACCGGATCGACCTGCGCGCTGTACTGCACAACAACACCGAACGACGACTGACGCTCGACGTCAGCCTCGAGCTCGATGACATCGCCAACTTTGCCAGCGACGACCTGCCGAAGATCATCCCCGCCCAGTTCGCGCCTGCCACCGATACCACCCGCCGGCGAAGCCGCCGTATCGATCTCGCCGCCGGCGAAACCAGCGCGCTGACTTTCCCGGTGCAGTTTAAAAACATCGGTACCGCTAAATGGCGCTGGCACTGCACCACTGCCGAAGACAGCACGCTCGCCGATCACGTCGAAACCGAACTGCAGGTCGGCTATCCCCTGCCTCTGCTGCGCGAATCCCATCAGGTCACTGTCACCGCTGAAGATAAAGACGCCGATATCCTGTCGCGCATCAGCCCGCACCTGCTCAACGGCCGCGGCAAAATCGATGTCACCGTGTCCAACTCGCGATTGATCGAAACTCAGGACGCCCTCGATTACCTGCTCAAGTATCCCTACGGCTGCGTCGAGCAAACTACCTCCAGCACCCTGCCCTGGTTGAGCACGCAGAACCTGCGCGACGCTCTGCCGGCATTGAAAAAAACCGATGCCGAGATCGCTACCGCCATCGCCGCCGGCACGCGTCGATTGCTGACCATGCAAACCCATGACGGCGGACTCGGCTACTGGCCCGGCGCCAGTGAACCCGTCCTCTGGGGCAGCGCCTACGGCGGCATGGCCATCGCCCTCGCCGTCCGCTCCGGCACCGATCTGCCGGCAGAGCCGGTAGAAAAACTCTGGTCTTACCTTTCCAAAAATCTGCGCAAGACCGGCGAACTTAAAAAACCCTACGATCTCTCGCAGCGCTGTCTGGCACTCTACACCCTCGCCCTCGCCGGCAAAGCCGAACCCGCCTATCACGACCTCCTGTATCAACGCCGCGACAGCCTGCCCGACGAAGCCCGGGCCCTGCTCGCCCTGGCCATCATCGAGAGCAGCAACGGAGCCATCGACAGCGACGATTCACGGGCCCGCACGCTGCTTGCCGACAATGCCACTCCACTGACATCCGGGGTCACCTGGTACGGTGACGCCTATCGCTACGCCACGCGCATTCTCGCCTGGAGCAAACTCGACCCCAACAGCGAAACCAATCAGTCGCTGATCAACAGCTTGCTCGCTCAGCGCCATGGCAAAAACGCCTGGGGCAGCACCTACAGCAACGCCTGGCCGCTGCTCGCGCTGACCACTCACGCCCGCAGCACCCTGTCGGAACTCGACGCTGCCAAGGTCGACGTCCACTTCGCCGGCCAAACTCACCAGCTGGATCTTGCCAACAAAATCGCCAGCGGCACCGCCGGATTCTCCTTCGATGGCGACCGCCGTAGAGACACCCTGACATTGTCACCATTCAGCAACACTCCGCTCTACGCTCACGTGGAAATTGAAAGCCTTCCCGACCTGACCGAAACCGCCCCCGTCAATCGCGGCTTCGACATCAAGCGACGTTATCAAAAGATCGCCCCGGACGGAGCCCTGACTGCCGCCACCGAACTCAGCGTCGGCGATCTCGTTCTGATCAGCCTCGACCTGACCATCCCCGAAAAACAAAACTACCTCGCCATCGACGATCCCCTGCCGGCCATCTTCGAAGCGGTGAATCCCAAGTTCAAAACCCAGACTCAGCAGAACTCGCCGCGCCCCGTCGACTGGCGCAAGCATCTCCACACCAGCCACACCGAGCTGCGCAAAGATCGTGCCCTGTTCTTCAGCGACTACGTCTATCGGGCCGGCGACTACCAGATCCAATACCTCGCCCGCGTCGTCGCCACCGGCGAAGCCACTGCCCCCGCCGCCAAGATCGAAGCCATGTATGAGCCGCAACGTTACGGCCTCTCTGCCACCACACGCATCGCCGCTCAGTCCAGCATCCCCGACGCCGACCAGGAACGCCGCGCCGCCTCTGCCGTCGCCGCCCGGTGAGGCAGACGCCGGTAATCAGTAAACAGAAGCCATTAGTCAGTAGTCAGTAGTCAGATTTACGAAGATGAAAAGCCCGGCCGAGAAAAAGCCCGAACTGGACGGCAACGTGATACCGGCGTCCCGCCGGTCCGGGCTGGACGATCAAAAAACGCGCCCAACTCACCCAAAACGCCGCCTTCTCATCTACGCCTCCACCGCAGCCGCGATCCTCTACCTCGTCACCCTCCACCTCATACCCACTTTCCTGACCCTACCCGAAAACCTCACCCACACCCAGATCCCCGGCATCGAAATCACCGATCGCGACGGCAGACCGCTGCGCCATTTCCTCGCCGATAACGACCTGCGCCTCGACCGCCCGGCGGTTCTCGACGAAATCCCCCGGACGCTCATCGATGCCACACTCGCCGCCGAAGATACCCGTTTCTACACCCACAACGGCATCGACTACACCGGCGTTGCACGCGCCGCCCGCGATGCCGTCATTCATCGCGAATTCGTCTCCGGCGCGTCCACCGTCAGCCAGCAACTGATCAAAATATCCTCCACTCCCCGCGATCGGAACCTGACCACCAAAGTCATCGAAGCCCTCAGCGCCCGCCGTCTCGAACAGCTCTGGCGAAAAGACGATATCCTTGTCGCCTATCTCAATCGACTCCCCTACGGAAATCAACTGACCGGCTGCCGTGCCGCCGCCCGCGGATACTTTTCCAAACCCCTCGCCGACCTGTCGCTCGCCGAATCCGCCTTTCTCGCCGGCCTGCCTAACAAACCCACTAAACTCAACCCGCACAGGAACTTCAACGGCGCGGTCCAGCGCCAGCACTACATCCTGCGGCGCATGCTCGAAGAAGATTTGATCAGTTCCGCCGACTATCGCAACGCACTCGATGAACCCATCCAGCTCATCGCCCGCGCCCGCTCACCGTTTCTCGCCCCGCACCTCGTCGACCTGGTCATCGATGACCTGCCACCGGAAATTTTCGCCCCCGAACGCCGCATTCGAACCAGCCTCGACAGCGGTCTGCAACAGTTTGCCGAACAATCACTCAGCGACCAACTCGGCCTGCTCGACCAAAAACTCGGCGGCGCGCAAGTCACCCAGGGCGCCGTCGTCGTGATCGACAACGCCAGCGGCGAAGTGCTCGCCCTCGCCGGATCGCGTGATTTTTCCAACAGCCCGGGCGGACAGATCAACGGCGCCTGGACACCGCGCTCACCCGGTTCCGCCCTCAAGCCCTTCACCTACCTGCTGGCCCTGGAACGCGGCCACACCGCCGCCAGCGTCCTGCCCGACCTTGCCGTCGAATACCCCACCCCGACCGGCGCCTACCGCCCGGTTAATTTCGATCGCCAGTTCCACGGCCCCGTCAGCCTGCGCCACGCCCTCGCCAATTCGCTCAACGTCCCCGCCGTGCGCCTGCTCGATGATCTCGGCGGACCAGCTGTCCTCCACGAAACGCTCGAAACCCTCGGCCTGACCAGCATCGATGCCGAACCGTCCAGCTACGGTCTCGGTCTCACCCTCGGCACCGCCGAAGTCCGACTCCTGGAACTCACCAACGCCTACGCCACCCTCGCCCGCCTCGGCAACTACACTCCCTACAAACTGAGCCTCTCATCGAACGACCCCGAACTGGACGAAAGTGTGATACCGGCGTCCCGCCGGTCGGAGCTGGACGATAAATCAGTGGACGATCCCAAAAATCCAAAATCCAGAATCCAAGATCGTCCGCCCACCCTCACCCGCCTGTTCTCCGCCGACGCCGCCTACATTCTCGCCGACATCCTCAGCGACAACCGCGCCCGCAGCGCCGCCTTCGGCCTGCACTCTCCCCTGCGCTTCGACAACGGTCTACGCGTTGCCGCAAAGACCGGCACCAGCACCGACTTTCGCGACAACTGGTGTCTCGGCTTCACTCCCGACTACACCGTCGGCGTATGGGTTGGCCGCTTCGACAACCAGCCCCTGCAAGGCATTTCCGGAGTCAGCGGCGCCGGGCCGATTTTCCACGACCTGATGGTTCGCGCCCATCGCGATCAGACGCCACGCTGGTATGACAAACCCGCTACGCTCGTCGAAGCCAGCATCGATCCGCTCAACGGCAAACGGATCCCGATCGCCAGTCGACAGGAGCGTGATGATACCGGCATCCCGACGCTACGGGCGGGACAAGCCCCCACTCCACACCAAACCCACACCGAAATCTTCCGCTCCACCAGCCACCTTCCGCCCTTCGCAACCATCAGCGACTACGAAGCAGCCACCCACAAAACTCTCCTCCCGCAATGCTACGCCCGCTGGCTCGACAGTGACGGCAGCGCGCTCAAAGTCAACGCTGCGATCACGACCACGCCATCGACATCAGCCGACACCGTCGCCTTTCAAATCCTCAGCCCCGCCCCCGGAACCACCGCCTACCTCGACCCCGACCTGCCCGACCATGGCCGATATTTTCCACTCGAAATCAGCGGCACCAATCAACAGGTCGAATGGCGCAGCGACACCCTCAGCATTGATATTTCAAATGCCACCACGCCGCTCGCCGTATTAACCCCCGGACGACATCGCATCACCGCCACGGATCCGAATTCCGGCGCCAAGCACAGCATCGACTTTGTGGTTGAAGGCCTTTGAGGGAATTGATTGCGATCACAGCAGGTTGTCGGCTATTGCTAGCCTGCACATGATCCCATCCTCCGCCGAAAAACCACGTCTTCGAAGCAGGTTACTGATAAGCACCCTGCTAATGCTGGCGACCGCTGCATTTGTCAGAGCGGAAGACTGGCCGCAAGGCAGCGGAGCGAACGGGGATTACCGGAGCTCCGAGGCCGTCCCCACCGAATGGAGCGTCGTTCTTAACCAGAACATCCGCTGGACAATCACCCTGCCGGAAACCGGTCAGAACACTCCGGTTATCGCCGACGGTAAAATATTCTTCTCGACCATGAAACCGGTCGACGCCGATTCGGAACTTGGCACCGACATCGTTGCCTGGTGCTGCGACACGGACTCGGGAAAAATCCTCTGGCAGCGCGACATCGCGGGCCAGTATCCACTGCGCCTCTCCGGCTGCTTCACCGACAGCACCTCCCCGCCGGCCGTGTTCGATCGCGACGGCGGACGCATCGTCTTTATCAACGCCTCGGGATCGATCACTTGCCTGTCGCTCGAAGGGAAACTGCTGTGGGAGAAACAAATACTCAGCGTCGGCCGCTGCGTGCCATTTCTCAGCGATGGCAAACTGGTGTTCACTCGACAGATTTATCCACCGGATGCCGACGGAAATTTCCCGCACAAATACGCCGACTCTCCGGTGGAAATGTGGACGCAACTGCAGGCCCTCGATATGGCGAGTGGCGAGATCATCTGGACCTCAACCTGCGGCGTCAACATGGGCTGCACGATCCTACCCGAAAAACTCAGCGACGGCCGCGAGGTCATTTTCGCCGGACGCGGCGGCGGCCATGGCCCACCGGAAAAACCGGACGGGGTTTCGATGATCGACGCCAACGACGGATCGACGATTTGGACACTGCCGCTCGACGAATTCATGGCGACGATGAGTTTTCGGGTTCGCAACGACCAGCTGCACATCTTCCATCGCGGCGAACATCTCTCGGTCGATACCGCGACCGGAAAGATCGACCGACGCGCGTCCATCGTCGACGACGTCCCGGTGCGGCGCATGATCAATGGCGAGCGCATCACCCAACGCGAAATGCTGCCCGCGGAAAAGAGTCGAATGATCACTCAGGGCTCCAACCTGCTGGTCGATCAATTTCATTATTTCCGCAGCTACACCCACCCCTACCTCGGCCGCGTCGATGTCGACAACGGTGCTGTCGAGTATCTCGAGCTGCCGCTGCAACTGGTGCGCGAGCCGAATCAGGATGACCAATTCGCCTGGTATCAGGAACCGCCCGAAGCCGTCGGCAAAAAAAAGAAAATCGATAAGCGGTTTCAAATTCAGTATCAGGCACAGGTCGCTAACGAAGCCCGCAATTCACGCGGCTTGATCGTCATGGGCGACGACCGCTCGGTCGGCAACGGCTGGGGACACGTCGCCGCCCCGTCGCCAACCGTCGCCGGCGATCACCTCTACGTTCCGGTGATGAATGGTACCGTCTACGTGCTCAACTGGCGCGCCGAAACGCTCGACGAGTCGGCGCTGGTCGCCATCAATGATCTCGGTCCGGCCGGAAAATCCTGGACCCGCGCCAGCCTGTCGTTCGCCGATGGCAGCGCTTACGCACACACTATCCGCGAGCTCATTTGCATCGGAAAACCGAACCCTTTACCGAAAAGAAAACCATGATTCGAATCGGCATCATCGGCTGCGGCCGGATTCTCGCTGCTCACCTGCGCGGCTATCGATTGCTCCGTGAAGCGGGCATCGACGATTTTCAAATCACCGCGATCTGCGCCCGCCGCGAAGATGATGCGCGCAGCTACGTGCAGCGCGGTGAAGGTCCGCCGCAGCGCCAAGCGGTCAGCGACATCGCCGGCGATCCTCTGGCGGTCGGTGACGAGTACCTCTCCGATTTCCAGCCCGGAGTCGAGGTCGCCGTGTACACCGACTACAAAAAAATGATCGCCGAGGCTCCGGTCGATGCGATCAACGATTTCACCGTGCATCGGCTGCATCACCTGATCGCCGAACGTGCCTTTGCCCATGGCAAACACCTGATGAGTCAGAAACCGCTCGCGCTGACCATGGAGGGCGCGCGCCGCATGTGTGCGCAAGCCGAAGCGGCTGGCGTCACCTTCGGCGTGTTTGAAAATCTGCGCTTTGCCAGCGGCACCCGGCACACCGCCTGGGCCTTTTCCGAAAGCGGTCCGCTCGGCGATTTCCAGATGGCCCTGATGGGCAACGTCGGCACCTGGTGGGCGCCGGATTTGATCGTCGCCGAAACGCCGTGGCGTCACCAATTCGATCAAGCCGGCGGCATCACCCTCGATCTCGGGCCACACTTTTTCGACATGATCCGGCACATCGGCGGCAGCGAAATCACGCATCTGTCCGGTCAGACCCAGGTGGTTGAACCGACCCGCTACCTCATGCGCGACGGTCGCAAAGCGGACGCCATCCGCTGCGACGCCGACGATACCTTTTACGCCAGTTTTCAAACCGCTTCCGGCGCCAGCGGCACCTTGTTCGGGTCGTGGGCCGGCCACGGTATCAACACCGTCGTCGGCGAGGGCCCCGTCTTTTACGGCAGCCGCGGCCGGGTCAGCGGCGACCTGCTCCACCTCGACGATGAGTCCGGTCCGGTCTCGCTCAGCGAACGCTATGCCGCCGATTGTCCGGACGAGCTGCAGCAAAAACATTTTCCTCTCGGCGCCGGCCTGACCTGTGACTTCGCGCTCAACCAACACGACTGGCTCGATGCCATCCGCCACAATCGCCAACCCGAAACCAGCGGCGGAGAGGGGCTTCGCGATCTCGCCTGCGCCTACGCCGTCGTCGAATCCGCCAAAGCCGGCCGAAGGGTAAGCGTGGAAGAAATTATCCGCGGTGAGCTGCGCGACTATCAGCGAATCATTGATGCGAAGCATGGACTGCTCTGACGGGCCGACGGATAATCTCGCGCCCGCTTCGCTCAAGGCGCAGAGGCGCAAAGGTTCGTCCAGTGGGGCTATTTGGTTAATCGTCCAGCCGAACTGAAGAAACAAATGACCGAGAACGAGATTTCAAAAATCGTCGTCGATACGGCGATTCAGGTTCGCCGAAGTCTCGGCCCCGGACTTTTCGAGTCTGTCTACGAACGGATCATGGCCTATGAACTGGAAAAGCGTTCGCTGTCGGTAGCTACTCAAGTTCCGGTTCCTATCCGCTATGATGCGATGATTTTCGACGAAGGGTTTCGAGCCGACATCATGGTTAATGATCTGGTGATTCTTGAGCTTAAATCTATTTCAAAACTTGCACCTGTTCATCGCAAGCAACTGCACACCTACCTCCGGCTGGCCGACAAAAAGCTCGGGCTACTCCTGAATTTTGGTGAGGAACTGATGAAAAACGGCATCGCAAGAATCGTCAACGGACTCGACGACTAACCCCGCTTTGCTCAACTCTAAATACCTTCGCGCCTCTGCGCCTTTGCGTGAGACATCCCTCTGGACGATCACTTCACCTAAGTCACCACCGACACCTCATGAAAAAAATCGCCGTCCTTGGACTTCATCACGATCACGTCTGGTCAAATGTCGAAGAACTCATCCGCCAGCCCGGCGTCGAAGTGGTCGCCGCTGCCGATCATCACCCGGCACTGCTCGAGCAGTTCAGTGAAAAATTCGGCGGTCGCAGCTACGCCGACTACGACGAACTTCTCGAAACCGAGCAAGACCTGTGCGCCGTTTACATTTTCGCCAGCAACAAACTCAGCGAAGAACTCGCCGTCAAAGCGCTCGAACGCGACCTGCACTGCCTGGTTGAAAAACCCATGGCCGCCAGTCTCGCCGGTGCCGATGCCATGCTTGCCGCCGCCAGCGAGCGCAACCTGCGCCTGATGGTTAACTGGCCCTTTGCCTGGTGGCCGCAACTCCAGCACGCCATGCACCTCGCCGCGTCCGGCGAGATCGGCCAACTCTGGCAGGTGAAATACCGCGCCGCTCACGAGGGACCGAAAGAACTCGGTTGCTCCGAATATTTCTGCGAATGGCTCTACGACGAAACGCTCAACGGTGGCGGCGGTGCCTACATGGACTACTGCTGCTACGGCGCGGTCCTCGCCCAATCCCTGCTCGGCCCGCCGACCTCGGTGACGGGCGTCAAAATGCGCGCGCTCAAGCAGGACCTCGAATCCGATGACAACGCCATGCTCATCCTGAGCTACCCACACGCCCTCGCCACCACCGAAGGCAGCTGGACCCAAATCGGTAAAATGACCGCCTACACCACCGTTCTCTACGGCAGCACCGGCACCCTGCTCATCGAACCGCGACACGGCGGAAAACTCCTCAAAGCCACCGCCGACGATCCCGAAGGCAGCGAAATTCCCGTGCCCGAACTACCTCCCCATCTGGTCGACTCCGGCGCGCATTTCCTGCATCTCATCGATCACCCCGAAGCGCCCTACCACCCGCTCTGCGATCCGCAAAACGGCCGCGACGCCCAGGCCATTCTCGAGGCGGGACTGACTGCGGCGAACGAGGGGCGCACGGTTTCTATGCCTTGAGCGGGAAACGCGTCATTCCCTCAACTCAACCTCGTTACCGGCGAGCGAACGCTGATCCTCGCGTGGCACAACGCACCCTCTCCCCAAGCCTTCAGCGTAAAGTTGCAGTTCCGGAGGCTCCATCTTCGGCTCGTACCAAATATACAGAGACCGCGAGTGCCCGCCGCTGAATATCAGCCTTACCCCCTCTCCAGAAACCGCTACCCCCATGGGATCCGTGCGACGAACCGGCTCGGGCAAATCCTGCCAATTCTCACTCTTCCGCCCGTAGCTCACCCGAGCATCACCACTCTCCTCTCCCACCAACTGAGCACACGCGTCATAGAGCTCCAACCATTCATCGTAGGAGTAGTTCGCAAAATGATGCAGCCGGCCGTCCACCCAGCGCTCATGCTTTTCCACGCCGTAAAAAAATGCCCCCAAAATAGTGAGCGGAATCCCGGTTACGATCACTCCCAAGACAAGAATGCCAACATGACGTCGGGTAATTTTCATGGCAAAACAGCGGGCAAGGTCTCCCCATTTCACCACAGACACTCCCCGGCATCCAGCATTTCCGGCGTTTCGCAAGCAGACACCGCAGCGCAACCCGCCCCCTAATAGCCTTTGACCTCGGTCCGCTTCTCGCTTTATTCGCTGTTCCGAATTCCTGACTCATTTTACACCCACGATCATGTCTGACACTTCGACCATCATCTACACGCACACCGACGAAGCGCCGGCGCTCGCTACCCGCTCGCTCCTGCCGATCATTCAGGCGTTCACCAAATCCTCGGGAATCTCGGTCGAAACCCGCGACATTTCGCTCGCCGGTCGTATTCTCGCCAACTTCCCCGAGTCGCTGAGCGAAGATCAACGCATCGGCGACGCGCTGTCCGAACTCGGCGATCTCGCCAAGACCCCCGAAGCGAACATCATCAAACTGCCCAACGTCAGCGCGTCGGTGCCGCAGTTGAAGGCCGCCATCGCCGAGCTGCAATCACAGGGATTCGCCATTCCGAACTATCCGGATGAGCCCGCCAACGATGCCGAGCGCGATATTCAATCCCGCTACGACAAAATCAAAGGCAGCGCGGTCAACCCGGTGCTGCGCGAAGGCAACTCCGACCGCCGTGCGCCGAAAGCCGTCAAAGAATACGCCAAGGCCAATCCGCACTCGATGGGTGCCTGGTCGAGCGATTCCAAGACCAACGTCGCGACGATGGGAGAGAACGATTTCTTTTCCAACGAGAAATCGGTGACCATCAACGGCGCCGGCGAATTCAAGATCGAGTTCGTCGCGGAAAATGGCGACGTCACCCTGCTCAAGGATGCCAGCCCGCTGCTCGACGGTGAAGTCATCGATGGCACGGTGCTGCGCAAAAAAGCCCTGGTCACGTTTCTCGATGAACAGGTCAAACGCGCCAAAGACGAAGGCATTCTGTTTTCGCTGCACATGAAAGCGACCATGATGAAGGTCTCCGACCCGATTATTTTCGGTCACTGCGTGCGCGTCTTTTTCAAAGACCTGGTCACCAAACACGGTGCTCTGCTCGAAGAAATCGGCGTCGATTTTAACAAC
This sequence comes from uncultured bacterium, assembly GCA_965367965.1. Taxonomy (GTDB): domain Bacteria; phylum Verrucomicrobiota; class Verrucomicrobiia; order Verrucomicrobiales; family DEV007; genus JBBKXR01. The sequence continues at coordinate 1,586 of CBDULB010000094.1, read as the reverse complement.
GGCTTCGGTGATCTGGTCGCCAAACTCGACTCGCTTCCCGCCGACAAAAAGGCCGAAATCGAAGCCGATATCCAGACCGCCTACGAGCACGGTCCCGCCCTGGCCATGGTCAACTCCGACAAAGGCATCACCAACCTGCACGTGCCCAGCGACGTCATCATCGATGCCTCGATGCCGGCCATGATCCGCACCTCCGGCCAGATGTGGAACGCCGCCGGAAAACAGCAGGACACGCTCGCCGTCATTCCCGACAGCTGCTACGCCGGCGTTTATCAGACGACGATCGACTTCTGCCGTGAAAACGGCGCCTTCGACCCGACCACCATGGGCACCGTCCCCAACGTCGGACTGATGGCTCAGAAAGCCGAAGAATACGGCTCGCACGACAAAACTTTCGAAAGCCCCGGCACCGGCATCATCCGCGTCGTCGACGGCGCCGGTAACACCCTGATCGAACACAGTGTCGAACAGGGTGACATCTGGCGCATGTGCCAGGTCAAAGACGCACCGATCCGTGACTGGGTGAAGCTCGCCGTCAGCCGTGCCCGCGCCACGGGTTCGCCGGCCATCTTCTGGCTCGACGAAAATCGCGCGCACGATCTGCAGCTGATCAAAAAGGTCAATACCTACCTCGGCGACCACGACACCGACGGGCTCGACATCCGCATCATGGCCCCGGCAGACGCTACCGCATACACTCTGAAACGCCTCAAGGCCGGTGAAGAAACCATCTCGGTGACCGGTAACGTCCTGCGCGACTACCTCACCGATTTGTTCCCGATTCTCGAAGTCGGCACCAGCGCCAAAATGCTCTCCATCGTCCCGCTGATGAATGGCGGTGGCCTGTTCGAAACCGGTGCCGGCGGCTCTGCTCCCAAACACGTGCAGCAGTTCGTCGAGGAGAACCACCTGCGCTGGGACTCGCTCGGCGAATTCCTCGCCCTCGCCGTCTCCTTCGAACATCTCGCCGAAAGCAAAAACAACGCCAAGGCCAAAGTCCTGTCCGAGACCCTCGACGACGCGACCACCAAAGTTCTGTTGACCAACAAAGCCCCGTCGCGCAAGGCCGGCGAACTCGACAACCGCGGCAGCCAGTTCTACCTCGCCCTGTTCTGGGCCCAGGCTCTCGCCGCGCAGACCGACGACAGCGAGTTGAGTGCTCAATTCGCGCCGATCGCCGAAGCGCTCGCCGCCAACGAGGACAAGATCGTCACCGAGCTCAACGAAGTGCAGGGCCAGCCCATCGATATCGGCGGCTACTACCAGCCCGACGAGGCCAAGACCGTCGCCGCGATGCGCGCCAGCCAGACGTTCAACGGCATCGTCGACGCCATCTAGCCACTGCCAGTCCATCCCCGCCAGCCGCCCTGGTCGATGAATCGACAATAAACAGGGTGCGCCGCGTGGCGCCGTGCCCTCCATCCAGGGCATGGCGGCGCAAACTTCCGGCACCGATCACGCCACGTCACGTCACGTCGCATCGCAGGCCGGCGCGAAAGCAGACAGGCTCGCCCGGTTCCGGTCGGGCACCGTCGCGAATACCCTTGACCGCCGCCCTGAAACTGTGCGGCTGGCACTGCGTCCCG
>CBDULB010000093.1:0-24443 GCA_965367965.1 uncultured bacterium | reverse complement strand
GCTCTGATGGTGAATCGCCCGGGCGACGAGTTCCTTGCCGGTGCCGCTCTCACCGGTGATGAGCACACTGGTACTGCCGAAGCGGTGCAGGCGGGTGATATCTGAAACAACGCGGCGCAGGTGTTTGCTCTCGCCGACCAGGTTGTTGAGACCCCAGCGCTCCGCCTCCCGGTCGGCTAAAGAATTGAGCCGGTGGTCGGCGCGCTCGCGGAGCCGCTCGGCTTTCTGGCGCTGCTGCATCTCGGCCTCGAGCTGGGCATTGCGTGCCTGGAGGTCCCGCGTGAGCTGGCTGATCTTGAGATGGGTGGCCACGCGGGTGACGATTTCAGGGGCGCGGAAAGGCTTGTGTAGATAATCGACCGCGCCGACGCGAAAGCCTTCGATGAGCCCGGCGGTGTCGTCTTTGCTGGTGATGAAGATGACCGGGATATCGCGGGTCGCGTCTTCCTGCTTGAGCATCCGGCAGACCGAGTAGCCATCGTGGCCGGGCATGACCACGTCGAGCAGGATGAGATCCGGTGCCGCCTGTTCGGCGAGATGCAGGGCGTCGTGCCCGCTCGAGGCGGTGAGCACCTCGTGGCCGGCGGGCTCGAGCGCATCCGCGAGCAGCGTGAGCCCGCTCGGGGAGTCATCGACAATGAGGATCCGGCTGCGCGGCGAATTCATACCACGGGAATCTGGGCGACGATTTGCTGGATGGTTTTCATGTCGTAGGAGGCGAGGTAGCTGCCGAGGTGTTGAGCGAGGCGCTCACCGTTGCGGCCGAGGGTGGCAACTTCTTCGAGGCAGGATCTGAGCACGGTGGCGCTGTGGAGTTCGGCGGCCATGGCGAGCCGGTCGGCGAGGTCGGCGGGCAGGACGATCTGGGCGAGATCGAGAGAGGCCGGGCGGGGGCTGCCGGGGCTCGGCTCGTCGTAGTCGAAGCTGACGTCGAGAAGGTCCTGCAGGCAGGCGTAGATTGTCTCGGCGCGAAATGGTTTCGTCACCAGCGCATCGCAACCGGCGTTGAGAAAGCGGTCGCGCTCATGGGAGAGAGCCGAGGCGGAGGTTGCGACGACCGGCAGGCCGGCGCGGGCTGCGAAGGCGAACACCTCGCGCACCGGCTCGAGGGTTTCCGCATCCGACAGCCGCAGGTCGATGAACACGATCTGCGGGCGGGAGACGCGCACCACCTCGAGTGCCTGGCGGGCGCTGTCGGCCAGTACGACATCGGTGCCGATTTTCGAGAGCATGGCGGCGAGAATCTCCCGGTTCGTGGCGATCGAATCGACGACGAGTGCGCGCACGGTTGTCCCTGCGCTGAGGCAGCGGACGGCCGGCCTGGCGTCGGCGGGAGGCCCGTCGGCGGCCGGATCTCCAAGCGGAACCGCGAAAGCGAAGGCGGAGCCGCGTCCGGGTGCCGATTCGACTTCGAGGCGGCCGCCCATGATCTCCACCTGGCGGCGGGCAATGGCAAGCCCGAGCCCGGTGCCTCCGGCCCCGGTCTGTCCCTTCACCTGTTGGAAAGGATCAAAAATACGCTCCCGGTCGGCCTCGCTGATCCCGACCCCGGTGTCGGCGACGACGAACCGCCACGTCCCATGTCCGTCCTGCGAGGCGCGCAGAGTGATGGTGCCGGCATCGGTGAACTTGACGGCATTGGAGAGAAGATTGATCAGCACCTGACGGAGTTTGACCTCGTCGCCGCGAACCATGAGAGCCGATTCCGGTAGTGGGATGTCGATCACGAGTCCCAGGCATTTTTCTTCACAGGGATGCTGGAACAGGCGACCGAGATCCACGACCAGCCCGCGGAGGTCGAACTCGACCGGCTCGATGTCCATCCGCCGGGCGTCGATTTTTGCGAGGTCGAGGATCTCGTCGATGAGATGCAGGAGGTGCTGGCCGTTTCGGGAGATCGTGGCGACCGCGTCGCGATGGAAGGCGTGCAGGCCCTGGTCGCGGGCGAGGATTTCCGAGTAGCCGAGAATGCCATGCAGGGGCGTCCGGATTTCGTGGCTCATGTTGGCGAGAAATTCGGATTTCGCCTGGTTTGCGGTCTTCGCCTCGGCCTCCGCCCGCTGGCGCACTACCATCTCGCGCTGCAGTTCGAGCGCGCGCCGTGCGCTGCTCCAAAGGTGTCCGGCCAGGATCATCGTCAGGACGATTCCGCAGCCGACGGTCACCCACACCGGCCCGTAGGCCGACGCGGCGGGAAGTGCGCGGGACGCGGCGAACTCGAGCTGCCACTCGCGGCCCGCCACGCCGATCGCTTCACGCCAGACCGGGCCGCCGGAGCGGCGCTCGCCCGGTTGCTGGTAGAGAGGCGTGCCGTCGGAATCGCGCACCGTGAGAACCACGCCGCCGCCGCCCGACGCGGGCAGTGACAGCCCGATCAGGTCGCCGATGCGGAACACGGCGGTGGCGAATCCCACCAGCCCGGTGCGCCGCTCGGCCACCGTCGCGCCGGGCGGATCGTAGAGCGGGTGGTAGACGACAAAGCCCTGCTGGGCACCGGGTTCCTGGGCGAGCCTGATCGGCGCAGTCGCCCGGGGTTCGCCGGTATCGCGGGCGCTCTCCAGGGCGCGGCGGCGACGCGGCTCCGAGTTCACGTCGAATCCGAGCGCGGCTGCGTTGCGCGACAGGCTTTCCAGGAAATAGACGGGAAAATATTCGGGTCGTTCTCCGGCCGGCACCAGCGCTCCGTCCTCCGCCTCCTCGGTGAAGGTGAATCCCTCGAAACCTTCGGCGACGGCGCGGCGCTCCCACTCCGTTCGCTCCGCGCCCGGCACCCGCGGGTCCCAGGCCAGTGCCTGCAGTTCGGGCTGACGGTCGAGCGCCTGCTTGACGAAGTCGCCGAACTCGCGGCGCGTCAACCGGTCCTGGGATTCGAACAGTGCGGCCAGCGAGTGCAGCGCCTCCATCGAACGAAGAATCTGCACCCGCATCACCGCCACGCGGTCTTCGGCACGAAGGCGCACCTCGTCCCGCAACTCACGCTCCCCCACATGCCAAAAATGTGCGGCGATGACGGTCGTCAGGCAGATGCCTCCGGCGAGGGCTGCGTAGATCGGGAGCGACGTCGGAGGGCGGGGTGAGGATGGTGAGGAAACGTCGATTACCGAAAACTCAGCATCGATTGTGCCAAGACTCGCAGCTTGACGCGGCGCAGGGGATCGAGACCTGCCGGCACACCGGCCGGTGAAAAAGCTCATCACCGTCTTCACGGCTGTCGTCACTCCTGTCGTCTTCGGCGGAGCTTCGTCTGGCCGGGCGAACATCGTCTTAGTTGTCTTCGGCGACATGCCGTGCGCGCACTCGCGGCGCTACGAGCCGGCGTGTGCGCCGCGGTCGTCCAGACTCGATCGACTGGCGGGCGGGTCCATCGGATGGCTGTCAGGATTTTGTTTCGGTAACTCCTGCGCGGTCAGCCCGCCCGCGGGCCGGGCCTCGAGGCAGCTGAGCTCACCCGAGGCCAAATCAATCAGCGCCCGGTCGCTGTCACGCGGCGCGATCCAGGTGATACCGAAGGGTAAGCCCGCTGCGGTTTCACCGGCGGGTGCGGCCACTGCACAGAGATCCAGCAGGTTCATGAAATTGGTGTAGTAGCCGAGTTGCGAGTTCGGGCCGACCGGGTCGGCCTGCATGTCGGCGAGACTGGGGAAGCCGCCCGCCGTCGGCGTAATGATGGCCGCAAGCCCCTCCCAGACGGATTCGCTTTCACGGCGCAGCGTCGCCAGCTTGTAGATTGCGGCAAAAGCTTCGCAGGCAGTATGGTCAATGCCCCCTTCGATGATACTGCGTGTGACCGGAAAGAAATCGTCACCATTGGTCGTTAAAAAATCCTTCAGCGCCGTGGTCCGCTCGGAGACCCACGGGCCTTCGTAGAGTAAGCGCGCCGCTTTGAGAAAGGGCTCAAAATCGACTTCAACCAGATTCCAACCTTTGTCCTGCAGGTCCGACAAGGTTTTCTGCCAGGTGGTCTGGTAACCCGCATCACCGAAGAACATCATCTGCCCGGGCTCGGGAATGCCCAGCTGGCGCGAAGCGGGGCGTGCACGGTCAGCCGTGGGACGGGAATAGGCATCCGACGCATCGTAACCTTCGGCGATCTTGAGCACGGTCTTTCCGTCAGCGGCATCGAGGGTGAAAATGGACACACAGTCCAGCGTGCGACAGGCGGGCACGACGCCGCTGGTGCTCAGGCGTCCGCAACTGGGTTTGATGCCCCAGAGTTTGTTAAACATCGCAGGCACCCGGCCGGAGCCGGCCGTATCGGTGCCCAGAGAAAAACTGGCCAGTTCTTCGGAGAGCGCCACCGCGGAGCCGGAACTGGATCCGCCGGGCACGCGATCCGGCGCCAGTGGATTGCGCGGCACGCCGTAGGGCGAACGCACACCGACAAGCCCGGTGGCGAATTGATCGAGATTGGTTTTGCCGAGAGGGATCGCGCCTGCCTGTATCAGTTTTTCTACTACCGGTGCCGAAACCCCGGGCGTGTAGGCGTAAGCCTGACAAGCTGCCGTTGTCGGCACCCCCGCCAGATCGATATTATCTTTGATCGCGAAAGGAATGCCGTAGAGAGGCAGAGTCGCAGGGGCCGCTGACTCAAGTTTGAGCAGATACGGCTCCAGCTCTTCAACACTGAGCCGATAGATCCAGATGGCTGGATTGTTGATCGATTCGGCACGCTGCCACAAAGTTTCACAGAGCTGGCGGGGCGTGAGCTCTCCGTCCTGATAGAGCTTGCGAAGATTTTGAATGTTCAGTGAAATGTTCACGTCAGTGTCGTGTCCGGGAAATTACTTCACACGGTGCGTGCGCAATTTTTTCACAGCCAGGGCGCGAGGAAAAAGCGGAGCGGGCTGCGTGATTGAAGAGCAAGGCAGGAGTTGGAGAAAAGGGCCGCGCATCAGCAACGCGAACCGGGCGAAGCGACCGCATATTGGTTATTCTGAAGAAGATCGTGTGGCTGCCCTCCGGCTCGCTGTTTTGATGCCAACTGCGGCGCGCTGCGACAAGTGACTGACTGTCAGTTGAGCGCCGCCGATCCCCGCGTTTTCGGTAACTCGCTGCCGCTGTTCCATCTGTTGCGCGGTGCAACAGCCGCAACAGACAGGAGGCGAACCCCGCCCTGCCGGATGGGCGGCGGGCAGTGGTGAAAGGGCGGGGGCATGACAGCCCGGTTTCCTGAATCAACCGGAAACCGGGCTGACGGTGAACGGCGTTGCCCGTCGATCCGGAGCATTCCAAACTAACCAAAAATGATTAGCCGGAAGGCGTTTTCATCTTGCCCCTGTTGGCGGCTTTTGGTTGCCGGCCCTTCCGGTTCTGACCCCGTCGGGTGCCTGCGAGATGGTCGGCGCAGTCGATCCCGGTCAGAATTTGCGGCGAAATGCTTCGCGGTTTAGCGTTGCATTTCAGCAAGTCGGGACTACGGGGAACTCGTTATGAAAGCGTATCCAATCTATCTGGCGGGAATGCTTACCGTGATTCTGGTGGCCCTGCTGCCGGTCGTCGCGCTGCCCGCCGGGCTGCATGCAATGCTGGGTGTCGTTGCCTTGATCGTGGCCGTCATTTTGCTGGTCGCGTTGATCCTGCAGCGTCAGGCGTCAGGCAATCAGCGGTCGGCACCGGTGGTTGAGACTGAAACCGCCGCGGCGGAGGTCGAGCGGCCCGCCGCGCCGGTGTCCGGGGTGAGCTCGGAGGTGATCGGCAGTGCCGACGCCGAAGTCATCGCCTTTCTCGGGATGATGCAGGAGAAGGGACGCCTGGTGGATTTTCTGATGGATGACATCAAGGGCTACGCTGACGAGGAAGTCGGGCAGGCGGCGCGGGTTGTCTACGATGGTTGCCGGGCCGTGCTGCTTGAGCACCTGACCATCGCACCGCTGCACGATGGCGAAGAGGGGGCGAAAGTGACGGTTCCGGAAGGTTACCGCACCACGGATTTTCAACTCAGTGGCAAGCTGAGCGGGCCCGCTCCGTTCGAAGGCACCCTGTTGCATCGCGGCTGGAAGGTCAGCAAAGCGAAGCTGCCGAAGGTGGTCGTCGGGAAAGGCGAGCTGCCGAATCTGGCACCGGCCCAGGTGGAAGTCTGAGCGCTGTGACCGCGCGATTCACAATCGTTTAAAAAAAGCGTCTGACGCAGTCGAGTCAGTGCGGGAAGAAAACTCATCCGGGGAAAACGCCATGAAACCTTGTCTTGGAATCGATCTGGGGACCAGCAACAGTGCGCTGGCGTTTACCACTGCCGACGCTGAAACGCCGGGCGCCGAAGTTCTGGAGGTGCCTCAGGTGACGGCCGCCAATGCGGTATCGGCCGGGACCGCGCTGCCGTCGGTGACCTACCTGCCGCACGAAGGTGAGTTTGGCGGGGGGCTTCCCGCATTGCCGTGGCAGGACGATGGCAAAGGCAGCGCCGCCGCCGGGCAATTGCTGCGCGGTAAGTTTGCCCGCGATCACGGCAGCCTGATTCCGGATCGGATGATTACTTCGGCGAAGTCGTGGTTGTCGAATCTGCACGTCAGTCCTCAGCAAGCGGTTCTGCCGTGGAATTCGGATCTTCCGGCGGAGGAAAAGCAGTCGCCGCTGGCGGTCTCGGCCGGCTATCTCGCGCATCTCAAGGCGGCTTTCGAGGGCTGTGACTGGGCTCTCGAAAACGGTGTCGGCCTCGACGGCGAAGCCGAAGTCGTGATCACGGTACCGGCCTCTTTTGACGAGGTGGCCCGCAAGCTGACTCTCGAAGCGGCGGAGCAGGCGGGATTTCCCGCGGTGTCCCTGCTGGAGGAGCCGCAGGCGGCGTTCTATGCCTGGACCGCGCAAACAGATTCCGACTGGCGCAGCCAGGTGGCGGCCGGCGATGTCATTCTGGTGTGTGATGTCGGCGGTGGCACGGCTGACTTCAGCTTGATCGCGATGACCGCCCGCGAGGGCGATGTCGCTCTCGAGCGCATCAGCGTCGGTGAGCATTTGTTGCTCGGAGGCGACAATATGGATCTGGCCCTCGCCTACACCCTGCGCGCACGACTCGAGGCGGAGGGCAAAAGTCTTGATGGCGGAGGATTCCTGTCGCTGATTCACGGATGCCGTCGGGCCAAGGAGGAAATGCTCGAGGATGAGAGTCTCGATGTGTTACCGATCGCCATTCCGTCGCGCGGCGCGAAGTTGATCGGTAACACGATTAAGGTTCAACTCGATCGGGAGACGCTGAACGCGGTGGTGCTGGAAGGGTTTTTCCCGCATACCGGGGTCACCGAACTGCCGCGAGAGTCGCCGGCATCGGGGCTGCAGGAGTTCGGCCTGCCGTATGCGGCCGATGCGGTGATCAGCAAGCACCTGGCGCGATTCCTGACCCGCAGCCTGCGCAACGTCCAGGACAGCAGGGAACTGACGGCCCTGCTCGCCGAAACACCGGACTGTCTCAAGGATTCGTTCCTGCGGCCGACGGCGGTGCTGTTTAATGGTGGGGTGTTCCAGTCCGGCGCCTTGCGTCGCCGGGTGATCGATCTGCTGGCCGCCTGGAGCGGCGGTGAAGCGCCACGCGAACTCGAGGGCTTTCAGCCGAATCTTGCGGTCGCGCGCGGGGCGGCGGTGCACGCACGCCGTCGCGCCAGTGGCGAAGGCCTGCGCATCAAGGCGGGCACGGCGCGTTCCTACTACGTCGGCCTGGAATCGTCGATGCCGGCAATCCCGGGATTCACGCCGCCGTTGAAAGCGGTGTGCGTGGTGCCGCAGGGCCTGGAAGAAGGCAGTGAGGTGGCAATGGATACGCGCGAGTTCGGGCTGGTCACCGGCCGGGAGGCGACGTTTCGCTTTCTCAGTTCGGAAGTGCGCAGTGGTGACGAACCGGGTCAGGTGATCGATGACGCCGAGCGCGAGTTGGAGGAAACCGCCAGCCTGACGGTGACCCTGCCGGTCGTTGAGGGCATGGCCGAAGGTGAGATCGTACCGGTGCAATTGTTCGCCGAGGTCACCGAACTTGGCGGGCTCGAGTTGTGGATGCAGCACACGCTGTCCGATCAGAAATGGAAGCTGGAGTACGCTTTAAGATCCGCGGATTGAATTCAGCCGGACCCGGGAAAAACAACGCCCGATGAGCGCTCGCTACAGTATCGGCATCGACCTGGGTACCACCAATTGTGCCCTCGCCTACGCGGCACTCGATGCGACGGCGCAGGACGGCATGGCGAGTCGTGTGCTCGAGATTGATCAGTGGTTTACCGAATCTTTGCTGAAAGCGTCGCCGACCCTGCCGTCGTTCCTCTATCTGCCTCCGGAATCGGCATCGCACCCCGATCGCAAATGGATCGCCGGGCACTGGGCGCGCGAGCAGTCGCTGTTGACGCCCGGACGCGTGGTGCAGTCGGCGAAGTCCTGGCTTTGCGCGCACGGCAGCGATCGAAGCGCGCGCTTTCTGCCGTGGGGCTCCGAACAGGTTGCCGCGGACGAAAAGCTTTCGCCGGTCGCGGCATCGGCGCTTCTGCTGCGCTACCTGCGCGATTGCTGGCAGGAGCAGATGGGCGATCACGCGCCCTTTCATGAGCAGCGGGTCACGGTGACGGTGCCGGCATCGTTTGACGCCGCGGCTCAGAAGTTGACCCTCGATGCCGCGTTGGCCGCGGGCTTTCCGCCTCAGCTGGAGGTATCCCTGCTGGAGGAACCGCAGGCCGCTTTTTATCGCTGGCTCGAACACCACGAAACCGGAGCGACACTGGAAAGCCAGCTTCCGGGGTTAAAGGATCGCCGTCAGCATGTGCTCATCGTCGATATCGGCGGCGGCACTTCCGATTTCAGTCTGTTTGAAATCGCCGCCGGAAAAGCGGCTGACCAACCGCTTATCAAGCGGGTTGCGGTCAGTGAGCACATTCTGCTCGGCGGCGACAACATCGACCTGGCGCTGGCGCACCGGATGGAGGCACGCCTCGACGCCGGCGCTGCCTTATCGGCGAATCAATGGGGGCATCTGGTGGCGCGCTGTCGTCAATTGAAAGAGCAGGCGCTCGCGGCGCAGAGCGTGTCCGCGGCGCCGTGGCGGGTGTCAATACCGGGTCGGGGCTCCAGTCTGCTGGGTGCCACCTTGGCTGCGGAAATTTCGACCGACGAAATCCTCGAACTGGTGCTCGAGGGCTTTTATCCGCCCTGCGATGTGCAGGAGCGGCCCCGGCGGGCGCAGGCGGCGCTGCGCGAATGGGGACTGGCCTACGCCGTCGATACCGCCATCACCCGTCACCTGGCGGACTTTCTGCGCGGTCTGCCGCAGGTCGATGCGGTGCTTTTTAACGGCGGCAGTCTGAAGCCGGCGAAGGTTCGTGCCCGCTTGCAGGAGGCGCTGCTTGACTGGCAGCCGGGCGCGGAGCCGCGGCTGCTCGACAATGACGACGAGTCACTGGCGGTGGCGCGCGGGGCGGCTCGTTACGGCTGGCTTGAGGACCATCACCGCGATCGGATCGAGGCCGGCGCTGCGCAGTCGCTTTATCTCGAAACCCGCCCGGCGCGCGGCGGTGCCGGCAAGTTGATGTGCATCCTTCCCAGGGGAACCCCTCGCGAAGACGAGATCCGGATTGTGGAAAGTGGCTTGCGCGTGCGCCTCAATCAGCCGGTTTCGTTCCGGCTCTACGCGTCGACCCGGGGTGAGTCCGATCCGGCGGGGGCGGTGGTGGATTTTTCCGAACACCTGCACAAGGCGCTTCCGGCCCTGCAGACGATCATCGCCAGCGGCGATCGCGAGCATCAACAACTTCCCGTTGAGCTGAGCAGTCGCCTCAACGCCACCGGCCTGCTGCAGGTCGAGTGCGTCGCCGGAGAGCAGCGCTGGCCACTGGAGTTTCAGTCGCGGCCGGCGGCCGGCGGAGATCGCGAAGCCGCCGACCCGGGCGCTGCGTCAGCCGAACCGGTCCGACTCAGCGCCGGGGTTGGTGACGAACTGGTCGACGCCGCGCTGGACCACCTCCGGGGGCGCTTTCGCTCCGCTGCGGCGGGCGGGCGTCAGTCGCTCAGTCCGGCGCGCCTGACGACGGAACTCGAAGAAATTCTCGGTCTGTCGAAGCGCGACTGGAATGCCGCCCTGCTGCGCGCCCTGTGGCCGGCGCTGCACGATTGTTTTGCGGAGCGCGAGCACAGTTTTGAGCACGAAGAGACCTGGGCCAGCCTGGCCGGACTGCTGCTGCGTCCGGGCTTTGGCGTGCAGCTGGACGAGCAGCGAATCGACCAGTTGTGGGAGTTTTACGAGGATGGCTTCTGGTACCCGGGGAAAGCGATGCAGGTCAATGCCGACGTGCTCTGGCGCCGTGTTGCCGGCGGTCTTGCCGGCAACCGTCAGTCGCAGCTGGGCGATGACGCGGAGGCCCGGGTCCGGCAGTCGGGGAAAAAGATTCCCGCGGAGGCGGTGCGCCTTCTCGGAGCCCTGGAGAGACTTTCGGCGCCGCGCAAGTCTTCGCTGGCGCAGCTGATGATCGAGCAGGCCGCCGGACGCCTGCGCCAGGGCGGATACGCCGAACCGTTCGTGGCGGCACTGTCGCGAATGTTGAACCGCGCCCTGTTGTACGCCGGGCCGGAGTGTGTGGTGGCCTCGGCTCTGGTCGCCGAGGCCTTCGCGCAGTTGAAGTCCTTCGATTGGCAGGATCAGGCGGGCGGCGAACTCATCGTTCTGTTCATGCGCGCCGCGCGGCTGACCGGTGATCGCAGCCTCGATCTCGACGCCAGGCTGCAAAAGCAGATTGTCGATAAGCTCGCCAAGTCGGGCGTGAAACCGATCCGACTGGTGCCGCTGAAAGAAGTCGTGCCGCAACTCGATGCCGACCGGGTCAGCCTTTTTGGTGAGACCCTGCCGAGTGGACTGGTGCTGGTCCACGATGGCGACAGCGGCGACGCGGCATCGGCGTAGCGTTTTACCGGGGCCGACTGAGAGGTTCTGCCACAGCGCCTTCGCCCCGCGATGGTGCCGGGTAGCCGGACCGTGGCAGTCTTCGGCTTGGGGTGGCTGGAGCGTGACTCGTCGGGCGATGAGGCATTGCGTTGCGGCTCGAACAATCCTGATTGCGCGTTGGTTTTCTGAAGTCGATAATCGTGACGTTGTTCGGACACTGATCGAATGACCGGGAAACTCTTTTCCATTCGCTGCCTGACAGCGGGGATGCCCATCCTCGGGTGGAGTCTGGCGTGTTCGGACGCCGGGCCGGAAGTGGTTTTATTAAATCAGGTTGATTTTGAAGGTGGCGACCTGGCGCAGATTGAAAGGCTCAATCAGCAGAAGGGGACGCAGGATGCGATCATCCTCGTTTCTGAGCCGGTGCGGGCAGGGAAATTCGCCGCCAAAACCCGGCTCCGGCTTTCGGACCCGACGGCAGCTATCAAGCCGTAGCGCCGGGTCAAAAAGCTGACGACAAAGGCGGCGCGCAGAAATGATGCTTTGTCAGGGGCGACGGCGCCTCCGGCTGAAGAGAAACGGCAGAGCAGAAGTTCGCGCTGATCGCCGCGTCGATGTAGTTCTGAATTTCCCGGGTTGTCATGGATTGTTTAAAGGCATCCGAAGAGCACGCGGTAGTCATTCTGACAGGGATCATTTTCGCCGGTGGCCGCGCAGCAGTCGATTCTGCCAGTTTTTTTGCCGTTACTGGCTTGTTTGTTGCTGCCCTTCCTTCATTCTTAAAAAGTAATTATTTGAGATCAATCCTCTCTCTCCCACAACTGTAGATTTCCGAGTAGTTTTCGCATGGCTGCCTCATCACAACAACTGCTCAAGGTGCGGCGCCAGGACGACAGCCTGATCCTTGGCCTTGGCGGTGAGTGGGATATTCGCCTCAATCCGCCCGGCTTCGATGAGCTTGCGGGGCAGCTAAGCAACGCTGGCGCACTGCAAAAGGTGACCTTTACCACGGTGGATCTGGGCGCGTACGATTCCAGTCTGATCAGCCTGTTACTGCAGGTTCACCGGCATTGTCAGCGGGCGGGCGCCGATTTTGATCACGGTTCGCTGCCCCCGGCGGTCAACCAGTTACTGGACATGGCGCTGGCGGTGCCGGCGCACGAGGAGGCAAGTCCGGATAAGGTCGAGCGGCGCTTCATTCATCGACTCGGCCAGGCGAGTCTCAATGTCGTCGACGAACTGCTCGACCTGTTTAATTTTCTCGGTGAATGCCTGTTTGCGTTCGGGCGTCTGTTCACCGGGCGGGCACGTTTCCGGCGCCGGGATCTATGGGTGACCATGCAGGAGTGTGGTGCCGAAGCACTGCCGATCGTGTCGCTGATTTCGGTAATGATCGGTATGATCCTGGGCTTTGTCGGCGCCTACCAGATGGCGGGAATCGGGACGGTCATCTTTGTGGCCAACCTGGTCGCCATCGCCATGGTGCGGGAAATGGGCTGCCTGATGACCGGCATCATCATGAGTGGCCGCACCGGTGCCGCCTTCGCAGCGCAACTCGGCAGCATGAAAGTTAATGAGGAGATCGATGCACTGAAGACCTTCGGCTTTTCACCGATCGACTTTCTGGTTCTACCGCGAATGCTCGCCTTGATTATCATGATGCCCCTGCTGACCGTTTACGCCAACGTGGTCGGTATCGTGGGGGGGGCTCTGGTGGTCTGTGTCGGTTATGATGTTGCTCCGGGGCAGTACCTCAGTAAGACTATCGAATCGCTCAACATGACCAACTTTTTCATGGGCATCGCCAAGGGGGCGGTGTTTGGTGTGATCATCGCGGCAGCCGGCTGCCTGCGGGGCATGCAGAGTGGCTCCAGTGCCTCGGCTGTAGGCACGGCGGCGACCTCAGCGGTGGTGGTTTCCATCACTGCCATCGTTATCACTGACTGCGTGTTCGCGGTCATCACCACGCTTCTCAACATCTGAGCCGTGCCTGCCGAATTCCCAGCCGCCCACATTGAAGTCGAGGACCTGACGATGGCCTACGGCTCCTTCGTGCTGATGCGCGATCTCAATTTCACCATTCGCCGCGGTGACGTATTCATCATCATGGGGGGCTCGGGATGTGGCAAGAGCACCCTGCTTCGCCACCTGATTGGTCTCAAGGAACCGGCCGGGGGTGACATCCGCTATGACGGAAAGTCTTTCACGCGCGCCACTCCGGATGAGCGTGAAGCTATTTTGCGCAGGTTCGGCGTCATGTATCAGTCGGGGGCCTTGTGGTCTTCGCTGACCCTGGAGGAAAATATCGCTCTGCCCATCGAGCAGTACACCGGGCTGGGGCGCGGGCAGATTCGCGAGATCGTTTTCTATAAGCTCTCCCTGGTCGGCCTGAGTGGATTCGGCGATTTCTATCCGGCCGAAATCAGTGGCGGCATGCGCAAGCGGGCGGGCATCGCCCGGGCCATGGCGCTCGATCCGGAGATTCTGTTTCTCGACGAGCCATCGGCCGGTCTCGATCCGATCAGTGCGCGTCGCCTCGATGAGTTGATCCTCCACCTGCGCGACAGTCTCGGCTCGACCATCGTGGTGGTGACCCACGATTTGGCGAGCATTTTTGCCATCGGCAACAACTCGGTTTTTCTCGATACCGACACGCACACGCAGGGTGCGACTGGAAATCCTGTGATATTGCGCGATAGCTCTCCTCGCGAGGAGATTCGTCTGTTTCTCAATCGCGGGGTGCCCGACCATCGCACGGCGAGTGACCGTGACAGCCTTCATCCTTCTTCGCCATGAGTAAGAAAGTCAATCCTACGGCAGTCGGCATGTTCGTCAGTGGTGCGGTCGTATTCATAATTTTCGGGCTCATTGCTCTCGGCACCGGTAAAATTTTCGAGATCCGTGAGCGCTTCGTGGTCTACTTTCAATCCAGTGCCAATGGCCTGCAGGAAGGTTCCGATGTTCTGTTTGGCGGAGTCAAAGTGGGCAGCGTCGAGCAAATGCTGGTGCAGTTCGATCCCGACACCAAGCAGAAGGTCATTCCGGTGGTGATCGAGTTGTCAGCCAGCCGCATCGCCGCTCTGCAGGCAGATTCCAAGTACGGCGAGGAGGAGATACTTTCCGCCGAGTCGGTCCAGGATGCTATCGAGCAGGGCTTGAGTGCCCGCTTGAAGAACCGCAGCGCATTGACCGGTCAACTGTTCGTCGATCTCGACTACGATCAGGATCGTACCGGGGCGTACACTTTTCCGGGTGAAACCATTGAGGGTCTGACCCAGATCCCCACCATGAAAAGCCAGGTCGAGGAGGTTCTCGACAAGATCGCCATGGGGGTCGACAGCATCAGCCGCAGCGACATTGCCGGACTGGTCGTTAACATCAACACGCTGGTCACTGGACTTAACACCAAGCTCGAGGAACTCGATGTCAAAGGCATCAGCGACAAGGCCAACGACAGCCTGGCCAGCATCGACAGCGCCCTGGCGGGTGTTGATCTCAAGAAAACCGTGGACGGGATCGACGCAGCCGTGGCCCAATTGAATACCGTGATCGCCAGCATTGATGCGGACGGTATCAACACCGTGATCGACAATGCTTCGGCTGCCATGAAGAGCCTCGAAGGAGCCGGTGACAGTCTCGCCGACGCCGGTCGCAGCGTTACCAGTGCCGGTCAAAGCATCAGCGACTTTACCGATGCCGACGCTCCCGCATCGATGCAACTCAATCGAGCGCTGGCCGAGATCGATGAGGCGGCGCGATCGATTCGCCAGCTTGCGGATTTTCTCAGGCGCAACCCCAACGCCCTTGTCACCGGCAAGAAACAACCTTAGCAAATCGGCGGCATGACCTTGCGACTTTTCAGTTCGATCATTTTCAGCGCGGTGGGCCTGACGATTTTGCCCGCGTGCAGCGTGCTCGAACCCAAAGAGGATCCGACTCGTTACTTCATTCTCAAGGAGACGAAAGTGACATCGCTGGCTTCAAATTCCGGGCTCTCCGTGCTGATCGGTCCGGTGGCAGTTCCGGGGTATCTTGACCGCGACGAGATCGCCAGCGGGGGAGGTGATGGTGAGCTTTATTTCGCCGAGTATCAGGTCTGGGCGGAATCACTGGAAAAGGGCATCAGCCGGGTGGTGGCCGGAAACCTGGCGCGCCTGATCGACAGCCCCTCGGTGGCTCCGTATCCCGAAGTCAGTTCGATCGACTACGACTACCGGATCCCGATCATTGTGCGCCGTTTCGAGAAAGGCGTCGACGGCAGCATCCATCTCGATGTCGGCTACACCATCGCCGGCGAACGCGACTCAAGAGATGGTCCGGGATTCAACGCCGCGTCGCGATCGATTGACGTGCAGGTTGAAGATCCGCAATCGCCGGGCGCGATCACCGTGGCGATGAGCCTGGCACTTGGCGACCTGAGTCGCGATCTCGGCCGCGCGTTGCTTGCGGCGGAACGCAGCCGCAAGGCGAAGGCTGCAGAGGAGGAGGCGGCGGCTGCCGCCGCCGCAGCCAATGAAGCGGAAGCGCCGGTGTCAGAGCCGGAGGCCGGTAACGAGTCGGGATAAGTTGGGAACCACCCGGCGGGCGGGGCAGCGTGAACTAGCCGAAGAACATCTTGCAGTGAGTCGCGCCATCGACGACCCAATCACCGGAGAGCGGCAAAAGTCGGGCGGACACACCTTGACCGTACCAATAGGACACCGTGACCCGGATACCGAACGATGAGCACACCGCTGACCCTTCAACTACCTCGCTGGTTCGACCTGCACACCCATTTCCGCCAGGGCGAAAATGTCGCGCTGTATGTGCGCGATCACTTGGCCATGGGCTGCGCCGGTGCGCTGGCGATGCCGAACACTCAACCGCCCGTGTCGCGAATCGACGGGGAAAACAGCGAGCACAGCTGGTCGATCGAAGGCTATCGAAATACTTTGCTGGCCGCCGGTGCTGACGCGTTCGAACAGTTGATCGTGCCGCTTTACCTGACCCGCGACACGACCGCCGAAGATATTGAGAGGGGCGCCTCGAGCGGATTGCTTCGAGCCTGTAAATATTATCCGCCACACGGCACCACCAACTCTGAGCACGGTGCCCCGATCGAACACTGGATCGACAGCGATGTGCTGCGCGCGATGGCTGATCATGACATCGTGCTCTGCCTGCACGGCGAACAACACGGTTTGCGGGGAGCGGATTATTTTGATGCGACCGCCACAGCCGAGTCAAAATTCTATGAGCGCTGGATGCCGCAGCTGCTCGAAGCGCACTCCGGTCTGCGCCTGGTGTGCGAGCACATCACCACCTCGGCGGCGGTCGATTTTGTTTCTGCGGCCCCGGCGGAGCGGGTGGCGGCAACGATCACTCCACAGCACCTTTTCTATACCGTGGGCGATCTCATCCAGGGCTTGAAGTATCATCTTTACTGCCTGCCGGTGGTGAAGTTTGAAGCCGACCGCGCCGCGCTGCGAGGGGCGGTTACCAAGCCGGGGCAAGCGCAATTTTTTGCCGGCACCGACAGTGCACCGCACACCACCAAGGCGACCGATTGCGGATGTGCCGCCGGCTGTTATACCGGCGGCTGCGCCCCGCAGCTCTATGCCATGGCGTTCGAGGCTGCGGGCTGCGATCTCGCTGCGGATGCCGGACGCGAAGCTTTTGAGCGTTTTCTATGCAGCAACGGGCCGGCGTTCTATCATTTTCCGGCATCGCAGCAGACCTTCACGCTGCGTCGTGAAGCTTCGCAAACCATCGTCCACCAGACGGCAAGCGGTCCCGTGGTGCCTTTGCCAAGCGGAATGGACCTGCAGATGACCTGGTCGATCGAGTGAGTGCGCATCCGCTGCGATTCAGGCTGCTGATATGCGTTTTGATTTTGCCTTGAACCTGCGAAGTGTCGCGCCAGTCTTGGGCATGCAAAAAATACTCGTTGCCTGCCTCAACCTTATCGTCGGTTCCAGCTTGCTGCTCACCCCCGACACCGCCGCCGCCGGACCCGACGGGAAAGCCACTTTTTCCTCGGTGACAGTTGATATCGGCATGGTCGCCGCTGACTTGGAAACGTCGGCGAAGTTTTATACCGAAGCCCTCGGCCTGAAAGAAACCAAGGGGTTTACGGCCTCCGCCGAAAAAGCCACGGCGTTCGGTCTTACCGACAACCAGGAGGCGGTCATCCGGGTCTTCATTCTCGGCGAGGGTGAGGGCGCGACCCGGCTGAAGCTGATGTCGTTTCCGAATGCACCGGGTGCCAAACCGGATCAGAAGTTCATCCATTCCACCATCGGTGTCAGCTATCTGACCTTGCGTGTGACCGACATGGACGCCGCGCTCGCGCGACTGAAAGCAGCCAGGGTTGAACTGCTCGGCGAGACTCCGGCCTCGCTCGGAGGAGACAACTTCCTGACCTGCGTTCGCGATCCCGACGGCAACTTCATCGAACTGATCGGACCGATGAAATCCGAGTAAGGCATCATCCCGGTTTTTAAGATCACTCCGCCAGATCGACGCGAATCAACTCCCTGTCATTGCGGACAAATACCGATTTCATGGCAAACGCCGGAGCGGCCCAGACGACCGGGCGTTCAAAGGCTTCGTTGGTCGGCTCGATCACTTTGGCGCGGCTGATCTCGGTGTAAGCTTCGGGACTTACCGCGGCGATGATGAGATGGCCGGTCTCGGAGAACAGGTAGAGTTTGCCGCTTTCCTCGTGGAGCGTCACGAAGGCCGTGCCGTGACGACCGCCGCGCTCCGGCGTTTCGGTGCCGAGAGTGGGCAGGGTGGTTTGCCAGAAACGCTCGCCGGTTTCGAGGCTGGCGGCGGTGAAGGCACTGCTGTCGATATCGCAGCCGTAGAGGACTCCGTCGATGATCAACGGAGTGACGTTGGCGGCAAACAGACCCTGTTTCGGTTTCGCTTTCCAGAGAAACTCCGCGCCGGGTTTTTCGTCATCGAGTTTCATCAGCGCACCGACCCGTCCGTGGGCGCTGGCGAACAGCCGGTTGCCCGATTTTTGCGGTGCCATGATTGACATGCCGAAGCCCGGCTTCAAAGGCAGCGACCAGTAGACCGAGCCATCATCCGGATTCAGCGCATTGATCGATTCCGGATGCCAGATCAGCAGTTGCTTGACGCCGGCGTGCTCGATCATGGTGGGTGGACAGTAGCCGGGGTCGGCAGCGCTCAGCGATTGCCATTTCACATCGCCGCTATCCTTGTCGAAAGCGACTGCCACGCTGCCTTCGCCGCCGACCAGACAGTAGACGCTGTCGCCATCGACGAGCGGGTGAGCCGAAAAGCCCCACATCGGGGATTCGATGGAGAACTGCTCTTTCCAGTTCTGCTGCCAGACCAGCTTGCCCGAGTCGGCATCGAGGCAGACAAATTTGCCCTCCGCGCCGAGCGCGTAAACTTTGCCGTCGGCAACCGTCGGTGTGCTGCGCGGACCACCGGGATAGGAAATATTGTACGGCTGATCGTAAGCGTGCGACCAGATTTCCTCCCCCGTGCCGGCGTCAAAACAGCGGACCCGTTCCTTGCCCTTCAAGGGAGCCCGGGCACCGGGGTTGTTAAACATTTCACCTTCTTCGATCACGTAGTCGCTGAGATACACCTTGCCGTCGGCAACTGTCGGGCTGCTGTAGCCGAGGCCTGCGGGAACCCGCCACAGCACATCGGGACCCTCTTCTGAAAAGCTCTCGACGATGCCGGTCTCCCGCCAGATTCCGTCGCGTTCCGGGCCGAGCCACTGCGGCCAGTCGTCGGCCCGGGTCAGAGCGGGGGAGAGAAAAACAGCGGCGATCAGGGCGAAGGTGGAGCGGGTGAGTGAGGTCATGGCGGATGAGATAGACGGTGGTATCGCGCAAACCTTTCCGGCACGGCGCCCCTCCGTCAAACCCGGTTCGATGCGCGGCATCGGCAAATCTATCAGGTAGATGTGAAGCAGGCATCAAAGGCACGGTTGCAAAAACCCAGGCGCCTCTATTTTTTCGAGCGCTCCATTGGTTCACCCTGCGCCGACACCTTGAGGTGCCGCCATGTTTTCTTGCACTAGCCGCCGAGGGTACGGATAGAAATTTGCCGCTGAGCGGCGATTGGTTTTCGATGCAAACCTTCCAGCAAAGCCATATCCGCTCGATTTTGCGCCTCGTAGTTGCCTTTGCATGGCTGGCTCGCCGGCTTATTGCGGAGCGCCGGCTGATGGCGGGCGTGCGAGCAGCCTGCCGATCAGCTGCTCCAGTGCCAGGGAACGGCCTTTGATCCTGACATAGGAATGCGGTTTGGTCCGATCCGTCAGCCACTGCGTGTGCCCGTCCGAATCGCTCACCACCCGGCCGCCTTTGGTCACCGTCCAGAACTCCGGCTGAACTCCGCGCACCGCCAGCAACACCGTCGCCAGATCGTGGTTGGGTTTGCTGACCTCCAGCGAGGGTTTGTCGTGGAACATGCGCAACTGATACGCCCGCCGCACCGGGTTCTGTTTCGGCGCGTCCAGCAACTCCGTTCCGTTTTTCATCGCCGCGCCGACTTCGTAGCCCTGCCAGACGATGGCCGTCGGCCACTCGTTGCAGACTGTCACCGCCGACGCCGGATCGAGAATGATATTGGTCTCGGGCCGGTTGGTGCGCGGGAAACCGCCGCCCATCACGAAGGTCTCACGCACCTTCGCCTTCACCAACTCGACGCCGTTCAAGGGGCTGAAATCATCCGCAGGCGAACGCAACAAATCCTCCAGGTTGCTCAATGCACCGACGCTGATCACCACCACGCTACCGTCGGCTTGAGCGGCAAGCGTCTTTCGATACACCGTCAATGCGTCCGGCATTTCATCGTCGGCCAGGGCCGAGTGGGGAAATTCATCGCGCAGGGCTCCGGCATAGCTGCTCGGTTTGCCGCCGCGGATTTTTGCCCCGTCTTTATCGGTGCCGATCGGAATATCGCCCCGCCCGTACCAGGTATTGATCGCCGATACCGCCGCCGCCGAAGCATTGCCTGGATCCTTGCGATTGGTTACCACTGCCAGAATCTCCGCTTCGCCTGAATCCGCCAGAGTATTCAATACCGCCAATGCCCCCGCGTCATCGCAATCATTTGCCATGTCGGTATCGAAGATCACTTTCACCGGCCCGGCGGCCCGACCCGTCACTGCCGGCAGCAGCAAAAGCAAACTGAACGCCATCATAAAATACAGCAGCGGCGACTTTTTCTCAGGCAGATACAACATCACCGTCAATACCGTCGGGAGCTGGCCATTTCAAGCTCGCGGCGACTGCGGATGGTACCGTTGCCTGTTCTCGCGCTCGCGGTAATCGAGGTTCCGCACAGAGGCACGGGCACGCAAAGGAAGAAGAATAAACTCGGCGTCTCTGCGCGAGGTAGAAGGGGCCCGTCTCATCTCCGGCAAAATGGCACAAATGATTTTACCGTCGTCGCAGACCCGATACGCTGGTGAAATGAAATTACTCTGCGCCGCCATCTTCAGCCTGCTCGTTGTGATCCCGGCTCGATCTGACGACACGCCGCTCGATTTGACCAGGGGCGGCATCGTTCTGACCTTCGATGATCGCAACTTCGACCACTGGATCGCCGCGCTGCCGCTGTTTGAAAAATACGCAGTGCACGCGACTTTTTTCATCAGCGGAAAAATTGACGGGAAGGCGCTCGAGACTGCGCAGCAGCTCATCGACCACGGCCACGCCATCGGCGCCCACTCCGTAAACCATGTCAGGGCCACCGGGTATTTCGAAAACCACACGGCTGAGGAATACCTTCACGGAGAAATCTCGCCGCAGCTCGATGCCTTCAAAGCAGCCGGGATTCCGGTCAGCTCTTTTGCCTACCCGATGAGCGACTGCAACCGGGCCACCGACGAAGTTTTGCTGAAAATCTTTCGCCATCTCCGCTCCGGAAAAGGCATCGATTCCGGGAAAATGATCACTGACTACGATGATTTTTTTACTGCCATTGAAAAGGTCGGGGAACGCGGGCAGCTGCCCGGAAAAGGCATCGACTTCGCACCCACCCGACCCGATCGAACCTTTGAACAAATCGACGGGGCCCTCGCGCGCGCCGCCAACAACAAGGAAATCGTCACCCTCTACGCCCACCAGATTACTCATCTGGGAAAAGGCAATTTCATCACACCCGCAGCGTTGGAACACATCTTTCAGACCGCCCGAAAGCTGGAGCTGCCGTTCTACACCTTCGATCAGCTGCCCTAGTGTCCGGCCACGGCCACGGCTGAATTGGCCTTACCTCAATGTAGAATGGGATTGCATCCCGTTCCCGTTGCGTTGGCGGTATTTGGCGTGGTGTCAGTCGACACCGGGGTTCGGTCGGCTCGGGGTGATGGCGAATCGCGCGACGTTCGGGACGGCTCGCAAAGCCATCCTGCGATCTCGCCACGGACGCCGACTTTTGATGCGTTATTTTAAACCTGTTTGAAAATCCGCCGGGATCGGCATGCACCTCTACAAAGCGACAGGTGCACCGCCTGCTGGATAACCGCCTAACCTTTGCCCTGGAAAATCAGTGCGAGGTAACGTTGAAACGACGAGGCGAAGAATTCCGGATCCGAGCCGAATCGCTGGACTCGATAGATCGATGGACTGTGGCCCATGGACAGCAGGTAGTGATGACCGGAAGTTTCCCCGAATTGAAGCCAGGGATCGACCGTCGCGCAGGCGTCATCGATCAATACCCATTCCGCAAAAGGAAGCACCGGCCAGGCTTCGCCACGCTGCGCTTCGAGACCGTCGGATTGTATCAGATACGATCGAATCTCCGCTGGAATGGATAGATTGTGGTTTGCCTCCCACTTTGAGAGCATGCCATCACTGGCTGGAGGAAAAAACGAGGCATCGATTTTTCCAGCGCGTGCAGCGGCAGTTTCCGTCAGCGAGATGATGTGATGTTTCCAGTTCACAGATGCACAGGTAGAGTGGAGTGGGGAAGGCATGCTACCTTTCAAGAAAACGTAATCCAGGGATTGCTTCGATCACGCTGCCGTCAAAACTTGTCAATGGCTCTCCCCGGTCCTTTTCGAATAATGCATGATCCTGGAACCATGAAACCTGCTCCAACCCGGTTCTGCCTCGGCCTCGCGGTGCTGCTCACTTGCTGTCCGGCTTTCGGCCGGGACGCCGGCGAAAGCGGCAGCGAACAAAAGCTGATCGCGTTGCGCTCGCTGAAGCTCGACGCGGCGACGAAGATAACTGTCGAGCGGGATGCGACGGCGACGCGGACCATCGTGAAGCTGATGCTCAATCCGGCGCAGGGTTCGAACATTCAGGTCGAAGTCTGGTTGCCGGATGCGGATAAGTGGAACGCGCGCTTTCTCGGCCTCGGCAACGGTGGTGCGGCGGGCAGGATTTCTTCCGCGGGTCTTGAAAAGGCGAGCGCCAGGGGATACGCCGTGGCGACGACGGACATGGGCACGGCACCGAATGCCGATTCGGGGATCGGTAATCCGGAAGTGTGGAAAGATTTCGGCTACCGCGCCACGCACCTCATGACCGTAGTTGCGAAACAGGTCGTGCGCGCGCATTACGGCCGGGCGGCGGAGTTCTGTTACTTCAGCGGCGGCTCGACCGGTGGTCAGCAGGCGCTGCAGGAGGCGCAGCGTTATCCCGAAGATTACGACGGCATCGTCGCCTATGTCCCCGCCCACTGTCGCACTCCCTTGCACGCCTATTTTCTGTGGAACGATCAGATTTTGCAGCAATGCCCTTTCACCAAAGCGCAGGATGCCGGCGTCATTGCCGCTGCCAACGAGTACATGGCGTCACGCGAAATTCCCGTGGCGGCGGGCAAGTTCGTATCCGACCCGCGCTGCACTTCTCAGGACATCGAAGCCGTGATCGCTCTGGCGCGAGAAAAAGACGCGACGCTTACCGACCGACATGCGGCAGCCTTGAGGCGGCTGTTTGACGGCCCGCGCCACGCCGTGACCGGGGAGCGCATTTTTAACGGCGTCCCGCTCGGCAGTTCCATCCTCTCCGCGCACGGCCACCTCTACCTGTTTCACTGGGTGTTCGGTAAAAACCAGCTGCTGCAGGATCTCGATTTCGGTGCGGACTTCGATACCTACACCGCCAAACTGGCGCCCTTACTCAACGCGGAGAATGCCGATCTCAGCGCCTTTGAAAAACGCGGTGGCAAGCTCATCATGCTCGCCGGCTCCGCCGATTCCGTCGTGCCCTGCCACGCCTCCATAGCTTATTACGAACGCGTGATCGAGCGCTGCGGCGGACTCGATCGGGTGCAGTCGTTTTTCCGTTTTTACCTCGCTCCCGGTCTCTCTCACGGTACGAGTCCGGGAGTTAATCAACGACCTGACCTGCTCGATGCGGTGCGCGCGTGGCGCGAGTCGGGCACGGCGCCGTCGGCACTGCAGGTCGGTCGCGTCGAAAATGGTGAGCGCCTGTGGCAAATGCCCATTTACCCCTATCCGACCCGCACTGCCTGGGACTCCGCGGGGTCCACTTACCAGCCCGTGCCAGGCCCGCGCGACGGCGTCGAGCGAATCGCCGAACGCTTTCTGCATCCGCCCGCGGCGGAGTGAGGCCAAAGCTCAATCAATGGGGCGAAATACCCCGTGGCGACAGCGACTCGGCGGGGTCCGGGCAGACGCTGGCGGGGAGGAGGGAAGGCAGCCGACGGGTTGCTTGATCGCCTGCTTCGCTCTTTTTCCTCTTTCCCAATTCCCGTGTCAGGGAAAGGTGTAGTCCGGGAAATCCAGACCCTCCAGCTGGTACCGGGAATGCAGAAAGGTGACAATGTCGCTGAGCTGCCGAACCGTCATATCCGAATTGTAAGGCGGCATCGTCGTCTTGGCTTTCTGCCCATCACTGGTGTCCTGAGTGGCCGCGAACTGCGGGGCGATATCGTGACCCGGATCGATCACGGCGGTTACCAACTCTCCGTAAGTCTTGATCCGGCGGACTTTTCCGCCCAGTTCAAAACCGGGTCCGAATTTGACCGCAGGCAACTCGACTCCGGCGACCGAGTGACACATGGTGCACTTGAGCGCTTGAAAGGCCTCCTTGCCTTTTTCGATGTTGCCCTCGGGAAGATGAAAGCCTTTGGCCATCCGCGCCTCTTCGCCGCCACAGGCAACCAGCCCTGCCAGCACACAGGGAACCAGCAGCAGGGAGAGAATGCGAAACGTCTTCATTTAAAATATTTAACCCGCCGCCGTCTTTCGAACCATGCGGATTCTGGCTTTATTGCCCCCCATACTGTCCTGACGCCTTTCTCAGATAGATGACCCGGGCGCCGGGTTCGCCTGGTCTCTCCGCGGGCCGGTGAGAAAGAGCGCTGCGCCGGCCTCGTTGAAATCGATAAAGATGAGATCGGGGCGGACGTGCCGGGTCAGAGGAGAGGGGTGGGGAGCAGTGTCGAAATTGTAGATAGCTCGCCTGACCCCTATTCCTATTCCGGGCGCTGATCCACCCGGGCTCATAGCAGAAAATCAGGCGCTGTCCTTTCATCGGCACGGTCCCGACGATCCGGATGAGGTCTACGCAAACTACCTGGCATGATCGAAAACACGTTCCTGCTGCTTGCTTCGGGTTCTTTCGTATGTTGATCAAAATAGCGCGCA
>CBDULB010000092.1:0-24967 GCA_965367965.1 uncultured bacterium | reverse complement strand
TTGGACAGTTTGAAATAGAGGCACTCACGCAGAAAAAACGCGTTTCTTCTTGTCGAACGGTTGCCTTTTGTTAAAGGAAACGGTTTCCGCCGAGACTTCGACACCTCATCAGGGGGTATCAAGTTTCGATTTTTGAACCAAACTTTCAATTTTGTATGAGCGAATCATCCACAGGCCAACCATCCAAAGCTCTTTTCTGGGGCTGTTTTGTCGCGCTAATAACGACAGCGTTCGGATTTATCACCCGAATGTTTCTTCTCGATGACCCTGCGATCACGGAGGGGTTGCTGAAGCTGGACCCCGCTCAAGTGGGTATCTTTAAAGGCATTCAGATTTGGCCGTTTGCGGTCAGTATCATTGTCTTCAGCCTGATCATTGACAAGGTTGGCTACAAATTTGCGATGATCTTCGCGTTCGTCTGTCAGGCCATCTGGACGGTGATGGGCATCGGCGGCCTCATGGTTGCCGAGTCGAATCCTGAAATGGCCAAAAGCCTGATTTTCTGGGGTGGCCTGGTGTTGGCCCTCGGTAATGGCACCGTTGAAGCCTTTATCAATCCGGTGGTGGCGACCATGTTCGACAAGGAGAAAACCAAATGGTTGAACATTCTCCACGCTGGTTGGCCGGGTGGTCTGGTGATCGCAGGTATTCTCACTATCAGTCTGCATGCGGCTCCCTGGACGGTGAAGCTCGCGACCATCGCCATTCCTGCGGTGATCTATTTCATCATTCTGATCAAGCAGAGCTTTCCAGTTCAAGAGCGTGTCGCTGCTGGCGTCAGTTATCGTGACATGCTGTCGGAATTCGGCATCCTCGGGGCGCTTGTGGTGGCTTTTCTCGTCACCTTGCAGCTGATTCAGTTCTTTCCCACCGTGCCGCCAGTTGCGTTCATCGTCCTCGGTGTCGCGATGGTTGTGGCGTTTGGTCTCTACACCCGCAGCCTCGGACGTCCGCTGATGTTTTTCCTGATTCTCATCATGATGCCATTGGCGACCACCGAGATCGGCACCGATGGCTGGATTTCCGGCATCATGGCCAAAGCGGTCACTTTTGATGGCGGTTGGATCTTGGTCTATACCTCAATCATCATGATGACTCTGCGTTTCTTTGCCGGGCCGATCGTTCACAAACTGTCGCCTCTGGGGCTACTGATTCTCAGTGCTGTGCTTGCCATCGCTGGTTTGTATGCTCTTTCCGGAGCTCAGGGAGTCGTTATTATCTTCGGCGCTGCCACGCTCTACGCTCTTGGTAAGACCTTTTTCTGGCCGACCATGTTGGGTGTCGTATCGGAGCAGACCCCCAAAGGCGGGGCGCTGACTCTGAACGCCATTTCGGGCATCGGCATGCTTGCTGTGGGTGTGCTTGGCTTTCCCTACATCGGCACGCTTCAGGCTGATAAGGAGATCGAAGCAATCGCCGGTTCTGCCGAGGCCGCCAAGGTTCCCGGCCTGGTAGTCGACGGAAAGGTCGCTGCCGATGCACTGACGGAGAATGACATTTACGGCATCATCCACTATCAGGCTCTAAATGGTGAGGCTGTAGATGGCTTGCTTGCTTCGGCATCCGCCGAGGACCAGGCGGCCATAGCAAAGGCGAGAGGTGGTAGCGCTCAGAAGGCCCTTGCCAACATGGCGTTGTTCCCGGCGTTGATGTTAGTCGCCTACATTCTTCTGTTCCTCTACTTCAAATCAAAGGGTGGTTACAGGGCCGACGTTCTCGCCGGCCATGCCGCCGACGACAAGAAGTTTACCGGTGGCGCCGAAGGTCCTGCTGGCCAGTAGTCGACACGGATAGTGAATTCCTGAGGCGGTCGATCCAGTATCGGCCGCCTCTTTTTTTGATTAGCGATGAAAGTTTACACCTACAAGAATTGCGGCACGTGTCGCAAAGCGGTCAAGTGGTTGCGGGAAAACGATGTCGAATTCGATGAGATTCCGATTCGCGAGACACCACCATCGCAGAAAGAGCTGAAAGCGATGCTTAAGCATCTGGGGGGCGGCAGCGAGCTGCGCAGGCTGTTTAACACCTCGGGTGGCGATTATCGCGAGCTGGATTTGAAGACAAAGCTGCCCGGCATGAGCGAGGCGGATGCCATCAAGCTGTTGAGTAGCAACGGCAACCTGATTAAGCGACCGTTTCTGCTGCTCGACGACGCCGGGACGGTCGGTTTTGCGGAGCCGGTGTGGACTGATTTGTTACTCCGTTAGGATATTATCAAAGTTTCCTTAAAGGGGCGCGCTTTTTGCTGGTGCCTGAGGTGGAAAGTCCCTATCGTTCGCACTTTCCGCTTGGAACGTCCGGGCCTTTTGTGGAAACTTGCTTAAACCTACCCAATGGCAACCTACGAAAACGAAGACTACCTCATCGAATTGATGGTCGAGAACGGCGTTCTTGACTCTTCTGAGTTGGAGGGTGCGGCTCATCGAAAAAAAGCCCAGCAGAGTATGCTGGATTTCCTGATCGAGATTGAAAAAATTTCCGAGGAGGATGTCGCCCGTACGTTGGCGATCAGTTCCGGTATGGACTATGTCGATTTGGCGCTGGCGCAGATCGATCCGAATGCCGTCGCTGCGGTCGAGGCGGATGTAGCGCGTCGCTACAAGGTGGTGCCGATTACTTTCAACGGCACGCATTTGCAGATCGCGGTGGGCAACCCGCTCGACTTTGATACGCTCGATTCAGTCCGCCACATGCTGTCGGTTGAGCCTGAGTTTGTCTGCTCGACCCAGAGCCAGATTATTCAGCAAGTCGTTGCGCTGTACGGTACCGAAGGGCTCACGGAGGAACAGGCCAAGGCGCTGGGGCTCGAAGGCACACTGTCCGTGGGGGGCGAAGGTGCCGCAGGTGGCAAGGGCAAAGATGATGCGCCGATCATTAATCTGGTTCATCAGGTTCTTCAGGAAGCTTACCAGAACCGGGCCAGTGATATTCATCTTGAGCCGCTCGAAAACGAGCTGCGGATTCGTTATCGGATCGATGGTGCCTTGCACAAGGTTGCATCGCATCCGCGGCGGCTTTTGTCGGCGGTGGTCAGTCGTATCAAGATCATGACCGGCTCGATGTCGATTGCGGAAAAACGCATTCCGCAGGATGGACGTATTCAGGCGAAACTGGGGGACAGCGAACTCGATTTGCGTGTTTCGACGGTGCCGACTTCGCACGGCGAATCAATCGTCATGCGTATTCTCGACAAGCAGTCGCTGAATCTGGGACTGCCGCAGTTGGGCTTTTTCTCCGACGATCAGGACAATTTCCGTAAGCTGATCCGTCTGCCGGATGGGATTCTGCTGGTTACCGGTCCGACCGGTTCAGGTAAAACCACGACGCTGTACGCCTGTCTCAATGAGATCAACAAACCCGACCGCAAGATCATCACGGTGGAGGATCCGGTGGAGTATCTCCTGTCGGGGATCAATCAGGTACAGGTCAAGGAGGACATCGGCATGTCCTTCGGTGCGGCCCTGAAATCAATTCTGCGTCAGGCGCCGAACATCATCATGATCGGGGAAATTCGAGATCTGGAGACGGCTTCGATCGCGATCAACGCCAGTCTGACCGGTCACTTGGTGTTCTCGACTCTGCACACCAACGATGCTCCGGGTGCTGTCGCTCGTCTTGCCGATATCGGGGTGAAACGCTTCCTTGTGGCCAGTGCGGTTCGCTCGATCATGGCGCAACGTCTGGTGCGTAACATCTGTCCTGACTGTGCACAGCCGACAGAGCTGACCGAAAAAGAAATCAAGATGCTCAGGCTCGACGCCGGTCAGTTGGCCGGTGCGGAAATTAAGGCCGGGGTGGGCTGCAACAATTGCCGTCAGACCGGCTATCGCGGACGAAAGGGGCTGTTCGAAATTTTTAACATCAACGAAGAAGTCAGCCACATGATCAACGAGGAGTTGTCGACGCCTCAGTTGCGTCGGCGGGCCCGGGAACTGGGCATGCGCACGCTTCGCGAAGACGGCGTTCGCAAAGTGCTCGCCGGCATCACCACCGCTGCCGAAGTGGTGCGGGTGACGATGGGCGACGACGGTTAGCGGGTGGGATGAACCAAGCGCAAACAAAGTGCACGAACTTAGGACTACTTTAAGATGGAAACGGAAAGTGTTGTAGATTTACTGGTCGCCCGCGAGGTGATCAATGCGGACCAGCGTGAAGATCTGCTTTATGCTGTCGATCAGTCGGGCAAGGATGTGGTCGAAGTCATCTCCGACTATCAGTTGCTCGAGCCCGATCAGCTCTACCAACTGATCGCCGATGATATCGGCGGCACCTACTACGACCTTTCTGAGTTTGAACCTTCGCCTCAGGTTATCGCGACACTTCCCGCCGGCACGGCGAGACTGCATGAGGCATTTCCGATCGCTGTATCCGAGGATGGTCTGATTGTAGCTCTGGCGAATCCGCTCGATGCCAATTCGATCGAGGAACTGCGCTTTTCGTTTGGTGGTGAGATTGCTCCGGCGGTTGCCGACCCGGCTCGTATTCACGAACTGATTGATAAACATTACGGCGGCAGTGCAGCGGCCAATGATGCGGTAGCCGAACTGGCCCGGGAAGCGGCCTCATTGACTGGTGAAAATGCTGAGGAGGAGGCGTCTTCGGCGCCGATCATTCGCTACGTGGACCTGGTCATGTACCAGGCGATCAAGGAGCGTGCCTCGGACATTCACTTTGAGCCGTTCGAAGACGATTTCAAAATTCGCTACCGCGTCGATGGCTCGCTCTACGAGATGGCCCCGCCGCCTCAGCACCTTAAGCAGGCGATCATTTCGCGTATCAAGGTGATGTCCAATCTGAACATCGCTGAGACTCGTCTGCCGCAGGATGGCCGAATCATGAAGACGATCGGCGAAACGCAGGTCGACATGCGTGTTTCGACTCTACCGACGGTTCACGGCGAGAGTGTCGTGCTGCGTGTTCTCGACCGGTCGAGTGTTAATCTCGAACTCGAGAATCTGAATCTTCCGCCGTATATTTTCGAGTACATCGAAATGACGATTGAGAAGCCGAACGGCATTTTCATCGTCACCGGACCGACCGGAGCAGGCAAGACTACGACGCTCTATGCGGCGCTGCGCCGGATTAACACTGTCGATACCAAGCTGCTGACTGCGGAGGACCCGGTCGAATACGACATCGACGGCATTCTCCAGGTGCCGGTCAACGACGCCATCGGCATGACCTTTTCGAGAGTGTTGCGCGCTTTCCTTCGACAGGATCCCGACCGGATCCTGGTGGGCGAAATGCGCGATCTCGACACGGCGCAGATCGCGATTCAGGCATCTCTGACGGGGCATTTGGTGTTGTCGACCCTGCATACCAACGACGCCGCCGGCGCGGTAACGCGTTTGGTTGATATGGGCACCGAACCGTTCCTGGTCGCCGCTACTTTGGAAGCCGTACTTGGACAGCGCTTGCTGCGCACGATTTGTCCCCAGTGTAAGGTTCCCTACACGCCGAGTGCTGCCGTCCTGGAGCAGGTCGGACTGACCGCTGCCGATACCGGCGGCAAGGACTTTTATACCGGGCAGGGTTGTTCCAACTGCAATGACACGGGTTACAAAGGGCGGCAGGGATTGTTCGAATTGCTCGACATGAACGACGCGCTGCGCGAACTCGTTTCACAGAGGGCGGCGACGGTCGTGCTCCGTCAAAAGGCGATCGAGATGGGCATGAAAACGCTGCGCGAGGATGGCTTGCGCAATATTTTCAGCGGCGTGACCACCATCGAAGAAGTCCTGAAATATACCTGATATCCGGCACTTCATCGGCCGGCACGCGGGTGTTACTGGATGGCGGTCAGAGGCTTCCGTTTCGTCGCTGACGATCCCTCCGGCAGGCGTTTTGTCTGGTTCACGAAAAGGCGTCTGGATGGCTTTATTGTCGGGCCCGGTAACAAATTCGCCGCAGCGATTTTTATTCGTGGACAGGCCTGCCGGAATTTCGATAGAGTGCCTGCGTGACAGCGCAACCTTCGTTGTCTTTTTAATCTTTTCTGTCTCAAGCAATCTGACTACACTGACCTGATCATGGCCAATTTTGAGTATATCGCACTCGACGCCCGCGGCGAGGAAACTACCGGAACCATCGACGCCAGTGACGAGGCGGATGCCATCTCGCAGCTTCGCAAGAGCGGGCTGTTTCCAACGCAAGTTGCCGCAGCCGGCAAGGGCGGCGTCGGATCCGGTGCCAAACGCAAGGCCAAGAAGAGCCAGAAGAACGCGAAAGCCGGACGGTCGGGGGGTAAGGGCAAGGTCAAAGGCAAGATCTTGATGATTTTCACGCGACAGTTGGCGACGCTGGTAGATGCCGGTTTGCCGTTGCTTCGCGGTCTGACGGTTCTGGCTAACCAGGAAAAGAACAAGACGATGCAGACTACCATCAATACTCTGGCGGACTCAGTTCAGAGTGGTAGCACCTTCTCGGAAAGCCTGGGCCAGCATCCGAAGATTTTTGATAAGCTTTTCGTCAACATGGTCAAAGCCGGTGAGCTTGGCGGTGTGCTTGAGCTGGTTTTGAATCGTCTCGCCGAGTACTCGGAAAAGGCGCAAAAACTGAAGAACCGAATCGTCGCAGCGATGGTCTACCCGATCATTGTGCTGGTTATCTCGATCGGTATTCTCATTTTCCTGATGGCGGTGATCGTGCCGAAGTTCCAGAAGATTTTCTCTGAGATGCTGCCGGAGGGAACCCAGCTTCCGGCGATCACAAGATTTGTGATTGTGATCAGTGATGCGGTCAAAGGCAACCTGTTGTGGATCGCCATCGGCGCCGCAGTGGCGTTTGCGATTTGGAAGGTTGTCGCCAAAACTCCGGGTGGTCGTAAGGGGATCGATCAGATGAAGCTGAAAATGCCACTGTTTGGTCCCATCCAGCTGAAGAGCGCTATTTCCCGGTTTGCCCGGACCCTGGGCACCCTGGTCACCAGCGGGGTGCCAATTTTGCAGGCTCTGAATATTACCCGTGACACGGCCGGCAACATGATTGTCGCCAACGCGATTGAGAAGGTTCATGAAGCGGTGCGCGAAGGTGAATCGGTGGTTGCTCCGCTCGAGGCAAGTAAGGTGTTTCCGCCCATGGTGATCAGTATGGTCGACGTCGGCGAGGAGACCGGTCAACTGCCGGATATGCTTCTTAAAATTGCCGACGTTTACGATGATGAAGTCGACAATGCTGTCGACGCCATGACTTCGATGCTGGAACCGATCATGATTGTTTTCCTTGCACTCATTGTCGGTACGATCGTTATTGCCTTGTTCATGCCGATGATTACGATCATCTCGGAGATGAATAATTCGCAGTGACAGCGGCGCGTCCGCTCGTCTCGGCACGAGGCGAGTGAGTGACGTGCACTGGCTGCGGGGACTCGTCCGGTGAACCCTGAGGGCGGGTTTCTGATTTGAAGGGAGCTTACCGGCTCTTATCGACCAGGGGGGAACTTGAGCCGTATATTTCTGAACCTCTAACCGAAAACCCCATGAACACATTCCAATACAAAATCTCGCAGGTTCGGCGCAAACGATCCGGCTTTTCGCTGATTGAGCTGCTCATTGTGATTGCTCTTATCGCGCTCCTGGCGGGCATGGTGATGGCCGCTTCCGCTGCTATTCAGGGCAAGATGCTGCGCAACCGGGCTGAAGCATTTCTCGCAGAAATTCAAGGCGGTCTCGATCTTTACAAAATCGATCACGGCACTTATCCGATCAATCCGGCAGATGACCGTGACGCGGCGGCGAAGAAAGGCGCTCACATTTTGTACAAGTACCTTTCCGGTGATTTCGATCCGGTAGATGGTGAATTCGATCTGGCTGATCCGGACAACAAGATTTATGTCGAATCTCTCGATTATAAATCCAGTCAGAAGCAGGGCAAGGGCACGGTCGGCATCGGTCTCGGTGGCGAGTACGTTGCCATGGATCCCTTTGGTGGATTGATCCGTTATCTGTGTGATCCTCCGAATCGGGTGGTTGGCGGCAAGCAGGAAATTCGCACCCTGAACCCGACTTACGACCTCTGGTCTCTCGGTGGTGCGGTGCCTGGCGAAGATGACATGGAAAACAAGTCCAAGTGGATCACCAACTGGGGCACCAACTGAGCCCGGGGTGATTTGTGCTACATGTGCCAGCGTGTCTACGCTGGTGAAGGGTCGGCGTAGTCTCGAATCCGGCGGGGGATGGATAATTGCAGCGCTAACTACGTTGTGATGTGAGCCAACTGGCAACAGATAACGAGCGCCCCGCTGACAAAAAGTCCCGGTCGGGCTTGGCTATGATGTTCGCTATCTTGTTCACGGTGGCGATCGTTTTCGGACTTTTGTCGAACCTTGGGACGCCCGTAGGCAATATGGCCGGACAGCGAACCGAAGCCATTCTTTCCGAAATTCAAGGTGGCCTCGAACTCTACAAAATCGATCACGGCGAGTATCCGCCTAACCCGGCGCTTGATCGAGACGAGACGGCAAAATACGGAGCGCATGTTCTCTACAAGTATTTGTCGGGCGATTTTGACGGAGATGGTGAGTTTGATACCGACGATCCATCCAACAAAATCTACGTTGAGTCACTGGATTTTCGTTCGAGCGAAGGGCAGGGCAAAGGCACTGTCGGAATCGACACCGAAGGGCGTTACATCGCAACCGATGGCTATGGAAATCCAATCCGCTATCTGTGTGATCCTCCGAAACGGATGTCGTACGAAACCCGCACCATGAACCCGACCTATGACCTTTGGTCACTTGGAGGAGCTGAACCGGGCAAGAAAGATCCCGAAAACCGGGCCAGGTGGATCACCAACTGGGGCGCGAACTGAGCGTGCCGGATTGAATTACGGCAGGGGCGACCGTCGTATTTTCCCCGTACCCGACGGGGGATCAGGAATCTGTCTGCTTCGCCAGGCTCGCGGCGATGAAGCCGTGAAACAAGGGGTGCGGTTTCATCGGCTTGGATTGAAACTCCGGATGAAACTGCGTCGCCAGGTAAAACGGATGATCGGGAATCTCGATGATCTCGGCGAGTTTACCGTCGGGCGAGGTGCCTGAGATGCGGAAGCCGGCGGCCTCCATCTGCTCCTTGTAGTCAGGATTGAACTCAAAACGATGGCGGTGGCGTTCGTTGACGGAATCGCTGTTGTAGAGTCGTTGCGCCAGACTGCCGTCAGCGAGCAGGCAGGGCCAGGTGCCGAGGCGCATGGTAGCGCCCTTGTCGGTCACGTCTTTCTGATCTTCAAGCAGACAGATCACCGGATGGGGAGTGTTTGCGTTGAATTCGACACTGTTCGCCCCCTCGAGGCCACAGGCGTGACGCGCGAACTCGATGGTGGCGATCTGCATGCCGAGACACAATCCGAAATACGGAAGGCCGTTTTCTCTGGCGTAGCGGGCCGCGGCGATCTTGCCCTCACTGCCGCGGTCGCCGAAGCCTCCGGGAACGAGCAAGCCGTCGATGTCTGAAAGATGGGCCGCAGCGCCTTCGGTAATGATTTTTTCGGTGTCGAGACGAACGATCTCGATACCGCAGCCGTGAGCAGCGCCGGCGTGAGTCAGCGCTTCGTAAATACTCTTGTAGGCATCCTGGAGTTCGATGTACTTGCCGACGACGGCGATGCGAACCTTGCGGCTCGGGTTGATGATGCTGTCGACAAAGCCACGCCAGTTATCGAGATTTGGTGGCTCGGAATCGAGGCCGAGGCAGTCGCAGACAATCTGGTCGAGGTTTTCGTCGTGCAGTCGCAGTGGCGCTTCGTAGATGGTCTTTTCGACGTCTTGAAAGCCGATTACGGCGTCGCGCGGCACGTTGCAAAACATGCTGATCTTCTTGCGAATGTCGCTGTCGACCGGTTCTTCAGCGCGACAGATGATGATGTTCGGGGCGATACCGATCTCGCGCAGGCGGGCCACGCTCTGCTGGGTCGGCTTGGTTTTCAGTTCGCCGGCGGCTTTGATGAACGGCACCAGAGTGACGTGAATAAAGGCGACGTTCTCGTGGCCGACTTCGTCCTGGAACTGGCGCATCGCCTCCAGGAAGGGCAGGCCTTCGATGTCACCGGTGGTGCCACCGATTTCGGTGATGATGATGTCGCCCTCCATCTCCGCGGCGACTTTGTGGATACGGGCTTTGATCTCGTCAGTGACGTGTGGAATCACCTGGACGGTGGCACCGAGGTAGTCGCCACGCCGTTCGCGCCGGATCACGGTTTCGTAAACCTGACCACTGGTCAGATTATTCAGCTGCGACAGTGTGCACTCGGTGAAGCGCTCGTAGTGACCGAGATCGAGATCGGTCTCCGCACCGTCGTCGAGCACGTAACATTCACCGTGTTGAAAGGGACTCATGGTCCCGGGATCAACGTTTAGATAGGGGTCGAACTTCTGCAGGATGACCTTGTGGCCACGTGCCTCAAGCAAGGTTCCGAGAGAAGCGGCCGCGAGCCCCTTTCCCAAAGAGCTGACTACACCGCCGGTTACAAAAATATATTTCATTCAGATCCCAATTGCCGGTTCAGTAAAGCCGCCTGTAGGGGTGTGTCAATGCCGGGAGAGTCGTCAGAGCAGAGAATTACGCGAATACGCGCTCCATTCTCCAATGCGCGCAGTTGTTCGAGCTGTTCGGAGCGCTCAAGAGGCGACGGTGGCCATTGCACAAACTGCTGCAAAAAATCGCGTTGAAAGCCGTAAATGCCCTTGTGACGAAGTACCGGCAGGCCTTCTACCGGGCTGCGCTCGTAGGGAATCCGGCTGCGTGAGAAATACAGCGCTTCACCGAGAGCGTTGAGCACAACCTTGACTACGTTGGGGTCATCGATCTCTTCGGCACCGTCGGGCAGGGCATTGGCGGCGGTGACCATGGCGCACTCGGGATGCGCCGTCAGCGTTTCGGCGAGCTCATCGATCAGCCCGGGATCGATGAGCGGCTCGTCGCCCTGGACATTGATGATTTGCGAAAACCCGGGTCGCTGGCGGGCGGCTTCGGCGACCCGATCGGTGCCGCTGACGTGATCCGGCGAGGTCATGACAACTTCGCCGCCAAATCCCGTGACCGCATCGGCGATTTCCTCATGGTCCGTCGCGACGACGATAGCGCCGAGCGACCGGCAACTCCGGCAGCGCTCCCAGACATGCTGAACCAGTGGTTTTCCAGCGATCAAATGCAGCGGTTTGCCGGGAAATCGGGTTGAAGCCCAACGCGCGGGGATGATGCATAAAGCATTTGCTGATAAAGGTGATTCAGATGGACCGGTGGTCATAGTAGGCGAGTCAGGTTTGACGGCGGAAGTTCGTGGCGTGAAAATTGCTTTCACTCGCCGATTTGGCTTTTGATTGATCGCAACGGGCAAATTTGCGATAGTTACTTTCGGGCGTATGCTTGCCCGCTCGCGCGAGGATTTCCAGTAAAACTCGTTCTTTGCGTGGCACTAAGCGGGATATAAAAATGAACGCAATGACAAGAACGGCGATGACCGGCATGTGGTGTCTGTTGGCGCACTGTGCCTTCGCCTATGGTTTTCCTTCGCTGTCGCAGGCGCAGGGGGCTTCGTTGCTGCCGTCGATTGCAACCAGTGGCGAGGCGAAATCCAGCCAGTTGGTGCTCAGCGATTTTCCCGGCGCGCTGGTTGATAAGGTGGTGGTACCGGTTCCCGGCGAAATCTTCGCGGTCATGGATAAGTTGGGTGCACCCAACTGGTCGAGAGAACTGCGTGAGACCGGTGCCGAAGTGCCCACGGACCGCATCATTCTGTCACTGTCTTTCGGTGCGACCATCGCGGAAGGCTTTTTGGCGGTGCAGGCTGAGGAGGCTGAGGCCGTAAAGGATCTCGGTCGACGTCTGCTGAAACTGGCATCCGCGTTGGCGATCGAAGACCGGGTTTTACCGCACTATCAGAGCATCATCGACGCCACCGACGCGGCCGACTGGCGAAAAGTTCGTGGCGAGATCGATCGCACTCAGCAAACGGTGCGCGAGGCCATGGTCGAATTGCGCGATGATGAGCTGGCGACCCTGGTCAGTCTCGGCGGCTGGCTGCGCGGCACCGAGGCGCTGACTTCGCTGATCGCCGCCGCCTACAGCAGCGACCGCGCGGAGCTGCTCAGTCAGCCCGATCTGGTGCGCCACTTTGTTGAGTCGCTGAGCGAAATGTCGGAGACCGTCCAGGCCCACAAAGATATCGCCGCACTCGCTGAGGGTCTGGTGATTATTCATGAAGCGATGGCGGTCGAGGCCGACCCCGGTGTGGCAGGGTCAGGAGGGGGTGTTGCAGTGGATAGCTCGTCAAAGGCGAAGACGATCGCAGATTCGTCCGAGGGCGTTGCACCTGCGGTCAACGGTGCCAATGGCGTTATCGGAGTCGATGCGGTGAAGCGCATTGGCGAAGTTTGCAGCAGTTTACTTGAGCGTTTTTACAGCAGTTCCGAAGCGAAAGGAAGCAAGGCGTGACAACGAAATGGTGGCAGCGCAGGTCCATTATTTTGAGTGGAGTTGCCGTGTTCTTCGCGGTCAGCGTGGGTCTGTATGCCGTCGTAGATGAGGCCCGGTCGGTGGCGCTTGAGGCCGCCGCCCCCTATATCGATATGGGGTTCGAGATGCGGGAAGACCACTGGGGAGGCACGCTCAAGTCCGGTGAGAGCAAGGTCGTCCAGCACCAGCTTTTTCGTGGCAATGAGTACTGGTTCTGGGCCGGGACGAGCTCGGTGGAGAGTGATGTCGAGGTGCTGATTTTCGATGCGGTTGGTAGTTCAGTGGCGTTGGAAACTTTTTCTGCCGATGGCAAGGCCGGTGCACGCGTGCTGCCTGCCAAAACCGGTTCGTACCTGATTCAAGTGACCGTCACAACCAAAGGCGGCATCGGAAAACCCGATTGGGCGTTGGTCTATGGATACCGTTGAGATCTCCGGAAAAGAAAGTAACGGCAGCAGCCGTGACGGGGAGGGCAGCGCAGTCGACGTACTGGAGTTCGGCAATCCACACTTTCTGCACTCGCTGTTCGCCAATGATGAATCGCTGCTGAGGCTGACTGAGAAAAGCATTGGCGTCGGCATTACCACTCGCGATGGCTGGGTGAAATTTGACGGCGAGCCGGAAGCCAAGGCAAAAGTTCGTGCCTTGTTCGACCGTCTTGAAGGCCTGCGCCGCCGGGGCATGGAGATCAGTCCGTCGCTGTTCCGCATGGCGCTTGAAGCGACTGATGACGAGGACAAGTCGAATTCCCTCAGCCAGTTGTCGGAGATCCAGCTGCTCGGTTCTGCGACCCGTCGACCGGTAACGCCGCGCACGCTGACTCAACTCGCTTACCTGCGTGCGATGCGCGATCAGGATGTCGTGTTCGGCATCGGTCCGGCGGGAACCGGCAAGACTTATCTGGCGATGGCTCATGCGCTGCAACAGTTGCGCGATCGTGAGGTCGATCGCATTATTTTGACCCGACCAGCGGTCGAGGCGGGCGAGGCGCTCGGCTTTTTGCCGGGTGATTTGCAGGAAAAAGTGCTGCCTTATTTGCGACCACTTTACGACGCGCTTTACGAAATGCTCGAACCGGAAGAGTCGCGCCGACTGGTCGATAAAGGCATCATCGAAGTGGCCCCGCTGGCATACATGCGCGGTCGCACCCTGAACAAGGCCTGCGTCATTCTCGACGAGGCGCAAAACACCAGCCGTGAACAGATGCTGATGTTTTTGACCCGACTCGGCGAAAATTCCACCTGCGTGGTCACCGGTGATCCCTCACAGATCGATCTGCGTCCGCGCAATAAATCCGGTCTGCTCGAAGCGATGAATCTACTGCGCGAGGTGAGAGGCATTCACTTCACGCAGTTCGCCAGCGTCGACGTGGTGCGTCACCGGGTGGTGCGGCGCATCATCGAGGCCTACGACCGTGGCCGTGGCACTGAGAACGGGTGAGTGATTGATCGGGGGCGTGTGATCCCAAGGGGTTTCCGGGGTGCACGCGAAGGCGGGAACGGGCTTGGCATTGCGTCCGTCGACCCCGATCTGCTGACTCTGACCGGTGACTGCCGACTACTCAGTTGCAGCGGCATTTTCGGGCAGGGGACTACCGTCTCCGGTTTCCGTTTTGCCCTCACCGGCGGTCTTGTCCGCCGCTGATGGCAGAATCAGGCCGACCAGCAGAATGCCGGCGAACAGGGCCAGCGGCACGAAAGGCGGTGTCCACACCAGCCACTCTTTGAAGCTGCCGAGACAGACGCCGAAGACGTAGAGAAACGCGGTGACGAAGCCCCAGAACAACAGGGGCATGCGCCGCAGACGGAACAGAAAGGCGGCGAGCAGAACGATCACGGCGATACCGACATACTTGGCCCACTCCGGCCAGCGTTCGATGTAGCGACCGCTTTGCACCAGGGCGATGGCGCGTGCGATGTATTCGTGTTGCGAGTAGCTCTCGCCGTTGGGCAGCGCGACTTTGGCAGCGTGACTGCCGTTTTCACCAACGACCACGAGATTCTTTTTTAATGAGTCAAAGTCATCGCTGAGTTGGGCAAATTCGAGACCTTCGTCGGCGGTCAGTGGAAGGTTTTTCGCGTTGACGACGGGGTAGAATGGCGGCGTCACTCCGCTGTAGGGAAAGCTGGCCAGTCGTCCGGCGGCGTCGACCGGGATGTGGTAGCGCTTGCCGATGCGGATGTGCGGCTTTGCGGTCGCGGGTGGAAGTTTGATCTGCACGTCTTCGAGGGTCAGGTCGGCGTCCGAAATCAGCGCCTGCAGCGCAAACGAAGCGACCAGTTTGTCGCCGACCCGTCCAACCAGTGGCAGCATCGGTGCGTTAGAATCACCGGTGTCGCTGAGTTCGATTTCGGTGAATGCGGCGACGCCGTTGGAGCGGGGTTCCTCATCGGGGATCGAGACCGCGCGCGTGATCAAGGCAACCTTGGTGATGTCACCTTCAACTTTTTCGATGGTCGGATAGTTTGGCTTTTCGGCGTCGTTGGCCGCAGGCGAGCCGGCTTCGGCGATACTGCCCAGCGTCAGGCGCGGCATTTTCAGAACCTGTTTTTTCAAGGCGCCTTGATTGAGCACATTGGGTTCAGGAAACGAGATCACCGGAGCGACCGAAACCGCACGCGGTTTGAATTTTTCGATATAGCCAAGCAGTACGACGTAGTCGAGGCGGCTCAGTGAATCGCCGTCGAGCACTGGCTCGTAGTCGTCACCGATGCTGACGAAGGAGACTTTCGGGTCATGGATTTTATCGCGGGCGTTACCGACGCAAAAGTCGAGCCACCACTGGTTAACTTTTTCGGTGAAGGCAAAGCGACGGTTTTTGGCGTCCCATTCACCGAGAGCAACGATAGCAATGGCGAAGGCGAGAAAGGTGAGCAGGCGGGAAAGCATGACAACGAAGAATATCTAAGAATGCGAAGCGGTAAGCGGACAATGATAGCTAGCTTGGCAGGAGTTTCAAGATATGGACTGGTTTGCTCCGCGGATCGAGCGAAACAAAGTTGCTGGCACCCTGCCAGTGATAAATCT
The DNA here is from genome assembly GCA_965367965.1 of uncultured bacterium. Classification (GTDB taxonomy): domain Bacteria; phylum Verrucomicrobiota; class Verrucomicrobiia; order Verrucomicrobiales; family DEV007; genus JBBKXR01. The sequence continues at coordinate 9,491 of CBDULB010000092.1, read as the reverse complement.
CGTCGAACATCAAATCTTCGACCGCGAATCCGTGATGCGGATCGACGCCCATTTCCTCCAATGGCAGGTGGACCGTCGATTCCTGAGTGTCGTGCGCGTCGAGATTGACGATGACGACGATGACATTCCGGCGGTCATCGCTGTGTTTCCAGTAGGCGATGATGCGATCGTTGTCGGCCGGAATGAAATTCAGGTTGGCGTATTCCTGCAGTGCGGGTTGCTCGCGGCGGATGTGGTTGAGACGACCGATAAAGGCTTTGATATTGCCCGGTTTATCCCAATTGCGTTCGGTGAGTTGGTACTTTTCCGAGTCCAGATACTCTTCGCGTCCGGGCAGCGGTTGGTTTTCGCAGAGTTCGTAGCCGCTGTAGATGCCCCACGAGGTAGACAGGGTCGCCGCCAGAGTGGCGCGGATTTTAAACATCGCCGGCGGCGCATGTTGCAGATGAAAGGGCAGAATATCAGGCGTGTTCGGCCAGAAGTTTGCGCAGTAGTAATCGCGCATTTCGCCGTGGGTCAGTTCGCTGGCATACTCGATCAACTCGTCGCGTGTCTCGCGCCAGGTGAAATAGGTATAGCTCTGCGAAAATCCGATTTTGCCAAGCGCCTGCATCATGCGCGGCCGGGTGAATGCTTCGGCGAGGAACAGGGTATCGGGTGCCGATTTACGAATTTCGGCGATCAGATATTCCCAGAACGCCACCGGCTTGGTGTGCGGATTGTCGACGCGGAAAATGCGCACGCCGCGGTCGACCCAGAATTTTACCAGGCTGACCATTTCCGCCCACAGTTTCTGCCAGTCATCGCAGTGGAAGTTCAGTGGGTAGATGTCCTGATATTTCTTGGGCGGATTTTCGGCATACTTGATCGTGCCGTCCGGACGATGGAAAAACCACTCGGGGTGATCGCGCACGTAAGGGTGATCGGGCGAGCAGTTGATGGCGAAATCGATGGCGATCTCCATGCCGCGCTTTTTGGTCTCCTTTACCAACCACTCGAAGTCATCGATGGTGCCCAGTTGCGGCTCGACGCTGCGATGGCCGCCGGTTTTTGCACCGATCGCCCACGGCGAACCGACGTCGCCGGGTTCGCAGGTGACGGTGTTGTTGCGGCCCTTGCGGTGTGATTCGCCGATCGGATGAATGGGCGGCAGGTAAATGACATCGAAGCCCATTTTGCCGGCGTCTTCGATGCGTGGCAGGCAGTCGCGAAACTTGCCGTGGGTCTTGCCGTCGGCCAGCACCGAGCGCGGGAAAAACTCATACCACGCCGAAAAGCGCGCCGCCGGACGCTCGATCATTACGGGGAATCCCTGCTTGGTCACCGTCGCCAGCTTTCGGTTGGTCCACAGTGCCATGAGACGTTCGGTCTCAGATTCGTGGGTCAAAGCTGCTACGTGACCCGGATTCGCGGCGCTGAGCGCTTTGCCGGCTTTGCGCAACGCGGCAGCGTCGTGGTTCCGGCCGGCGGCCTCCGCGCGTGCGGCATTTTCTTCGAAGATTTGCACCCCTTCGATGATTTCCGTGGTGAGCGACTCCTGGCCGCCGTCGACGCGGCGCTGAAAGTCGTGTCGCCAGGTCAGAAACTCGTCCATCCACGCCGTAATCTCGAAGCGGTATTCGCCGATTTCTTCGAAACGGCACTCGGCAAACCAGCGGTCGTTGTCGAGCGGGTGCATTGGCGTGATTTGCCGCTTGCGGTTGCCGCTCCGATACCAGCCCAGGGTCGCGGAAATGACGTCGTGCCCGTCTTTAAAAATATCCGCCTCGACCCGCAACAGCTCACCGACCACCCGGTAGGCAGGGTAACGTCCACCCTCGACTTGCGGGGTGACATTGGCGATCTCTACCGAGTCCCGGCGCCTTGGTCGCGGGGCAGCAGTGGCGCGTTTCCGTTGCGTTTGAGGCTTGGGTTTGGACTTTGGTGAGGACTTGCGGTTTTTTGGCTTTCTGGCCATAGCGAACGGAGTGGCGGATTCGACGGGCTCGACGGCGGATGCCGCAAAGCGGTCATGCTACACGGTTCTCGTTGAGCTTCAAGACTGGAGCCAGCGCCGGTAAAATATCCCGCTCAACCGCAATCCAACGCAGCGTTTTCAGTGCCGTTGGAATGTGCTCGAGAAAGGCTTTTTGTTTACGATCGATGCCGAGAAATCCGTAGGCGCCCAGCGCCTGCATCAAGCGTTGCGCCGAGCAGCGCAGCAAGCGGTTTTCGAAAGTCGCAAAGTCGTCGCTGTCGCCACTCAGTGAGTGATAAAACATCGCCATTTCGTGTCGTTCGGATTCAGTGAACGGCACGTAGGGGTCGAAGATCAGTGAGCCGAGATCATATTCCGGACGTCCGAAGCGCATGCCTTGGTAGTCGATCAGGCGCGGCTCGCCATTGGGCAGCATCACATTTTGCGATTGGAAATCGCGGTGAATCAGCGTGCGCGGCAGGGCGACCAGGCCGTCGATCAGCCGGGTCAGTTCGGTCGACTCGCGCAGCGCACGAATTTCATCGGCGGAAGCTGCGGAAAACCGGCTGACGAAGCGATCGAAAAAATAGTCCTGTTCCCAGCGATACAATTTTTCGTCGAACGGTTCCTGAAAATGGGGCAGCGAGCCGGCGTCCTGTTTCAGCAACTGCGCTTCAGACAGGCAGTGAATCTTGTTTACAGCGCGAAGCGTCGCCTCGTAGAGGGGGCGGCGAATACTGTCCCAGTCCTCGTGGCGAAGCGCCCAGAGATCGTTTTCACCGAGGTCCTCGATCCACAGAATCCGCCGCTGGTCATCGCGCGCTTCGATGTGCGGTACCGGCACCGCGTGAGCGGCGAGAAAATCCGTGATCGGAGCAAAGTCACCGTTTTCCGGGCGATCGAGTGCGTAGACCATCACCACGATGCTTCGCCCACCGCGAGCCAGTCGAAAGAAGCGCCGGCCGGACCCACCTTTTTCGATTTCAAAACTGCCGGTTTCGCCCTCGCTTGGCCAGCCGGCGAGCTGCGCGGCGGTCAGGCCGGCAAGATCCAGATTGTCAATGTCGCTCATAGCCTCAATCGAATCGCCGGGTCACACGTCTTCGTCGACCAGAATACCTTGGGCCGTTTTGCCGCCGCGCACCACACAATTGCGCAGCGAGGTTCCCGCTGCCACCCTGGCGCCCGGCCATAGAATGGAGTTGTCGATATGCGCGTCCGCTCCGATTTCACAACCCGCCCCGACCGTGCTCACCGGGCCGACAAAAGCCTGGGGGTGGATTTTTGCATCGGGATGAATGCGTTGCTGCTCGGGCTGCGCGCCGAAACGCGGAAATTCACCGTCATGCAACTCGGCACTGGCCCGCAGGTAGGCTTCGCGCGTGCCGAGATCCGACCAACTACCCTCATCGATGACGGCACCGCCGAGACGCTTGCCCTGTCGAATCACTTCCAGAAACGGCAGCACCACCGATTCTTTTTTGCCCGGCGTCAGGAAATCCATGAATGCCGGATCAACCACATAGACACCCGTGAACTGAAACAGCGTTTCGCAACCGCTTTGCAGATAGTTGCGCACATCGACCACTTGTCCGCTGTCCGCGTCGAAGCCAACCTGCAGCGCTTCGCCGTGCGAACGCAGCGCCAGGGTCACCAGATTTCCCGAATTTTGGTGGGCATCGAGCAGTGGTTGCAGCGGCATGTCGGTGAGGATGTCACCATTGTAGACAATGAACGATTCGTCGCGGGGCAGCCAGTCAGCGATGTTGGCGATGCCACCCGCCGTTTCCAGAAGTTCCGCCTCGTGGCGGAATTCCAGCGACGCACCTCGATATTTCGCGTCGGCAAAAGCTGAGGTGTATTTCTCCGGACAGTGATGCGTGTTGATCATGAAGCGCTCAAAGCCGACATCGATCAAATGATCGAAGGCGTAGGTGATGAGTGGTTTCTGATAAACCGGGATCAGCGGCTTGGGCAGCGCTTCGGTCAACGCCTTGAGCCGCGTGCCAAGTCCCGCTCCGAGAATAAAGGCTTGTTTCACGGCGGGACTATCCACCGGAATCCCCATTTGGGAAGGTCGGATGTGAACGCACCCCTTAAACTTAACCAACTAAGGGTCAGACCCCTAATAAATTGACAGAGATTTAGCCGGCAGGTGGTGGGCGTCGGGCAAATGGTTGCGGGATGGCTGCGGGCGCCGCCCGGGCTGGCGGCGCAGTGCAGCGGTTGACTTTCGGGCGGCCTGAGGTTCCTTGGAGGCGTTATGGGATTCATTATCAACGGCCAGACTATCGAGCACGAAGTGATCGAGGAGGAGTTTGAAGCCATCAAGCAGCACTATCAGAACCTCGGCGAAGTCGTTTGCTGCGACCGCGACGAGGAGTTCATGGGCTACGCCAGGGAAAACGTGCTCAATCGCAATCTGTTGCTGCAGGCTTCAGTGAAAAAACACGGCGAGCCGACCGATGCCGAGGTGGACGCGATGCTTACCAAGCTGAAGGCCGAGCACGGCAGCGAAGAGGAATTCTACAAAAACACCGGCTTTACTGCCGAAGACGAATTTAAGATTCGTCGGCAGATTTCCACCACCATCGCCGTCGATCGGATGGTTGAGGAGGCGATCGGCGAGGAGCCCGACCCGACTGAGGACGAACTGCGCGCCTACTACGAGAAAAACCTTTCGCGCTACATGACGGCGGAAGAAGTCAGCGCCGCTCACATTTTTAAAGAGCCGAAATCGCAGGAGGCCGCTGAAGTCTGTTTCAAAGAACTGCGCGAAGCGCGCCGGCGCCTGCTTGATGGTGAAGACTTCGACAAGCTGGCCCTTGAAGTCAGTGACAAAAAAGAACCCGACGAAATCAATCTCGACTTTTTCAAACGTGGCGAGTTGATGCACGAGATTGAGATCATCACGTTCTCGATGAACGAAGGCGAAATCAGCCCGGTGATCGCCACCCATTTCGGCCTCCATCTGCTCAAGAAAACCGGCGTCAAAAAGCCCGAACCGGTGCCTTTTGAAGATCTGCGCGATCAACTCGCTGAGAGTTTTGTCGCCGAGCGGCGCGAAGGTCGAATCAACGCCCAGATCGAAGCGCTCAAGGAAGCCGCCGAGATCGAAGAAGTCGAACCGACCTGGGCCAGTGCCGGGGCGGATCACGAACACGAAACGGCCTAGGTGACCGGAGCAGCGGGCGGGTGATTCGATACTGATCGACCATGGCGAACGATACTGGAGCGAGACTGCGCGCCGCCCAAGGCTACGCAGAACTGGGAATGGTCAGCGCTGCCTGGCGTGAGCTGAACGCCAGCGGCGATGAAATTCAGCGGCGTCTCGATCCGGATGCCATACAGACTGAGATCGTTCTGCTGATCAAAGAAGAGCGCTGGCAGGAGGGTTTTCAGCGCAGTGAGTTGTTGTGCGAGCTCAGCCCCGAGAGCCTGATCGGTTTTGTCCACGGCGCCTTTTGTCTGCATGAGCTGAAGCGCACCGGCGAGGCGCTCGAGTTCCTGCGTTCGGGGCCGCCGGCGTTGCGCAAGGAGGCCGTGTTTCACTACAATTCGGCCTGTTACCGATCGGTGCTCGGCAAGCTGAAATCGGCGCGCCGCTCGTTGATGAAAGCTTGTAACCTGGATCCGAAATTTGGTCAGGCTGCGAAAAGTGATCCTGATCTGGAGGCCCTGAGAAAAGCTGCTGAGGAAGATTGATTTGCCGGACGTCGACGCCATAAAAGCCTGGTTCGAGGGCAATTTTTCCGAACGGGGAGAGGCGGGTGCGTCGGTATCTATCTGGAAAGACGGCGACGAAATCGTCAGCCTGCATCACGGCGTTGCCGATCGATCCGGTGAACGCGAATGGACCCGGAATTCCCTCATTCCGGTGTGGTCGGCGACCAAAGGCGTCGCCGCTGCGGTCACATTGCAGGCACTGTTCGATGCCCAACTCGACCTGAATACACCGGTCGCCGAGGTCTGGCCCGAACTCAGCGCAGCCGCTGACGGACGCCTGACTTTCGCCGAACTGATGTCGCATCGCGCCGGTCTCGCCGCGATCGATCGCCGTGATGAAGTCAGAATCGATGACTACGCCGCGGTGATTTCTGCCCTGGAAATGCAGAGTCCTCACGGCGGTGGGCACGCCTACCATGCGCGCACGTTCGGGTTTCTGCTCGATGAGATCGTCCGCCGGCTGAGTGGTGTTACATCGCTCGGGGCCTGGTGGCGGCAGCGCATCGCCGAACCGCTCGATCTCGATTTTTGGATCGGGCTGCCGGACAGCGAATTCGGCCGCGTTGCCACATTGCGTCCGGCCAGGCTCTCGAAGCCCTCGGCGGAGGAGAGCGAATTTTACCGGGCATTTGCCGATTCCAATTCGTTTTCGCGTGCCGTGTTCACTTCGCCGAAAGGCTTCAATGCGGTCGGTGACATGAATGCCGCTGCCGGCTGGCGACTCGGCCTACCGTCGATGGGTGGCATCGGCACCGCTGCCGCTCTGGGGAAATTTTACGCCGTGCTCGCCGGTGGTGGCAGCTGGCAGGGGGAGACCTATTTCGCGCCGGAGGTGATCAACTGGTTGCGCAATCCGCTGACCGGTGGCCGCGACGGAACGCTGCTCATCGATACCGCTTTTTCCGCCGGAATGATGAAGGATCCCGTTGATCCGACAGACGGCGGAAAACGGCGCAGCATTTTCGGTCCCTCGACCGCAGCCTTCGGCCACCCCGGTGCCGGTGGCAGTCACGCCTTTGCCGATCCCGAAAACGGATGCTCTTTCGCTTACACCGCCAACCAGATGCAACTCGGCGTCCTGCCCAACGAAAAATCGCTGGGCATGATTCGGGCGATGTATGAAAGTTAGTCTATGGCCATGCGCATCCTGATCGCCTGCGACAAATTTAAAGGTTCGATGAGTGCGGCTGAGGCCTGTGCGGCGATCGCCGCTGGATTGCCAGCGGACGAGGTCGAGGCTGTGCAACTTCCCGTCGCCGACGGCGGCGAGGGAATGTCGGAAACGATTTGTGATGCGCGTGGTGGTCAGTGGATCGAACGCGAAGTGCAGGATCCGCTCGGGCGGACGGTGGTCGCCGGTTTTGGATGGGTGGCTGAAGATCGGCTGGCGATCATCGAAATGAGCCAGGCTTCGGGATTGTGGCGTGTCGCCGGAACCGAACGCGACCCATGGCGGGCGAGCACCTTCGGCACCGGTCAACTGATCGCCGACGCGCTCGATCGCGGCGCACGTGAAGTGATCATTGGTCTTGGCGGCAGCGCCACCAACGACGGTGGCCTCGGTATGGCCGAGGCACTTGGCTGCGATATTGAAAAGGCAGCGATTGCACCTGCGATCGTTGGGGGTGGCGTGCGGGTGACGGCCGCCTGCGATGTGCGTAACCCGCTGCTCGGGGAGAATGGTTGCACGAGAATTTACGGGCCGCAGAAGGGGATCGATGCGGCCGACTTTGCCAGGCATGAGGCGCGCTTGCAGGAACTGGTTGGCAGGATCGAGAATGGCAGCGCGCTGGCGCAGGTTGAGGGTGCCGGCGCTGCGGGCGGATTGGGCTTTGGCTGTCTGGCATTTCTCGGTGCGGAACTTCGCCCCGGCTTTGATTTGATCGCGGACTCGATTGGCTTGGAGCAGGCGATGTCCGGAGTCGACTTGGTGATCACCGGCGAGGGGTCGTTGGACGCGCAGTCCCTGGAAGGCAAGGCGCCGTCCGGTGTGGCGGCGATGGCGCGACGTCTGGATAAACCGGTCGTCGCTTTTGCCGGTGTCGCCGACGAGGTGGTCGGCGCGGTTTTTGACAGAGTGTGGCAGATCAAGCCGGCGGGTGTTTCGACTCAGGAAAGCATGGCGCGCGGCGCGGAGCTGTTGGCAACGGCGGCGCGGGAGGCGTGGTTCGAGTTGCGGGTGCTGCGCTAGTGGCTAAACTTTTGCATGCAGTCGACTCAGGAATTGAACGACGAATTTGATCGTGACGGTTTGGTATCATTGCCGGCGTTTTTGTCTTCAGACGAGGTCGCGGAACTGCGACGACATCTGGATCGTTTCATCGCCGAGGTGGTGCCAACCATGCCGGACTCGGAAGTTTATTGCGAAATTCCGGGTGATCGTTCGACGCTCAAGCAGTTGCAGAAACTGGGCGACCGCGATGCGTGGTTCGGTGAATTGATCGGCGGCGGGGACTCCAGATTTGCGCAGTTGGCGGAGTCTCTGCTCGGTGAATCGGTGCGACCGGTGAACTTGCAATATTTCAACAAGCCGGCCGGGGTCGGACAGCCGACGCCGCCGCATCAGGACGGATTTTATTTTCATCTCAAACCGAGCAAGGCGATCACCATGTGGCTGGCGCTGGAGGATGTGTCGCCGGAACAGGGGTGCGTGAACTACGTGCGCGGGTCGCATCGCCTGGGGATGCGCTGGCATGGCCGGACCGGGACGCTCGGGTTTTCTCAGGGCATCATGGATTTCGGGGCGCCGAACGATGTGGAAAATGCCCAAAGCTTTCCGTGTCAGGCGGGGCATTTGCTGGCCCATCATTCGCTGACCATTCACTGGGCGGACGGCAATGTTTCGGAGGACCGGTCGCGGCAGGCGCTGGGCCTGGTCTATTTTGCTGAATCCTGCGAGGTTAATGAGCAAACCAAAGCGGCCTACCAGCGTCAGTTGGATCAGGAGTTGAAGTTGGCGGGAAAAATCTGAACGCTATTTATTCGGTTGCGTGAATTGGCGGGCATGATTGAATGGGCGCACTATGGGAAAACAGGTAGTTCTTTTGTTCGCGGGCCAGGGTGCTCAGAAAGTTGGTATGGGTAAAGATCTCGGCGCCGGGCGCTTCACGAAGGTCGACGACCGGCTGGGATTTTCACTCAGCGAAATCATGTTCGAGGGGCCGATGGATGAATTGACGCGGACTTCGCGCTGTCAGCCGGCTCTATATGCACACGGCTTGATCTGTCTCGATATGCTGCACGAGCGCGTGCCGGGACTGGACGTTGCGGGTGCGGCAGGGCTTTCGCTCGGCGAGTTCACGGCGCACGCAGCGGTGGGAACTTTTGAGGCGAGTGTTGGTCTGGATCTGGTCGCCAAGCGCGGGCAGTTCATGGAGGAGGCGACGGATGCCACGGAGGGTTCGATGGCGGCGATGATCGGTGGCGATGAGGACGCGGTGAAAGCTCTGGCTGAAGCCTGCGATGTCGATGTCGCGAACTACAATGCGCCCGGGCAGATTGTGCTGTCCGGATCGAAAGCGGGCATCGCCAAGGCCCTGGCCGAATGCAAAGAGCACGGCATCAAGATGGGCAAAGAGTTGCCGGTGGCCGGGGCGTATCATTCACGACTGATGGCCAGTGCACAGGAAAAACTGGCGGTTGAACTGGCGGCAGCGAAAGCGGCGGGCCTTATCGAATCGCCGCGCACGCCGGTGATCTGTAATGTCGAAGCCCGGGAAGTGGTCAGTCCGGATGAGATCACCAATACGCTTGAAGCCCAGGTGACCGGTTCGGTGCGCTGGACGGAATCGATGCAGGCCTTCCTCGG
>CBDULB010000091.1:0-25713 GCA_965367965.1 uncultured bacterium | reverse complement strand
AGGAGTAGCCCTGCAGCGGACCGACCGCTTCGCCGTTGCGAATGAAGTTGTCGGGATTTTTGTGGCTCGGTTCGGCATTGTTCCAGGTGGCGAACCAGTAATCGAAGCCGTGGTCGGCAGGCGTCGGTTTTTGGCGTTCCGCGGTGGGCAGGCCGAGGTGCCATTTACCAATGTGAGCGGTCGAATAGCCGGCGTCGTGGAGGATCTCGGCGAGGGTGATCTCACGTTCGAGCAGGTGGGAATTCTGCGACTCATCGTGGATCCAGCTGTAAACCCCGGCGCGGATGTGATGGCGTCCAGTCAACAGCACGGCACGCGATGGCGAGCACACCGCGCAGCCGGAGTAAAACTGTTCGAAGCGCGTGCCACCCGCCGCCAGCTTGTCGATGTTCGGCGTTTTCACCGGACCGCCGTAGCAGCCGACATCCTGATAGCCGAGGTCGTCGGCGAGCAGCACGACGACGTTGGGTTGGGGCTTTTCCTGCGCGAAGCTGCGCGCGTTGTGGGTCAGGCATAAGGCAGCGAGCAGGGCTGCGAAAATTGCTTGATAGAATGCGGGAGCTCGAAAGGACATGCCGTCAATCGTGCTGTCGAAGTCGGGACGGAGCAAGGCAGGATTACGCTTTTGCACGAAAGCAATCTAAGACGTCAAGCCGTCGGCTTGGCGCCCGGTGGCGGCGGTTCCGGTGGCAAAGGTGGGCTCTTGATGACTTCCGGATGAGTCGGCTCGTCCGGATTTATCCCGGCGCTAGCCAGAGCTTCAGCTTTCGCTTCGGCGATGGCTGTCTCTTCCCGCCGACGGATGACCAGGATTCGAATCAGGCCGATGAGGAGAATTACCAAACCGGCGAAGATCCATGGGTGACGGTGAATGCCTCCGTAAATCGATCGGTTGAGATGTGCTCGATAGAAGCGATGGCGCCGCTCGAGAATTTTCTTCTGTCGGCCTTCAGCGTATTTCAGCGCGATTTCCAGGATCTGCTGCGCATCGTCCACGGTGACCTCGAGAGCAACCAGGGTGGACAGATCGAACAGCAGTTGAGCGACGACTGGATCGTGCGGCGGCACGAATTGCACTCGTTCACGCAGTTGGTAGCGCAGGGCTTTGACGATGCGTTCCCTGGCGGCGGGAGAGTCTTCGAGCCGGGCGGGCCATTCCGGCTTTGGAGCGCTGCCAAAATCGACGCCGACGATCGAAGTGAAAGGGGTGGCCTTGGCACCGGCTTGCGCGGCGATCTTGGCTTCAAGGATATTTTCGTGCAGCCACTCGGTGCCCTCGTGAGATCCGGGGTGAAGCTGAACCGCCTTTTTGATCCAGCGTAGCGCCTCGCGATTGTTGCCGTTCAACTCATAGGCGGTTCCCAGATTGGCAGCGAGTACATACTCATCGGGGTGCTGTCGGGCAAGTCGCTGGAAAATTCTCAGTGCTTCAGAGACCGATTCGTTGTGAAGCAATGCGAGGGCATAGTCGGATTCGTGGCGAAAATCGCCCGACTTCTCGAATTTTTCCTTCAGTCGCGCCTGATTGGTTTTCCATCGCTTGCGAATATAGCGGTGATAGTCGGACGACGGATCGATGTACGACAGGGGCACGAGATTCCGCCGGTCGTAGGTGCGGGTTCCGTCGAGCTTGACCGGCCGGGTGTCTTCGGGAAAATCCAAAAAATAGCCGTTGCCGCAGGCGAAACCGTTTTGGGTGGGGGCGAGCGAGAACGCGACCAGACAGGCGAATGCCATCGCTCTATGTCGCGCATGCCCCGGCATCGGGCGAGCGTAGCCCGAGTGGTGATTTCAGGTCAATCACCGAACCGGCGTCCGGCTGTAGCCATCGACGCAACCAGATTCGGGGTTGCCGACCGGACACTCGATCTCGCCAGCAGCGGCGCGTTGCAATCGCCGTCGATGTCCGCTAGTGCTTAGCCACTATGTCTGATCCGGTAAAAATTCTCGTCGTGGGCTGCGGCCACATGGGCAAATCTCACGCCAAGGCCTATCACGCCATGGACGGTTTTGAAATCGTCGGCGTGGTCTCGCGCGGTGAAGCGTCGCGTCAGGCTTTGCTCGCTGAACTCGGTGAGGGCGTTGATTACCCGCAGTTTTCCAATTACGAAGAAGCGCTCGCCGCCACTCAGCCGGACGCGGTGTCGATCAACACCTACCCGGACACGCACGCCGACTTTACCAAGAAAGCGTTCGCCGCAGGTTGTCATGTCTTTCTGGAAAAGCCGATCGCTGAGACCGTCGAGGAGGCACAGGAGATCGTCGATGCCGCCAAGGCGGCGAATCGCAAACTGGTTATCGGTTACATCCTGCGCGTGCATCCGACCTGGGAACGGTTCATCGAAGTCGCGCAGTCGCTCGGCAAGCCGCTGGTGATGCGCATGAATCTGAATCAACAGTCATCCGGCGAGATGTGGGATACCCACAAAGCGCTGATGAACTCGATGTCGCCGATCGTCGACTGCGGCGTTCACTACGTTGACGTGATGTGTCAGATGACCCGTTCGAAACCAGTGCGCGTCAACGCCATCGGCGCACGTCTCAGTGACGAGTTGGTCGAGGGCATGTACAACTATGGTCAGCTACAGGTTACTTTCGAAGACGGGTCGGTCGGCTGGTACGAAGCCGGTTGGGGACCGATGATGAGCGAGGTGGCATTTTTCGTGAAGGACGTGGTCGGGCCGACCGGTTGCGTCAGCATCGCCGGCGTCAAAGAAGGCGAAACCGAGAGCGACGACATCGATGGTCATTCGAAAGCCGCCGCGCTGAAGTTGCATCATGGCAAGCTTGGTGCCGACGGCAAATTCGAGAAGCCGGACGAAATCATCGACTGCGCCGACGAGCCCGATCACGACGGTTTGTGCGCGCGCGAGCAGGAGGTGTTCCTCGATGCTATCGTCAACGACGTCGATCTCGGCGATCACATGGACGACGCCATCAACAGCCTGCGCATCGTGCTGGCGGCTGACCAGGCGTTCCGCACTGGCAAGACCGTGGAGTTTTGATTCCCGGCTCCAGCTACGCGATGATGTCGTGCAGCACGTGGCCGTGGACGTCGGTGAGGCGCATATCGCGGGCGGAAAAGCGGAAGGTGCTGCGCGTGTGTTCGACGCCGAGCAGGTGCAGCATGGTCGCGTGCAGGTCGTGGATCTCGACTTTGTTTTCGACCGCTTTGTAGCCCCAGTCGTCGGTGGCGCCGTAGCTCATGCCGCCTTTGACCCCGCCGCCGGCCATCCACATGGTGAAGCCGAAGGGGTTGTGGTCGCGTCCGTCTTTTCCCTGAGCGAACGGCGTGCGCCCGAATTCGCCACCCCAGACGATGAGAGTTTCGTCGAGCATGCCGCGCAACTTGAGATCAGTGATCAATCCGGCGATCGGTTGGTCGACCGTCTTGCAGTTTTTGCCGTGTCCGTCACGCAGCTTGCCGTGCTGGTCCCAGCGGTCGCCATTGCCGCCGGGGCAGGTCAGTTCGATGAAACGCACGCCGCGCTCGACCAGGCGGCGGGCGATCAGACATTGGGTTCCGAAGGTCTGGGTGTTTTTAAATTCGGCATCGATACCGTAGAGTTTTTTGGTGAGCTCGCTTTCGCCGGCAATGCTCATCAATTCGGGAACCGCTGACTGCATGCGGTAGGCGGTTTCGTAATTTAAAATCGCCGATTCGACCTGCTCCTCGCCGGCAAAACGATCGAGGCCGGCTTCGTCCAGGTCGCGCAGTAGATCGAGTTTGCGGCGCTGCTCACCGGGGAGTGATTCCATCGGCGTGATGTTCGCGACCGGGTTGGTGCCGGCTTTAAAAACCGAACCCTGATAGGCGGCCGGAAGAAATCCGGAGTTAAAATTGTCGAGGCCGCCGGGTGGGATCAGTCCGCCGTTGAGCACTACAAAGCCGGGCAGATTCTGATTCACTGTGCCGAGGCCGTAGCCAACCCAGGCGCCCATACTCGGCCGACCCTGCAGGCCGGAGCCGGTGTGCAGAAAGTAGTTGGCCGAGGTGTGCTCGGGAAAATTGGAGACCATCGAACGGATCACGCACAGGTCATCGGCGACGCCGGCGATGTGCGGGAACAGGTCGCTGATCGGTAAACCGCTTTCGCCGTGCTGTTTAAAGCTCCACGGTGACGGCATGACTTTGCCGATGTTGTCGAACTGGGTTGGCTCGAGTTTGCCCATTGCCTGACGTGGATCCTGCCCGGCGTATTTGTCGAGCATCGGCTTAGGGTCGAAGGTGTCAACCTGCGAGGGCCCGCCGTCCATGTAGAGAAAGATGACATTTTTGGCCCGGGCCGGAAAATGCGTCGGCTTGGGCGCCAGCGGGTTGGTCATCAGTCGCCCGGCCGCGTCGGGTGGGGGCGAAGCACCGAAGCCGCGCTCCTGCATCAAAGCGGTCAATGCAACACCACCGAAGCCGGCCGCGCATTGACGCAGGAGGTCGCGGCGGCTGAGTGGGTTGGGGCGGTAGTTTTGGCAGTGCATGGGGGAGGAGGAGGTAGGAGTTCGGAGGTGGGAGTCAGGAACTCGTGCAGAGGATAGGAGCTAACAGCTAACAGCTCTCACTTGAGATAGATGAATTCCTTTAGGTTAAACAGGACGTGGCAGAGACCGCTCCAGGCGGATTCGCGATCAGAACTGGTGTCGAGAAAAGCGGTCAGTCGGTCAACTTCTCCGGCGTCGGGCTCGCGGGCGAAGGCCTGACGGAAGGCGAGTGACAATCGATCGCGATCATTGATGCGGTCGGCGCCGGCGTTCAGGTGGCCGGCCCAGGCCGAGGCGAGTTCCTGCACCAGAGGATCGTTCATCAACACCAGCGACTGCGAGGGAACGTTGGAATTGCTGCGCCGACCCATGGCGCTGAATGGACTGGGCATGTCGAAGGCGAGCATCATCGGATTGAGGAAATTGCGGCGCACCTCGAGATAGAGGCTGCGCCGACCGTCACCATCGAGAGGACCGGATTTCTTCGGTCGGCCGCGGCCTTCCATGAAACTGGTCAGATGAACCGGCACGCTTGGGCCGCCGATTTGTGGATCGAGAGTTTCGGAGACTACCAGCATGGCGTCGCGGATGGCTTCAGCCTGCAAGCGGCGGATCGGGGCGCGATGCAGCAGCCGGTTTTCCGGGTCGGTTTCAGCGATCTGGCTTTCGCCGTTGGCAGGGTTTGCGGTTGAGCTCATGCGATAGGTGCGGCTGAGTACGATCGAGCGCAAGGCGGCTTTGATCGACCAGTCCTGTTCGCCGCGGAACTGCGTCGCCAGATGGTCGAGAAGTTGCGGATGCGAGGGTGGCTGACCCATGACGCCGAAGTCGTCGACGGTGGGCACGATGCCGCGACCGAACAGGTGATGCCAGAGGCGGTTGACGATGACGCGACTGGTCAGCGGATTGTCGTCGTTGAGCATTTGTTCGGCGAGTTCGAGGCGTCCGCTGTGTCCGGCCGGTGCGGTTTGTTGTTCGCCACCGAGAGCGGCCAGGAAACGGCGCGGTACCAGATCGCCGGGTGCCTTGTGACTGCCGCGAATAAAGACGTGTTCGTCTTCCGGCGTGCCGTCGATCATGGCCATGGCGTAGTCCGGGCGGGGGAAATTTTTGGCGAGCCTCCGGTAATCGATGGCCAGTTGTTCGAGCCCGGTGGCGGCAGTCTGTGACGGCATCTCAGGATTCGCATTTGGTGGAGCCGTTTTGTCGGGCGACAGCAGGATCTGATCGAGTGCAATCCAGCTGTCGCCGCGGTCAAGCACTTCGAGATAGACCCGGTGGCCGACATATTTGTCGAGATTACCCTGCATGGTCAGCCAGCGGTATTCACCCTTGGTATCGAGCTGCTTGTCTTTGAGGATCGAGCCTTTGAACAGCAGCGTGTGGACGAGGTTCATGTCGTAGCCATCGATGATCACGCGGACGATGAGGTTTTTGGCGTCGGGATTGGTTTTTACCCGCAGGTGAATGTTGGGCTGGGTGAGTTCGAAGGTCGGTGAGCGCAGTGCACCCTGGGCGCCGGCGGCGAGTTGCCCGCTGTGGGCAATCGCTGCGGGATGGGACAGGTTGCCGGGATCTGCCGGGGCCCAGTGGCTGTCGCCGAGGTCGGTAAAGGCGGCGCCTTCGGCAAACCAGCCGTCGGCTGAGATGCGGCTGTCGCCTTTGCGCAGCGGCGTCGCGACTGGTGCAGTCTGGTGGGAACCGGATTTGGCAAGAATCTCTGAGCCCTGTTGGTGGAGTTTTTTCAGATTTTCGGTAGCGGCGGCAATTTTCCCTTCGGGATCGAGTGGATGATCGGTGCGCCGCGAACTCTGCATGTAGCCGGCGAGGGCGTAGTAGTCGGTGGTCGGAATGGCGTCGAACTTGTGATCGTGACAACGGGCGCAGGAAACGGTGAGGCCGAGAAAGCCACGCGTCAGGGCATCGATGCGATTGTCGATATGGTCGGCTTCCCACTGGCGGACATCGGTGGGCGCGTGCACCGATTCGTTGAGGAAAAAGAAGCCGGTGCCGAGGATGGATTCGTTGGTGGCTATGTCAGGGCGTTGGCGCGGTTGAGCGAGCTGATCGCCGGCGACGTGCTCACGCACGAAATCGTCGAACGGCAGATCGGCGTTGAAGGCGCGGATCAGATAGTCGCGATACTTGTGGGCGTGGTGAATGGGGTAGTCGAATTCGTGGCCGGCGGTTTCGCCGTAGCGGGCGAGGTCCATCCAGTGACGCGCCCAGCGTTCGCCGAAGTGGGGGCTGGCGAGGAGCGAGTCGACGGTGGTGGCGCGGGCGGTATCGGGATCAGCGGTGTAGGCTTTTTCGAAATCGGCAAGTTGTTCGATGGTCGGCGGCAGGCCGATCAGGTCGAAGTAAACACGGCGCAGCCAGACGGTGGGGGCGGCATCTCCGGCGGGGGTGAGCTTGTTAGCTTCGAGTTTGGCGAGAATGAAATGATCGAGGGGGGCGATGGGCCAACTCGAATTTTCAACGGCGGGCAGGACCGGATTTTCGATCGGCTGCCACGACCAGTGTTCGTTGCGGCGTTTTTCAAGATCGAAGGGTTGTACGGCGAGGCTGCCGTCGGCGGCGACGGGTTCGGGTTCGTCCGGCCAGGGGGCGCCCATGGTGATCCATTTTTCAAAATCGGCGACGATGCTCGCATCGAGTTTACCCTTGGGCGGCATCTCGAGATCGGGGTCACCGTAGCGGATGGCTTCGATCAACAGACTGGCATCGGCGTCACCGGGTTCGATGGCCGGTCCGATATCGCCGCCGTGCAGCAGCGATTTTTTCGAATCGACCATCAAGCCGCCCTTGAGTTTTTCGGAGTCGACGCTGTGGCATTTGTAGCATTTTTCAGCGAGCACCGGACGGATCTTGTTTTCGAAAAAAGCCAGATCTGCAGCCGGGTCAGCGGCGTGCACGCAGGTCGCTGCCACGATCAGGCCGAGCGTCAATGCAAGGGCCGGGATGGCAGTAGTCAACGGGGCGTGGGGGAGTTTCATCGGCAGAGGAAGCAGAGTGGTTGCGGTTTGCGACCTGCTACACTTTACCTCTCCAAGGATGAGAAACTACGTCCATTTGGACAATAACTGATACTTTTTTCGCTAAATTTGTATCAGAGGGGGCGCGATTGTGGAATAATTGCATCAGTTTTGCTGTTTTGACCCGATGACCCGTCCGCAATTTGAGCATGTTCCGACCGGCGCATCGCAGAGTTTTATCTACAAAATTGATCGCGATTTGTGGCCGGTGTATCACTACCACCCGGAGTTCGACCTGTTGCTCGCGCTCAAAGACCACGGTGAATTTGTCTCCGGCGACCATATCGGGCGACTTGAGGCGGGCACGCTGTTTATGAACGGTCCCAATGTCCCGCACGCCCTGCATTCGTCGCAGCCCGACGAAAATGACTGGTCCCGTCCGGCGCTGGCGGTGTTGCAGTTTTCGCCGGAGTCGCTGGGCATGGAGCTGTTGGAAAAGCCTGAGATGGCACGGCTGCGCCATTTTTTTGCGGCGGCACATCGTGGCTTCGAATTTCACGGCGAGACCCGCCGCGTAGCTGGCGAGATGATGCTGGCTCTGCGGGAGCAATCGGAGTTCGAGCGCTTTCTCGGCGTGATCCGCTTGCTGGATTATCTGGCGCAATCGGACCAGCGCACGCCGTTGGCGAGTCCGGCGTACTCGCCGTCGCTGCGGGTGGAGGATATCGGTCGCATCGATGAGGTGATCCGTTATGTGCAGGCGAGAAAATGCGAGGCGGTTTCGCTCGATCAGGTGGCGCAGGCAGTGGGTATGGCCCCGAAAACGTTGTGTCGCTTTTTTAAGCAGAATACCGGCCGCACACTGATGCGCTACGTCAGCGAGTTGCGCATCGGTGAGGCGTGCAAACTGTTGCTTGAATCCGATTTGCCGGTCACCGAGATCGCGTTCAGTTGCGGCTTTAACAATCTGTCGAACTTCAATCGTCAGTTTCGCAGGATGAAGGAAATGGCGCCACGCGACTATCGCCGGCGCTCACGAATTGACCGCGAGGCGCAGCAGGCACCCCTGCCGGCGTTCGAGAACTGAGCCGGTCCGAGGTGGCGTTGACGGCGGGGCGATTGATTGCAAAGCGTCGGGATTTCCGAGACACTGCGCACCATGAGAATCCATTCTGTTCTGTTGTTGGTGCTGGTTGCAGTTTTTTCGCAGCAGGCTGCCGGCGATGAAAACTGGCCACGGCTGCGCGGTCCGAACGGTGCGGGTGTGGTGGCGGGTGCGAAGATCCCGGCTGAGTGGACGGCGGACAACATTCTCTGGAAGATCGATCTGCCGGGTGTCGGCCACGGGTCGCCGGTGGTTTGGGACGGGAAAGTGTTCGTGCTGTGTGCCGATGCTGAGACTTCAGAGCGAATGCCGACCTGCATCAATGCCGCCGATGGTTCGATGCTGTGGTCGCACACGATCGAGACGGGGAAATTCAAAGGTAACAAGCGCAACACGCCGGCTTCGACGACGCCGGCAGTGGATGCCGGGCGGGTGTATTTCACCTGGGCGACCCGGGAGCAACTGACGATGGCGGCATTTTCTCACGACGGCATATTGCTATGGGAGAGCGATCTCGGGCCGGTGGTCGGCGGGCATGGCTTTGGCGGTTCGCCGATTGTCGTCGAGAGTCTCGATCTGGTCGTGTTGAACAATGATCAGGAGGGCAGCGGCAACTTGTTGGGCATCGATGCGGCAAGTGGCGAGGTGCGTTGGACGGTGGCGCGGCGCAGTCAGCGATTGAGCTATTCGGTGCCGTGTGTGTTCAAGGGCGGCGACGGCAGGGAACTGCTGATGTTCACCAACTGGACGCACGGCTTCACGGTGATCGATCCGCAGGATGGATCGGTGGTGGCGGAGAAAAGCCTGTTCGATCTCGAGGTTAAGGAGCGGGCGATCAGTTCGCCGGTGCTGGCGACGGAGGATGGGTTGATCATCGGCACCTGCGGTTTTACCAACAATCCGAAGCACTGCGTTGCGGTGCGACTGGTCGGCGATCAGATCGAGGAAGTGTGGCGCATCGAAAAATCCGTGCCGCATATTCCGTCGGTGCTGGTGCTCGGTGAGCGGACGTTTTTGTGGGACGATCAGGGCATCGTCAGTTGCGTTGAAACTCTGACGGGAAAGACGCTGTGGCGCGGTCGGGCGGAGGCAGAGGGAGACTTTTACGGCTCGCCGGTCAGTGACGGCGAGAAAATTTTCTGCGCCGACAAGGAGGGCAACGTGTCCGTGATTGCGGCAGGCGGTGATGCGTTGCAGCAACTGGCGTTTAATCGTCTCAAAGATGAAAGCGGTGCGACGCCGGCGATTGCGAACGGAGTGATGTATGTGCGCACGCTCAGCGGGATGCTGGCGGTGAAAGGAGAATGAATATCGAACCGGGAATTTCGGAATTTAAAATCCTGCCGGGCTGGGGCTGAATGAAAAGTAAACGACTCCGCATCAGCTTTGCCGTACTGCTTGTCGTGTGGCTGATGCTCTATTCATTCGAGGGGCGCTTGCTGAAGGCGGGGGTGCTCAATACTAAGGATCTGCCTCCGGTGGTGGGGGCCGAGTCGGGTACGGTTTCAGAATACCTCCTGAACATCTGGCATTGGGACTTTGCGATTGCGGGACTCGGGCTTTTGCTCGTCCCGCTCGCTGTTCTCGCCTACTTCGAGTTCGCCAAGCCGGCTGCGGGGAAATGATGGCATTTCAGGTTCAGATGAACCTGCCCAGCCGCGCGTGCCGGTCGCGGAGTGCTGACCGAGTTGAATGAGCCGCGGAATCATCCGCCATAAAACTGAAATCGGCGAAATCGAAACCGGGCGCGACGCTGCAGCCGACCAGTGAGAACTCGCCGGTCGATTCGGCGGCCTGGTAGTGGTCGGGTTCGACGACGGCGACGTAATCGTGGTCACCTGTGCTGTCGCCGATCAGGGTGTCGACGATGGCTTTACCATCAACGGTCGTGATCAGCCGGAGTGGATCGCCGGCGTAGAAGTTCCAGATCTCGGCGTGACGGACTTTGTGAAAGCGACTCACCTGACCGCGCTCGAGAAGAAAATAGATGTGCGTCAGCGCACTGCGGTTCTCGCCGTGCACGGGCGAGACGACCGCTTGATCAGCGCGATAGATTTCGCGATACCAGCCGCCTTCGGGATGCGGCTGAAGCTGGTAGTGCTCGATGAGGGCGTCGGCAGTCACGATTCGGCGGCGTCTTTTCGTCCGCAACCGTAGGCGGTAAACACCCGGTCGATCTCGTCGCGGACGCGGCGGAAAAAGACCAGCTGTTGTTCCTCGCTGCCTTCGGCATCGGCGGGATCGTCGAAGCCCCAGTGGTAGCGGCGCAGCTGCCCGGGAAAGGCCGGGCAGGCTTGATCGGCATTGCCGCAGACGGTGATGACGGTTTCGACGCCGGCGTCGAGAAATTGATCGAGGTGCTTGGATTCGTGAGCGGAAATGTCGATACCGATTTCCTGCATGGCGCGTATCGCCAGCGGGTGAACGTAGCCGCTGGGGTTGGATCCGGCGCTGACCACGCGCAGGCTGTCCCCGGCGGCCCGCTGCAGCAGTGCTTCAGCCATTTGCGAGCGGCAGGAGTTGCCTGTGCAGAGAATCAGTACGAGGGGAGCGGTGGTGGTGTCACACATGAAATGCGATTCGAAGAAGCTTCGGCAATGGAATTTGCGCGTGCCGCATTGTCAATCCGTGGTTTGTTACGCTTCTGACTACGTTCATGCCGGCCAACGAAAAACCATCAATTCACGGACTCAATAAAGACGCGCTTGAAGCGTGGCTGGCTGAGATCGGTGAAAAACCGTACCGCGCAAAACAAATCCTCGACTGGCTGTATGTAAAGCGGGTCGAGGACTTTGCGGCGATGAGCAATCTGTCGGAGGGGTTGCGCGAGAAACTGACCGAGAATTTTTCGATCGATGGTCTGGCGACGGTGCGCGTTCAGGGCTCGAAGGATACGACGCGGAAATATTTGTTCCGGCTCGCGGATGGTCGTCTGATTGAGACGGTGTTGATCCCGGCGTCGGTGGGCATGTTTGGCGAAAAATCAGATCGCCGGACTTTGTGTGTATCGAGTCAGGTAGGCTGTGCCTATGACTGCAAATTTTGCGCCAGCGGACTGGCCGGATTCACCCGCAATCTGACGGCGGCGGAAATCGTGCAACAGGTCCTGCAGGCCGAAAAGGAATCGGGTGAGACGGTCAATAATCTGGTGTTCATGGGCATGGGCGAACCGCTGGCGAACCTGACCAATTTGCGCGCGGCGATTTCGATCATCAACGGTCAGTGGGGGCTCAACATCGGTGCCCGGCGGATGACGGTATCGACCAGTGGCCTGGCGCCGCAGATCGAAAAACTCGCCGACGAGCCGGTGCAGATTCGTCTGGCGATCTCGCTGCACGGTGCCTGCGATGAGGTGCGCGAACGGATCATGCCGGTGAACAAGAAGTATCCGCTGGACCGTTTGTTCGCAGCGCTCAAGGTGTGGGGTTCGAAAAAGAAGCAGCGCCTGACCTTTGAATACATTCTCATCGCCGGGGTGAACGACGGATTGGATCAGGCGCATCTGCTGGCCAAGCGGGCGAATTCGGTGGGCGCCCTGGTAAATTTGATTCCCTACAACACGGTCGAGGGATTGCCCTGGGAGCGGCCGTCGGTGGAGCAGCAGGAGGCATTTTACGAAGTCATCAAGGCGGCCGGCGTGGCGTCGACTTTGCGTCGCGAAAAAGGCCACGACATCGATGCCGCGTGCGGGCAGTTGCGCTTGCAGCAGGAGACCGCGGACGGCGTGATCGATGCGGTCGGGTAGGAGAACTAAGGAGTAAGGCTTAAGGATTAAGGCTCATTCACTGGGTTTGAATCGAGTCAGTGGTCGGTGGGTTTTTCGAGCAGGGTGAACAGGATGTTGTCGATGAATACCGGGTCGCGGGTGACGCCGAGGTGGTCCTGAGGAATGAAATCGATGTCGTGCCAGTCGATCGGGCTGCGCAGTCGTTGGGTAAGTTGATCGCTGCGGCGTTCGTCGAGCAGGGCGCTGGAGCGGGTGACGGTGCCGTCGCCGGCCTCGCGGGCGGTGAACTCAAAGGTGGCTTTGTCAGGGTTGAAGGCGGCTTGTCGCGGCGTGTCGACGCCGTCGCCGACGAACAGGGACAGGTGGACGTTCGACGGCGGATCGGCGGGTTGATCGAGGGCGGCGTGAAAACGGCGGGCTTCGCTCAGGCATTTGTCGAGGTGGTCGCGGGCGATCGCCAGTCGCGCGGCGCGGTCAGCGGCGTCGGGTAGCAGCAGGGCGAGCTGCCCGTCGATGGCGGGATTGAGCAGGCCGAGCTGATGGCGCTCCCAGAAGGCGATGTCGAGCGGGTCGGCGGCGGTGGTGCGGTCGCTGTCGAGCACGCTGTTGTGGCGCGCGCGCGGCAGCAACTGATAAATCGCCGGCAGGGTGCCGAGCATGGCGGCGGGGTACTCGTGAATCAGCGGATACTTGAGGCCTTCCTGGAGTTGCTTGAGCGCGTAGATCGAACCGGCATTGGGCGGGGCGACCAGAATGACCTTTTCGACGTTGCGGGCGCCTTTCCAGGTCGGCGTTGGAACGCGGTCGGAGTCGGGCAGTGGCTGGTCGCCGTAGCGCAGGTAGTAGCGAGTCAGCAGGCCACCCATCGAGTGGGCGACGATGTCGAATTTCACCGGCGCGGCTCCGGCGGCGGCTCCGAAGCGTCGGCGGTGTTCGGCGGAAACCTCGACGCGTTTCCGTTCGATAAATTCACTCAAGCGGCGGGCGTTTTCGGGCAGCGATCGACGCCAGTCGTAACCGAACTGAAAGCAGGTGTAGTGATCGTTGCCGCCGTAGTCGACCGCGCCGGACTCGCCCAGAGCCTGGTCGGTGTAGCCGCCGGCACCGAGGGCGTTGAGGATCGAAGCATAGGCTTCGGGCTGCAGCCGGGCGACGCCGAAAAGCTTCACATCGAGAGACTCGAGCGCGCCGTCGGCCAAGACTTCGTCGTTCAGCTGGCGCAGCGGCACGCCGGGTTGCATCGGCAGTGCCATCAGGCGCAGGCCGTCGGGGGTGCCTGGATCAGCGGAGCCTTTGCCGACCACCCCCCAGACGACCTTGCCGCCGGCTGCATCGATCAGTCTCGAGCCGAGGATACCGGGAATGACGATGACCGGATTGCGATCCGGCCCGTGCTGCATGGCGGCGGTGCTGTAAAGCTCACCGAAATCGGGAGCTTGCGGGCCTTTGTTGGAGCAAGACGCGAGCGTGAGAATTGCTATCAGCGCCAGCCAACGATATGTCCCCGCAGAGTTTTGCGAACCTTGAAACCGCATCACGCAGTTTGTCAGCGCGCTGCGCGAAGTTCAATGCTTACCTCAGTGGTCGCCTCAACGCAGTTCGATCGCCAGAATCAGGTAGCCGTCGCCCCACTTCGGGCCGCGGATGAAGATCGGGTCTTTGCGCAGGACGACGTCGGTTTTGACGAGCACGTTTTTTTCGCGCCAGACTTGCAGGTGCAGGTTGATGCCTTTGCCGTCTTTGGCCGGACCTTTGGAATCAATCTTCAGGAAAATGTCTTTCGACGGCACCACCCAGCTTTCGTATTCGCTGAAGATCGCCTGCGTGTGTTCGCCGAGCAGCTGGAAATGCTTTTCGTCGAAGGCCTTGCGCAACCGCTCGGTGACGGCTTTGGCATTGCCTTCAGTAACTTCTTCAACCTCGCTGTCAGTGCCGAAAAACAGAGCGCCCCAGATCTGTCCGTCCTGTTTGGCGTCGGGACCTTGCTGGGCGGAAGCCGGGCCGACCGATGCGATCAGCAATGCCGCCGTGAGCAGTGTGGCGGTGATTATGCCGAAGCAATGGAAAATGCGATTCACAACAGTGTGAGTAGAGTAGGTGGCGTTGCAGGCAAACCGCGGCCTTGATCAGAAACGAAGCGCGGTGAATTCAGGTCGTCCGTTGGCATCGATGGCCAGCGCCAGCAGCGGGTGGCCGTTGCTGTGGTCAGTGAGCACGGTGCGTCCAAAGTCGCCACAGGGCTGGTAGGAATCCGGAAATACGCCGGCGATGCTCTGTCCGGTCGGCACCTCGGCGACGCCTTCGAGCACGATCACCGTGGCTTCGGCTTCGCTGGAGTAGCGGGTGGTGGCGACGACGTCGGGATCGGGGGTGTAGGTGCTGACCACTTCGCTGCCGGCTGCGCTGCTCGAAGTGGTCCAGACGGCGTGGCCGATCATCGCGGCGAGCATCAATACGAAGGCCATCCCGGCGGCGAAACGCATGCGGGTGAACAGCGGCAGGATCCGCGCTTCCTCGCGCAGGCTGAGCCCGGCCGATGCGTCCGATGATCCGGTATTTGCCTCTTCGACGATGCGTTCGCGCAGTCGGTGACTGAAAAAATCCGCGTGCGGCACATCGGCGCTGCGCTCGGGTTTCAACTCCTGACGCAGCAGCTCACCGAGTTCACCGGCCTCGCGCTTGGCGGTCGTCAGTTCGGGATTGGCGGAGAGCAGGTCGGCGACATCGGAATCGCTGAGCTCACCATCGATCCAGCGGGTGATGCGTTCTTCGTCTGTGGGTTTCATGGCTGCAGGTCGTTGAGAGTTTGCTGAAGTTTTTTGCGAGCGTGGTGGAGGCGCGACATGACCGTGCCGATGGCACAATCGACGGTGTCGGCGATCTCCTGATAGCTCAAGCCCTCCACCTCCTTTAGCAGGATTACTTCGCGGTGTTCGGGAGAAAGTTGATCGATGGCGTCGTCGATTCGCTGGCGCAGTTCGCTGCGCTCGGCATTGGCATCGGGGGAAAGGGCGGCACGCGGAGCGGTCGGCGCGCTCGATTCCATCGAATTGGCTTCGATGCGATCGTCGAATTCGGCCTTTTCGATCTTGTTTGAGCGTTTGCGCAGCCAGTCGTAGGTGACGTTGTGGCAGATCCGGTAGACCCAGGTAAAAAAGTTCGCCCGCGCTTCAAATTTCGGCAGCGCGGTCCATGCCTTGACGAAGGTATCCTGTGTCAGGTCCCAGGCGTCGGCATCGTTGTGAATCATGTTCATGATCATGGCGTAAATTCTTCCCCGGTAACGGATCACCAGGCGGTCAAAAGCTTCGAGGTCGCCGTCCTGGCTGAGTTGCACCAGTTCGGCATCCAGCGGCCCGTCGTCCTCCGGTGCCGCGGGCTCAGTTTGCGCCGCAGCATCGTCGGCCGACCGGTTGTCACCGGAGTCCTCTGCAGAATAGGACGCGCTGGAATCGAGATTATTCACCAAATATGCCAAATACCGCTGCGCCATACAGGTAGACGCACGAGTGGCGGCAAGGTAACAGCAAAATGCCGGGGCGGGGAGTGCTTATTGTGGGGCAGGGATTTGCTTGAGAAAGCTGGCTACCGCGTCGGTCCATTGGTCAGGAGAGTGTGGAGCGAGCATTTGATGTCCGGCGTCGAAATCGGTCAGTGAGGCGGGCCCCGCGAGCGAAGTTCGAATTTTTCCGGCCATTTCCAACGTGGCTCGAGTGTCGTGACGGCCGTACAGCAGCAGCATCGGTGTAGCGATCCGGGAAGCGTAGTCGACGGGGTTGTGCCGGTGGGGATCGAATTTCAATTCTCTGCCGCCAAAGAAGAGCAGTAAGTCGGCTGCCGGGAATGCGGGTAGATGCATCAGCTGAAAGCGCTTTGCCACCGTTTCCCGGAAACTGCCAAAGACACTTTCGACAATAGCGCCATCGGCGTCGACATCGAGCTCTGCCAGAGCTCTCATAATCGCCGCGCCACCCATCGACGTCCCGTAGAGAATGATCGGTTGCCTTTGACTCAGCTGATCGTCGGCGGCGCGAGCGGCCACGGCAACCGATGCAACGTCTCCCGATTCGTACCAGCCGAATGAGGTGCTGTCGCCGGTTGAACCACCAGAGCCGTAGAAATCGACCAGCCAACATTCGCAGCCGAGTTTTTGAAAATACAAAGCGGTGCTGAGCAGCGAATCCTTGCTGGCAGCGTAGCCGTGAAACATCAACACGCGGGGGGCTGATGGCGATACCGTGGCAGTGGCATAGGGAATCCGCCAGACTTCCAGAGTATCGCCGCGACTGTTGGCGATATGCAGAGATTCAAACGGTAGATTGAGCGAGTTCGGATCGATTGAATTTTCCGGCCGCGGCACCGATACCCCGCTGAAAATGACGCTGGCCTTTTGCCGCATTGAAAGCTGCTCGGGACGCGCCGTCCTTTCAACGCCCTCCGCGCGAGTGTAGTGAAGCATGGCGATCGCCTGGGTGCGCGCGACCCACAGGAAAAGCAGTACGCTGCAGATACACACGACGAACGACGCTGCGACAAGCTTGCGCCTCCGCCGACGCCGATCCCGCACCCTACTCACTTTTTCCTGATAACGATCTCAACCCGGCGGTTGAGTGCCTGCTCTTCCGGGGTGCCGCTGGTGGGAACGCCGGGGATAGGGCGGGTTTCGCCGTAGCCGACCGCCTGAATGTTGGTCGCCGCGATCTTCAGCTTATTGAGCAGCCAGTCGCGCACCGCGCCGGCCCGCTTGAGGCTGAGTTCTTCATTGTACTGATCG
This sequence comes from uncultured bacterium, assembly GCA_965367965.1. Taxonomy (GTDB): domain Bacteria; phylum Verrucomicrobiota; class Verrucomicrobiia; order Verrucomicrobiales; family DEV007; genus JBBKXR01. The sequence goes on along the minus strand of CBDULB010000091.1, from coordinate 8,656 downwards.
TTGCCGATGGTGTCAGTGTGACCTTCGATGATGAACTTCGCGTCGGGGTTGGTCTGGATCAAAAAGGCCAACTTCATCATGCTCAGCCCGGCTTCCTCACGCAGCTCAAACTCGTTGTATTCGAACAACAGGTCGGTCGGCATCAGAATCGGTTTGGTGTCGCCCGGGATGCCACCGCCGGCCCCGGTGAGCAGGTCGTCGAGGTTGCTGTAACCTTCGGTGATCGCCGTGCCGTCATCGCCGGTCGCTTTGGCGGCGGCTTTCCTGAAAAAGTCTTCGGTGTCGGAGGTCGCGGAAAATTCGTCGCTGTTCAGCTCCAGCACCGGTTGTTCGTTGGCAGCTACTTCGGCGTCGAGCAGCCGCTCGCGCATTTCCTTGAGGTCCTTGCTGACCGCATCGGCAACCGACAGGTCGAGGCTGCCCATGTCGAGACTGACGCCGGTTTTGGGGGCGGCCGGTCCGCCCTGGGCAAAAACTTTTACGTCTTCGACCGCCGGCGTCAGAGTGATCTCTTCCGGTGCATCCTTGAAAATGTCGAACTCATCGATCTTTTCGAGGGTCTTGCTCAGGTCGGCGTTGTCCGGTGCTTTTTCATCCGTGGCCTGCGGCTGCGGCATGATCTCGGTGAGTTCTTTCTGGTCGATGACCAGCTGCTGTTGCTGATTGCGAAACACAAGCTCTTCATTGAGCTCGGCCACTTGTTGCTGCAGTTCCCAAGCGCCGAAAGCAATGTAGAGCGCGACGTGCAGCACGATCGAAATCAGCACGGCGAGCAAAATCCACCAGCCGAGATGCTGCGATCCCTCACTGCGAAATGTGCTGCCCTGTGTGGAGGCGCTTTCCCAACTGTAGCTGTCGGCCATCGGTGTTTTGCTCTGCTTTTCTGCTCGTCGCCAAGATAGCCGAAAACTGGCGCGGGGGAAATGCGGAGTTGGGGGAGGTGTCACTGTCAGGACTGGGTCCCGGGCAGGGAAATCAGCGTCCCCGTGGACCCAGAGTTGGCGATCCAGCAAAGCGCACGGGCATTTATTCCCGTTTACCCGCCCCGTTGCCAAACAAATCATGCTGCAGTCCGCGCAACACCTGCATTCCTCCCCAGTCCGAGCCCTTCATCCGGTGTCCCGCTGTGGTCCGATTGGCGCTGAAATGTTGGCGGTTTTCCTCCATCACCTGCTGCAAAAACTCCTCGCCACCAATGGCTACACCGTGTGTAAAATAGCGAACCCGGCAGCGCAGGACTTCGCACACACTCAACTCGCCGCCAGCCTCCAGCACCTCCGCCACCTCGCGGCTGGTCATCCCCGGACGCCCTGCTGTTCCCGTTTTCGCATCCGCATCACGTTTCTCGCCGTGACCAAAGAGCAGCATCCGGTAGCGCGGCGCGGTACGGCGCCAGGTTACCCGGCGATTTACCCCGAACGATGTATTCTCCAGAACGGCTGCCAGGCCCTCACGGGCCGCTTTTTCCCCTGCTACCGCCTCAGCATAACCGCTCCACAGGTAATCCTTCGGATCATTGACGAGGCCCGCGCGCACAGGGTTTAGATCGATATAAGCCGCTATCGTCAGCAAAGTACGCTCATCTCCCTCCACCAGCACCGAGCGAAACCGATCCTCCCAGAGTGTTCCCGTGCGCCGGTGACGTCGATTGTGCCAACGCGTGTAGCGTTGCTTTAACTCTTTGAGAAAGATCGACAGCGAAAACCGTCTTGCCTCGTATCGAGCCAGGATCTCAGCAAGCCATTTGCCGGTGGAGTCCTGTTGCACCGCGCGATCCAGTTCCTGCACTGCATCGCGCAGATCACGGCCACCGTAGATCAGCGGAAGAAGTTGCCGCAGCCGGGGCTCGGTCAGCGGCTCAATGCTGAGCATCGTCTCCCGGCACGGCACCCGCACCAGCAGGTGAAAGTGATTTTCCATCAAGCAATAGGTAACCACCTGCACCCCGCAGAACTGCGCCAGTCGCCGCATCCACAGCCGGAAATGGCGTCGCTCGGCATTGTGCAGACAGCGAGTTCTGTCGACCACCCTGTCGATGCAGTGGTAATAGGATTCAGTATGCGTACGCAGCACTCGGTAGGACATGGCTTTCGGAGTGTTGGTTGGAAGGTGGAAGGAGCGGGAGCGAGGTGACTGCTTAGTATGCATGGTGTCAGCTGCGATGCAATGAAATTTTCCCTGGGAATACTTGGTAGGGTGAGCGCGGATTGGCTGCGGTAGGTCGATTACTATTGCGGTTGACTAACGCATTGGGGATTGGCTGGCATCACTGTTCAATATCTGATACTCGGATACTTGGCGATGAACTCCACTGTGCGCAAAATCCTGACGGTGCTGACGCCCCTCGATGCCGATCAGCATCGTATCGGTGTGGCGCTGTTTTTGCGGGCGCTGGGCGGAATCTACCTGATCGCAATCGTGTCGTGGTGGGGGCAGTTTTCCGGGTTGGTAGGAGGCGATGGTCTGGTGCCGATGACGGACTACCTGGATGCGGTCGAAGGGGCTTTCGGCGAACAGGGACGCAACCGGTGGTGGAATCTGCCGACGCTGTTCTGGGTGAGTTCGGCGGACGGGTTTGTGCATCTGACGTTGGCCGTCGGCGTGGTGTTGTCGCTGCTGTTGGTGATCGGTTTTGCGCAGGGGCCAGCGCTGCTCGGGCTGTGGATCATCTACCTTTCGGTGCTGCATACCGGTAGCGTGTTCCTGAGTTTCCAGTGGGACATCCTGTTGGTCGAGGCTGGGTTCGTCGCGATTCTTGCAGCGCCGTGGTCGCAGCCGTTGCGGAGGGCAGCGTGGGAAAAAGTGCAGCGACCAGCTTCCCGGCTGGCGGTGTTTTTGCTGTGGTGTCTGTTGTTTCGACTGATGTTTTTTTCCGGTTGGGTCAAAGTCGCGTGGCCGGATCCGGCGTGGTGGGGGGAGTTTGACGCGATGACTTATCACTACCAGACCCAGCCGCTGCCGACCTGGACAGCGTGGTGGATGCATCAGTTGCCGGCCGGGTTTCAAAAGTTCTCGCTGCTGCCGATGTATCTGGTGGAGCTGGGGCTGCCGTTCTGCATCTTTTGCGGGACCCGGCTGCGTCTGGTGGCCGCCGTGGGCATCGCCGGCCTGATGGTGATGATTGCAGCGACCGGAAACTACACGTTCTTCAACGGCCTGACGGCGATTCTGTGTCTGCCCCTGATCGCGGATCGTTATTGGCAAAAGCCGTGGCTGGCGTGGCTGCGGACCGGAACCGCTGATGAAGCTGCGGCGCCGTCTCTGCGTTATAAAAATGTCTGGCGCTGGGCTCTTGGTTTGCTGCTACTGGTACTGTCGGTGATTTCGATCGACGCCCAGCTCAGCTCTCCCGGCGCCACCCGATTGCGCACGCCGCAGCGATGGTTGCCTGACGTTGCGCATCGATTTCACCAGTCGTTGCGGCCGTTTGCTCTGGTCAACGCTTATGGCTTGTTTCGCACCATGACCAAGGAGCGACCTGAGATCGTCCTCGAGGGCACTCGCGACGGAGGTAAGACGTGGCACGTCTACGATCTGCGTTGGAAACCGGACGAGCTCGACCGGCGCCCGCGATTTGTCGCGCCGCATCAACCGCGACTGGCGTGGCAGTTTTGGTTTCTGGCACTGGAAGTGCGCGGCGGTCGTATTTCGCCGGGCAACGGCGCGTGGTTTCAGGCGCTGGTGGACCGGCTGTTGGCGAACGACGCCGCTGCCCTGGAGTTTTTCGATGATCATCCCTTTGACGGTGAGGAGCCGGAAGCGGTGCGCGCTCATCTGTACTTGTATCGCTTCACGGATGGCGCGGAGAAATCCGCGAGCGGAAACTGGTGGAAACGTGAGCCGGTCGGCGTTTTCTTTCAACGGTCACGATCTCCACTTTAAAAAGCATGCCTCTATCTCAATCCGTTCACGCGCTGATCCATCTCGCGCTTGCTGAAGACCTCGGCAATGCCGGCGATCTGACTTCGGCGTACTTTGTTCCCGAAGACCAGTGGGCAACCGCAGTGATTGTGGCGCGCGAGGCCTGTGTGTTGGCCGGTGTCGAAGTGGCGGTCGAGGTTTTTGAAAAAATCGACTCGCGCTGCGAAATCGCGGTCGCGGCCAGTGATGGCAGCGATGTTGAAGCCGGCGATCGGGTGTTAACGGTCAAGGGGCCGACGCGAGCTCTGTTGACGGCGGAGCGCACGGCGTTGAATTTCCTGCAGCGGCTCAGCGGTGTGGCCACCACGACGCACGAGTTTGTGAAGCGGGTCAGCGGCCGGGCCAAATTGCTGGACACGCGCAAGACGACGCCGGGATTTCGCGAATTGGAAAAGGCGGCGGTCGCAGCCGGCGGCGGGACGAATCACCGCATCGGCCTCTACGATGCGGTGATGGTGAAGGACAATCATCTGCTCGCCGAGAACAGCGTCGCGGCGATCAAGCGATCGATCGATGCGTTGCATGCCGAGCATCCTGACATCAGCGTCGAACTGGAGACCGACACGCTCGATCAGGTGCGCGATTTTCTCGGACTGGAAGGTGTGCAATTCATCCTGCTCGACAACATGAGCCCCGGTCAGTTGCGCGAGGCGGTGGCAATGCGCGACGCCGCCGGCAGTTTAATTAAATTGGAGGCGAGCGGTGGCGTCACTCTCGACACGGTGGCTGACATCGCCGCGACCGGCGTCGATTTCATATCGGTCGGTGCCTTGACTCATTCGGCGGGATCGATCGACCTCGCCATGGAGTTGGAGATTGATACCGATGCCTCCTAGCTTCCAAAATGAACCGCAGCCCGCGCTCGACGCGGAGGCGATAGCGGTGGCGATCGACCAGGCGGGCGGGAAAGGGGCGTTGAACTTCGCGGTCGAGGTGGTCGAGGAGACGGTGTCGACCAACGATCTGGCGATGGCGGCAGGACGCGATGGCGTGGCAGAGGGGTGGACGGTGTTCGCTGAGAGTCAGAGCGGCGGGCGTGGCCGGCGGGGTGATCCGTGGGTATCGCCAGCGCGACGGGATCTATTGTTCTCGGTTTTACTGCGACCGCAGACGTCGACCTCGAACTGGCCGCGGCTGCCACAGTTGGCGGCGGTGGCGTTGTGTCGGGCGATCGATCATCTGGGACCGGCATTAAAAATCCAGGCGGGCATCAAATGGCCGAATGACATTTGGTTTGGCGAGAAAAAGGTCGCTGGTCTGCTGGTCGACACGCACCTGCAGAAGGGTAACCAGTTTGCCGTGCTCGGTATTGGTTTGAATGTCAATAGTGACCGGTTTCCGGGCGAATTGAGTCAGACGGCGACGTCACTGCGCCTGGCGTCTTGCGACGCCGGGGCGAGCTTTGATCGCAATCGACTGGCAGCGCGATTGTTGTTGGAACTGGCGTCGTTGTATCCGCATTGCCTTGAGGATGAATCGTTTGCTGAAGTCGGTGCGACGCTGAATTCGCGCAGCGTCCTGCTCGGGCGAGAGGTGCGGGTCGACTTCGCCGGGCAAAGGCTGAGCGGAGAGGTAGTCGGCTTTGGCGACCGCGGCGAAATGATTCTCAGCGCTGCGAATGGTGAGCGTCGTGTGTTGCATAGTGCTGACCAAGTGCGACTTATGGCTGGCGGCTTAGCGCCGTAGAGTATGAATCTATAATTATGAGAATTTTTAGTTGTCTTTACAATTTCTTCCTCTTAATCTTTCGCACCCCCGCGTCCCCTCATCCCTCCTTATAAAGACCATGGAAACCGCCGCCGGAAGTTCTGACTCAGGTCAATTTTTCTTTGCAGACCATCACGTGCTCGATGATTCGACGACGCGGGAATTTTATCGCTCTCTGATGCAGGGCCTGGTCCACAAAACCAACAACATGCTCGGGGTGATTCAGGGCTTTTCGAGTTTGATCCTGATGGAGGATGATCTCGAAAGCAGTGTGAAGGAAAATGTCGAGCAGATGCGCGATTCGGCGGTCAACTCGTCGGAGCTGAATAAGATTATTCTGATCGCTTCGGGCTGCGCACGGATCTCGGCTGAGCCGGTCAATTTAGCGGAAGTGTTGCCTTATATGGAACAGAACGCGCGTTCGATTTGCACGGATCGAGGAGTCAATTTGGAGTTCAAAGCCGTACCGGGATTGCCATTGGTGATGGCGGACTCGACGCGCCTCAATGACATCGTCGGTGAGCTGGTGAAGAACGCTGCTGAAGCAGCAGGTGAGATCGAGCAGGGTGAGGTGGCCATCGATGTGCTGCCTCCCGGTCAGGTTTCGCCGGTTGAGGAAAATCGTGTTGACCTGTTCATTCGCAATACCGGCAACGACATTCCGGCCGAGAAGTTGCCGAAGATTTTTGACGCGTTCTACACGTCCAAAGATAACAGCCATTACGGCATTGGTCTGACCACGGCAAGTGTGCTGGCGGGTCAGATGGGCATGCGTCTTGGGGTGCGTTCCGCGGAAGGTACCACGACGACGTGGTTGAGCATGCCGGCTCAGGTATAGGGGCTTTTTCTTTGTTGTTCGTTCCCGGTTCGTTGTCGGAACGTCCAAAGGCTTAGAATACTTTGCGGGTGGTCGGAGCCAGGCGGAGTTGATAGCGACCGGTGCCGGGATTTTTGCGCAGGCTGACTTCGGCGCCGAAGGCTGCGCTGAGGTTGGCGGAGGTGAGCGTTCTTTTGATCGGTCCTGCGGCCAGCGTTCGGCCATTTTTCAGGATCAAAGCGTGAGTGAAATTCGGTGTGATCTCTTCGACATGATGGGTGACAAGCACGGTCGGCGGGGCATTCTTCCGGGAACCGAGACGGTGCAGGAAGGCGAGGAAGTTTTCGCGGGCAACGGGGTCGAGTCCGGCACAGGGTTCATCGAGAATCAACAGAGCGAGGCGTTTTGCCATGAGGGCACGACCGACGAGGATGCGCTGGCGTTCGCCCTGGGATAGAAATGACCACTGCTGATCGGCGAGGTGTTCGGCTTCGATCTGGCGCAGCACTTTGGCGGCGTCTTCGCGGTCGGCCTTCGGGGTGCGCCGGGCCCAGTAGTTGATCATCGCGTAACGACCGCTGAGCACGACATCGCTGGCCGGTTCATCGAACTCAATCTGGTGACTGACGCTGCTGCTGACAAATCCGATGCGACGCTTGGCGGCGTCCCAGGTTTCGAAATCTTCGGGGTTCTCGTGGCCGAAGGTGACGTCGCCGGTGGTCGGCGTGAGATAGCCGAGCAGAATGTTGAGCAGGGAGGTCTTGCCGCTGCCGTTGGCACCGAGGATGACCCAGTGTTCACCTTTGTTCACGGTCCAGTCGAGATCGCTGAGGATGAGGCGATCGTTGAGCGTGTCGACGGATAGATTGCGGGCGCGGAGGACGGGCTTGGCGGGTGGCATGGGACGGCCAGCTTGGCGGCGATTGTCCGGTTTTTCAAATGCGGGCTGCGAGTCGGCGCAGATCAGTGAGGTTGGCTTCGCCGGACGCGGGTCGACTGTGGTTGAGGGCGACGCGATCGATGTCGAGAGCGGCTGCCCGCTGAATGCTTTTGCGGCTTTCGGCGCAGTCGACGTTCAGCCAGGGGGGCGGTGCTTGGGCGATGCCCAGGTAGCTGGAGAACAGGTCGCCCGCGAAAAGCAGGCGCTGCTGCTGACTGAGAAAGCCGCTGTGGCCCGCCGTATGGCCGGCGAGTGGAACTACTTCGAGGCCGCCCCAGAGGTCGAGCCGCTCGCCGGGTTCGAACCAGTGGTCGACCTGCGGCTCCCGGTAACGGAGAGCTTTGCGACCGGCTGCTTCGGCGATTCCGCAGAGGCGATTGATGCCCCGGTAAGGGTGAACGCCGGCGACGTGATCGCGGTCGGCGGTGGGCGCGTAGACTTGGCATCCTGAGCGGCGTTTGATTTCGGCGACGTTGAGAGTGTGATCGAGATGGCCGTGGCTGAGGATCAACGCGCGAATGGCGCTGAAATCGTGGCCGGTTTCGCTGAGCCGTTTTTCAAGGCGCGGGACGGCGCCGAGAAATCCTCCGTCAATCAGGTAGAAGCCGGCTGCGTCACGCAGGAGATGGAAGTGAACCAGTGTGCCGCGGATCTGTTGATACGTGGAGTCTGGCATGACCGGTGGTGATCGGGGGGCGGAGCGGTGTGGCGGCGGGACGCCGCAGTGACGTTTGGGCGCAGCGAGAGCGGCTTACGCTTACGGCGCTACGGATTGGCTGAGTCAGGGGCAGAGGAGAGCTTCAGGGCCTGGACGATGCGTTCCCCCAGCTCGTTGATCGCCTCTTTGGCGGAGTCGTTGGCGGCGTTGGTGACCATGAGAATGCCGATACCGGCCTGCCGGTCGAGCACGATGCGGGCATACCACTCGGTGTTGGAGCCGTCGTGGGAGAGCAGCGGCAGGGTGCCCGGGGACACCCGATACAAACTCCATCCGAAAGCGTAGCTTTTTGCGCCCGGGGTGGGGGTATGCAGGATCCGGTAGTCGCCGGGACTGAGAATTTCGGGCAACTCAGTTTGACTGGCTTGCGGGTGCCGGCCTGCGCGCAGGTGGGCGGCACCGAAACGCATCCAGTCGCTGAGATTCATGTGCACGGTGCCGGCGGGCCCGTAGAACGGGGGATTGTCACTGAGTTGTCCGGCGCTGACCAGCTTGTCGGGATCGCCGGGGTCGGGGCGGTGTCCCTGACCACGCCTCTGGTCAGCGATCGGAT
>CBDULB010000090.1:0-25887 GCA_965367965.1 uncultured bacterium | reverse complement strand
GGCGCTGAAATGGTGGTGCTTCCGCCGCGCGCGCGTCTGCCCGGCAGGACGCAGGGCCTGGTCGGCATCGATTTTCTCAAAGCCAACACGTCTTATCTCGATGTGGCGAAGAAACAGCTTGCTGCGCGACCGATGACTTTCCGAAGCCCGGGAGGTGTTGCTGTGGAACTTTTGTCCGGCTCCAGCCACGGTGGCGATCTGTTGTTGGTTGCCGGTGAGTATCGCGGGCAGCGCCTGGTGTGGCTGCTCGACACGGGAGCCTCACAGACCTTGTTGTCTCAGCGGACTGCCGAAAAAATCGGCCTTCGCGGCATCGGTAAGGTGTCGCACCTGATCGACAGCGGCGGGCAACGGGTGGCAGTGCGTCACTCGATGCTGCGCAATACCCGATGGGGAAAGGCCGGCCACAGCCTGAGCATTTTACCGGTCGGTATCACTGAGCTTCCGCATCTCGAGGCAGTTCGACTCGGCAATGGGTCGTCCATCGACGGCGTGCTCGGCATCGACATGCTGATCAGGTGCGCGGCGGTGATTGATTTTCAGAGTGACGAAATGTGGCTGAATTTGTCACCTTGACGGGATACATCCCATGAAGAAGACACTGCTCACCGTTTCGCTTGCGATCTCTCTGTTGAATCCTGCCCCGGCAGTTGCCGACGAAGCACTGACGCGCATTCATTTCGGGTCGTGCATCAAGCAGGAGAATCCGATGCCGCTGTTGCAGCGCATCGTCGCGGACCAGCCGGAGCTGTTCCTTTTTCTCGGCGACAATATCTACGCGGATACCGAGGACATGGACCTGATGCGTGCCAGGTATGCGCGGCTGGCGGCGGATCCCGGGTTTGCGTTGCTGCGCACCATGTGTCCGGTCATGGCAACCTGGGACGATCACGATTACGGGATCAATGACAGTGGTGTCGAGTATCCGAAGAAGGCGGAGGCGGAGCGGATTTTCCTCAATTTCTGGGGCGAGGCGCCGAACACCGAACGGCGCAACCGGGAGGGGATTTACGATTCCAGAATCATCGGGCCGGAGGGTAAGCGAGTGCAGATCATCATGCTCGACGGACGTTATTTTCGCTCGCCGTTGAAGGTGGGCGAACGGCGGGTCGGTGGGCATTATTATCCGGATCCGAATCCGCAGCTGACCATGCTGGGTGACGAGCAGTGGCAGTGGCTTGAGAAGCAGCTGCGGAAACCGGCGGAACTGCGTCTGCTGGTATCGGGGATTCAATTTGTGGCCGAAGCTTCAGGGCAGGAAACCTGGTCAAACTTGCCTGTGGAACGCCAGCGGATGATCGATCTGATCGCGTCGACGAAGGCGAGCGGGGTGATTTTTCTGAGTGGTGACCGGCACTGGTCGGAGTTGTCGGTGCAGCGCGACGGGGGTGCGCCGTATCCGATCTACGATCTGACGTCGAGCAGTCTGAATCAGTTGCATCCGCGCGGCACGCCGACCGACAATCGCTACCGCGACCCGGAGATGAGTGCGACCTACCACCGCGAAAATTACGGCATCGTCGAGATCGACTGGCAGGCGGAGGCGCCGGCCGTGACGTTAAAAATCGTCGATGCGGATGGCGGCGTGCCGATTGAGAAGAAAATCAGTTTGCCTCAGAGGTAGCGGTGCGCTCGTGACATTGGGTGACGTTTGTTGATGACTTTGATCAGGCGCGCGGATCGAAGTCGCTGGCGTCGGCGAGTGCCTGCCAGAGCACCCGGTCATCGTCACTGAGCTCGCCGGGAATGACGACATTGATGGCGATGTAGAGATCGCCGTGGTCGTCGGCGCCTTTGGCGAGACCTTTACCGCGCAGGCGCATGTCAGTGCCGGGTTGGGTGCCGGCGGGAATTTTCAACTTTACTTTGCCGTGCGGCGTCGGCACCGGCAACTCGGTGCCGAGGGCTGCCTCCCAGGGAGCCAGTTCGAGATCGTGGATCAAATCGCTGCCGCGCAGGTGATACTCCGGATGCCGGGCGTAGCGGGCTTTCAGGTAGAGATCACCGGCCGGGCCGCCGTGATAGCCTGGCTGGCCGAGGCCGGCAAGTCGGATGTTTTGCCCCTGACTGACGCCCTTGGGTATGGTGACCCGCACGGTGGAGTTTTTGGTTTCGCCGGATTCGTCGGGACGATTGAGCTGCAACTGGCGGGTGGCGCCGTTCATGACTTCGTCGAGCGTGACCAACAGGTCGGCCTCGATGTCGGTGCCTTTCGCCGGTCGCGGTGAGCGCGGGGCCTGTCCGTAGGCTGCACCGAAGGGGTCGCCGCCGCCGGCGGCGCGCTGTCCGAACATGCTTTCGAAAAAGTCGCTGAAACCGGTACTGCCGTCGAAGTGAAATTCCTGTGAGCCTCTGCCGCCGCCACCGAAGCCGCCGGCGAATGGATTGCCACCGCCGCCGCCACCAAAGCCGGAGAAGTCCTGGCCCTGTTTCCAGTTTGCACCGAGACGATCGTATTTCTTGCGCTTTTCGGCATCGCCGAGCACCTCGTAGGCCTCGTTGACCTGCTTGAATTTTTCCTCGCCGGCTTCCTTGTCTTCGGAAACGTCGGGATGGTACTTCCGCGCCAGCTTGCGAAATGCTTTGCGAATATCGTCCTGACTGGCGTCGCGACTGACGCCAAGAACCTTGTAGTAATCTTCGAATTGTACAGACATGAATGCTTGGCTGCCAAATTGGCATCACCCGAGGCTTGAACCAACTGGAAATTTTCCCGATTACGGCTTGGTTCTTTTCGCACGGCCGGCGGCGATACGCGGGCTTGTGCCGCCGCCATTTGCTGCCACACTACCTAACGAATTCAGGCATGGGAAACGAAGCTACATCAGATACGGGGGCGGCAAAGTCTGCAGGTCTTCTGGTCCCGGTTTTTTCATTGCGCCGTGAGGATGATCTGGGCATCGGCGATGTGGTGGCGCTGCGCGAGTTTATCGACTGGAATGCAGAGCTCGGCATGGGCTTCGTGCAATTGCTGCCGATCAATGAAACCGGTTCAGACAACAGTCCCTACAATGCGATTTCCTCGGTGGCGCTGGATCCACTGACCCTCGATTGCTCACCGGGTGAGACCGGCCTGGCAGATTTGTCGGCGACCGTTTACGACGAGGTGCTGGCAGGCCTCGATATTGGGGAGCTGCGCCGTGGCGGAGTCGATTACGTCAAGGTGCGCGCGCTCAAGTTCGATCTGTTGTGGCGCGCCTTTCTGGTTTTTCTCGAAAAGCACTGTCAGCAGGGCACCGCACGCGACGAAGCATTTCACGCTTACTGTGAAGCGCAGACCGGCTGGTTGGGAGATTATTGCATGTTCCGTCTGTTGATGGACATGGAGGGCGGCAATCAAAACTGGCAGACCTGGGGCGAGGCGTTTAACAGCATCGACAAGGCGCGCGATTTTGTGCGGGATCTGCTCGATCGGGAAGCGGTCAAGACCGAGCGGCAACTGATGTTCTACGCCTACGTGCAGTGGATCGCCGATCAGCAGTGGCGGGCGGTGCGCGAGCATGCGGACCGGGCCGGTGTGGCGTTGATGGGTGATATGCCGATCGGGGTGAGTTTTTGCAGCGCCGACGTGTTCGCCAATCCAGCGGTCTTCGATCTCGATTGGTATGGCGGAGCGCCGCCGGAGACGAATTTCAAAGACGACGAGTTCACCATGAAGTGGGGGCAGAACTGGGGCATCCCGATGTATCGCTGGGACGTCATGGAGGAGCGCGGCTTTGTCTGGTGGCGCCGGCGGGTGCAGAAACTGTGCGAGATTTTCTCGATGTTCCGCGTCGATCACGCGCTCGGCTTTTATCGCATCTACAGCTTTCCGTGGAATCCGGTGCGCAATGAGGAGTTTTTGCCGCTCAGCGAAGATGAGGCGAAGGCGAAAACCGGCGGTCGCCTGCCGGGCTTTAAGCGACACCCGGACGACACGCCGGAGCACAAGGCATCCAATCGCGCCGACGGTGAAAAGTATCTCAAGGTTTTGATCGAAGCGGCCGACGGTGCCGAAGTCATCGCCGAAGATCTTGGCGTGGTGCCCGACTATGTGCGCCCGAGTCTTGAGTCGCTCGGCATTCCCGGCATGAAGGTGCCGCATTGGGAGTACTACGAAGACGGCCGCGGCGCGATCCCCGGCGATGACTACGGCGAGATTTCCTTCGCGACTTACTCCACACACGATCACGATCCGATGCAGGTGCAGTGGGAAAAACATCGACATAACCTCGAGCAGGCGCGCGAAAACCCGCCGGCCGATGACGATCACGATGCCCACGGCGCACTCAACGACGCGCGCGCGTTCATGGAGGCGATGAGGGTTTTTGCCGGCATCGCCACCGACGCGGGCCCGGAAGGCGGCGTGCTGCCTTATGGTGACACGGTCAGGGAGGCCTTGTTGCTGGCCTTGTTTAAATCCAACTCGCGCTACGCGGGGGTGATGATCACCGATGCGCTCGGCCTCGAGGACCGCATCAACGTTCCCGGGGTTCTGGGCGAAAACTGGGTCTACCGGATGGAAAGCACGGTCGATGATCTGCGCGCCAATCCGCACTGGGCTTATCTCGGTGAGCGCATGAAAAAGCTCTTGATTGAGGGCGGTCGAGCTTCCACCGTTGCAGAGGATTCACACGGCGTTGACGCAGGCGCGACGACCGGGGAGTAGATACATTCATTACACCACATTATTCGAAGACCATGAGCACCACACCCATTCGCGTTGCGATCACCGGAGCCGCCGGACAGATCGGTTACTCACTTTTGTTTCGTATCGCCTCCGGCGCGATGTTCGGGCCGAATCAGAAAGTCGCGCTCAATCTCATTGAAATCGAGCCGGGTATGAAAGCGCTCGAAGGTGTGGTCATGGAGCTCGAAGACTGTGCTTTTCCACTGCTCGACGACATCGTTGCGACGTCGGATCTGAACACCGGATTCAACGAAGCCAACTGGTCGCTGCTGGTCGGCAGTGTGCCGCGCAAGCAGGGCATGGAGCGCAAGGATCTGCTCGGCATCAATGGTAAAATTTTTACCGGTCAGGGCAAGGCGATCGCCGACAACGCAGCTTCAGACGCACGCGTGCTGGTGGTTGGCAATCCCTGCAACACCAACTGTCTGATCGCGATGAACAACGGGCGCGACGTGCCGGCCGAGCGCTGGTTCGCGATGACCCGCCTCGATGAAAACCGCGCCAAGTCGCAGCTCGCCGCCAAGGCCGGCGTGCATGTCAGTGCGGTCAGCAACATGACCATCTGGGGCAATCACTCGGCGACTCAGTATCCGGACTTTCACAACGCCCAGATCAACGGTGTCAGCGCGATGCGCAAAATTCACGACGAAACCTGGCTTGAGAACGAGTTTATCGACACCGTTCAAAAGCGCGGTGCAGCGATTATCGAAGCTCGTGGATCGTCCTCGGCAGCGTCGGCAGCGAATGCGGTGGTCGACACGGTTCGCGATTTGACTACGCCTACCGAAGAGGGTGACTGGCACAGCGTCTGTGTCCACTCGGACGGAAGCTACGGCGTCAGTCGCGGCCTGATCAGTGGCTTTCCGGTGCGCACCGACGGCAAGAAATGGGAAATCGTTCCCGATCTCCCGGTTCACGAGTTCAGCCGCGCACGCATCGACGCCAGCATCAACGAACTGCGTGAAGAGCGCGAGATGGTCAAGGACCTGATTCCCTCGTAGAGTCGGCGTCGTTATTACGACGGTTTCCGCCGCGCCGGCCGTGGGTTTTCAGCCCGCGGTGCGGTGCCGGCAAATGCGGCGGTGCGCAGCGACCGCTGTGACCGGCAGAGCGTAGCAGGAAGCTGCCTGCATCGCGTCAGCGCGTTGGTGCCGCGTCAGCTCAATCCCGGCCTTTACACCCACGGCGGCTGAGGTTTTACTCGGCATATGTTAAAACGCCTCTGCCTTTTTTCGATCGCCTTTTGCCTCGGCGCCTTTCAGTCGCGGGCGGAAAAGCCGAACATCCTGTTCATCTTTGCCGATGACCAGGCCTTCGATACGATTGCCGCTCTGGGCAATGACGAGATCGAGACGCCCAACCTCGATCGTCTGGTCGAGCGTGGCACGACCTTTACCCACGCCTACAACATGGGCTCGTGGAGCGGTGCGGTGTGTGTCGCCAGCCGGCACATGCTCAATACCGGTTTGTTTGTCTGGGAGGCCGAGGCGGAATCGAACCGGTTCGGTGGCGGCGATAAGAAAAAGGCGCAACCGGGTGATGCCGGGCAGAACTTTCAGCAGAAAGGCCTGATGTGGTCGCAGCTGATGGGCACGGCCGGCTACGACACCTACTTTGCCGGCAAGTGGCACGTGAAAGCTTCGGCTGAAAAGATTTTCGATGTGGCTCGCAATGTCCGCCCCGGCATGCCCAATCAAACGCCCGAAGGCTACAACCGTCCGCTGCCTGATCAGCCGGACCCGTGGAGTCCCTTCGATCCGAAATTTGAAGGCTACTGGAAGGGCGGCAAGCACTGGAGCGAAGTGCTCGGTGACGACGGCGTCGAGTATCTGGGGATGGCGGCGAAAAAAGACGATCCGTTTTTCATGTATCTCGCCTTCAACGCGCCGCACGATCCGCGGCAGTCGCCGAAGCAGTTCGTCGACAAGTATCCGGTCGACGACATCGCCGTGCCGGACAGTTTTGTGCCCGAGTATGAATTTGGTGAAGCGATGAAATCCGGTCGCGGTCTGCGCGACGAAAAGCTGGCGCCGTTTCCGCGCACCGAGCATTCGGTGAAGGTCAACCGTCAGGAATACTACGCGATCATCACTCACATGGATGTGCAGATCGGGCGCATCCTCGATGCTCTGGAGGCGACCGGCAAAGCCGATAACACCTGGATCTTTTTCTCCGCCGATCACGGTCTGGCGGTCGGTCATCACGGCTTGATGGGCAAACAGAACATGTTTGATCACAGTGTGCGCGTTCCGCTGATGGTGGTTGGTCCCGGCGTCGAGAAAGGCGCTAAGAAAGACGGTAAAGTCTATCTGCAGGACATCATGGCCAGCTCACTGGAACTCGCCGGAGTGGACAAACCTGAGCATGTCGATTTCAAAAGTCTGCTGCCGATCCTCGACGGCGGGCGTGAGGAAAATTACCAAGCCATCTACGGGGCTTACCTGGATGGGCAGCGTGCGGTCACCGACGAAGGTCACAAGCTGATCCTCTATCCTCAGGCAAAAGCGGTGCTGCTGTTCGACTTGAAGGCTGATCCCAAAGAGATGAAAAATCTGGCTGACGATCCGGCTCATCAGCAGCGGGTGAAGGCACTGTTTGCGCGTCTACTCGAACTGCAGAAGGAGAATGGCGACTCGCTCGACCTGCGTGCCGTTTACCCGGCTTTGCTCTGACCGGTAGACAGGTCGGCGCTCAGCGGATTCGCGGATTCGGCCGCGGTGTCTTTTGCCGGCGCCGGGTCGTTGAGATGGCTTCGCAAAACCGTGAGCGCGTACTGGTAGGCCCGGCGCGCGGCGCCGCTGTCGCCGCTGGCGGTGAGAATGTCGCCGAGAAACATCCAGCCTTCGTAGTCCGGTTCGGCGCTGCTGTCGAGATAGCGGCGTTGATGACTCAGTGCTGCGGCGAAGTCGCCGCGCTGATAGGCGAGGTGCGCCTCGAGTCGCAAGCTGCCGGATTCGCCACCGCGGGTGCTGCGGTAGAGTTTCAAGGCCGACTCCGGCAATTCGCCTGATTCGTAAAGAGCCGCCAGTTCCAGGCGTTGGCCCGGGGACAGGGTGGGGTCGGACGGTCGCCGGCGAATCATTTGCAAAACCAACAGGGGATCGCTGACTTCGTTGGCGATCTGCAGCAGACGCGCGGTGAAGCGGTGATCGCCGGGATCGTCGTAACGACTGATCTCTTCGCGGGCGGCATTGAACTGCTTTGCCTCGATCAGTTGATCGATCAGATTGAATTGCAGGAGCTTGCTTTGCGGCAGTGCGGCGACACCTCGACGGGAGACGTCGATGGCTTTTTCAAAGGCGCCTTCGCGTTGCCAAAATTCGCTGAGATCTTGAAAATCGGAGGCGCGCGGCTGCGTGGTGTTTTTTGCGATGCGCATCTCCAGTGCGCGTTGTTCGGTTTCGACGTCGCCGAGGGCGCTGGCGAGCATGACGTAATTTTCCAGCGAGTGCAGTTCGTGATCTTCGAGTGACAGCTGTGACAGGGCATCGAGGGCTTCCCGGTTGCGCCCCGTGGCGACTAACAGACTGGCGACGGGTTGCAGGGGGGCGTGGTTCTGGGGCTCAAGACTGAGCGTTTTCCGGTAGGCGGTGATGGCTTTTTCGTAGTGCCCGGCCGCTTCAAGAATCTGCGCAAACTCCAGCCAGTCGCCGGCGGTTTCGATCAGCGTCGAAGCGCCGTCGACAGCTTGCGCTTCGGGATGGCGGAATAACACCGGCTCCATCAGGGCGATGGCCTGTTCGAGGCTGCCGCGGTCGGCTTCGAGGCGGGCGGTGAGCATGGTATACTGCGGCCGGCCGGGGATCGGTGCGAGGGCGGTGAGCAATTCGGTCGCTTCATCCTGTTTGGCGACCCACGGATAGATCGTGATGCAGCGATCGAGCGCATCGAGATCACCCATCGCCGCCAACTTGCAGTAGATCTCGAAGGCCTGTTCGGTCTGTTTATTCCATTCATGATGCCGGGCGAGCACGAAAGCGTATTTGCGAAAATCAGCATCGCCCGGGTGCGCCTGCTTTTGGGTCCGCAATTCCTGCCAGGTCCGCGAGGCGGCGTTGAGTGTGGCGACATATTCCTCGAGGATCGGCAGACAGTCTTCGAGGCGCTCTGACTGGGCGGCGGTCTCCGTCATCAGATCCATCAGGGTGTGCCGGGTGTCATCGTCGACGCTGGCAAAGTATTCCTCCGAGAGCAGATCGAAGGCGCCACTGCCGTCGTTGATTTCGCGATGCAGGCTGACCGTGGTCATGCGCAGGTCTTCGGCGAGACGATGAAATGGCTGGCCGAGTTCACTGAGGTAACGGCTGATGCAGTCGAGCGCCGCCTTTGGATCGCCGGCGTAGCGTTGGGTGGCGATGATGTCCCGCAACTGATCCTCGTCGGGAGTTTGAAGCTGCCACATCTGGTCATAGAAATCGGCGCCGAGGCCGGGTTCGCCGAGTTGCACGGCGCGTTGCGCCAGGGCCGACAGGCACTCGGCCATGCTGCTGTCGGTGAACCGGGAAGCGTGACTGTCGAGAATCCGGCGGGTTGCGTCAGCGTCGTTGGTGATCTCGATCAAGGTCGCAATCTGGCTGGCTTTGCCGGCAGGGATGTCGCCGGATTGATTCTGCAGCAGCATCGCGATCAAATCCTCTGCGCTGGCGTCCCCGGCGACCGCCGCTCCGCCACTTGCGATGGAGCCGGAAATCACGACCAGTTCGCGGGCGCGGTCGTGGTGACCGTCTTCGACCAGCCGTTCGACCAGTTCGGTATCGCGCGGGATCAGCAGATACGCCAGGCCGAGTGCCGCGAGCACGACGCCGGAGATCTGGCGACCGCTGAGGATGACGTTGCGTCTGGAGTGAGCTGAACGGGACATCGGGGGAAAATGTTAGGAAAAAACCGGCGGACTTACTCGGTCATGGCAACGCGAACCGCGGCCTGCATCGGCAGTTGGAGCCGCACTTGACCGCTGGCATCGGCAACGCTGGATCCCGGTTCGCCATTGATGTCGATGATGACCCGATGATTGGCGGGAATGCCACCGAGCACGATTTCGACCGGACGCAGATCACTGGTGCTGAATTTCAGCACTGCGGCGTCACGCCGCTGAAACGCGATCTCGGCAGTGCTGCTCACCAGGTGCAGGCGCGGCGCGGGATTGTCGGCAAATGCGATGCGGGATTTTTTCGATCCGTCGGTGTGCAGATAGATCCAGTCGCCCTGTTCAACGTAGCCGGTCACACCCCGGCACTGATTCAGATCGGGAACGCCGATACTGCGCGGCAGTCTGAAGGTGCGCAACTCACCTTCGTTGAGCGCAGTCCAGCGCCGCGAGCCGGTCTGGTAGAGCCTGGTGTGATGACTGTCGCGGGTCAGCGCGGCAAACTGCGAGGTGGTCAGCGAATGCAGTTCGGCCTGCTTGCACCAGTTGTAAATGTCATCGAGCGCCTTGAGGGCATCGTGGCGTTCGACACTGTAAAAATGGTAGTAGACGTTGACCGGTTTGAGACGACGTGGAGTTTCGGTCATTTCAAAGGTTTCGATCACCTGACTGAAACCGCCGTAGTAGGGGCCTTGCCAACCGTTGGTGTACATGAACTCATTCTGGTTCGAGGCGTAGACTTGCAGTTGATCGTCCCAGTAAATGGTTCGCGGAGCCACGGCTGACAGGCCGGGGAAGCGTTTGCTGAGAATGGTGTTGCCACCGTTCATGCTCTCGATGCCGAGGGCAGCCACTTCCTCAAGCGCCTCGACTCCGGGTCGGCAGTTTCCTGACCAGAGCATGATCTTCGAGTTTTTGCCTTCGGGCGTCAGCGCTTCATCGATGTAGTTAATGCTGCCGGCGATTTCGCGGTTGGTGATAATGTCAGGATACTTGGCAGTGAACTTCAGGTCGACGTTGGTGGAGTTGTAGAGTCCCGAATACGACTCGTCTCCCTCGAACCACACGTACGGATGAGAGTAGGAATGTGAAGCTGCTTCGACGTGGGGAAGTTCGAAAATACGTCGTGCGGCGGCCGCGTAGCGGGGCTGTTCGGCTTTGTCCTGATAGAGCATGTGCGCGCGGATTTCCGACTCGACGATCGAGACAGTGATCGGAAACGGCAGGTCGCGGAGAAAACGCTGATAGAGCAGTTCACCACACAACTGGTTTTCGTCGACGTTTGAGACCGAGGTGAAGCCGTCGCCGTCGATGTGGGTGTAGAATGCGCGCACGCCATCGCGAGTGCTCGGATCGGGAGCGGGAAACTTTCCACTTGGGAAGATCTGTTCGAGAAACGCGAACGGGTCGACGTAGGTGAGCACGGTTTCTTCCGAGGCCTCGAAGACCACATACGGCGCGAGCAGGCAGCCGCCCCAGGGGCTGGTATAAACCGCATCAAAGTTCTGAATCGCGGAGGTTTCCGTTTCGGCGGCGACCGAGAGCATGACGTGAGCGCCATCGGGAGCGCGCACATTCTGAAAATCGCGCACGCTGGGTTTGGCTTCGGCTTCGAAATTGACGATCGATTCATCGCTGATGGTCAGGCGCGGATTGCTGAGGCGCGGTGGAGCCTTGTCGACCGTGGCAAGGATGCCCAGTTCTTCGAACAGCGCGTGACGCAGAATGTCGTCGCTGAACGGGTAGTCGCCGACGAAGAGCAGTTTTTTGCCTTGCCGGTGGCGCGCCTGAAGCCATTCGAAATAGCCTTCCTGAAGTGCTGCGGGGATCTCGATTTCGTCATCGACGATGACGCCGGCCCAGGCACTGTCGGCGCCGCGACCGCTTGCCGGCAGGCCGGTTGAGACGTCGTGGTATTCCAACTCGTAGCCCATCCATTCGAGCGGCATTTGCAGGATGGTGGTGGTGGTCGTGTCGGATGGCCAGATCCGCGCCTGCTCGTTGGCGATCGGATCGTGACCGTGCAGCACCAGGATGCGCCGCGCGACGCGTTGATGCCAACCGATGACGTCGCCTTTTAATTCGGGAGTGGTGATCAATACCGTACAGCCGAGGGCCTGCAGCTTTTCGGTGGTGGCGCGGGCCAGTTCGATGGCATCGGTGGGCAGGTAGTCGACGGCGAAAACCGGAAGTCCCAGTTGGCGAATGTCGGCGATGTGCCCGGTCAGCACGGCGGTGGTCTCCGCGTCGACGGCAACGTATTCCCTGCGCGAAAAATCGTAGGTGCGCAGAACGGATTCGATCAGCACGGCGTCGAGATGGTCCTGCAGCGGTTCGATAAAATCGAAACCGCGGTTGATGATGATTTTCTGTTCCGGAAAATGCGCGTCGAGAGCGGCGATCAAGGTGCTCAGACCGGTGCGATACTTTTCCGCCTGATCCGCATCGGCGGCTTCGAGCAGGGCAACGCTGTCGACGGTGTCGAGGAAGAACCCGTCGAAGCCTTTGGCGGCGATTTTTTCGGCGAGCACTTCGATCACGAAGCGATGCCAGCGCGGATCCGAGACGTCGGCGACGCGGCTGTTCCAGGTTGAGTTGGTCGCTGGAAATGCGATGCCCAGCGATTCCGCGCGGCGGCGATAGTCGGCATCGTTGGCGATCTCGCAGATGCTGAGGTAGCCATAAAACTCGTTACCGAGTGCCTTGCCGGGCGCAAGATCCGCCTTGCTCGCGGCGCTCAGGATTGATACGTCGAAGGCGAGCAGCGCCTCGCTGTCGGGCGTCGCGGAGTAGTCGATGTAAAGACTGTCGGCCGCCACTGCCCTGCCCGTGATCGATGCCAGCAGGCCGAGGATCGCGACGGCGATCGCGCGGGCGTGGCGGACCATGGAGCGGGAAGGCATGAGCATTTTTTGCAACCAGCCGGGGTTCAGGCGCTGAGCAGAGCTTTGCGAGTCCGCTGGATCATTCGACGCAATCCTTCTTCGAGCGAAACCGAAGCACTGAAGGCGAGGTCGCGGCGGGCGCGCTGCGGATTGCCACACGAGTCGCGGATGTCGCCGGCGCGTTCGGGGCCGAAGCGCGTCGCGACGGCATCGGGGTAGAGTGTCTCAAAGATGCTCAGCACATCGAGCAGGCGGCGCCGTTGGCCGGTGCAGACATTGCGAACGCCTGATTCGATCGACGTCGCGGTCGCGCTGATGACGTTGGCGTTGGCGACATCTTCGACGGCGATAAAATCGCGGGTCTGCGTGCCATCGCCGTACAGGGTGGCCGACTCGCGAGCGGCAAAGGCTTCGGCGAAACGCGAGATAACACCGGAGTAGGGCGAGTTCGGGTCCTGGCGTTCGCCGAAGACATTAAAATAGCGCAGGCAGACGGTATCGATGCCATACGAGCTCGAGTAACCCGCCAGAATTTTTTCCGAAGCGAGCTTGGCGGTGCCATACATACTGATCGGCGTGGCCTCCTGATGTTCGCTCAGGGGCAGTTCGGTGCTCTCGCCATAACACGCGGCGGACGAGGCAAACACGATTCGCCGCACCTCGTTTTTGCGTGCCGCTTCGGCGACGACATAGGTGTTGTGGATGTTGAGCGCGTAATTCAGCCCGGGCTCAGTCTCCGCCCGGGCAACGCTGACCAGACCGGCCAGATGAATGATGCAGTCCGGACGATGTTGCCGGCACAGTTCGTCGAGCCGTCCGGCCTCACCGATATCAGCCTGCTTGAATTGAAAGCGTGAATGCTGCAGTGGCGTGTTCAGATTTTTCAGGGTGCCGGTGCTGAGATCATCGACGCCGATGACCTGGCTGTCGGTCGATGCGAGCAGGCGATCGACGGTGTGGCTGCCGATAAAGCCGGCGGCACCGGTGACGAGAATGGTTTTCATAAGAAGCGGGAGGACAGACAGGGAGGGGCGGGCGCTGTTGGTTAAGGCAGCTTAGAATTCGCTAGTTCTGAACGAGTTATTGAAATTACCAGCAGATATGGCAAATTATATATCTTACGAGTCGCAATCAAGCGAAAACTATCGTAATTGAAATATAATTGGATTGGTTGTGGTAATTTTAATAGAATCCGCTAAAATTCCGCCCGTTCCGTTTTGCCGTAGTTCGCGCTCGCCGCGGTCGCCGAATTCCCTGTTTCTGTCGCCATTCCGTTTCCGTCTCGCTCCGATGAAAATTGCCCGCTGGTTCGCGATCTCTTATCTGGCTGCTGCCTTGGCGTCGACATCGCCCGTCGAAGCGGAGGATGCGCTCAGCCAGCCGTCACCACTCAAACTCGGTAAGGGGCCGGAGTATTTTGTCGCTGCGCACGGCAATGACGACGGTGCCGGCACTGCGCAGGCCCCCTGGCAGACGATTCAAAAAGCCTGTGAGACGGTCGAAGCCGGCGCGACCATTACGGTGTTGGCGGGCGTGTATCGCGAAATGATTTACGTCGAGGTTGAGGGCAGCGCCGCGGCCGGGCCGGTGACCATTCGTGGCGCCGGCGAAGTCATCATCGATGTCTCTCAGGTCGCTGACGCCGAGCACGTGTTCTACATCGAGGACCGCAGTTATCTGACCATTGCCGGTTTTGAAATGCGCGGCCTGACCACCCGGGACGGATCCGGAATCCGCTTTCAAGGCAGTGGATCCCATTTGCAGTTTCGCGATAACAAAATTCACGGCATGCGTGGCAAGAACGCCATGGGCATCACCGTTTACGGCACCGATGCCGACACGCCGGTCACCGATCTGCTGATCAGCGGCAATCAAATTTACGACTGTGAGGCGGCCCCGAGTGAGGCGCTGGTGGTCAACGGCAACGTCGACGGTTTTGAGATTTCCCGGAACTACGTCGCTGACATCAACAATATCGGCATCGACATGATCGGTGGTGAGCGCGACATCGTCGACGATCCGCAGGCGGTGGTTCGCAATGGCGTGTGTCGCGGTAACCAGGTGATGCGCGCCCGTTCGAACTACGGGGGAGGCTATGCCGCCGGCATCTACATCGATGGCGGTCGAGATATCATCATCGAAGGCAACGTCGTCAGTCAGTGCGACCTGGGCATCGAAGTGGGTGCCGAGAACAAGGGCCTGCTGACTCGTGGCATCGTTGTCAGGAACAACATTCTCAAGGACAACGACAAAGCCGGCCTGGTGTTCGGCGGCTACGACAAGGGCGCCGGACGGGTAGAGGGCTGTCAATTTCTCAACAACTACCTCGCCAACAACACCAGCCACCCGCAGGCGCAGGCGGAGTTGTGGATCCAGTGGGCGTCGAACAATGTGGTTAACAACAACATCATTGTCGGCAGTGCGAACCGTTCACTGCCGGTGCTGGCCTTTGAGGCCGGCGGCGACCTCAGCAACACGCTCGACTACAATCGCTGGTTTCATCCGGCCGGCAGTGGCGACGGTGATGACCGTTTCGTCTGGAAGGGGCGGGCCTTCGATTCGCTGCAGGCATTTCAAAAGGCCATCGGTGAGGACGCGCACTCGAGTTGGGGTGATCCGCAATGGTCACAGGCGATGCCGCATGATTCGCCGTGCATCAATGCCGGTGACCCCGGCTACCGGCCGGCTGCCGGTGTCGTCGACGCGGTCGGCAGGCAGCGCGTGCTCGGTGGTCGCGTTGATATCGGTCCGCTGGAGGTGCGCTGATTGAAACGCTTGCGAAAACGGGTAGCGGAATTTGGCAAAATTTCGCCGGGCTGGATGGCGGTCCGGTAGGGACGATCCGGCCCGGTCGTCCGTCGAATGGTCTCACGGCTGTCGTCAAACTCAGAATCGCATTTTGTCTGCGGATACCTCAGCAGATTCGCGGACAAGCGCGGCCGCTTGACCCTACCGGTTCGGTAGGGTCTGTCGATGCAGGTCCGCAGTGAGTCCCGGGCAGATAGCGCCACGCTGCGTGTCCGTGTCCGTGTCCGCGCCGTTGACGCCGACCGGCACTGATTCGTAGAGTGGCGCATGATTTCGATTTCGGCGATTCGGTGTTTGCGGTTCGGTTGGGTGTTGGTCCTGGTACTGGCAGCGCTGCTGGCGCGCACGCGGGTCGAGGCGCAAGACGGCGATGTGGCCGCCAAGCCCAATGTGTTGTTCATTCTCGCCGATGATGTCGGCAGAGATGCCATCGGCTGCTACGGCGGTGAATCCTATGCGACGCCGGTCATCGATGAACTGGCGCGCGGCGGAAAGCAATTCGAGCATTGTTATTCGATGGCGGTTTGCCATCCGTCGCGGACCTGTTTGCTGAGCGGACAGTATCCGGCGCGTCTGCAGAATCCGGCCTGGGGTTCATTCCCCGCGGAGGTTGAAGCACGTGCGTTGGGCAGTGTGATGAAGGCCGCCGGCTACGCGACCGCGGTCGCCGGCAAGTGGCAGATGTGCCTGATGAAGGATGATCTCGATCAGCCTCGTCGCATGGGCTTTGACGAGTGGGCGCTGTTCGGCTGGCACGAGGGACCGCGCTTCCGGTCGCCGATGATTTATCACAACGGCGAAGTGATGAAAGGCACCGGGGGCAAATACGGTCCGGATCTGTATGTCGATTTCCTGATCGAATTTATCAAGCGACAGCACAAGGCGGCGAAGCCATTCTTTGCCTATTACCCGATGGCGCTGGCGCACGATGTGACGGACGACATCGGTGAACCGGTGCCGTTTTTTGCCGATGGAAAATGGGAAAGTTTCGGCGAAATGGTCGAGTCGATGGATCGGCAGATCGGTCGCCTGGTGGCGGCACTCGATGAGCTCGGCCTGCGCGACAACACGCTGATCGTCTACACCACCGACAACGGTTCGCCGAAGGCGTCGTATCTCACCGTCGACGAAGACGGCAAATTCGTGCGCCCGAAGGTGACCTCGATTTACAAGGGAAAACAGATCGTCGGAGGCAAGGGCGAGCTCACCGATTGGGGCACGCGCGTGCCGATGATCGCCAACTGGCCGGGTAAGATTCCGGCAGGCAGCCGCAGTGATGCACTGATCGATTTCGCCGACTTTGTGCCGACCTTTGCCGAATTGGGGCAGGCGCCGCTCGAGCGGCTGGTCGGTGATGCGGTGCTCGACGGACGGAGTTTTCTCGATGAAATGTCCGCTGCCGACGGCGCGGGCGACAGTGATCGGGACAAGCCATTCGCCTACGCTGAACACGGCGGTCTTCAGTTCGTGCGCAATCACGAGTGGAAGCTGTACAGCAACGGCTCCTTCTACGACCTGCGCGACGACGCCGATGAGCGCAAGCTCAAACCGATGGCGCTTGATGAGCTCGATGCGCCCGGGTCGGAGGCGCACGCCGCTTTAAAAGAGGAACTCGATGCGCTGCCGGAATCGGTTCAGCCGAAGCGCAAAAGCAAAACCAAAAAAGTGGCCAGGCCGAAGCCCTTGGCGGTTCCATCTCCAGCCCTCGAAAATGCCGGCTTCGGCAAAGCACGCCAGTTGTTCGACGGCAAGACCCTCGACGGATGGCGCGGCGTCGACGGTGCCTGGGAGGTTCGCGACGGCGCGATCTGGTGCACGGGAAACCAGGAGGGCGGTAAGAACTGGCTGATTTACGAGGGCGAAGTGGCGGACGATTTTGTGCTCGAGTTGGAGTATCAGTTCGTCGCCGGCAATTCGGGGGTGCAGGTGCGCAGCGCTGAGATCGATGAGCCGTTTCACGTGCGCGGTTATCAGGTGGAAATTGCCGGGCCGGATAAGATGGGCCTGTGGCATCACTCGCTGTCGCCGTCGAAACTGCGTTCGCATCTGGCCACGGCGGGACAGTCGACCGTTTATGCCGAGAGCGGTGAAAAAACGCTGACTCAGGTTCATCCGGCGGCGGCGGTACAGGCGCATATCCGCGCCGACGGCGAATGGAACTCGTTGAAGATCACAGTGATCGATTCAACGTTCATCCAGGAGATTAACGGCTCGTGGTTCGCGACGTTGAAGGATGAAGATATCGAGCACGCGCGCAGTTCCGGAGTGATCGCTTTACAGGATCATGGCAAGGGAACTGTGGCGGCATTTCGCAAGATTCGCCTTAGAACGCTGACGCAGAACGAGTGAGGCCGGCGACGATTTTTGCGTCAAAATCGTCACAGTTTTTCGCGGACTTTGTGGTTTTTACAGCTGATTGTCGCGCCCCTATGGAACGTCGTCCTATCACCACCCGCGATGCAAAGCTTTCCCGCCGAATGGCGGGTTGGTTGTCGGAGCGTGGGGTATCGCCCAACGGCATCTCGGTGGTGGGCATGGTGTTCGGTGTGCTGGCCGGCGTTGCCTTCATGCTGACCGACACGTTTCCCGAACAGGCTTCGTGGTGCTGGATCGTCGGTGCGGTCATGGTGCAGCTGCGCCTGCTCGGCAATATGTTCGACGGCATGGTGGCGGTGTTGCAGGAGCGCGCTTCAGCCCTGGGCGAGCTCTACAACGAGATCCCGGACCGGGTTTCCGACGCGGTGACGCTGGTCGGTTTCGGTTTTGCGCTCGGTTCAAACCCGTGGCTGGGATTGGTCGCCGCGCTGCTCGCCGTGTTCACCGCTTACGTTCGTGCCATGGGCAAAGTCGCCGGCGCGCACCAGGAGTTCTGTGGTCCGATGGCTAAGCCGCAGCGCATGTTTCTGGTAACGGTGGCGGCACTGTTCATCGGCTTCGGGGGCAACCAACTGCTGGGCGAAAATGAACTGCTCGGCCCCTTTTCGATCGCGGTGTGGACGATCTGGTTGATCATCGCCGGTTGCGTGATCACCATCGTGCGTCGCTTGATGAAGATCGGATTTGTGCTGCGTAAACCGTAGGGCAGCGACCGGTCCGGGCTCGGAGCGGGCGACGGGGTCGTCATCGGTTCGGCCTCTCGAAGTCCCGGGTCGCCAAGGCAACGCAGGCAGGCGGAGCGCCCGCCCTACAATCGCGGTACGGACGTCTGCTGCGGCGCGGGGGGAGGCTCACATCGGGGCGATGCGTTCGCCGCCGACGTCGGTGGTCAGGTTGACGTGGGCGTTAAAGCTGTCGAGGATCAGTCGATTTTTCAAGGCCTGCACCTCCGCGTCGGGGCTGTCCCAGAGATTGTCGAACTCCCACGGATCGGCCTCCAGATCGTAGAGTTCGCCGACGTGGCCGTCGAGGCTGTGATACACCGACAGCTTGTGAGTGCGGGTGCGATGCATGGTTGCGAACGCGCCGCTGCCGCCGGTGAATTCGCTGGCCAGGGCATCGAAATATTCACAGCGAACGAAGTCGCGCAAATGATCGGCCGGTGCGGCACCGCGCATGATCGGTAACAGACTCAGTCCCTGATGCGACGCTGGCAACTCGACGCCGGCCAGTTCCAGCAAGGTGGCGGAAAGGTCGAGCAGTTCGACCAGGGCATCCGATTTTAATCCGGCCTGCAGTCCCCATTTCGGATCGGCCTCAAAGATCAGCGGCACCCGCACCAGGCCTTCGTAAAAACGACAGCCTTTATACATCAGTCCGTGATCGCCGAGCGCTTCGCCGTGATCGCTGGTGAAAATGATGATGGTATTTTCGCGCTGGCCGCTGGCATCGAGGGCGGCGAACAGACGCGCCAGTTGGTCGTCGATGAGTTCGATCATCGCGTAGTAATGCGCCTGCGCTTCGCGCGCGTGATGGTCTTCCGGGCTGCGCACTTCGTCCTGGTAATCGGCACCTGCGAGCTGCGCCTGAGTGGCGAGATCGCTGTCGCGAAAATGCGGGCCGGGCATGGCCGCCGGATCGTAGCGATCGGCGTAAGATTTGGGCGGAATGAATGGCGGATGCGGATCGTAGAGATTGATGTTGAGCATCCACGGCTGCGTCGAACCGTTCGCCTCATCGGCGCCGGGCTTTCGCTGGTCGATAAATTCGATGGCACGCTGCGCCGCCCAGGTGGTCTGATGCAACTCGGCGGGAACGCGCTCTTCGGTTTCGCGCAGCGCGTTGAGGTCGGCGCCCTGCGCACGCACCCAGTCGGCGTAGTCGTGTTCGCCTTCGGGCCAGTCGTCGCGCGGGGCATGACTGAAATGCCAGGTCGAAAAACCATCGTCGAGACGCGGCTCACTGCGCTTGCCCGAACTGAGCAGGTGAAATTTTCCGATCAGTCCGCAGTCGTAGCCGGCGTCGGCGATCAGTTTGCTGATCAGTGGCGGCGCGTCGTGCGGAAAGCTGCCGTTGCCGTTGCGGGTGTTGTGCACGCGGCTCGGATATTGCCCGGTCATGAAGCTCGACCGGCTCGGCGTGCAGATCGGGCTCTGACAGTGCGCATGCGTGAAGGCGACCCCGTTTTCGATCAGACCATCGACGGTCGGGGTGCGCACGTGTTCGTTGCCGAGCGACTTGATGGTATCGAAGCGCTGCTGATCGGTGCAGATCCAGAGAAGGTTGGGGCGGTTTTTCAAAGTGAGTTCGGGCGGGACTGGATTTTCTGAAGACGTTGCCTGCAGGCGTGCGCGCTATCGTGTTCACCGAGTTTCTCGAACGCCGCGCTGAGCTTTTCGAACAAGCGGCAGACTTTCGGCGTGCCGGCGAGGGTCTCTTCGTCGAGGCACTGACGGCGACACTGCAGCGCCCGTGAGAAGCCGCCCAGTGCACTGGCATGGTTGCCGAGCCGCCACTGCGAGTCGCCGAGGTTCTCCTCCAACTGGGCGCGCAACTCCTGCGGACGAAGTCTGCCGGCGTCGTCGAGTTCCTGCGGATGGCTTAGCAATGCCAGCGCCTGGCGATAGTGCTTTACCGCGCGGGTCAATTCGTCGCTGTCGGCCAGCAGCCGGCCCAATTGGTGGTGGACTGTGGCGATGCAGGCCGGCTCGATGCCCGCGGCGTTGGCTTTTTCCACCAGCGTCAGCGCCGTCAGATAGTTGAGGCAGGCCTCATCGGCGCGCTGTTGCGATTCGAGCAATTCGGCGAGGCGCCGGTAGATTTTAAATCCGTGCGGAGCGCTGATCTGCAGCGGGCTGGTTTCGCAAACGTTCAATGCCTTGCGATACAGTGTCTCCGCCGTCGCCGGCTCATTGTTTCGGCAAAGCCGGTCCGCCTCCTCGCATATCGCATCGATCTGATCGGTCAGGTAGTCGGCATTGGAGTGCAGGTCGTCGCGCAGTTGTTGGAGAAGCCCGTCGCTGTTGCCTGCGCCGGGAAGGCTGTCCAAGTCGAGATCCATGTCCCGCTTATTTGAGAAAGAACCAGCCTTTGCGTTTGCCGGATTTTTTCGAGCGCTTGCCGTCAGCCGCGTCGTCGTCTTCGTCATCGCTCCCGCCGTCCGGAGATTCGCCGGGGATCTGCGCCAGCTTGTCGCGCGAGTCGCCGATATCAAAATCGAGATCGTCGATGGTGCCGAGCGACATGGCTTCAGGTTCTTCGTCAGACTCGCCGGCGGCGCTGCGAACGCGCTCGGCGATCGGGTTGACGCTGTCCGGCTCGCCGTCAGGATCCGGTGCGGGAATGCCGCCCATCGGCCGCGGCGCGCGAGTCGCTCCGGTTTTCGCGGCGGGGCCGGATTCTCGAATGGCCCGTTTTTTACCGGCGGCATCGCTGAATGCGATTGCTCCGTCGACAATCGTGCCCATGACTTCGACGCTGCGCTCCGGTTGGGTGCGGGTCAATTCGGCTTCGAGTTGGTCGACAAATCCCTCCAGCTGAAAGTCATCGACTGACTGGTTCAACTCGACATATTGATTTTGCAGAAAGTCGCGCATCGATGCGACGTGATGCGGCTCGGGTTCGCCAAGACCCTGCTGCGGTGACGGTGGCGGCAGGGTGCCGAGAACTAAATATTCGGCAACGCCGATGAAATCCATTTTCGCCAACCATTCCGGATCGGGATCACCGACGGCGCGCATGCGACCGCTTGGCGGCATGCTGACGACCGATTCGAGAGTGGCGTGGCAGCGCAATTTCAAGACGAACTCGGGCCAGAAGTCGACGTGACGCTTGCGCAATTCGCGCACCCGGAAGCGTGATTCGTTGGGGAAGTGCACCTCGATGCTGTACACCGACAGCGCCTGGGGGGTCAGTTCCAGCGAGTTCGCCTGATCCATCGCGCAGTTTAACTGACGCAATAGAATAATGATCTCCTGAGGCATCAGCACACCGCCGCGTTCCGCCAGTAACAGCGGCAGGCCGAAGCCATTGAACGGTTCCTCAGCGATGCAGGCGAGTCGGTCGGTTTCCCAAAAGCCGCGGCAGCGGATCAGATTGGGGTGCTCATCTTCCTTGATGCGCGACATCTCCTGAATCACCAGCTGCGAGTGCTGCATCGGCAGAGTGCGCGAGGCCGGCAGGAACTGCACGATCGTCTCGCGGTCCATTTGCAGATCGTGTGCCATGCGCGCATACGGGCTGAGCGGCGGATCGGGATTTTCGATGATACGATAGCGGTCACCGAGCTGCTGTTCGAGATCGAGGTCGCCGAAAAATTGTTTGATCAGCATCGACTCGGGATGCAGGCGGGGTGGGGCAACGATCGGGCGGAAAGCGGTCGAGCGGGTGATGCGCTGCGACACCGCGCCGTAGCTGTCGGTGAGTTCATCGCGAAATATCGAAAGCCGGGTCGGGCGTGCCGAGCCGCCGGTGACCGGATCGGCACCGACATCCAGCGTCTGGCGCAGCAGCACCTTGAGGTTGGCCGGCAAGCCGGCCAGAGAGTTCACCTGAGCCGGTTGATGGCCGACGTAGCGAGTGCCGGAGAGCAGCAGAAAAAGTATCTGCGACAGTTCGGCCATTTTGATTTCGGCGAGCTGCTCGACCGGAGTATCGCCTTCGGCTCGAGCCAATCCCAGGTCGAGCATGCGCAATGCAATGTGTGATTCGTCGATGCGACACACCAGCAGATTGGACAGCCGCAGGCCGCGCATCAGGCGGGCGTGTTGCTCGATTTCGATGACCGCGTCGCACAGTTGGATGACCAGCGACAGCGCCTGCGGAACGTCGACCGGTGCCATGCGGGCGACATAGTCTTTGAGAAATTCGCCGTCGTTGACTGCCGTGGCGTAGTAGCGCATACCCTCGAACTCACCGACGTCAATGATCTGACAGAAACACGGCCCGCTCAGTTCCATGGCCGTCCGTGTCCGGTCTTCGAAGGACTCATGCGTCGCCGGGGATTTTTCCGGATCACTGTTAAGTACGTGCAACTCAACCAGTGACTGGGTATTGAGGTCAAAGGCCAGGCACACCACCTCCTCGGAAACGCGTGAAAACGTCACCGGGCTGCGGTCGGCACGTTGCGCTATCAAAAATCGCGCAAACTGTTCGAGTTCTTCCAAAATACAGGCAGTCTAGGTACTGCGTATCTGTATCAAAGCTACGGGCGGCTGTAAAGCCGTCGGACGCGTCGGTTTCGGCGCAAAAAAAGCCGGCTGCGCAGCGTTGTTTCAGGCGAGAATGTCCCTTGCCACCTCGCCTTCCGTGTCGGTCAGGCGAAAATTCCGTCCGGCGTAACGATAGGTCAGTCGACGGTGATTGAGACCGAGCAGGTGCAGGATGGTGGCGTGCAGATCGTGGGCATTCATGATGCCATCAACCGCCTCGTTGCCGAGTTCGTCGGTGGCGCCGTGAACGTAACCGCCTTTGACCCCGCCACCGGCCATCCACATGGTGTAACCACTGCCGTTGTGGCCGCGACCGCCATTGTTGTCGGCATGAGCGGTGCGTCCGAACTCGCCGCCCCAGAGGATGAGCGTGTCATCGAGCATGTCGCGCTGTTTCAGATCGGCGATCAGTCCGGCGATCGGCTTGTCGGTGGCGCCGGCGCTGCGCTCGATGGCCGGACGGATGTCGTTGTGATGATCCCAGCCGTCGGCGGTCACTTGAATAAAGCGCACGCCCTTTTCAGCGAGCCGGCGCGCGGTCAGGCACTGGCTGCCGAAGCGCCCGGTGGCGGCGTCATTGATGCCGTAAAGATCGAGCGTGGCCTCGGATTCACCACTGATGGCGAGCGTGTCCGGCACCGAGGTCTGCATTTTAAATGCCAACTCGTAACTCTGGATGACGCCTTCGAACTCCTGATTGCCGGGATGTTTTTCGAGCAGGCGCTGGTTGGCCTGCTGAATGAAGTCGAGCTGCCTGCGTTGATCGCGATCACTGAGCCGATAGTTGCTCAAATGAGAAATGCCGCCGCTGCCGGCGCCGAGTCGGGTGCCCTGAAAACTTGCCGGTAGAAAGCCCGCGCCGTAATTGCCGGCGCCCCCGTTGTTGGAAATCGGACTGATGGTGACAAAGCCGGGCAGGTCATCGGCCTCGGAGCCGAGCCCGTACACCGTCCAGCTACCCAGCGAGGGACGCACAAAACGATCGTTGCCGGTGTGCAGGCGAACCACTCCCTGCATGTGGCCATTGGTGCCGATGTTCATGCCGTTGAGCAGGCACAGCTCGTCGGCGTGTTTGGCCAGATGCGGAAAGGCATCGGAAATCATCAGACCACTTTCGCCGTGCGGCCGGAACTCGAAGGCCGGCGCGAGGTAGCGTGAATTGCCGGCCGCGGCTTTGGCCAGCTCGGGTTTGTAATCGAAGCTCTCGTGATGGCTCGGGCCGCCATTCATGAACAGAAAAATCACCCGCTTGGCGCTCGGTGTGAAATGCGTCTCCTTGACCGCGAGCGGGCCGGAGGTGTTCGCTGCCTGAGTCCAGCGTGGCAGCAGGGCACTCGCCGCGAGGGCTCCGAAACCGGCGCTGGAGTGCTGCAGAAAATGGCGGCGGGTGATCATGGCAAAAGTGGTGACAATGTTAGAACACGTAGCGGAATTCCGCCGAGGCCATCAGGCCCTGAATGAGAAAACCCCAGCGCTCGCGCTCGCGATCGGAGTGGTCGGCAGCGTCTGAATCGAGCGCGCGCAGCAGGTCTTTGGCGGCATCGATCTCGGTCGCGTCGGGTTCGCGGGCGAACAGCGTCCGGTAGGTCAGCAGCAGGCGTTTGTCGGCAATCGGCTCGGCGTCGATCAGGCGCGCCGCGGTATCGCCGGCGGCATCTTCGACGAAGCGGCTGTTCATAAAAAACAGCGCCTGCGGCGGCGCCGTGGTGACGTGACGCAGACCGTTGATCGAGGTCGGGTCGGGAAAATCGAAGGTGCCGTATTCTTCGGGCAGCAGGTCGCGCAACACCGGCAGGTAGATGCTTCGATACGGGGACTCGAGACTGAGCCAGCTGCGCGTCTGGCCGACCCGGCCTTTGCCGCCGTTGCCGGCCACCTGAATGCCGTCGGGGCGATCGCTGCGCAGTCGACCGGACAGTTCCAGCAGGCTGTCGCGCAGCGGTTCGAATTCGAGCCGGCGCGGCCGCATGCGCCAGAACAGGGTGTTGTCGGGATCCTTTTCCATGGCGGCGACGTCGGCCTGATTGCTGAGCCGGTAGGTGTGGCTGAGCATCAAGGTGCGGATCATTTGTTTGATCGACCAGTCCTGCTCAACGAAGCGCACCGCCAGGTGATCGAGCAGCTGCGGATGAACCGGTTCGCGTCCGGTGATACCGAAATCGTCAACCGTTTCGACCAGGCCGGCGCCGAACAGATGCTGCCAGAGGCGATTGACCATGACCCGCGAGGTCAGCGGATGAGTCGGGCTGGCGATCCACTGCGCCAGCTGCAATCGTCCGCTGTCGGTGTCGGCGATCTGCGCCAGCGCCGGCAGGCCGGGGATTTTCAAATTGCCGCGCGGTGGCGCTTCGCCGAGCTGGTAGGCGTCGCCGCCGATGCGCAGTTCGCAGTCCGCCGGTTTGCCGTCGCGCATGCCCATGGCGAAGTCGGGATGCAGGTCGTAGGGCGGGGGAGCTTTGGCGCCGCCGTCGCGATTGACGTCATTCATCGAATGCACGCCGGCGGGAACCTCGCGCACCCGGTCGACCGGTGAGTCGAGGTCGTCGGGTAGCATGACCAGCATTTCCGGATCGACGTAACCGTGTCCCGCCTGATCGCGAACGTGCGCCTGTCCGGGGTAGGTCCACGAGCTGTAAAAAATGCCCGCCAGAGCATAGTAATCCTCCTGTGAAATCGGATCGTATTTGTGATCGTGACAACGTGCGCAGGCGATGGTCAGGCCGAGGAAGGCGCGGCTGGTGACGTCGATCTGGTCGTCGATCTGATCCATCAGAAAGGCTTCCTGATTGCCGTCATTGAGGGCCAGCGAGCCGAGCGTGAGAAAGCCGGTGGCGACGACTTGCTGGCGGCGTTGTTCGACGCTCGGCGCGGTCAGCAGATCGCCGGCCAACTGTTCGGCGATGAATCGATCGTAACTTTTGTCGGCGTTGAGGGAATCGATGACCCAGTCGCGGTAGCGCCACGCGTACGGGAACGGCGCGTTCCAGGTGCGGCCGACGCTGTCGGCGTAGCGGACGATGTCCAGCCAGTGACGCGCCCAGCGTTCGCCGAAGCGCGGGCTGGCCAGGTAGG
>CBDULB010000089.1:0-26382 GCA_965367965.1 uncultured bacterium | reverse complement strand
GGGGAACAGATCCCTCGCCTGACCAGACCGATCCCTGCGGGACAGCTGCTTAGACAGTTTGCCAAAAATATCTGCGGCTATCGACCGGGTCAGGAATATCGGATGGCATGCTCCCGCCGTAGTCCTGATTCTAAGGATAAAACTCAGGCGTCGACCGCGTACATAGAAACGGCAGGCTCAAGGCCTGCCGTTTCCCGTTATGTCCGCGGGTTGCCGCGAAGAAAGGTTGTTTGATCGAAGATCAGTCAGTCAGTCGACTCAGTAGTAGATACGACCGCCAACGAAAGCGGAGTTCTCGTCTTCACCGAAGAGACCACCGACCTTGATGCCGAAGTACTGAGAGATGTCGTAAACCGCGCCGACGTTGACGTCGATGCCGTCGGTGTCGTCGCCTTCACCACCGAAGTCGGTGTAGTAGACGTTGGCGAACAGTTCGAAGCCCTGGCAGATGGCGAAACGCACACCCGGCCCGACAAAGTAACCCCAGTCGTCTTCGCTGTAGTAGTCGTAATCTTCTTTCGACCAGAGAGCGCCGCCCTCAAGGTTGACGTGCAGACGGTCCACGACCGGGCAGTAAACGCCGAGACCACCGGAAGCACCGTAGAGATCAACGGGCTCGTAGTCCGCTTCCGTGTCCGACCAGGCAAATGAACCGGTCAGGTAGAGCGGGCCACCGAGGCTTTTCGACAGGTTGGCACCGGCGCCGTGGGCATCGTCGAACCAGGGGCTGTCGAAATTCGTGTAGATGTACTGAACATCGAGGAAATCGTAGGTGAACATCGGCACCGCAGCAGGTGCGGGTGCAGGTGCGGCGGCCACAGGGCCTTTGGCTGGGCCGGCGTGAACCTGGCTGACGGCACTGCCGAGCAGGATCATAGCGCCGAGGAGCAGAGATTTTTTCATAGTCTGGATTGTTTTGCTTGGCTGGTTTTGGTGAACCCACATCGAAAGATGCGGATAGATTAGACACTCAATTTAACAGTAATTATAACATTGTCAAAATTTCTTAATAATTGGCTCAAACATAGTAAATTTTGCAAGCGTGAAAACTGGACTCAGAAACTCTGAGTACGACTCAGCGAAAATTTTCGAGCCCCTGCCGCCCCTTCCCTTCCTCTTTTTCCACCCAGCCGCCTGCGGCTGATCAGCCGATCAATCGCGTCGGCATGTCCCCGCAATCGGCGCAGGACTCAGCGGTGGCATCGTATTGAGTAAAGCACCGCGGGCAGTAGCGCTCGCATCCCGGTTCAATCGATTCCGCTGACGGCGGAGCATCGACCTTTTGCCACTCGACCCCCTGCCGCTGACAGAATCGCTGCACGGCCGGTCGCAGATGTTTTTCAAAAAAGTCGGCGGCAATCGAATCACCCGGATCGCCCGGGGCCAGCGGATGAATCAAATCGCGAACCACCTTCGGCAAAAAGTAGCCCACCTGCCGCGGCGTCGACACCGCCTGAGCGATCGCCAGCGGATGATGACACGCCAGCCACGGTTTCGACAAGGC
This sequence comes from uncultured bacterium, assembly GCA_965367965.1. GTDB lineage: Bacteria > Verrucomicrobiota > Verrucomicrobiia > Verrucomicrobiales > DEV007 > JBBKXR01. The sequence goes on along the minus strand of CBDULB010000089.1, from coordinate 24,878 downwards.
ATCGACCGCCCGCATGGTAAATTGCGGCACAAAAACGGAGAACACAAAGTACTGCCAACGCTCTGTAGTCAGCGCCGGATAGAGCCGGCGATGCAGGAAGAAAAAGCCGAAACTGATTTTTAACATCAGCACCCACATCACCCCCAGCGTGTACCAGAACTGCGGCGCCGACTCGAAGCGCCAGTAGGCGAACGGCACCATGCCGAAGGCCACGAAAAACAACATGATGCAGTCGATGCGCGGCCACAGGGTTCGCGACAACAACCAGCGATGGCGCTTTTCCACCTGACGAACACTCAGCGCCCGCTCGAGCTCGCGGTCGATGATCGCTGTCCGCTGCTCCGCCTCCGGGCAATCCCGCAAGCGGCGCAGCAGATCCGCCAATTCGACCGCCCGCCGCGGCGAGCAGACATCGATCAGCTTGTCGCCGTTAACGTAAACAAAACATCCCTGCGCTCCGACCAGCTCGACCTCGCTCCAGCGCAACTGCCGACGCTTACGCGGCGGATGCGCGCCCGGATTCGGCGTGTCCCGCATCTGCGTGGAAAAACCGTCCGCGCTCAGTGAGACCGGCCACAACTCGGCGAGATAAACGGTGCCCAGTGGCGGGAACGGATTGAGCATCACCGCGCCGGCGCGAGCCGTGCCGATGTTGCCACTGGCCCGCTGCGGACGCGGACGGCGCACGAAATGGGTGACAAAAGGAACGCCTCGCCGACCGACCCAGACCACGCACTCGCCCAGGTAAATGAGCGTGAAGACCAGATAAAAAATTTCGCCGTCAGACATCGCAATCCAGAGGGATGTCTAACAGCGAAAATAAAGCAATGCGGTGCCTTCGCAGTCGCAGTCGAGCGCTCAGGAGTCCTGGCGCCCGGTGAACAGCCGTTTGATCGCCAAACCGATCGCGACAAAGCCGGCGATGATGTACTTAAAGAACTTGCCGATTACCGCGAACAAACCGGTCTTCGCCGCCACCGCTGCGCCGCCGCCGAGGATCAGTGCCGCCAGGCCGTACTTGGCGACCTTGTCGCCCTCTTTGTATTCTGCATAAGACTGCCCGTCCTTGTATCCGAAGTTGCCGACCATTTTCTGAAAGTCTCCAAGCACCGTCGGCAGTTGCGACTCGTCACAGATCAATGTGACCTGCATGACCCCACGACGACCGAGCAAACGCGTATTGTAATTGACGTTTTCGTTGCCTTCGCCATCGACCAGCACCGTTGCCCACTCAAGGTTGTTGGTGGCTTCATTGTAGTTCGGCTCCCGCGCCCAGCGGTCGACGAACAGCGGTCCCATGCCGAGTTGCTCGCGCTGTTTGTTGGCCATTTCCTGGCCTTCCTGCATCGACTTGAGCATCGCTGCGGCGTCGAGGCTGTCCTTGTCCTCGTCCTTGACGTAGCCGGATTCATCGAACTCAAACAATACCCACCAGTCGAATTCTTCCGGCGCGATAATACCCAGTTCGCCACCACCGGGAATGTTCTCGGTGAACTCCAGAAACTGTTTGGTTCCCGATTTTCCCGTGAACCGATAGCCCGACGGGATCGGCACCTCCGCCCAGTCACCGAGTTCGCCAACGCCGTCACGCTTCCAGCCCATCGCTTCCAGCGCCTGGGCCATCGCCAGACTCTCCGCGTCGACTTCTACCTCTGCTTCCTCAGCCGGTGCGTCTGCCTCAGCAGGCGCTTGAGCGGCAGCAAATCCCACCCCCGTCAGCGCGATCAAACCTACCGCAAGCGCGCGGAACCACAATGGATTGCCTTTAATTCTCATAACGGGCACTTTGTCCATCGAAGCACCTGCTTGGCAAGCGAATTTCCTGCCGCTTCCCCTCAGCCACAAAGTTAACTCATCCGCTCACTTCATCGGCGAGTAATCCGTCGGCACCAACAGGGTCGACTGCACACCGCCCTCGATGAGAATTTTGCCGTCCGCCTCTGAAGCATCACGCGCAGCGATCCACTTCGGATCACTGCGAAAACCATCGAAGCTCGCTGTGCGCGCCGCTTCATCCGTGTGGGCGAGAAAATAGATCAAGGTCGAGGTCGACGACGGCGCCCCTTTTTTCTGCTCAGGCAGCACTTCGAAGTACCACAGATTGGTCATGCCGTGCTGACCGAACAGATCGATCGTGTGATCGCGAAAGCGCGCGTGCAATGCACCAAGCTTGCCCTCATTGGTCGTGTACTGACGCAACTCGAACAGGCGCGGCGGTTCGTTCTCTGCCAGCTTCACCGTCGGCGACCAGGCCGTCGGCTTGAGAAAAACCGAATCGACCTTTTTCACCAACTTTCCATCCGCGGTCGATGCCGCGTAGGCTGCCTTCCAGTCGGGATCGTCCATGAACGCCTTCCAGCTGGCGTCGCGCGCCTTCCGATCAGGATACGCCATCAGATAAACCAGGGTGCTGCCGTCACCCTGCTTCGGCACCCAGTAAGCGATATTGGTCATGCCATGCTTATTAAAAAGCGACACCGTATGATCGCGAAACCGCGCGTGCAGCGCATCCAGTTTGCCTTCATTGGCGTAGTAAGTGCGCAGCTCGTACACCCGTCCGTCCGCGTTCGCGTCTGCGGCATCAAGCGGGGGAGCAAAGGCCGGAGAACCTAAAAAAACGGCAAGCGCGCTGAGGCACAACCGACGTAAAACAGTCTGGCATTTCATAGCGGTAATCTAAACGTCACTGCCCGCCGGCAGCAACGCCACAATGCCGTCAGTTTCACCGGGCTAAATATTTTGCATGTGATTTTTCTCCGGAAAAGATGAATAGTTTATGCAACTCGAGCGTCCTTATGACGCAGAGTCGCCGTGTGAGGCGGCGTTGTACTATTAACAAACAGCCTCAATCCCCCCCCGACTATGAAAAATCCCCCTGTAGCATTCAAACAACTCCTCGCCCTGCCGGTACTCGCTGCACTGTCGATCAGCCTCAGCTCATGCGCCGCAGGTCCCAATGCGAAACGTGGCGCCGTCGGCGGAGCCGCTCTCGGTGGCGTCGCCGGTGCAATCATCGGTAACCAAAGCGGTCGCGCTCTCGAAGGTGCGGCGATCGGAGCCGGAGCCGGTGCTCTCGGTGGTGCGGCTCTCGGCAGTGCCCGCGACGACGAATATCGCGGCCGCAGATACTGATCCAACGGCACCACGCGCCAAGTTCTACAATCCAATAATGAAAAAGCTCATCTTAAAATTAAAGAAGGCGGGAGTCGCTACAGCGCTCGCCGCAGTCGCCCTCAGTCTCAGTTCATGCGCCGCCGGCCCCTATGCTAAGCAAGGCGCAGTGGGCGGCGGTGTTGTCGGCGCAGCCGCCGGTGGCATCATCGGTCACCAGAGTGGACGCGGACTCGAAGGTGCCGCCGTTGGCGGTGCCCTCGGCGCCCTCGCCGGCGCCCTGTTCGGCAGCGCTCAGGACGACGTCTACGGAACCGCCCCGCAGGGTGGTTACCAACGTCCCCCGGCGCCTGCACCTCCCGGACCGCCGCGTGGCAATCCGCCTTACGGTAATCAACCGCCCTACGGTGATCGCTACATCTACTGACATTTAAAGAAAAAGCCGGGTTCGCCCGGCTTTTTTGTGTACCGATCACTCACTCGGCCATCCACACCGTCAGACGTCCTACCTTGCCGAGCGGTCCCGCAACGTGCATGCCACCGGCGATGATGTCCGCCTTGCCGTCTCCGTTAAAATCCCCGACATCGACCGTCGCCAGATTGGTCGGATCGTCCGCGATCTGCCGGGCGGTGAAGTTTTGCTGACCGTCATTTTCCAGCCACACCAGGCTCGGCACCGCCGTTTCCTCCCATCCATAAAATAGACTCGACGCCACCACATCCAGATCGCCATCACCGTCGAGGTCCCGCGCCACCGCCCGATAACAGCCTGGCAATGAAACCAGCTCGCGCGACTGAAACTTAAAATCGCCCGTGTTCTCCAGCCAGCGCACCCCGTGATATGGCTTGGTGCTGTTGTCGGTATCCATGTAGTCACCGTTGCTCATCAAGATATCTTTATCGCCATCGCCATCGAGATCGACCACCTCAAAACCCGACGAGCCGTAAGCCGGATGCGGCCCCTTGCTGACCACCTCGGGAAAAAAACCAAGCCCTCGATTCCGATAAGCGATCAGCACCTCGTGTTGCTGAGTGATCAGTCCCAAAAAATCGAGCAACCCGTCGTTGTCGAAATCGATCGGCTCGACCAGCATCGCTCCGTTGATCGCCCCGATCGAATGCAGCAACGGCGGTAAACCGCTCGTCCGCGTCTCCAGCCACGCAAAACCGCCCGTCGTCCGCCAGCCGAACATCGCCAGCAGATAGTCAATGTCACCATCGTTGTCGAAGTCGCCCGGCTGCACATCCGAAATGCGCGGCGTGCCACTGATCAAAGTCGTCGAGGTAAAGTTCTGGCGACCGTCATTCTCCAACAAAATGGCGGCACCCGTCAGCTTATCGTTGGGATGCATGAAACCCATCGACGCAATCACGATATCGAGATCACCATCGCCGTCGTGGTCAAAGGTCTCACTGTGCACCGGCGCATCAACACTCGCCAATATCGTCTCCTGCCAGGTCCCGTCCGCCTGATAACGCAGCCACGACACCTGTGAATTATCGTTGTCGCAGACCACCACGTCATCGGTCCCGTCACCGTCCAGATCCGTCACCTCGACATGCGTCACCGTCGGCCGTTCACGCTGCGGCGGAATGCCGACTGCCTGTCGGGAAAAACTCAGCCCCGCCGCTTCGAATTTTCCTTCATAGGCCGGCATCGCTTGCGGCGCGAACATCTGATAAAAGCGCAATATGTCGGTCGCCTCGCCTTTCGTCATCGGCACGTTGGCCTGTGCCGACAACACGATCATCTCGTTCATGATGTGCGGCCACGAGCCCTTGGGAATCGACGACGGCGGCGGCACGACATGACAGCTACCACAACGTTGCGCGACCAATTGCCGCACTGCCGGAGGCACATCGCCCGCCCCTTGCTGCGCCTCAACCGGCCCGACCGGAAACAACCCGACACACCCGCACAACACGATCGCTGACTTAACTCGAAAATTCATAGGCAAAGCTGGCAAAGGCTCGCTTCTTGAGCTCGCGAAAGCAACGCACGATTTGCGCAACACCGGATCACTCGAGGCGGTCCATACCATTGATGATTCGAGCCCCGCGACGATAACGCACGTAGCCGTAAAACCACTGCAGCAACACCGCGATCTTATTGCGAAATCCTACCAGGAACAGCAAATGAACAAACAACCACATCAACCAGGCGACCAGACCGGTGAACTTCAGTCCCATCGCACTTGCCACCGCTGCCGAGCGCCCGATCGTCGCCATACTGCCTTTATCAAAATAACGAAATTGCGGACGCACCTTATAACCTGATGCCGCCGCCCCGCGTGCCTTCCGCCGCAGGTCATCGATGATCACCTTCGCCGCGTGCTTGCCCATCTGCATCGCTGCCGGCGAAAGCCCCGGCACACGATTACCCGCCTGATCGATGCAACTGGCGATATCGCCAACCGCAAACACCTGCGGATACCCCGGCAAACTGAGATCGGTCTCGACCAGCAGACGCCCTGCCTTATCCCGCTCCACCCCTTCGATCTCGCGGGCGATCGATGGCGCTTCGACCCCGGCGGCCCAAATGATGTTGGCCGCTTCGATCACTTCACCACCGGCGACTTCGACGATGCCTTTCCTGACATTTTCCACCGCCGTATCAGTGCGCACTTCAACGCCCATCGAGGTGAGCTTTTTCTCCGTGTACGCCGACAGATCCGGGTCGAACATTTGCAGCAGCTTTGACTGCGCTTCGATCAACACGATTCTCGCCTGAGTCGGGTCGACGTGGCGAAAATCGCCACGCAATACGTGTTGCGTGAGCTCGGCAAAGGCGCCCGCCAACTCAACGCCGGTCGGGCCGCCCCCGACAATGACCACGGTCATCAGACGATTGCGTTGCGCCTCGTCATCACACATTTCGGCACGCTCGAAAGCGAGCAGCACATCGCGCCGGATCGCGGTGGCATCGTCGAGCGACTTCAGCCCACGGGTATGCGGTGCCCATTCGTCGTGACCGAAATAGCCGGTCTTCACCCCGAGACCGATGACCAGATAGTCGTAAGCGACCGCTTCGTCGCCAGCGATCTCAATTCGACGATTTTGCACATCGATGGCGGTGATATCCGCCATCAACACGCGCAGATTCTCCTGATCGTTGAAAATCGAGCGCACCGGTTGCGCGATCTCCGGCGCCGCCAATCCCGCCGATGCCACTTGATACAAAAGTGGTTGAAACAAGTGATGATTCTGCCGGTCGATCAAAGTGATGCGCACGTCATCGCGCTTACTCATCGCCAGACAGAACTCGAGCCCGGCAAAACCTGCACCAAGGACAACGATATGAGGGGTCGAGCTTTTCATTTTAATCCACGGGTTGGAAAGCGCACGCATTTGCGGAGGCATTTTTCCGCCGCGAATGATACACTTTGGCTGAAATGCTCCCGATGAGAAGACTGTTAACCGCTATTACGACGCTGACCACCATGTGGTTGAGCGCGACCGGCATTTCTTCGCTGGCGCAGGCCCCGGAACCGGACTCTGAAGCCACGCCGCCGGCCGCCGCTGCCAAGGTGGAAAAGATCGGCGATAACCGTTACCAGCTCGGCGACATCCGTTTCAACGGCAAGACCCGCGAAATACGTGTGCCGGCAGCGATGAATATGCGCGAGGGCATTCTCGAATACGCACTGGTTCACGGCGACGGCAAGATTCACGAGAGCCTGCTGGTCACCCATGTTGTCCCGTCGCAGTTGCAGGTCGCGATGAAGCTCTGCCACTACCGGGACGGCGAAGGTGATGTCTTCGATGTGTTCTATCCGGAGGACGAAAAGAAAGGTCCCGCCGGAGCCAAAACGCGCGGCGAACCGGTCGCGTTGACGGTTGAGTGGCAAGTCGACGGCGAGCACAAAGCCGCGCCGCTCTCCGACTGGATCTTTGATCGCAAACGCAACGCAGTGATGCCGGACGAGCCCTGGATCTACTCCGGCTCATACCTTTATGAAGGCGATTTCGCTGCCGATATGGACGGCACTTTGATCGCCATATATCTGTATCGCGGGGCGATGCTCAACACCATGACCGACGGTAGCGAAGATGATGACCGCTGGCTCGCCAACGCGGATAAAACGCCCGCACTCGGCACCGCCGTCACTCTCGTGCTCGCGCCGGTGGCCGGCCATGAAAAATCGGCCCAAAACCTTTCACAGCCCTAACATCAGTTCAGAAAAATGACCCGCTTGTTGTTCGCCTTTTGCGCCGTCTTATGGATCGGCATCACCGCATCGACGTCATCGGCTCAGGACGCGCCGCCCCCGTCCGGTGACACGGTGAAAACCCGCACCGGTGCCGCCGGCAACGTTTCCCTGCGCCTCGAAATCGAACACGCCATCGACCGCGGCTTAAAATACCTGGCAACTCAACAGGATCCCGCAAGCGGTGCCTGGAGCGAGACCGATTACCCGGCTCTGACGGCTTTACCGGTAGCTGCTTTTCTCGGTGACCCGGGTCGCGATCCCGAAGCTGAACTTCCGGCGCCGCTAACCAGAGCACTCGATTTCATCGGCAGCAAAGCGAAACGCGGTGGCGGCATTTACGGCAAAGGACTGGCAACTTACAACACCGCGCTTTCGATGATGGCACTGGTGCAGTCGGGACGCGAACAGGATCTCGAACTGGTGCGCAGCGGACGGCGCTTTTTGATCAACCAGCAACAGGACTTCGATGTTCAAGGAGTGGTCGACAGCGAGTTCGACGGCGGCATCGGTTACGGTGGCAGTTATGCACACTCGGATTTGTCGAACACCCATCTGGCACTGGAAGCGCTGCATTACTCGCGCCAAGTGCTGACCGAAGCCGGTGCCCTGAAGGAAGACGCCGGGTTCGAGCTCGACTGGGACGCAGCGATCGAGTTCGTCAGCCTTACGCAGAATTCCGACGCTACTGCCAGCAAGCTCAAGTTCGCTGCAGTGACCGATGAAAACCGCGGCGGCTTCGTCTATTTTCCCGGCGACAGCAAGGCCGGCGAAGACGAACTGGCAGGCGGCGAAAAGGTAGCGCTGCGCTCGTATGGCAGCATGAGTTACGCCGGCCTGTTGAGCTTCATCTACGCCGATCTCGACGCCGACGATGAGCGCGTCGACGCGGTGATGAAGTGGCTCGGTCGTAACTATACGGTTGAGGAAAATCCCGGCCTTGAAGCGCAGGGTCTCTACTATTACTACCACACCATGGCCAAGGCGCTGAGTGCTGCCGGGGTCAATCAACTGGCGCTCGGCGATGGCAGCAGCGTCGACTGGCGCAAGCAGTTGGCGGTTAAGCTTTTCGACCTCCAGCAGGAAGACGGCTCGTGGCTCAACGAAGGTTCGAGTCGCTGGTGGGAAAACGATCGCGTACTGGTCACTGCCTACGCCGTGCTCGCGCTCGAGCACATTCATCGCGGCCTTTAGCCGCCATCGAATCGACAAAATACGGCAGCGACGCGAAATAGACTTCTCATTTGCGCTGCAACTGGCTAGCCTTCTGCCGATGAAACCCGTGCAGAGGAGCCAGACGCCATGACTGACGGGTCAAAAACCCAGCGTTTACCCCGCGACAAGTCGCGCCAAAACCTCCAGGAAACCCTCGATGTATTGCGTCACAACGAGGCCTTTCTCGGCACCGTCCTCGACAATCTTCCGGTCGCGTTGTTCGTAAAGGACGCCACCGATGACTTCCGCATGATCCTGTGGAACAAGAAACAGGAATCGATCACCACGATCCCGCGCGCGCAGGCGCTCGGCAAGACGGACTACGACATGTTTTCCACCGAGTCGGCGGATTACTATCGCGAGGTCGACATCAGCGTCGTTAAACACGGCATCCCGCTGGATGTTCCCGAGGAAATTGTCGACACCGAAAAGGGCGGCGAAATCTGGCTGCACACCACCAAGCTGCCGGTCAAAGACACGGTCAGCGGACGCGATTTGGTCGTCGGCATCGCTGAGGATATCACTGAGCGGGTCCACGCCCGGCAACAGTTGGAAAAGCTGAATCAGAACGTCAGCCAGACCGCAGCCGAACTCAAATCAACGCAGTTGCAGTTGATTCAGGCAGAGAAAATGGAATCAATCGGACGCATGGCGGCCGGTGTCGCCCACGAGGTGAAGAACCCTCTCGCGCTGCTACTTATGGGGGTTGAATACCTGACCGGCGGGATCGATCCGAACGACCCGAACGTCGAAGAAATTCTTACCGAAATGCGCGAAGCGATCGAGCGTGCCGACAATATCATCCGTGGCATGGTCGACTTTTCGTCCGATCGACAGTTGCAGCTCGAACTCGGCGACGTGCGCCCATTGATCGAACACGCGCTGCTGCTCGTCCGCCACGAAGTCACCCGGTCCAGTGTTGAGGTCATCACTCACATCGCCGAGGACCTACCGCCGCTTAAAATTGATAACAGCAAGTTCGAGCAGGTGCTGGTAAACCTTTTTAACAATGCCATCCACGCGATGGATACCGCCGCCCACGCCAAGCTGGAAATCACTGCCTTTGCCACCAAGCTCGGCGAAGTACCCCGCGACCAGGGCGCCCGCACCGCCAATCACCTGCGCAGTGGCGACGAGGTCGTCGTCATCGAAGTCTGCGACAATGGCAGCGGCATAAGCGAAGAGAATTTGCGCAAGATTTTCGATCCTTTTTTCACCACCAAAGCCACTGGAGTCGGCACCGGCCTCGGGCTGTCCGTGGTGAAGAAAATCGTCGAACTGCACCGTGGCGCCATCGAGATCGAAAATCGAATGCTCGGCGGCGCCCGGGTGCGGATCACCATCAAAGTCCCCAAAGCCGAACGGGAAGCTGTTGACAGCTGAGGCGCACATAAATAATAATTAATAATCAAAGGAAGGACATACGGACGTGAAAAAGGTAATGGTTGTAGATGACGAGGAGGGTTTCACCAAACTCCTCAAAATGAATCTCGAGAAGACCGGCGACTACGAGGTTCAGATCGAAAATAAATCGACTCGAGCCCTCGCCGTAGCCCGCGAGTTCCGGCCGGATGTAGTCCTGCTCGACATCGTCATGCCCGACATGGATGGCGGCGACGTCGCCGCTCAGTTTCAGGACGACCCGATGCTGCGCAAAGTCCCCGTGATCATGCTGACCGCATTGGTCGCCGAGGGCGAGACCAGCTCCGGATCTGTGGCACAGGCGGGCACCATGAACGTACTGCCCAAGCCAGTGAACATGGAAATCCTCCTGTCTTGCCTTACCGATGCGCTCGGGGAAGATGATTAAGGCCGATCTATCGATCGGCTGCCCGGCGAATATTGCGCTATCCACAGGGGCAATCTCAATTCGGAATCAAATCCACATAGAAAAACTGCGGCAGCGCCTACTGAAAAACTGACAAGTCGGAGTTGCGAAAATATTTTCGCTCAGCTCTACATTCAGTTTTCAAAAAACCGCCGCCTCTAAATCCATCGCCACGAACTCGAGCAACTCGTCGTTGCTCATCGCGGTGAGCATCTTTCCGGCGCCGTCGGACGTACCGAGAATTTCGTTGGCGAGTTCCTGCTTCTCGCTGATGACGCGATCGATGCGTTCTTCGATGGTTCCCGAGCAGACGAACTTGTGCACCAGCACGTTGTTTTTCTGACCGATGCGAAACGCCCGGTCGGTCGCCTGGTTCTCAACCGCGGGGTTCCACCAGCGGTCGAAATGAATCACGTGTGACGCCGCAGTCAGGTTCAAACCGGTGCCGCCCGCCTTCAGCGAAATGACGAAGAACGGAGGTCCGTTGTCGCGCTGAAACTGCTCGACCAGCTTCTGACGACGCTTCACCGCCGTGCCCCCGTGCAACAACAATCCGGCACGGCCGAAGATGTCATCGCCCTCGAGAAATTCGCTTAACGGCCCGCACATTTCGCGAAACTGGGAAAACACCAGCACTTTCTCGCCGCGCGACGCCACCTCCTGACAAATCTCCCGCAGACGGCGCAGCTTGCCACTGTCCCTGGCATCAAAGTTTCCGCTGCCCGTCCACAGCGCCGGGTGATTGCAGATCTGCTTCAAGCGCATCAGATAAGTCAGCACCAGTCCGTTGCGTTCGATGCCCTCCGCCTCCTTGAGATCTTCGGCGAGTTGTAGAACTGTCTTTTGATACAGCGTTGCCTGGCCTTTGGTTAACGAACACAGAGCCCTGACTTCAGTCTTGTCCGGCAGGTCGGAAATCACCGAGCGATCGGTCTTCAGGCGGCGCAGAATATACGGACTGACCAGCGTTCTCAGCTTGGCATAACCTTCTGAATCGCCACCTGTGCCCGCGGCGAGACTCGCACTCACCTCCCTGAACCGGGTGGCGGTGCCGAGCAGTCCCGGATTGAGAAAATCGAACAGCGCCCACAAATCGCCGACACTGTTTTCGATCGGAGTGCCGGTCAGCGCAAACCGCGACGGCGAACCGCCCGCCACTTCGCGCACTTTTTTAGACTGAGCAGTGCGCGGATTCTTGATCGCCTGTGCCTCATCGAGCACCACCATGCGCCACTCGGTCTCAGCGAGCCCGTCGATACGCCCGAGCATGCCGTAAGTGGTGATCACGACATCGATCCCGCCTTTGCCAATTTCATCCGCCAAGGCCCCCAACTCGTCCCGCGGCATCTGCGAAGCGTGCGCATAACGCGCCCTCAACGACGGGGCAAAACGCTCGATTTCGGCCCGCCAGTTGCCCACCAGCGACGCCGGCACCACCACCAGGCTCGGCGACACGGCCGGCCCGCTGCGCGCCTCGCGCATCTTCAGCAACAGCGCGATCACCTGCAGCGTTTTGCCGAGGCCCATGTCATCCGCGAGACAGCCGCCCAACCCGAGCTGCGACAGCTGCCAGAGCCAGTCGACGCCCGCTTGTTGATAGGGCCGGAGATCCGCCTTGAGCTCGTTACCGGGAATCACCACTGACTGACCGTCACCGCTTCCCGGATCGCGAAGCAGGTCGAGCAGTTCGCGAAATCTGCCACCTGCAGTGATCAGCGACCAGTCGCCCCCCCCTTCTGCCGCCATGGCCGCGTCGAGTGCACCGATGCCGCTGGTTTCGCCAAAGGTCAGCCCCGCGAGCATGCGCATCCCCTGAGCAAAGCTGAGCCCCCCCTCCGCCACGGCGACCGCCGCCCGGCGCCAGTGATCCAGCGCCTGGCTGAGCCGCTCGCGATCGATCTCCACCCATCGGCCTTTGATCGATACCAGGTTGCCCGCGCTGTCCATCAGAGCTTGCAACTGCTCCGGCGTCAGATTTTCGCCGTCGAGGCAGACATTGACGTCGAAGCCGAGCATCGCGGCAAAGCCGACCGTGGTTTTTTTCTTCGAATCCAGGGTCACACCGACCTGTGGTTTCGACGGTCGACCGCCACTCCACCAGTCCGGAACTTTGACGATCACGCCGCCCGCTTCCAGTCGCGGTACGGCCTGTAAAAAACGGAACGCCTCGGCAGGTGTCCACGCCAGAGCCTGAAACACTTTGCGCGAATCGAGCAACTCCCGCGCCAGATCCGACAACTCCGCGGCACGCTGCACCGGTGCCAACAGCGATTCGAGTCGGCGCAGATCACTGCTCTCGATCGACTGCTTGAGCGCCCTCCCCAACGGCAGATACTGCAAACGCGCCCCCTTCGACAGCCGATGCGTGTAGGTCGCCAGAAAGGCGAATGGAAACTCCTGGTTCGATTTATTCTCGGCCAGATGAAACGTCACCCGTCCGACCATACGCCACAGCGGATGACGCTTTCTCAACCACCCGTCGAGCGCGCCTTCATGATCCGCTACTTCGGCCGCCGCGTAGGCATTCATCGATTCCCAAAGGTCCACCAACCTCTCGACCGACAAATACTCCATGCCCGGCGCCGGTGGCGCCTTGCTCTTCCAGTTTTCCAAATCCGCCTGACCGGGCGTTGCCACGTCAACCCACTCCCCCTCGCGCTGCGACGGTGGCGCCTGACAAAGGCTGACCAAAAACTCACCGGCAAACTCGCGCCAGTAAGCCGCGGCCGGTTCAAGGACGTCTTCCGCCGCTTCGGTGGCCAAAGCGATCAATCCGGCGCCCGCCGATTTCGCAAATGCCGCGCCCACGGCTTTTGCCAGCCCTGAATCTCCCGCCGCTCCAGCAGCGAACGCAAGCCCCCCGCCGGGCAGCATTTTGAGATCATTGGCAGGCACCCCAAAGGCATAACTTCGCCCACCGGTATTACCAATAAAAACCTTCACCCACCTGCACGGCACCAGCAGCGCCCTCGATCAGCCGACGCCATTTCCGCCCAAGTCACGCAGCGCCGCCATCCCTCCCCAGTCAGCACCTCGCATGGGTCGCGCTCCGCTCTTACGGCGAGGCCCGAAGCGGTCCCGCAACTCCGCGAACACCTCATCGACAAAGGCTTCGCTGCCGATCACAGCACCATCCGTGAAGTACCTCACCCGACCCCGCAAAATCTCGTGGACCGGAACCGCTCCCGCCTGCTCAGCGACCACCTTTGTCACCGTTTTCGGATCAATCCCCACTCGCCTTCCTTTGCCGGAATGTCCGTCACCCAGCCGACGTTCGCCGGCTCCGAACAGATGCATCCGGTACACCCGGGCCACTTCCCGCCAGGTCACACGGCCCTTGCCATCCGACTGCCAGACACGCATGCGCGAATGCATCTGCGCCAAATTCTTTTGCGCCAGAACCTTCCCTGCCATCGCCTCCCCATAACCGCTCCAGCGATAGTCCTTCGGGTCATCAACCAGCCCCGCGCGTAGCGGGTTTAACTCAATATACGCCGCCATCGTCATTAAGGCATGCTCATCACCCTCCACCAAAACGCTGCGGAAGCGATCTTCCCACAGAGTGCCGCACCGATCATTTTTTGAATTAAACCAAATCGAAAAGCGCCATTTCAGCTCTTTCATAAAGGTCGACAGGTCGCCCATCCGGGCTTGATAGCGGGCAAGAACCGCCTCAATCCAATCCGCCGCGCCACTCGACTTACCCTGCCCCTGAGCGTGCCGCACGGCGTTATCGATCTCGTCTCGCGCCTCCGCCAACGCTGCACCCCGGTAGAGCAACGGCAAGCGTGCGCGAAGCGTCTCTGCGGACAATACCTCAACCTCCGCAGGATCCGGCACCTCCATCAGTATATGAAAGTGGTTCGACATCACGCAATACGTCAGCACTCGAACCCCGAGAAAGCCCTCCAAACGGCGCATGATGTCGACAAAACACTCCTTCTCTTTGTCATTAAAAATAAACCTGCGATCAACAATTCTGGAAACGCAGTGGTACACCCCACCATTTTCCAATATTATCCGCGACGAACAGCTCATCACTAAAACTACCGCCCAAACACCATCCCGCAACAATAAAATGCCATCCATTTATTTATATTGCGACCTGCATTCACCACTCCACAGGCATGATGCCTGGAATCGGCATCGCCAGAAAAAGCGCTCTCCCTCTACCGGCCCGGGATAGCGGGTGGCTGAATAGCTGCGTCGATTTGCCTTATGGGCAGGGCGTCAGGAGTGCGCGGTGCGAGCACTGCAACTCAACTGACGAACGACGCAGCCATCAGGGGAATACGGTCGGCTTTGAAAATCAGAGCGCGAAGTGCCAGATCCGCCTGTCTCTACCCCATCATTTCACCGGAAAATCTATCGGGTTGATATTACTCAGGGCCGGCGCCTTCGACCGGCTTACCGTCGTCGCCGAGCTTACCCACCGACCACAGCAGACCACGTGTCACCAGATCGAGGTAGACCGGATCCAGCATGGTTTCGTTGTGATGCCCGATCGTCGTCGCAAAAACTTTACTGCCCTCGTATTCGTTCAACCAGATGCAGGTCTGAGGCTCCGGCGTCAGCGGCATGCTGCCTTCGCCCAGCGGCGTGGCACTGTCCCACATTTTTGCGTCGGGATGAGTCTTTGGATTGGTGTTGTAAAGCTCGCCATCGACCGTGGTCCAGTCAGCGGGAACGGCCGCAATCACCGGATGGTCAGCGTTCATTTTTTTCACCGAAATCGGATGCTTCTGGCCGTGATTGAAGGAACTGGCACCAATCAACTTGCGCCACGAATCCGTTTCCGCCGCGCGGTAGCTATGCATCGAACAATGCAGCATGACCGCACCGACATCGCCATCCGTATGCGCTTTGACGATGCTGTCGACGAAGTCACTGTCGGTCACGCCGCCATAACATTCGTTGTGCACGACCACGTCGTAGCCCTTGGCCCAGTCCGGGTCGAGGTAACGCCCGATCTTGTGATCTTTGCCGCCGAACTGCTCGTAGACCAGGTCCCAGGTCACGTTGGCGCGCTCGCTGATGCCGCTCATCAGGATATCCTTCTGCATGTTGTAGTCGTGACAACAGCCGCCGGTAATCATCAGCGCGCGGATCGGCTCAGCTTTGGTGGCCTTGTTCTTTTTATCATTCTGCCCCTGACTGGCCGTCGGTTGAGACAGGACAAATAATGCCACGCCGACCAGCAAGGTCAGAGGAAAAAAGATTCGCAGGATTTTCATGGCCCACTTTTGCCACGGTCTGACGGCTTTTGCCAAGCCGCAATAATGCAATACCGGCCGCTTGACTCAAACCGGCAGGTATTTCCACAGATAAATCCAGTTCAACACCGCCGCGACCGCCAGTGCGATCAGGGCCCAGCGCACCCGATTCCACCGCCCTCGCGTCGCTACCGAACTCGCCGGATCCCATCGCCATGCCCGCCATACCGCAACCGCAAACCAGATCACTGCTGCCGATACGCCGACCACCACCAGCGGGTTGAATTTCAACGCCGTCAGCCATTCTCCGCGCGCCAATGCCTGTACCGAACGCGTCCCTCCACAGGCCAGACAAGGCAATCCGGTCGCCGCCCGTAAACCGCACGGCTTGGCCAACCAGCCGATTCTGTCGATCAAGGGCGAGGCGAGAACTGCGCAGAGCACGGCAAAAAACGTGACTCCGGCGGGCGTCAAAATTTCAAGCCGACGGCGCAAACAGCCACTCATGGTGCCCCCGTCCCGGCAGGTTTCGCTTGCAGTGCTTCAGCCAGCACCGGTCGCAATTCAGTCGACAGCACATCGTAACCTCTTGCCGACAAATGTGTCCCATCAAGTGTCAGCGCCGGCTTCCACTGCCCTCCAGCATCAATGAAAGCATCGTGAACATCGACAAACGTGACCGCGGCGAGTTGCTGGCAATGCTCTGCCAGCGAGCGATTGGTCTCAACAATACTTTTGCGCAATTCGGTATGCGGGACATTGCCATTCGGCAAAATTGACAGCAGCAGCACCCGGGCGGATGGACGCGCTTGAGTGATAAAGCTCAACACCTCGACGATACCGCGCACCACCTTTGCCGGCGGTTCGGACGGCGTCGCGGCGAGATTATTTGTCCCCATCATCAGCACGAAAACTTTCGGCTGCAGCTTGCCGAGATTGCCGTTCTGCAAACGCCACAAGATATTCTCCACCCGGTCGGCCGCGATGCCGAAATTGCCCGCGTTGAGTGGCGCAAAGTCCAGAGCCCACACCGCCTGCCCCTGGCTCTGCCAAAACTGTGTCAACGAGTCGCCAAGAAAGTACACGTCGACGGGTCCACCTTGAGCAGCGCGATTCAACTGAGCGACCACGCTGCGCCAACCTTTGGAAACGGCGGGCCGCGCGTCGATCCGACTGTCCTTGCTGTCACTACCGTCGTCACTGGCTTCGCGGTAGTGCTTTTCGTCCTGCCCAAGAGCGGGTATGTTCGCAGTCGCGCCGATGAAAATAACCGCCACCAGTCCCATCCCGGCGATCAGCCTTCGGCCCCATCTACTTCCGCGCTGCCATTGATCCGTCATCGCGCTTGAAATGTGTCACGATTCCCTGCCACTGTCCCCAAAAATGAACGACACCCCTCACAACGACGAACACGAAATCAGCCACGAGTCCGAAAATAGAAAGCCGACCCGGATCACCCTCAGCTTCGAAGAAGCACGCGTGCTCGGCTGCCTTCTCGAAAAGGAAGCTACCACGCCCGACCACTATCCGCTCACTCTCAATGCTCTGGTCAGCGCCTGCAATCAGTCGAGCAGCCGCGAACCGGTGGTCGCTTTCGACTCCGCCCTGGTTGAACAAACCATGGAAGATCTGCGCTACGGCGGTCTTGGCATGCTGGTCCATCAGGCCGGTGCGCGCGTCGCCAAGTTCAAGCACCAACTGGAGAACAAATTTCCCGACCTGACCGAAGCTCAGCGTGCCCTGATCTGCGTACTGCTGCTGCGCGGCCAGCAGTCTTCGGGCGAACTCCGTCAGCGCACTGAGCGCATGCACGCCTTCAGCGACGTCGCCAAAGTCGAAGCCGCGCTCGACGCCCTGATCCACTACGAACCTTACCCACTGGTTAAAAAGTTTCCCGCCGGGGGCGGCCGCCGCGTCCCCAGCTACGTCCACCTGCTCAGTGGCGAACCGGCGAATTCGGTAGCGCCGTCCACTTCGGCAACGCCATCCGCCGGCGGCGGCACCACTGTGATCGAAACACCCACCTGGCGCGGCGATCTCGAAACTCGCGTCGAAGATCTCGAATCCGAACTCGCCGCATTAAAATCTCAACTCGAACAGCTGCGCGCCGACCTCGGTGCCTGAGCTAAGTCTTCATCCTTCATTCTTACACCTTAGAAAATGACCTGCCGTCTGACTACTATCCTCGCTCTAGTTTGCCTTAGCCTGCCCGCCGCGGTCGCCGCCAAACAACCGTCCGCACCACTCTGGCCGGCAGGCGAAGCGCCTTACTACAATGCCGAAATCGACAGCGACCGGCCGAAGCTGATCGACTACCCCGCCGCCCCCGAAAAGCGCAACGGTGCCGCCATCGTGATCTGCCCCGGGGGCGGCTACGGCGGACTCGCCAACGATCACGAAGGCCACCAGATCGCACAGTTTTTCAATGACCTCGGCGTCAGTGCCTTTGTCCTCCACTACCGGCTCGGTGGAAAGGGCTACCACTACCCCGCCCAACTCGCCGATGTGCAACGCGCCCTGCGCACCGTCCGTCATCGGGCAGCTGATCAGAAAGCAGGCATCGATCCCGCTCGCATTGGAGTGATCGGATTTTCCGCCGGCGGCCACCTCGCTTCGATGGCCACGACGCTGTTCGACCGCAAGGCTTACGACGCCGATGAAAATGATCCCATCGACCAAGTCAGCGCACGCCCCGATTTCTCTGTGCTTTGTTATCCGGTGATCAGCATGATCGACGGCATCACTCACAATGGTTCACGGCAGAACCTGAGCGGCGAAAAAAATCCTGACGATCATTCGGCAAAAATCCGCTCGCTCTCATCAGAATTCAACGTACCCGCCGACGCACCGCCAACCTTCCTGTTTCACACCAGTGAAGACAGCGTCGTTCCGGTGGCCAACTCACTGCGCTTTTATCAGGCGCTGATCGACAACCACATTGCCGCCGAGTTGCACATCTACCAACGCGGTCCGCACGGCGTCGGCCTCTATCGCGGCGCCACCGCCACCGGCACCTGGTCGAATCACCTGGTCACCTGGCTGCGCAACAATGGCTTTTTCGCCGGCGAATCTGAGCGCACCAGCATCTCCGGCAGCGTCTCATTGGACGGCTTTCCGGTCAGCTGGGGAGCGATCACTTTCAGCCCGGACGATCCCAACCAGCCGGTCACTTCGCTGCGCGTCCGCGGCGGAAAATTCCATGCCGACGCCGCCTCCGGACCGGTCATTGGTAAGTCGGCAATCACCTTCGAAGCATCGGTCTGGGAGCAGACGCAAAACCCTGACGATCGTGTCATACTGACCGATCGGCTGTCACAAAACGACGCCGGGCCGCTATACCTGACACTGAAAGCCCGCGCCGATGACACATCCGAAGCGCTCAGCTTTGAGATCGAGTCAAAATAACTCCCGTCATGCCCGTCAGTTCACGACCGCTCGCCAGCTCATTGATTTGCGCCGTTGTTTGCCTCGCTCAGCTCCCGCAGATACTTGCGTCTGACCCGGCGGCCCGTGAATTGATCACCCGCGACGGCGGTGAAATCGACCTTGGAAAATCCGTTCCCGGAAAGATCGATATCGTCGCTGACGAGGCAATCAACCTTCTTGCCAGCTCCAGCGGAGGCATTATCGCCGCCGCCTCGCTGGCCGGTAAAGGTGAGAAAAAGGGCCGGGTCGTAGCCTTTACCCACGACAGCTTTCTAAAGGGTAGCGGCCTCAATGATCAGGAGCCCGTTTTTAATCTGGTCGCCAATGCCATTCGCTGGGCAGGTCAATCCGGCACCCCGTCGGTCGGAGTTCACCCCGATCTCGCGCCACTGGTAGACCGACTTAACCGCGCCGGCTGCAACGCTGAAATTATCGACCCGGCTGATTTCCCGGCACCCGGCATCAGCGTTTACTGCATCGTCGGTCAGCCCGGAAAGGCCACTGATTCTCAATTCGATCGACTGTCCGACTACGCCGCCTCGGGAGGCGGTCTTGTGGTGTCCGCCACCCCCTGGGCGTTCGCAAAAAAGTTCCCCGATTTCTCCGGGTTTCCGGGTAACCGTCTGCTCGCCTCATCATCGATCCGCTTTCTCGCCAACGGCACCGCCGGTGGCGGAGCAACGCCGCTCGCTATCGGCACTCCGGGCCGCGATTCTGCGCCCCCGGAAATGTCGCCCAATTCGCCGATCGGCACCTCCGGAACCGATGGCAATTTTAACTCGCCGGCCAGTGACGCCGCGCTTGAGCTGGCGGAGAAACACCAATCGCTGGCCAACACCGAACGCGACGTGCTGATGAGCCGTGTCGAGACCGGCACCGATCTCAGCGGCGCAAAGCTGGACACTTTTCTCGACAGCCTGCTCAAACTCAATCTGGCCGTCGGCCCTATCATTCCCAGCAAAGAAAATCCCGTCATCCCGGCAGCCGATCCTCTGGTGGCACGCATCGTTCGACTAGAAAATCAACTCAACCAAACCCTGCCCGCCGGCAAAATGTATGCACTGCCCGCTGCCGCCGATTACCCCGGCGCGGTGGACGACGACGCTGAACGCTTCACCCACGACATCACCATCGATGGCAAATACCGCGGCTGGCTCAGCGGACGAGGTGCCGGTTTCGACGGCGCCAAAGAGATGCGTCCGACCGGCATTTACGCCGCTCCCGGCGAAGTGATCCGGGTCACCGTTCCGGCAAAAATCACCGGCGAAGGCTTTGAAGTCGTCATCGGCAGCTACAACGGCAGCGTTGAAAAAAAGGACAACTGGCAGCGCTACCTTCAGCTGATGCGCAACGCACCGATCAACCATCGCGAAACAGAAATCTCGAACGGCCTGGGCGGACTGGTTAATATCCGCATCCCTCGCGAAGCCAACTACGATGCCATCGACGTCACCATCGAAGGCGGGGTTCGCGCCCCGCTCTACATCGATGGCGTCACTGACATCGACGAGTGGAAACGCAGCATTCGCAAATACCCCGCCCCCTGGACTGAGATTGTCGGCAAGCGCATGATTGTTACGCTACCGTCGGATCATATCCGCAACCTCAATAATCCCGACGAAGTCGTCAAGGTCTGGGACGGTATCATCGAATGCTGCGCGCAACTGGCCGGCGTCGACCGCGACAATTACCGGGCCGAACGGGTCGTGTTTGATCGACAGATCTCTGCCGGCGGCATGCACAGCGGCTACCCTTTCGCGGCGCATATCGGCAAAGACTCCGTCCAGGCCGTCGATGCCAGGGCCCTCAAATCCGATGGCAACTGGGGCTTTTTCCACGAACTGGGACACAACCACCAGCACAACCTGTGGGCGTTGCCGGGAACCGGCGAAACCACCTGCAACCTGTGGTCGGTTTACGTCTTCGAAGAATTTGTCGGCAAAAACCGCGATGACGGTCACCGTGCTATCAGTCGGCTCAACCGCCGCCAGACGATGCAGAACTATTTCTCCGGCGGAGCCAAATTCGACACCGACTGGAGCGTCTGGACCGCGCTCGAAACGTACCTGCAAATCCAGGAATCGTTCGGCTGGGAGCCGTTCACTGAAGTTTTTGACGAGTACAACCAACTCGACCGTGACCAGTGGCCACAAACCCAGCAGGAGAAGAACGATCAATTTGTGATTCGTCTGTCCCGTGCGGTCGGCAAAAACCTCGCCCCCTTCTGGAAGATCTGGGCGCTGCCACTGAGCGACGACGTCGAACGTGAACTCAAGGACCTGCCCGTCTGGGAAGACCACCCGGTGGCGACGTTCGCCAAATAGTCCTGCGCTACAAATCTTTCGCCGGAGCGTGTTGCCGCTTCAACAGGTGACTGACGATCCACCACAGCAGCGGCGGCAGTGCCACACTGGCACCAACTGCCAGCCCGGGATTTTCGTGACCGACATCGCCGATCGCCGCGAAAGCAAATCCCAGCGGCACGCTGCCGCAAACCAGGGCCAGGGCGAAAACCGCAAAGTTCATTTTCACCATTCCCGCCAGGCAGGCGATGACTTCAGGCAACACCGGCAGCCATCTGGACCAGGTCACCACCCAACCGCCGGCACGGGAAAACAAACGCTCGCCCCGTTGCAAATCTTTGGCTCCGGCGATCCATTCCGCCGCGCGCCGGCCAAGTGCGCGGCACATTCCGTAAGCTAATAAGCCCGACAGAATCGATCCCACCGCCGAGAGCAGACCACCGAGCAGCCAACCGTAGAGATATCCCAGAGCCGACATCACCGCCGTGCCGGGAATCGGCAAAAACAAATCGGCGATCAGCAGTAGCACCCCCACCGCCCATGCCCAGGTGCCGTGGCTTTCGAGCCAGCGGCTCGCGCCCTCAGTCGAGAACAGAGCCTCGAAGTTGTCGCCCCAAATCAAAAACGGCACGATCACCAAAATCCCAAGCAATAAGAATAAGCCCAGCAGCCGCATCACCCGAAACTACTCCCGGTAATCGTTAGATCCATTATTTTCCGACACGCCGGAACGGCGTCTTCCCGCCTGTTCCGGGGCGCGATTCGGTGTTCCTGTCAGGGTATTCGATGCTTGAAAAATTTTAGAATTTCTGTCATCATCGCGGCCCTCCGTCGGGAGGTCACTTATAATGCGCCACTTGAAAGACCGCACTCCGCTCCTGCTCGCCCTGGCGGCCTTGATGGCACTCAGCGTCTGTATTTCGCCGACGCCAGCCCGGGCCGACGCCCTGAAAAAGACCGACAATGGCCCGCCGTTCGCCTTTCTTTGTCTGCGCTCGGAGCGCCTCCCGGACAGCGAAGAACTCGGTCGACAGCTCAACAAATGGCTGAAAACCACTGATGACACGGCCGTCAGCGAACTCAAGATTGACCGGCACAGTGCCCTCACGGTCTCATTCCAGTTCGAAGGCCATTCTTTCGTCGCCGGCCTGATCGACAAACCGATCCCCAAGCCGGACCTCGACTACGCCTGCGGCAATTCATTCTTTTGGCCGGACGCGGCCGAGGCCTTGTCCGACCACTCATCCCACCTGATCGTGACGGCGCTCGGAGACTACGACCAGCCATGGCAACGTGCCATGCGACTCAGCCAGGTCATGGCAGCCTGCATCGAATCGTTCGACAGCGTGGGCGTCTATTGGGGGCACGCCAGCGTAGTCCACACGCCGGAGTTTTTTCTGCAAGGCATGCGCGAAGCGGAGCCGAATGTGAATCATCTGCCGGTCGAGCTTTGGACCGGTTTTTTACGCACCGAACGCGATGACCGGACCGTCGACATGTACACCGACGGACTCGACGTGTTCGGGTGCATGGAGTTTGAAATTGTTGAGTCTAATCTCCCCATGCCGGAGCTTTTTGAAATGCTCATCAGCATGAGCCGCTATGTGATATTCCATGGCAACGTCATCGGCGACGGAGACACGGTCGGCAGTAATGCCGAGGAAAAGATTGTCACTCATTTCACCCGATCGGTGATCGGTCGCAAAGCTGAGGTAATCCGCCTCAATTACTGATTCTTTCAACCACCGCGCCCGATCCGTGTCTTCCGAGCCACCAAAACCCGATCCCATCGATCCGGCCGCTCTTCCAGACCTGGCCGCACAGGTGATCGTCGAGGCGAAATTTCCCATGTTCGCCACCATCGATGGCGATCAACCCAGATTACGTCCGGTCTCACCGGTTCGCGTCGACGGCTTTACCATCTACATCGCCAACCTGCGCAGCTATCACAAAACCCGGGAGATCGCCGAAAATTCGAAGGTCGAACTCTGCTATCTGGCGCCGAATCACGACCAGGTGAGGATCACCGGACGAGCCGGGATTCTCGACGATGACGCCTTGCTGGCTCAGATTTGGGAAGATAATCCGCTGCTGCGGCGCTATCTGGGCAGCGTCGACAACCCCGCGCTGATTATCTACAAAATCTGTCCCGAACGCGTCCGCTTCATGCGTGAGTGGGCGCTAGAGTATCACGAAGTCCCCTGCCCCCGCGATGGCCAAGCCACTTCCTGAACACGTCATTCACTATGGCGAGTTGCTCGATGCCATCGGCGACGTAACGACCAAACGTATGTTCGGTGGCTACGGCTACTTCCGCGAGGAATTGATGTTTGCGCTCGAGTATCACGGCACGCTCTATCTCAAAGCCGATCACGAAAATGAGGCGGAGTTCACCGGTCTGAATATGCCGCCTTTCACTTTTGTCAGTAAAGACGGCCGCGAAAGCACCATGGCCTACTGGCGCTGCCCCGAGTCAGCGCTGCGCAATCAGAGCGCGATGAAACCCTGGGCAGGTTCTGCTTTCGCCGCGGCGGTGAGAAAACGAAAGCTGCGCCCGAAACGGAAGAAATCGTAAATACTTTTTCTACCAGTTCGCCCGGGCCGATGCCGGCTTGACCATTGAGCCAATTTCCTTTCCAGTCACTCCCAGCAATCTATGAAGACTACGACCCGACGTATTATCATCACCCTTCTTGCTTGTTTGCCGATGGCAGCAGGCAGCTCGAGTTTCGCCCACGATGAAGCGAAGAAAACCTGGGATCCCGGGGTCAAATGGGCCGGCGCCGACGCTGAGTTTAAAAAGCAAGACGCTGAAAATCCCCCCGAGCAAGGCGGAATCGTATTCTTAGGCAGCTCCAGTTTTCGTATGTGGGACGTCGAACGGTTTTTCCCGGACCTCAACGTCATCAATCGCGGCTTCGGGGGATCGACCATGCCCGACGCCGTTCATTTTGCCGAGCGCTGGCTGGTTCCTCTCAAACCCGGCTGTATCCTTGTCTACGAAGGCGACAACGACATCAAGAATGGTGCCAGCGCCAAAGAGGTGTTCGCCAACTATCAGGCGCTGATCGAAATTTTTGACCGCACGCTGCCGGAGACACCCGTCATCTTTGTGCCCATCAAGCCGAGCATCTCCCGCTGGACACTGTGGCCGGAGATGAAAAAGGCCAACAAGCTGGTCGCCGACTTTTCCGCACAACGCAAAAATCTCTACTACGCTGACATCGTCACGCCGATGTTCGAGTTCAACGGCCTGCCGAAGGCCTTCCTCTTCAAAAGTGACGGCCTGCACCTCAACGACGTCGGCTACGAAATCTGGAAATCAGTGATCGATCCGATCATTAAGGAGGCCACTTCGGAGTAGACGGCCCGGCCGCTGTCCTCAAAGTCGTTCGATTGATAGCAATCGGCGCCATTACTGCCGTATAGCCAGGCTGGCGAAGGGACGTCCGCCGCAGCTGCCCTCGGCTTCAACGGGTTCAGCCCCCGTGCCTTTGGCGTCACGCGCCGCGCCAAAACTTTGCCGGCTGAGCGAGCCTTGCAAAGCGGTCGACAAATCGGCCATCACCGGGGC
>CBDULB010000088.1:0-26723 GCA_965367965.1 uncultured bacterium | reverse complement strand
GGGCGTTGCCACCCATGATCGCTGAACGTTCACCATCACTGAGTTCGGCGATCCACGAACGGACCGTGCTGACCCAGTCAGCGTATTCGCTGCGCAGGCGACAGACCGGCCAGTCGGAGCCGAACATCAGGCGATCGGGGCCGAAGACTTTCAGTACATGATCAAAATACGGCCGCAGCAGGTCGGGCGTAGCGGTCAGACCGTCGGCGACTTCAGTGACCATGCCCGAGACTTTACAGAAGACGTGGTCGCGTGCCGCAATGGCGGACATGCCATCGAGCCAGATGGCGTCCGGCTTCGGGCTGGCGATGATCGGCTTGGCGATATGATCGACGACGAAAGTGAGGCCGGCATGGCGGTCGACGAACTCGGGGATGGCGGCCAATTGATGCTGTTTGATGAGGATGTCGTAGGCCAGTCCGTGGTCGTGCAGCGCGGCGATGCCGCGGTTAAAATCTTCGCGCAGGCAGTAGCGGTCGTCGGTTTCGCCCTGCAGCACGTGGCGCATGCCGACCAGTTTTTTATCGCCGGCATAGTTGGCCAGCGCATCGCCGATATCGGCACGGTTGAGATCGATCCAACCGACCACGCCGAGGATCCAGTCGTTGCTTTTGGCGTAGTCGAGCAGGAAGCGGTTTTCTTTTTCATCCGTGCGTGCCTGTACGCTGATCACGCCATCGATGCCGGCCCGGTCGAGTTGTGGCTTGAGATTGGCGGGCGCGTAGTCGGTTTTCAGCAACGCCATGTCGTCGCCGATCCAGCCATACTCTCCTGCGGAGTAGTTCCAAAAATGGTGGTGGCTGTCGATGGTCATTGGTTTCATTCCTGATTTCGGCTGTTGATGTTGTGACGATAGAGGGTAAGCAAACCTCACTGCGAACAATAATGCGGCTGACAGCAGGGCATTGGCATATACTGGAACGGCAAAAATGAAATTTCGAATCTTTCTCGTGGTCGCTGTGTTGGCGGCGATCGTCGTCTATCTGATAAGGTTCCAGCCGGAACTGGTCGATTCTATTCGGACGCGCTTCGTTTTCGTTGAAGTCGAAGCTCCGCCGATGCAGCGGCTGACGGATTTCGTTGATGTTAACGCGAATCGCATTTTCGTGCCTCTCGACAGCGCCGATTCATTGATGCCGACTCAGGAAATTAAGAAAATTCGCGAAGACCTTCTCGAAGTTGGCAAGGCGTCGGCGGGTGACACCCGTCAGATGTATGCTGCGGCCGTCAGGCTGTGCGACATGCTGCTCGAGGCGGCGTCCGCCAGGGAAGAACATGCCAACCGGCTCGATCGGGTCGAGCATTCCGAGTTTGACGCTTCGCTGTCGCAACCCGGTGAACGCGAATCGGTTAAGCTCAAAAAGCGGGCCCAGTTCCGTTCCGGAATTGTCGCTGCCTGGGGAAGAAAGGCGGATGAACTGCGCGAAGCGATGCGCGCTCAGTACAGCACGCTGCGCCAACTCGAACTGAGAGTTAATCAGGAGCAGGATTCGCTTCGCCTGGTGCGCTGAAATCCCTTTGCGCACCAGCTAAGCGCGGCAGGCAAATCGTCCCCGGGACCGGTCGCTAATCGCTAAGCGCTCTAGATCGACATCGCTGAAAAGCCACCGTCGACGATCATTTCGATGCCGGTGATGAACGAGCCGGCGACCGGCGCAGCGAGCAGCAGGGTGGCACCGATCAGTTCGTCGGCATTGCCGAAGCGGTTCATCGGCGTGTGGCCCATGATCGAAGCGACGCGATCTTCAGTGAGCACCTTGCGATTCTGTTCGGCGGGGAAAAAGCCGGGCACCAGCGTGTTGACGCGAACGCCCTGCTCGCCCCATTCGCGGGCCAGATTTTTGGTCAGGTTGTGCACCGCGGCCTTGCTGGCCGAGTAGCTGAACACGCGGCTGAGCGGGCCGAGACCGGAGATCGAGCCGAGGTTGATGATCGAACCACCGTTTTCCTGGCCGAGCATTTGTTTGCCGAAAATCTGGCAGCCGCGCAAAATGGCGCCGGTGTTGATGTCGAGAATGTTGGCGAATTCTTCATCGCTGATTTCGAGGACGGGCGTTGGAGAATTGATACCGGCTCCGTTGATGACGATGTCGACGCTGCCGTGTTCGGCGACGACTTGATCGCAGAGAGCCTGCAACGATTCGCGCGAGGCGACGTCGGCAGCGATGAACGAGGCGCTGCCACCGGCGGCTTCGATTTGAGAAATGCGTTCAGCAGCCTTTTCTGCGGAGCGGCCGACGAGCACGGCGTGGGCACCTGCGCTGGCCAGGCCCTGAGCCATTTCACCACAAAGGGTTCCGGTGCCACCAATGATGACGGCAGTTTTGCCGGAGAGAGAGAAGAGTTGATCGAGATAGGACATGAGAGCGACGCTACGCGTCGGGTTATTGGTGATTTGTGATTGGTTGTCGGGTTCGTTCACTGAGGCAGTTTAGAGACCCGTTGCCGCTGAGATCAGCCTTCGAACGCCGGGAAGTTTTCGAGCGACCAGGCGGCGGTGTCCTGGCCGTTTTCTTCGGCGAGCTCGGCGAAGCCGGCGACTTCGGCGGGGCTGAACAGCAGACCACCGGCTTTTTCGCAGCGCTTGGCGGCGTTGGCTTCGATGGTTCCGGGCAGCATGCAGTTTTCGTTGCCGTGGCCGAGGATGTCTTTGATGACCGCCGTCAGGTTTTCGGACTGGCTGCGGCCCTGAGCAAAGTTGGCGCCGCTCATGGCTTCGGGGTGCATGACCTGAAAGTAAAAAGCGGTCGTCGATTTTTCGCCTTCGATGGCACCGGCTTTTTCCGAGCGTCCGCGGATGGTTGGCAGCGAGCCGCCGATGACACCGCCGAACAGCTCATTGAGAAGCGCGAGGCCGTAGCCCTTGTGCGCGCCGAAGGGCAGCAGAGCGGCGACTTTATGCGGATCGTCGGTGGGATTCCCGTCGGCATCGACGGCGGCGTTGGGGGGCAGCTTGGTGCCTTCGCGCTTGAACTGCTCGACGCGGCCCATGGCGATGGTCGAGGTCGCCCAGTCGAGCACCACAGGATAACCGACGGCATCGACGGTGGGGAATCCCCAGCTGTGCGGGTTGGTGCCGAGGGTGGGAAATTTTCCGCCGAAGGGAACGACCTCGGCGAGTGCGGAGGTGCAGTTGGTGTAGGCGATGTAGCCGCGCTTGGCAGCATCCATGACGTAACCGCCGCCCCACAGGTAGTGAAAGGCGTTGTCGCAACTGACCACACCGACGCCGTACTGGTCGGCGAGTTCGATGGCGCGGTCCATGGCGGCAACGGCGACGGCCTGGCCGAGCTTGCGGTTGGAGTTCCAGACCTCGCTGGCGGCGAAGCGGGTTTCGACTTTTTCGATTTCGGCACCGGGCACGCAGTTGCCACCGCCGCTGCCGAAGGCGTCATCGAGGTGCAAGGCCTTGAGGGCGTTGTGGGTGCGAATACCGTGGCGGGCGGCCTGCGAACACACTTTTGTGGCGGCTACGCACTCGGCTTCATTGTAGCCACGCTTGGCGTAGCCGGCGTTGACGACCTGGTCGTGCAGGTCCTGGGGAACGATGTGAAAAACTTCTGCCATGATGGCAGAAGTCTTAATACCGACCGGGCGCGATGGCCAGTTGGTTTTTCGTCCGACGATCGGCGGTGCGATCGGCGGAGAATGGCTTCAAGCAGGAATCAGAGTTCGCCGATGAGGCTTTGTTCGATGCTGCGAATCAGCTTCTGCGCGGTGACCGGTTTAGCGAGTGCGGGACGGCTGTGGATGGTGGCGACGCTGTCTTCGTCGATCTCGTCGTTGCCGATCAAGCCGGTGAGCATGATGACCGGCACATTTTGGAGAATGGGATCCCGTTCGAGTCGACCGGAAATTTCGCCACCGTCGAGATCGGGCATGACCACGTCGAGCAGGATAGTGTCGGGCAGAAAGTCGCGGGCCTCTTCGAGCGCTCGCGACGAGTCGTTGACAACCCTGGTCAGGTATTCGCCGCTTCGGTCGAGCGCTAATTTGACCAGCTCGGTGAACAAAGGTTCATCATCGACGACGAGCACTTTTTTCAGGTAAGCGGGCTTCCGCGGGACTTGAACAGGGTTTGGGATGGTAGAGGATGAGAGCATAACAGGGGGCGGTAGCGGGGTTGAGTGTCGGAGGACGGGATGCTGGAGAAATGAACTGAAATGCTCTGTCTTTAGCGCTTAGTCGGTCCCGGGCAGCGGCAGCCTGAGATCGGCGACAGCGCCGTTACGATCCGTGCGGTTGACGAGTTTCACCTGGCCGTGGTGCATGTCGACCGTGTTGGCGACGCGTGCCAGACCGATGCCGACTCCGCTGCCGGTATCCTTTGGACCGTCCTCGCCGGAGTCGATCTTTTGGGTAAAAAACGGTTGGAACCAGGCTTGGGGATTAGCGCTGTCGATACTTGGCAGGCCGGGACCGTTGTCGATCACCACGACGCGTGCCTGACCATTGTAAACACCGAGCCGGACGAGCACTTCGCCGCCGTCCGGGCAGGCGTGAATGGCATTGTCGATCAATTCCACGAATACCTGACGGATGCGGGTGGGGTGAATGTTGACCGGCAGGGTTTTGACGAGGCAATCGAGGGTGATGTTGACTCCGCGCCGGGTGGCCTCGTCCTGACACTTTTCGATCGCGCGGCGGGCGCAGTCGCACAAATCCTGTTCGCTGCGCTCGGCGGGTGTCTGAGCGAGATCGGACACCGATGATAGAAATTCTTCGGCCCGTTGGACCGCAGAACTGATTCGATCGAGCGCTTCAGCATCGATGGCGGTGCCGCCCTGCAGCTTCTGGCGCATCAAGTCGAGGCACATCTGGATACAGCTCAGCGGGTTGCGAACTTCGTGAGTGATGCCGCGAGCCATTTTGCGAAATGCGGCGATGGCATCGGAGTCTTCGACTTCAGCGCCGGAACTTGCAGACGAGGATTTATTTAATCCGGCAGTAAGGTTGGCGACATTAAGATCACTCCAGGTAATCACTTGGCGCAGACCGAGGTCCCGGCATTGCGCTTTGAAAGTTTCAGGAAGGTCATCGCGGGTGATCACGATGAGGGGAATACCGGCGGCTACGGCGATACCGAGCATCGGAGGAGCGGTTTCGTTCAGTGAAGCGTTCAGGTCAGCGTCGTCTACCGGCCAGAGCAGGGCATCGAACGGGGGCTGACGGTCGCGATCACTGAGGCAGAACTGAGTACCTGAGAGGCTGCGGGCAAAAGTCAGGACGGCGTGATCGCTTTTCTCATCCTGCTGTTTTACTGGTTGATCTCCTTCACTGCCGGCGTCGTCCGGGGCGAGGCGATCCTGAATTTTGCGGGCGTCATCACCGGTTGAGGTGAAGGCGAGAAGATTGAGGGCGGCCGATGCCTGGCCGGCGGAACTGTCAGGTGTCGTATTGCCGGAAGATGCCACCGGGGCGATTGCGGACGCGATGGGCCGCAGATTGGCCGTCGCAATCGGAGAAAATAGGCTGGTCGAAGGAAGGCTCATGAGACTGCTGAATCTAGCAGAGAATCTTAAAAGTATTTATAATATGATAATTATAATCTAATCGCAAACGTTTATTTATTGTTTTTATTGTTTTTATTTAAATCGTAATTAATGGGCTCAGAATGTAATGAGCGCCCCATTCGCTTCTGCGACGAAGCCAGTTGTTGTCCGGCGGCGGGAGATGCCGCTCAGCCTCAGCCCGGCTGATTGACCGCGTTCGGCGGAGATTCGCCGCTGAGCACGCGGGCGATGTTTTCGGCGGCTTGCAGCCGGCCTTTGCGGCGTTCTTCACGGGTGGCGCCACCGATGTGGGGGAGCAGCACGACGTTATCGAGTTCGAGCAGACCGGGGTGGATCTGCGGTTCATTTTCGAAAACATCGAGCCCGGCGCCGCCGAGCTGGCCGGACGTGAGAGCCTCGACGAGGGCCTGTTCGTCGACCACCGGACCGCGGGCGACATTGACGAGTCGGGCGCCGGGTTTCATTTTGGCAAGCGCTGCCGAGTCGATAAGATGATGGGTCTCCGGCGTTAGCGGGGGGTGAACAGTTATGAAGTCTGAGCAGGCCAGCAAGTCGTCGAAGCTGCGGTAATTCGGATCGTTGCTGGCGGTAGCGCGCGTGTGCAGAACGTTGAGTCCAAATGCTCGGGCGCGAATTTCGACGGCTTTGGCGATGCGGCCGTAGCCGATCAGTCCCAGAGTTTTGCCGCCGAGCAGGCTGCCTTCCCACAGGCGCGGTTGTTTGCCTTCGCTCGACCATCGCCCGCTGCGTGCGAACTTTTCGGCGACGCCAAATTTTCGCGCGACACTGATCAGCAGGCCGAGGGTGACGTCGGCGGTGGACTCGACGAAGGCGTCGGGTGTGTTGGTTGCCCAGACCTTGCGCGCGGTGATGGCGTCGAGCTTGAGGTTGTCGATGCCCATTGCGCAGTTGGCGACAATCTTCAGGTCGGGAGCGGCGTCGAGTACGCGTTCGTCGACGTGAAGCTCGCCCTGATTGAGCAGTGCCTGACAATCGCCGATGCGTTCACAGACCTGTTGGTGTGTGAGCGCGTGCCGGGGATCATCGGGCATGATGATCTCGGCGATGCCGTCGAGCGGTGCGAGATCTTCGAGGGGGATCTGCAGGGTGACGAGGACGCGCATTTCAGTAAAAGAAAAGAGGGAGCCAACGGACGCTACTGACTGACCGCATGACGTGGCTGCGGGATCAGATTTTTTTCGACTACTGCTGTGCTGGCTTCTTCTTGTTTTGGTTTTTGTTTTGCCTGGTGCCGAATTGCCAGTTGGGGCTGGGAGTATGGGCTTCGTTGAAGATGGCTTTGGCACGCGCTACCTGGTCGGGGTGGGTGGCAGCGAGATCGTTTTGTTCGGCGATGTCTTTGCTCAGGTCGTAGATGGCAATGGGGGCATCGGTGCCGCGTTTGTTGATGTCGAGCTGGATCGCTTTCCACTTTTTGTCGGCGGTGTCGCCGAAGCGGGCGGCTTTTTTCCCGCCGCGTTCGTAGAATTCCCAATACAGATAGTCGTGTTGCTTCTGCTGCCCGGGTTTGCCGAGCAAGGTCGGCACCATGGAAATGCCGTCGGTGTCTGCGGGGCTGTCGACTCCGGCGAGTTCGCAAAGAGTGGGCAGGACATCCCAGTGGGCGGAGACATGTTCGTTGATGACTCCGGCGGGAATTTTGCCCGGCCAGCGGGCGATCAGGAAGGTGCGGATGCCGCCTTCGGTGAGATCGCGCTTGTGACCGGTGAACGGGCCGTTGCTGTCAAAGTAGTCGGGTTGGTGACCGCCCTCCTGATGCGGGCCGTTGTCGGAAGTGAACATGATCAGAGTGTTGTCGTCGATGTCCAGTTCCTTGAGCAGGGTCATGAGTTCTCCGACGTTGTTGTCGACGATGGTCATCATGGCGGCGAAGGCAGCGACCGGGTTTTTAACTTCGGGGCCGGCGTATTTGCCGATGACTTCATTAAACTCGGGAAATTTTTCGCGCCAGTATTCCATATCGGCTTCAGGAGCGTGCATGGCGGCATGGGGAATGGTGATCGGCAGGTACAGAAAAAAGGGCTGGCTGTAGTTGTTGCGGATGAACTGCATGCTCTGTTCCATGATCGGCGTGTGCGCGTAGGTGGTGCCGTCGAGCGGGACTTTTTCGAAATTGCTCCACAGGTGATCGGGGTAGTAGTTGTGAGCTTCGCGCTGGCAGTTGAAGCCGAAGAAGTGGTCAAAGTGTTCGGCCGGGTCGCTGGCTGATCCGGGGGCGCCGAGGCCCCACTTGCCGTAGGCGCCGGTGGTGTAGCCGGCTTTTTTCAAGAGTCGCGGGATGGTGACGATATCGGCGGGCATCGGTGCCTGGCCTTCGGGCTTCACTTCGCGGTTGCCGCGCACGTAGGTGTGGCCGGTGTGTTTGCCGGTCATCAGCGAACAGCGGGTCGGCGCGCAGACGGTTGAGCCGGAGTAGTGATCGCTGAACTTCATGCCTTCGACGGCGAGGCGGTCGATGTTCGGTGTGGCGAATTTGTCCTGGCCGTAGCTGCCGATGTCGGCGTAGCCGGCGTCATCGAGCAGGATGTAGATTAAGTTTGGTTTCTCGGCGGCGGAGGCGAGAAGGGGGAGGCAGAGCAGGAGGGTGAGGAGGAGTTTCATGGGGAGAGTTTTAAGTTTTAAGTGATTAAGTTTTAAGTCTTCAGAATACCGGTTCGATCATTTCTGCGTTAATGGTTTCCCAGTGGGCAATGAGTTCGTTGAGTTTTTCGGGGTGCTGTTGGGCCAGGTTTTTGGTTTCGCTGATGTCATTGGCGAGGTTGAAGAGTTGCCATTCGGCGGTGGCCTGGCGGCCTTTGCCGCGTTCGGGCTGTTGAATGATTTTCCAATCGCCGAGGCGCAGGGCGGTGCGATTGCCGACGCGCCAGAACAGAGGGCGTTCGGGGATGGCTTGGGATTTTGTCAGGTGAGGGAGCAGGTCGACGCCGTCGAGGGATTGGGTTTTGGGCGGTGTGGTAGCGCTGAGACTGACGGCGGTTTTAAAAATGTCGAGACTGGTGACGGGGCTGTCGGAGACCTGACCGGCGGGGATGGTACCGGGCCAGCGGACCAGAAAGGGCACGCGGATGCCGCCTTCGTAGAGTTGGCCTTTTTCGCCGCGCAGCGGCAGGTTGCTGGAGGTGAGTTCGCGGGTCGGGCCGCCGTTGTCGGAGAGGAAAACGATCAGGGTGTCGCTGCTGATCTCATTTTTCTCGAGCGAGGCGAGCACGGCTCCGACTGAATCGTCGAGGTTGCTGAGCATGGCCGCGAAGATGCGACGCTGGATGTCTTCGATGTCGGCGAATTTTGCCATGTAGGCATCGGTGCCCTGCAGGGGGCTGTGCACGGCGTTGTAGGCGAGGCACAGCAAGAAAGGGCGATCATGCGTACGGTCGATGAAGGCGGTGGCTTCGCGGGTCAGGGCATCGCTGAGGTATTCATGTTCGACGACGGGCTGGCCGTTGCGGTAGATCGGGTTGTCGGCGTCATAATCGGGTTCGTTATGGCCCATGTGAGTCGACAGGATGAGTTTTGCGTCCGGCGAGATCCATCGGCCATGGCCGCCGCCGGGTAGCGTTTTTCGGCGCAGCCAGGTGGTGACATCGGTGTACGGCGATGGCACGAAGTAGTGGCCTTCGTGGAGGAAACCGAAGAATTCATCGAAGCCGCGACGGATGGGATTGTAGCGTGCCGTGCCGCCGAGATGCCATTTGCCGATCAGGGCGGTAGCATAGCCTTTCTGGTCGCGGAGGATATCGGCGAGCGTGTTCTGGCTTTCGGGAAGTCCGGCGTCGGGTTCTTCGTTGCGCGGACCGATGGGATTGAATTCAAAACCGAAACGCGTCTGGTAGCGGCCGGTCATCAGTCCGGCGCGCGAGGCGGCGCAGAAGGGAGCGCTGACGTAGCCGTTGGTGAAGCGCATGCCATGGTGGCCGATGGAGTCGATGTGCGGCGTAGGAATGTCGTCGGTCCGGCCCTGAATACCGAGTTCGCCGTAGCCGAGGTCATCGGCAATGAGCAGAACGATATTGGGTGGCCGATCCGCGGCGTCGGCACAGGTGCCCAGGAAGAGCAGGGCGAGCAGGATCCGGAACATCATGGTGACGGCAAGCGTGAACCGGATTTGCGGCATTTACAAAGCCGGAATTGTTGGCGTGTAGTTCTGGTATGAGGAAATCTTTTATATTCTGCCTGGCAGTTCTGCTTGCGGTGGGGGCGCACGCGCAGG
The DNA here is from genome assembly GCA_965367965.1 of uncultured bacterium. GTDB lineage: Bacteria > Verrucomicrobiota > Verrucomicrobiia > Verrucomicrobiales > DEV007 > JBBKXR01. The sequence continues at coordinate 16,982 of CBDULB010000088.1, read as the reverse complement.
AGAGCGGTGATGCCTGGGGCAAGATTGCGCCATATTTTTCGCCCCCCGAGAAGTTTGCCGGCGACTTCGGCGATTACGAATCGCCGCTGCTGTTTCCTGATGAGGACGGCCATATCGCCAGTCAACCGCAGCAGTGGCAACGCCGGCGGACGGATATCCGGCGTGAGTGGATGAAGTTGATGGGCGAGTGGCCGCCGTTGCTGGAGGATCAGCAGCTGGAAATCATCGAGTCGGAACCGCGCGAGAACTACATTCAGCATCGGGTCCGTTTCCGCTGGTTGCCGGAACCCGCGGAACCGACCGAGGGGTATCTGCTTGTCCCAATTGACCGCGAGGAGGGTGAGAAGCTGCCGGCGGTGATCACGGTTTATTACGAGCCGGAAACCGCAGCGGGCATGGGCAAGGAGAATCGCGATTTTGCTTATCAGTTGGTGAAGCGTGGCTTCGTTGCCTTGTCGATCGGAACGAAGCATACGTCCGACGCGAAGACTTACTCGCTGCACTGGCCTTCGCTCGACGATGCCAGGGTTGAGCCGCTGTCGATGCTGGCGTATGCGGCGGCGAATGCCTGGCACGCGCTGTCACATCGAGCAGAGGTCGACGCAGAGCGGATCGGCATCGTCGGTCATTCTTATGGTGGCAAGTGGGCGATGTTCGCCTCGTGCCTGTTCGACAAGTTCGCCTGCGCGGCGTGGTCAGATCCGGGAATTATGTTCGATGACACCCGGCCGGGCATCAACTACTGGGAGCCCTGGTATCTGGGTTATCATCCGCGGCCGTGGCGCAAGCGTGGCCTGATCACTGCGGAGAATCCGGCGCACGGAACCTATCTGAAATTGCGCGCCGAAGGGCACGACCTGCACGAATTGCATGCGTTGATGGCACCGCGACCGTTTCTCGTATCCGGGGGTGCCGAGGACACACCGGAACGATGGCGTGCGCTGAATCACAGTATCGCGGTCAATAAACTGCTGGGTTACGAAAACCGGGTGGCGATGACCAATCGTCCGGATCATTCGCCGAATCCAGAGTCGAACGCAGCCATCTATGCGTTCTTTGAGTGGTTTTTAAAACCGGAAACTGAATAGTCCGGCGCAGCCACTGAAGCGGGGGGGAGTGTCCAAGGGAACCAAACAAGCGAATTTTGCAGGGAACGTTCGTTCGGCCCCTTGGACTTTGGGGGGAGCTATTTGCGGTGCGCAATGCGCGACCGGCTTTTGCTTCTAAACATAGGTAGCGCATTTTCAGCTATAGGTGAATTGAATAAATTGTATAGGTGCCATAGGTTGTTCCTATGGAAATGCGGCAGATGAAATATTTTGACGCGGTGGTGCGTGAAAAAAACTTCAGCCGTGCGGCAAAAGTCTGTGGGATTTCGCAGCCGTCTTTGAGTCAGCAAATGCTGTTGCTTGAGGAAGAACTGGGTGAGCCGCTGTTTCGGAGACTTTCCCGCGGAGTCGAAGTCACCGACGCCGGTTATCTGGTTCACGAGCGTGTCGTGGGTATTCTCGCCGAAGCGGAAGAGCTGGCTGCGGCATTCAAGGAGCGCGGTAATCTGCAGAGCGGTCGTGTGGTTTTGGGCATGATTCCAACGGTGGCGCCATACTTATTGCCGCCACTGATGGAAACTTTCCGGCGTCGTTATCCGGGGATTCATGTTCGAGTAAAGGAGGGGCAGACGGAGCGTTTGATCGACGATGTCGTCAGTGAAAAAGTCGACTTCGCGGTCATGAGCGACGTCGATGCTTCGGTGCTGAAAAAGCGTTCACTGCATTTTGAAAAACTTTTCACTGAACGCCTTTTTGTGGCCCTCCCCGAAGGGCACGCCCTGACGCGACTGGAAACGGTTCCTGCCGGACAGATTGCACCCGACGATGTGCTCAGTCTCAGTGACGGTCATTGCCTCCGCGATCAGGTGCCGACGGTGTGCCGGTCCCGGCTGGGTTCGGATGGTCGCTCTGATTCGGAGTCACTGCTCGAGTGTGAGCAGCTGTCGACTCTCCAGGCTCTCGTCGCGGCCGGGCTGGGCGTCGCCTTCGTGCCGGAAATGTCGGTGCGACAGGATCCGGTGCAGGGTGTGGTTTACCGACGGCTGAAGGCACCGGCGGCACGTCGCCAGATTGCTCTGCTCAAGCGTCGCGGTCGCAACATGTCGCCGGCAGCAAAGGCAATGGCGGCTTGCCTGCGGGAGCTGTGGCACTGATCCGGCTAGCGCGAACGGTGCGTGACAAAACGCGGGCTGTGCGGATAGCATGGCGCCATGAAGCTGTCGTTATTGCCGGGCCTGTTCGCGGTGCTTCTGTCATGGTCGGCCGCAGTGTCTGTCGCCGACGCCGGGGAGCCCGTCGCGTTTGGCGGTTTGCAGCCGCGCATTTCGCCGGATGGAAAATGGTTCGCCGTTTCTTATCAAGGGGGGATCTGGAAAGGTTCGCTCACGGCTGGGCAGGGGAAGTTGATCCAACTCACCGCCGGCGGGCCGTGGGACGTTGAGCCGGTGTGGTCGCCGGACGGAACCGGTATCGCATTTTTCCGGGGTCCCAATGGTGTCGGTGGCGAGTTGAAAATCGTCGATGCCGGGAGTGGTGCCGAAATCGCATTGCCAAAGAAGATCCGTGGCCAGGGAAAATTGTTTTATGATGCCGACGGCACCCGGCTGCTCGGCTATCTCGGTGACGCAAATTTTTCCGGCCGGCCTGCCTGGTTGGATTTGAAGAGTGGCGAAATCAGCCCGCTGCCGATCGGTCCGGAAGATGCCGCGAATGTCAGCCGGAAGCGGATGAAGTTTGCGCTTTCGCCCGATGGAAAAACCATCGCCTACGCCATTCATCGGGACGAATTCAACGAACAGGGTGGCAATCGTGGACCACAGGCGGATGTGTGGACCAGCGCGAGTGATGGCACTGCGGCGGAATTACGGGTGACCTGGCCGGCGCGAATTTACGACCTTGGCTGGGACGGCAACGGTGCCTGTCTCATGGTGACGGATCTCGGCACGGTGCACAACGATGTGTGGCGCCTGCCGCTGAAAAATTCGCTCGCCGGAGCCGGCAAGATCACTCATGGGCAAAGTGATCAGGACCGGCCGTCGCTCGACGCTGCCGGGCGACAGATGATTTGGACGGACAATGCCGACGGGGCGACGAAAATCTGCCTCCTCGACCGGGACCTGGGCGCGGTTCGGGATTGGGTGCCGACCGCGTTTCAACACGCCGGGCCGACCGGGCGCATCAAGGTAAAAATTCGCGATGGAAATAATGGTGGAGCGGTGGCCGCACGGCTGTCGATACAGGATACGACCACCGGCAAGATCGTCGCGCCACCGGCGTCCCTTTACCGCCTGACAGGTGCCGTTGGGCATTTCTACGTATCCAGTGACATCGATTTCGAGGTGCCGGCGGGGACCTACAGGATGCGGGCGTTTCGAGGTGCTGAGTATCGAGTCGCCGAGCAGGAAATATCGGTTGAGGCAGGGGCAACATCGGCGGCGGCGATCGATCTTGAGCGATGGATCGATATGGCGGGCGATCAGTGGTTTTCCGGTGAAAATCACGTTCACGCGAACTACGGATACGGTGAATGGTACAACTCACCGGAGACTGTTCTGCGTCAATGTCAGGGTGAAAACCTGAACGTTTGCAACGCGGTGATCGCCAACTCGGATGGCGATGCGGTGTTCGACCGCGAATTTTTTCTCGGCCAGGTCGATCCGCGTTCGACTGACGATACGCTGATTTACTGGGGACAGGAATTCCGCTCAACTCTGTGGGGGCACATGACGCTGTCGAACCTGTCGCAATTGGTGGAACCGGTCATGACGGGCTTTCCCGGAACGACGAACCCGTGGGACGTGCCGACCAATGCGGACATCGCTCAGCGGACCATCGATCAGAAAGGCTTGATCGGTTACACGCATCCCGCCGGCAATCGGCTCGATCTGTACGACCAACCGTATTCGGCCAAAGGGATGCCGGTCGATGCCGCGCTGGGCCGGGTGCAGTTGATGGATGTCATGGGGCACACGTATGAAGGCTCAACGCAGCTTTGGTATCGATTGATGAACTGTGGATTGCGGGTGGTCGCGTCGTCGGGGACCGACGTTTTCCTCAACCGGGTGCGCAGCATGCCGCCGGGTTGGGCGCGGACGTACGTGCACCTGCCGGACGGGCTCGACTACCGTAAGTGGACCGCAGGACAGGCGGCGGGGCGGTCATTTATCACCAGTGCGCCGATGCTTGAATTCGAGGTCAACGGGAAGTTGGGCATGGGAGCTGAGGTGAAGCTCGAGTCGCCGGGGAAAATAGCGGTCAGGGCTGCGGCTCGTTCGCAATTTGCCATGGATCGCGTCGAGTTGGTGCACAACGGTGAGGTTATCGAATCGCTGCAAGTGACGCCGGGCGACGGTGGTTTCGCAGCGAGTTTCGATGGTGAACTTGAGATCGCTGAATCCGGCTGGCTGGCTGTCAGGGCTCACGGTCCCGCGACCGGGGAGGTGATCCGTGAGCCGGCAGCGCACAGCAATCCGGTGTGGATTGAGGTGTCGGGAACAGCGAATTCGATGGCGAAGAAAGACGCGGACTATTTCCTGAAATGGATCGATCGATTGCAGGCGGATTTTGAAACGCGCGGACGAATTCCGAATGACGAAATCAAGCGTCGCGTGCTGCACCAGTTGGAACAGGCACGGAAATTTTACCGCGGCGTGCGGGAGTCGTAAGCCGTCTACTTTTCTGCGGGCAGCGGGCGAAACGTCCGTTGTAGATCAGCCCCGGTCGCTTCGGGGGCGGGATCATCGAGATCGGTATCGAACACCCGGGTCGGCGTGTTGCCGGCGAGGTCTTCGAGAAATTCGCCGGCGTGGAGGGTGTAGGTTTCGTCGCGCCAGCGATTGTCGTTCGCGGGAGAAATGGCAAAGAGCCGTCCGGGCTTTTCGTTGTGGTTACGATGAGTCGATTCTATAGCTACACGGGTCGCGACGGGTTCTCCGTTTGCGTCAGTGATGGTGAGGTAGCGACGGGCGAGCCAGGTGTCGAGTGGCTCAGGGGATTCGATTATCACGGGACCGGCGCTGCCTGCGACCGGAGGCGTCAGTATCCATTCTTTCGCCGAAGGCCGCTGATGATCTTCGGCAATGGTGGTAAATTTTTTCTGCGAAATTCCGAGGGTCGGTTTTCCCGGCAGGCTGAGCAGACCGTTTTCGATCAGCAGCGAGTAGTGCTGACCGGGCAGCAGCACCGGCCCCATGGTAGTGCGCAGATTGACGCCCTGTTTGACGCGACCGGGATGGATCCACAGCGTCAGAGTGCGATGGTCGTCGCTCCACAGTTCCTGTTGTCGCCAGGGGGCTTCGACGCGCTTTCCGGATTCATTGTGGATGTGAAAGTGATCAAAGATACCGCGACCGCCGCGCATCGGTTCACTGAAGGTGACGTAAAATTTCAACAAATTGGCGGGCAATGCTTCGGACGAAGGCGAGATCGACATTACCCGGGGTGTCGGAGCTGAGCTGTCGGCCGTTTTCCAGTCGATTTCCGCGATGACTTGATCGCCGGTTTTCAGCAACGCTCGATAGGTCGAACCGGCGACCAGGTCGAAGCGCGGCGTCAGGGTCAGTTGGCCGGGACCCTGCGCTTGAAGGTCGCAAAGCATGGCGGGGCCGGGATTGCCGGATTCGGAATCGACGAGGTGGAGGCTGATCTCAGAACCTTCCGGCACCTTGCTCGCGGCAACGATGATCCCTTCAGCGGCTTTCTGAAAACTCAGCGAGGGATCGGCCGCCGATGCCGCCAGGCAAAGGGCGAACGACAGGGCGAAGGCAAGCAGACTGGAACGGAGATTGGCGATGCAAAAGGTTGTCACTTTGGCGGATGAGGCGCAATCGCAAAACCCGCCGCGGGCGAGCGGTTTCGATATTGCGGTTCGGGGGGCTGATACCTAACCTTGCAGCATGGACACCGACAGCCCGCAGTTGGAAATCGCGAGAATGATGCACCATACGCTGGTCACGGTGGGAGTCGCTTCGGTGGCGTTCGTCACCTTTGCGCTGTTGTTTTTCTGGTTGGCCGCAAAGCCGCAGCGATTTGTGGCGGGCGTCCGCAGGTTCGGGGGAGCGAATCGTTTTGTCGGGGGCGGAGCTGAGCCCGGCGAACTTCGATCTCTGCGGCGGAAGTTTGTCGTCCTGGCTACGCTACTCTGTCTCGGAGTCGCCTTTCTTATGTACAGCTTTGTTAAGCTGAGGAGTTCGAGTCGCGCACTCTTTGGCGGCTCGCCCGGGGAGTATCTTAGAGTTCACGATACCTTGGCACGCAGTATCAGCGAAATCGACGGTGCCGCCGACGGATTGCTGGAAAAACTCGAACAGGCGAAGGCGCTGGAGGGGAGTGATGCCGGGCAGTCTGCGTCGGAACGCCGGGAAGCTATTGAGAAATGAAGGCGACCATCGAAGGGGCAAAGCGGTAGAGCGTCGCCGCTGCGCCGGAAGAGATGGGGGCCTGCCGCGACCGCCGGGACGGCGGTATCACGTCTCGTCCACCGGGAACTCGCTACGGTAATTCGAGCGTGACCAATTCGAGGCCGCCTTCGGCTTCGCGCAGGGCGAGCGCTTTTTCGTTGTCGAGGCGGTCCATCTGCACGACGCCGTGATAGGGCTCAGCCATCTGGATTTTTTCGGTGGCGGGATCGTTTCCTTTGAGACGGCGAATCGCTGCTTCGTTGGTGTCTTTTGCCGACAGAAGTTCCTGATCGAAGCGGCACGCCCAGTAGGGGCTGGGACCGAAGGGGCGCTTCTCATGATGAAAACGAAAAGTGTTGGTCAGCACGCTCGGCGTGCCACCGGCTTTGTTGTAAGCGAACATGTCGAGCGGGCGATTGCCTGAGCCGAGTTCGATCATGCTGATGCCTTTGATCTTGGCGCCGGGCTGCAGCGATTCGATCGGATACTTGACGACCGGGGTGCAGCTGAATGCGCCGACGATGTAGAGCGAACCGTCTTCTTCCTCGTAGGGGATAAGCACGCTCATCGGCGCCCGGGTCTCCCATTTTCCGTGGGCGACGTGATAGGTCTCAGCGCTGTACATCTGACCGGAGGCGTCGTGGCGGAGTGGAGCTTCAGCGGCGAAAATCTTCGAGGCGAATTCTTCATTGCAACGCGCCGCGGCGACGATGCGGTCGCGCGCCCAGGTGACGTCAGTGAGAACATTGATCGGTGCGCTGTCTCCCTGGGGAACCGGCACGCGCAGGTAGCTGACGTCTTTCAGCTGAAACTGGGTGATCATGCCGTCGGGTGTCATGGTCAGGATCAGGTGTGCGCGGTCGTCCTGCTTGCGCACCGCGAGGTAGAGGCGTCGCGAATCGGGATTGATCGCCAGATCGATGATTTCAACGCCTTGCTCGGGAGCGCCGACCAGAGCTCCGATTTTTTTCTGCAGCTTGGGGATAGTGGCGTATTGGCCGGCGACTTCCGTCGTATCACCGGTTTCCACGGCGAGCACTTGAGACTTGGTGGCGTCGCCGATCAACAGCACGCCACCCGGGGCGAAACTGATGACATCGATCTTGCCGATTTCGGGCGTGCCCTTGACCGGATCGAGCAGGACTTTGGGCGCGGCATCGGCAGCGTGGCCGAGGGCGGCGGCCAGGGTGATGAGTGCGATGAGAGGCAGGTGTTTCATAGCGATGGCAGTGGCTGAGTGAATGTTTTTTAAATAGTAAATTTTTTCAGATTGGTAAGTCGAGCGGGAATCAAGCTGTGCATGGCGCTATCGCGTATTCGGGATTGATTAGGAGGATTGAACAAAAGCGGACTAACCTGACTCTCAGTTAGTTGTCGACTCTTCCGCTAATGAAACTGAATTCCTTTTGCAGCGTTCTTGCCATTGCGCTCAGCTTTTTTTCAATGGCTTCCATGGAGGCGACCGAGCCGCTTTCGCCTTCGGCAAAAATCGATCAACTGCTTGAGTCGAGTTGGCAAAAACGCGGGATCGAACCTCAAGCGGCGGCGAGCGATGAGATTTTTCTGCGGCGCATTTATCTCGATGCGATCGGACGGATTCCGACCGCCGCAGAGGCGGAGAAATTTCTGGCCGATTCGTCGCCGGATAAGCGCAGCGCGCTGATCGACGATTTGCTGGCGTCGCCGGGTTATGGCAATCACGCGTTCAACTTCTGGGCGGACATCCTGCGCATGAACGAAAATCTTGGCGGCGGTCCCAACATCGTGCCGGCTTACATCGACTGGCTGCGCGATGCTCTGGAGAAAAATATTCCCTACGACGAAATGGTTCGGCAGCTGATCACCGCCGAGGGATCTTCCAGTGAGAATGGCGCCATGGGTTACACCTATCGCGACCGCGGCATGCCGCTCGATCACATGGCCAACACGGTGCGCATTTTCCTCGGCACCCGGCTGGAGTGCGCGCAGTGTCACAATCATCCCTTCGACAAATGGACGCAGATGGATTTTTTCCAGATGGCCGCCTACTCCTACGGCATGAGCGCCAACGGTCGCAAGGCGACGGCCTTCGGCGATCTGCAGCGGGAAATGAATCAGAACAAGGAGATGTCGCGTGATGAAAAGCGCAACATTCAGAAGGCCTTTCAGGAAATATCACGACCGGTGCGCAACGACCTCATGGTCGAGTATTCGGCCGATAAGCTTCCGCAACTGCCTCACGATTACAAATACGACGATGCCGCGCCGAAGCAGAAAATCAGCGCCAGGACCATGTTCGGTGAGGTGCCCGAAGTGGCCAGTCCGGGTGAGCAACTGCACGCCTACGCGGCGTGGATGACCTCAAGTGACAACCCGCGCTTCACCAAGGTCATCACCAACCGGCTGTGGAAAGAAGCCATGGGGCTCGGTCTGATCGAACCCGTCGACGAGCTCACTGATACAACCGAGGCGGCCGTGCCGGAGTTGTTCGATTATCTGTGCGAGCAAATGATCGCCCTCGACTACGACATGAAGGCGTTTCTGCGGATGATTTACCATACGAAGACATACCAGCGTGAGGCATCGGTGGAAGAAATTCTGGTGCCGAAAGACTACGCCTTCACCGGTCCGGTGATGCGCCGCATGTCGGCCGAACAGATCTGGGATTCGATCGTGACCTTGATTAACAGCACGCCGGAAATGAGTAACTGGCGCGGCCAGGCGGAACGCGAGATCCGCGAGGTTGCGATGCAGCGCATGACCGATGCACTGGCGTCGAAGTCGAAGGCTGAGATGCGCCGCGACGTGAACCGGGTGGCGAATTTTCAGAAGGATCTGCAAGATCAGTTGGTAGATTTGCAAAAGCAACAGGCGCAGGCGCGCAAGGCGAAGGATACCGAGCGCATCAAAGAACTCGGCAAGCAGAGCAATCAGCTGCGCAACAAACTGCGTTCATGGATTATGGACCAGGTTTACGAACCGGTGCTGGCCAGGTCGCCGGCACAACCGGTGGTGCTGGAGTTACCGGATGGTCTCGGCAAGATGAACATGGATCCCGATCAGGTCGACGGTAACGGCCGCCCGACCAGTGCCTTCCGCAAGCAACTCGATAGTAAGACCAACGAGTTGATCGAGCGGGAGATGGGCGAGTTGGGCATCACTGAGAAACGTGAGCGGCAGGTTTATCTCGGCTTTCGCCGCACTGCGATGGTCAACTACCTGCGGGCGTCACAGCTGCGTACGCCGGCTCCGGCGGGACATTTTCTCCAGCAGTTCGGCCAGTCGGATCGCGAGACCATTGAAAATGCGGAGGCGGCGGCTTCGGTGCCGCAGGCGTTGACGATGATCAACGGCCCGTTGTTTCAGACGATTTCAAATCCGGCCTCGGTGCTGATGCGAGCCGTCGCCGGGGTTGAGCAAGCGCAGCAAAAGATCGATACCATCTTCCTCAGTCTGGTCGGTCGACCCGCCTCGGAAGAGGAGCACGCGCTGCTGCTGGCTGACGTCGAGACGCGCGGCGATAAGATTTACGACGACGCCATTTTTGCGCTTTTGAACTCACCCGAATTTCTGTTTGTCCGCTGAGCCACACCGCTCTCAAAATTTGCCAACAACCAACCTCATTGCCTTGTGAAAAAAATGCTTCTGCAAAGTTCTGAACTCGATCGCCGCGAATTTATCTCCGGGGCGGCAAAAACGTTTCTCGGTGTCGGACTTGGGTCCGCCGCCAGCCAGTTGGCCGCTCCGTCGTCAGTGATGGCGGCCGGTGAAGGCGCCTCCGTGGCCCGCCAGATCGGCACCGCCAAGCGGGTGATTTACCTCTACATGTCCGGAGGCATGAGCCATCTCGACACGCTCGATGTTAAGCCGGGCGCGGAAACGCAGGGGCCGACTAAGGCGATCGGGACTTCGGCCGATGGCGTGCAGATCAGCGAATACCTGCCCAGGTTCGCCAAACACGCGCACCACGCGGCGATCATCAACTCGATGTCGTCGACCACCGGTGCCCATCAGCAGGGCAACTACCTGCAGCATACCAGTTACGAAATGCGCGGTACCATTCAGCATCCGGGGCTCGGTGCCTGGGCGTTGAAATTCATGGGCCGCGATAACGGCACGATTCCGCCGAGCGTGGTTATCGGCGGTGCCAGCCGTCACCCCGGTTCAGGATTTTTCGAGTCGAATTTCGAACCGGTTGCGATCGGCGATCCGACCAAGGGGCTGCAGAACGTGAAATCGAAAATCGCCGAAGAGGAGTTCAATCACCGCATGCAGTTGGCCGACAAGTTGAGCGAATCGTTTCGCGAGCGCTACGCCAAAAAGGAAGTGCGCGCCTACACCTCGATGTATGACGACGCCGTGCGCCTGATGAAAAGTCCCGATCTGGAGGCCTTCGATATTTCCCAAGAACCTGAGTCCGTTCGCGAAGCCTACGGTAGCGACAAATTCGGTCAGGGCTGCCTGCTGGCTCGTCGGCTTGCGGAAAATGGCGTGCGTCACATCGAGGTCACCCTCGGCGGATGGGACACGCACCAGGGCAATTTCATTCGCGTGCCGGAGCGCTGCGATATTCTCGATCGCGGTTTGGCAGCGCTGATCTCCGATCTCGAAAAGCGCGGCATGCTCGAAGATACCATCATCGCACTGGCGACGGAATTCGGGCGCACGCCGCGCATCAATCAGAACGTCGGTCGTGACCACTACCCGAAAGCATTTTCTGCGATGCTGGTCGGCGGTGGCATCAAGGGCGGGCAGCGCTTCGGCGCGAGCAACGAAACCGGCGAAGAAGTCGCCGACAAAAAAGTCACCATCCCGGACTTCAACGCCACCATCGCTTACGGCCTCGGGCTGCCGTTGAATCAGGTGCTCTATTCGCCGAGTAAACGTCCGTTCACCGTTGCTCACAAGGGCTCGCCGTTGGTGGAGCTGTTTGGGTGAGGCGGGGAAGGGGCGTAGCCGCGGTTGTCAAAGCGTGGACCGTTGCGTTGATGAGGACGAGGATGCGAAAAGCTCGTCCCCCGAACCACCTTCTGACGAGACGGTATGATAATAGAAACCCGGAGAATCTAATCGGTGAAGATCGGTTTAATCCGTGGAAATTTGCCTTCGGTTCCAAGTTTGGCGCCGGCTATCTCCGCGTTGCTCCAATGGTGCTGAAAAACCCGGAAGCCAGATTTTTTTGCACAGATTTGAACGGATGTTCTCGTTCAACGGGTTCTCAATCTGAATTTTCACCTAGTCTCTGACGAAGATGGCGCCACCCCTTGGCTTGCAAGTGAGGATGTGATCGCGTAGCCCTTGGCCATGCCCGAACTCCCCGAAGTCGAGACCACCCTGCGCGGGGTTGAGCCGCACCTTGTCGGCAAGACGATCAGCGAAGTCGATATCCGCGAGCGTCGCTTGCGTTGGCCGATTCCGACCGAGGTTGACCGTATCGCCGGACAAAAGATCGTCAGCGCACGTCGCCGCGGCAAGTATCTGCTGTTCGAGTTGAGCAAAGGCGGCACGCTGCTCATTCATCTCGGCATGTCGGGCGGCTTGCGCGTCATCGAAGTGGACACCGATTGGCGCAAGCACGATCACTTTGCCCTGCGCTTCGGTGCCGACCGCGAACTGCGCTTTCACGATCCACGCCGCTTCGGCTGCCTGTTGTTTTGTCAGGGCGAAGTTGAAAAACATTCGCTGCTCGCCAAACTCGGACCCGAACCCCTGGACGGCGATGCATTTTCGACCGACTACCTGGCGGCCAAGGCCAGGGGGCGCAGCGTCGCCATCAAGACGCTGATCATGAACTCGCACATCGTTGTCGGTGTCGGCAATATCTACGCCTGCGAAGCGCTGTTCATGGCTGGCATTTCCCCCAAACGGGTGGCGGGAAAAGTTTCCAAAGCGCGGCTCGCGCGTCTGGTCGAAGCGATTCAAAAGGTGCTCGGCGATGCCATCGAAATGGGCGGCACCACGCTGCGCGATTTCCTCAATGAGAAGGGCGAGCCCGGCTACTTCAAGCAGGAGTTGCAGGTTTACGGTCGGGAAGGGGAGCCGTGTCGAGTTTGCGGGACATTGGTGAAACGTTTTGTCCAGGCCAACCGCTCAACGTTTTTCTGCGCAAAGTGCCAGCGCTAGGCGCTCGGGTTGTCGACTGGAAATAAACGCAGAGGCCGCGAAGGCGCAGAAAGCCGCAGAGTTTATCGAAAACAGCATGGGTTTCCAGCCCATGAGTGCCAGCGCCAGAAGTTACTGAAAGCGGGCTGAAGGCCCACCAGCACAAAGCCCGGGCATTCATGCCCGGGTATCTCCAAGTCCCCGAATTTTCCGGCCTGAAAGGTCGGCAGCCCACACTCCGAACGCCCCGCGGGACGATCACGCAGTAAATCCGGTAGCCGGTCCTTTGCGAATCTCTGCGCCTCTGCGCTCTCTGCGTTTAAGACCTCAGCATCGCTTCAGTGAATTTTCACCTCAGGCGGCACGCTGCCGTCTTCATGCAGAAAACGGAAATCGCAGCCCTCGTGAGCCTGAGTGATTTCATTTTGATAGAGCAGACCAAAGCCGCGGCTGAAGGCGGGCGCCGGTTTCACCCACTTGGCCCGGCGCGCTTCGAGTTCGTCATCGCTGACCGCCAGATGCAGGCGGCGCCCGGCGACGTCGAGCGTGATCAAGTCGCCGTCCTGCACCAAGGCAAGCGGACCGCCAACCGCCGATTCGGGGCTGACGTGAAGCACGCAGGTGCCATAGCTGGTGCCTGACATGCGCGCGTCACTGATGCGCACCATGTCGCGCACGCCCTGTTCGAGCAGTTTTTTCGGGATTGGCAGCATGCCCCACTCGGGCATGCCCGGCGCACCGATCGGGCCGGCGCTGAGCAGAACGATGACGTGGTCGGCAGTGATGCCCAGCTCGTCGTCATCGATGCGTGCCTTGAGGTCGGCGTAGTCCTTGAACACCACTGCGGGACCGGTGTGCTGGAGCAGCTTTTCCTCAGCAGCGGTGGGTTTGATGACGCAGCCGTCGGGCGCGAGGTTGCCGCGCAGCACGAAGGTGCCTCCCGCTTTCGAGACGGATCGATCGAGCGGCCGGATGACGTCGTCGTTGTAGACTTTGGCACCGGCGATGTTTTCACCGAGCGTTTTTCCGGACACCGTCAGCGCGTCGGTTTTTAAATGCGAGCGCACCTGGCTGAGCATCGCCAACAATCCTCCGGCGTCGTAGAAGTCCTCCATCAGGTAATCGCCGCAGGGACGGATGTTGGCGATCACTGGAATCTCCTGCGACATCTTATCGAAGTCATCGAGAGTCAGGTTGACGCCGGCGCGTCCGGCCATGGCGATCAGGTGAACGATGGCATTGGTCGAGCCGCCGAGCGCCATGTCGGTGACGATGGCGTTGTGAAAGGCATCGGCGGTGAGCAGGTCGCGCGGGCAAAGTTGATCCCAGGCGATCTCCACTGCACGTCGTCCGCAGGCCGACGCCATGCGCGCGTGGGTGGAATGTACCGCCGGAATTGACGTCGACCCGGGCAGACACAGTCCGAGCGCTTCAGTGATCGCAGTCATCGTCGAGGCCGTGCCCATGGTCATGCAGTGACCGGGCGAGCGGGCGATGCCGTCTTCGAGCTCCGACCAGTGATCATCACATAAGCGGCCGGCGACTTTCTCGGCCCAGTATTTCCACATGTCGGTGCCGGAGCCGAGGGTCTCGCCGCGACAACTGCCCTTGAGCATCGGACCGGCGGGGAAAAACACCGACGGAATGTTGGCGGTGGTTGCGCCCATCAGCAGCGCGGGCACCGTCTTGTCGCAGCCGCCCATGAGCACGACGCCGTCGAGCGGGTAGCAGCGCAAGGTCTCCTCGACCTCGAGTGCGACCAGATTGCGGTAGTACATCGAGGTCGGTTTCATGAAACTCTCGGAGAGTGTCATCACCGGGATTTCGAGCGGAAAGCCGCCCGCCTGCCAGACGCCGCGCTTGATCTCTTCGGCGCGGTCGCGGAAGTGCGTGTGACAGTTGTTGAGGTCCGACCAGGTGTTGAGAATCCCGATCACCGGCTTGGCCTTAAAATCGTCATCGTCGAAGCCCATCTGCTTGAGCCGCGAACGGTGACCAAACGAGCGCTGGTCGTCAGGCGCGAACCAGCGCGCGCTGCGCAGTCGGGAAGGATCGCGACCGGTTGTGCGATCGGAGTCAGAAGAGGTGGGGTCGGACATGGGGGAGTATTGCCAAGCCTTGAGTGGGATGCAACTTTTGTCGGGGGTGGTGCAGCGACGCCCACATCTTTGACTTCAAGCGGCAATTGAAGTTTGGCGGAAATGCTGAGATCAGATGAAATTGTGGTCGTCTAACCAATGCAGATTCTGCTTCACAGTTTCGCGTCTTCTGTTGGATATAAGGTAAGTTAACGCTAAGTTTGCCGTTTAACTAACCGTTCACCATCAACGAGAGGTCTTGGCTTGATCCAAATAAGTAGAGTTCGATTTGTGTTGGTGATGGCAATTGCCGCCGGCTTCGGAGTCTTCGTCAGTATGTTGCTCATCGATCGAATTGACGCCAGGGCGATTGAAGAAATTTCTATTTTGGAAAAAGAGCTCTACACATGGGCCAAAGTAAAATCGGCCACGGGCAAAATATCGGAATCGGATTTGTCGGAAATTTTTGACGATCACCGAAATTTCACATTCTCAGCTGAGCCGTCTGAGCGAGGCTTCTTAGTCATCGCGTCTGAGTCGTCTAAGCAACGAATTCGTCTAATGACCATTGTGGGGTCCACTTTATTGGCAGCAGGAGGATTGGGGCATTTCGTAATCATCATCCGGAAACTGCTTAGCGGCAAGGTAGGGGCCGGAAGCGATGGATTGAATCCGCCACGCGGCCGCCGGTGACAGCGCCCTCGGCTGAGACACTGAGCTTTCATCTCACGGCAACGCCTTCAGCAGATCATCCTTCGTCGCGGCCAACACCGGCGCCACGCCTTGCAGCTGAACGGTGAAGTCTTCCATGACTCCCTGTGATGGGCGGGCGAGGCGCAGACTCCAGATGTCACCGGTCGATTCGTCGGTGCCGGGTCCGACAAATTGATGTGCTTTGGAGATGTTGTCGACCGTTTCGTGAACCTTGCCCGTCGGGTCGATGAGGCTGGCCTTGACCCTTTCGGTGCCGCCGCCACCGATGACTTTGATGGCGAACTCCTCGCTTCCGGAAGGTCGCCGGAAGTAGAACTCGCCGACGGTGCCGAGCAGGTTGAACAGTGAACTCTGCGAATAGAGCGCGACTCGATGGGTCGCCGAATTGACGGTTGCCGTCCAGTTGCGCGGCTCGCAAACAACTTTGTAGGCGCCTGATTCAGTCGCAGTGAATTCGTAGGAGCTTTCGCCGAGGCCCGGCGAGTCTTGCAGTCGGCTGCGCTCGCCGGACGGGGTGATGAGGCTGATGGCGACGGGTGTCGGCCCGTCTTCGCCAATTTTTCCGACCGGAATGACGTCGACGCTGAAGACGGCTTTTTCGTTGGCTGCGGCCCAGAGCAGCCACTCGGAAAGTCCGCGCTGGCGGGCGCTGTGGTCGCTGGAGAGATCCGGCTTGGCATCGTTGATCACCGGTTCGAATTTTGGATCGTTGAGTTCGAAATGCCCGACCTGCCGGAAGGTTCGGAACGGCATCCATTCGGCGATCAGTGGCTGGGTAAATTGGTAGGTGACATCGTTGTCCGGCGAGTGGCTGACGCGCAGGCTGCCGGTGATTTCGGCGAGGCCGGTGCCGCCGGAGAAATCTTTGTAGGACATTGGCAGGCGATCGATGGCATCTTCGATGTGGCATTGTTCAAAGTGAACGCCGCCGAGGGTGTCGGCGGCCAGGGCGTTGCTGCTGAAATGGATCGGGGTGGTGTCGGGCAGTTGCGCGGCAGGCTCGACGATTTTGCATTTCTCGAATCGCAGGCGGGCGCCGGCGATCGAGTTGTCGCGAATCACGATGGCGGAGTCAGTGCTGTTTTCGAAGTGGCAGTTGATGAAGTCGACTTTGCCCTTTACGCCTGCGCCGCCGGGCTTGTTGGATGCGATCAACTCCACCGAGCGGCGGTTGCCGACCGAGCGGCAGTTTTCCAGGCGGACCGACAAGGGAGCCGAGCTGTCGCGCAGGTAGGCGAGTGCAAACAGGTAGCCGCGACCGCGATTGTTTTCGGAAACGCAGTTGCGCATCACGCAGTTGGTCAGCTCTTCGTCGGCCTTGTTGGGCTCAAAGTCGATGCCCGATTCCGGAGCGGTGCCCGAGGTGTTTTTCAGCACGCAGTCTTCGATCAACAGGTTGCGGACACTGATGACACTGATGCCCTGACGGTAGTTGTTGGCGCAGGTAACGCCCTTGATGACGACATCGGAGCAGGGGACTCCGGGTTTTGCGACGCCGAGATAAATGCCGTCGCCGCCACTGTCGGCGAGGGTCAGTCCGGTGATGTTGACGTTGGCGCAGGAGAAAATGCTGAGCACGTTGCGCCACTCGGCTTTTTTGTATTTGTCAGGGTCGGCGTAGTCCTGCTTCCACATGCGCAGGGTGGCGCCGGGGCCGGTGA
>CBDULB010000087.1:0-26833 GCA_965367965.1 uncultured bacterium | reverse complement strand
TCATCCCCCGCGAGTTGGGCATCACCGATCGAACCACCCGGACCCCGGATCATCTGCTCCGCTACTGCGACCCGGTCGGCAGCCATCCATCGATGACCGATCGACTGCTTGAGCGGGCGGCCGGGATGACGCCCGACATCGATCCGGGCGACATCGACCTGATCATCATCGGCCACGGCACCCCGCGCGACAGCAATTCATCAGCCGCCGTCCGCACCCAGGTCGAGCGAATCAAAGCGCGCAATCCGGGCTACGCCAAAATCACTGACGCCTACCTGTCCGAAGCGCCCCTGATCAACGATTGGCAGCAGCTGACTGAGGCTCCGCACGTCGTCGTCGTGCCGTTTTTCATCGCCGACGGCTTGCACAGCGAAGAGGATATCCCGGAGATTCTCGGACTGGACGCACCGGTTGACGGCCGATTTGCGCCGCAAACAATCCTCGATCGAACCGTCTACTACAGTCAGGCTATCGGCACCGATCCGGGCATCGCCGATGTCATCCTCCAGCAGGTCCTGGCTTTTGATGCCAGCTCCTGAAAATCACGTCGCTCCACCGATGCCAGGCCAGGCAGTTCCACTTGAATCTCTCGCCCACTCGCTCCGTGGCGAATTGCACACCGGCGATGTCATGCGTCGCATCTACGCGACCGATGCCTCGGCCTATCAGGAAATGCCGCTCGCCGTGGCCATTCCCGAAACCGAAGGCGATCTGATCGAACTGATCCGTTTCGTCGGCGCCAACCGCATTGGGCTGATCCCGCGCACCGCCGGCACATCGCTCGCCGGCCAGGTGGTCGGCAGCGGCGTGGTCGTCGACGTGTCGCGAAAATTCACCGACATCCTCGAGATCAATGCCGACGAGGGCTGGGTGCGCGTCCAGCCCGGCGTCATCCGCAACGAGCTGAACCGCGCCCTGCAGCCGCACGGCCTGCTGTTCGGACCGGAAACTTCGACTCAGAACCGCGCCATGATGGGCGGCATGCTCGGCAACAATTCCTGCGGCTCGAACTCGGTCAAATACGGCAGCGTCCGCGACCACATTCGCGAAGTCACCGCCCTGCTCCACGACGGATCGAAGGCGGTGTTCGGTCCGCTGACGGCCGATGAGTTTGCAGCAAAATGCAACGCTCCCGACAGCGCCGAAACGCAACTGTATCGCGACATTCGCGACCTGTTAGGCTCGACCGAAGTCCGCGACGAGATCACTCGCGAATTTCCCAAGCCCTCGATCCCGCGCCGCAACACCGGCTACGCCATCGACCTGTTGATGGATGCCGACTGCTTCGATGCCACCAGCGACAAGCCTTTTAACTTCGGAAAACTCATCGCCGGCAGCGAAGGCACGCTCTGTCTGGTCACCGAAATGAAGCTGCACTGCGATCCGCTGCCGGCACCTGTGGCCGGCCTGCAATGCGCACACTTCGACAGCATCGATGCCGCGATGCGCGCCACCCAAATCGCCATCCGGCACGACTGCTTCGCCGTTGAATTGATCGATCGATTCATCCTCGAGTGCACCGAGCGCAGCATCGAGCATCGCGAAAACCGTTTCTTTCTCGAAGGTTCGCCCGCCGCTATTCTGGTCACCGAAATTCGCGGCGAATCCAAAGCCGAAGTGCTCGCCGTCACCGATAAGATCGAAGCCGAAATGCGCGCCGCCGGACTCGGCCACGCCTTTCCGGTTCTGTTCGGCGACGACACGCGCAAGATCTGGGATCTGCGCAAAGCCGGACTCGGCCTGATGTCGAACACGCCCGGCGATGAAAAACCGGCCCCGGTCATCGAAGACACCGCCGTTGATGTCGCCGACCTGCCCGCCTACATCGCCGAGTTCGACGCGCAGATGCGCGACCGATTCGGCATCGAGTGCGTTCATTATGCCCACGCCGGCTCCGGCGAGATTCACCTGCGCCCGATCCTCAACCTCAAGACCCGCGACGGTCACCGCTTGTTTCGTGAAGTCGCCGAAACTATCGCCGCCCTGGTGAAAAAATACCGCGGCTCACTCTCCGGCGAACACGGCGACGGCCGGCTGCGCGGCGAGTTCATCCGGCAAATGGTCGGCGATAAAAATTACGCCCTGCTCGAACAAATCAAGCGCTGCTGGGATCCGTCCGATATTTTTAACCCGGGAAAAATCGTCAACGCCCCGGCGATGGATCAGCAACTGCGCTACGATCCTGACGCGCAACCACAGGAAGTCGAGACCGTGTTCGACTGGTCCTCCACCAAGGGCATGCTGCGCGCCGCCGAAATGTGCAACGGCTCCGGCGACTGCCGCAAAATCCACCTCGCCGGCGGCACCATGTGTCCCAGCTACATGGCGACCCGCAACGAGAAAGACACCACTCGTGCCCGTGCCAACATGCTGCGCCACGCGATGACTCACTCGCCGCAGGACAACCCCTTCGACGACGACGGCCTCAAACAAGTGCTCGACCTGTGCCTGTCGTGCAAAGGTTGCAAGAAGGAATGCCCGTCGACGGTCGACATGGCCAAGCTCAAGGCCGAGTTCCAGCAACACTACTTCGACACCAACGGCGTGCCGCTGCGCTCGCGACTGATCGCGAACTTCGCCCTCAGCCAGAAAATCGCCTCCAGGGTGCCGTGGTTGTGGAACGCGCTGTTCGGCAACGCGCCGATTCGCCGCCTGCTCAATCGACTCACCGGCTTCCATCCCGAGCGAACCATTCCGCTGCTGCCCGGCACGACCTTCGCCAGGTGGTTTAAAAATCACCGGCCTCACCCGGAGGCCGGCAGGGTCGGCCGCGTCTGGTTTTACAACGACGAGTTCAGCAACTACAGCGACGTCAACATCGCCATCGCCGCCGTCGAACTTCTTGAAGCCCTCGGCTACGGCGTCGACCTCGCTCCGATCGGCGAAAGCGGCCGCACCTGGTTGTCGAAGGGCTTGATCCGCAAAGCCAAAACCATCATCAACGCCAACCTGCGGGCGCTCGGCGATTCGATCGACGAACAAACTCCGCTGCTCGGCACCGAGCCCTCCGGCATCCTCACCTTTCGCGACGAAGCTCTCGACCTCGCCGATCCCGACACCCGGCCGATCGCATCCATGATCGCCCCGCACTGTCTGATGGTCGAAGAGTTCATCAGCCGCGAAGCCAAGGCCGGGCGCATCACCGCCGCGGCCTTCACCGACGAGACGCGCAGCGTTCACCTGCACGGCCACTGCTTTCAAAAAGCCCTCGCCGGCACCGGTGCTTCGGTCACTGCGCTGAGCCTTCCCGAAAACTATCAGGTCATCGACATTCCCAGCGGCTGCTGCGGCATGGCCGGCTCGTTCGGTTACGAGCGCGAACACTACGAGCTGTCGATGCAGATCGGCGAACTGGTCGTGTTCCCCGCCGTCCGCGATGCAGGAGAATCAGCCATCATCGCCGCACCGGGAACTTCATGCCGCCACCAGATCCACGATGGCACCCAGCGCAAAGCACTGCATCCGGTCGAGGTGTTGCGGGAGGCGTTGAGGTTGACCTGACGATCCCCGCTTGTGGCTGAATTACCGCAACCATTTTCGTGGACCGTCATAACATCGCGGCAAATCGACCGGACCTCGATGATTGCCAAACCAGGCTGTGCGAGTGCGAGTAGAGCGCCACTTCATTCGCGCAACAGAATCCACGAAGTCAATCCGACCCATCGTCCGGGTAAAATGTCACGTAGCGACAATGCCGGATAGCCGGTTGCTTTAACGCCCGGTAAACCAAAGTCGCGGCGACAGAGGTAGCGGAATTCGTGAGATTTTCGCCGTTGCGTTGACCGAACACCGCTTGCGTAAGGAAGGACGACACTGCTGTCGTCCCCCGGGGGCGCTGGCTTTCCGCAAAGCCGGTTTGCCATCCGTCCCTACCTCACCACCATATCGCGGCGTTGCTTTAACCTGCCGTAACGATTCTCGCCAATCAGCCAGACCTCCATCTTACCCCTGTCGTGAACCAGATCGGCGGGGATCGAAATTTTGCCCGCCTTACGGTCCTCCTCCGTCACGAACACGTTGTGTTGCGTGTAAGCATTCGTGCTGCTGTGGAAGTACAAAATGATCGGCTTCATGTTTTCGGAATCGATGTCGACCGCCCATGCTTCGCCCATCGTAATCCCCTCTTCCGGCAAGCTGAAGTCGAGATCGCAGACGGAAAACTCGCACACCGGGCTGAGCGAACCGTCATTCATCACACAATGGACCGTGTAGTCGCCGCAGGTTGAAAATTTACGTTCGACCACCCCCTTGCCCGGCCGGTCGATTTGCTCGATCACCGTGTCACCGCGTTTCACAACCAACGCTTTCACCCCCTGCGCAGCCCTGTCCATGATATTGATCTTCACCGCCTGACCTTTTTGATAAGGCACCCAGTCACCGCGATCGAGAAGCAGTACACGATTGATGTCCGGAACCACGGCATCCTCTTCGTAATTGGGAAACAGGAAAGCGTCCGCGCGATTGCCCTCCCGCCAGGCATCGAGATCGGTAATTCGGTAAAGCTCCCGATCCCGTGCGCCGATGTGGGCGTCAAAGCCCGCCACATCGCGCGAGGTCTCCCGGGTAGTTTCCGGCCAACTCTCTTCGACGCGGACGTGACTTACCTTGCCATCGCTGTCACGAGTGATTCCCGTAACCAGTTCGATGTGCGAACCACCGCCCTTACGCGCGGGCGGTGTGTAGATGACGTCTCCGACTTCGGCAAACAGGGCCGATTGCGGTTCCACCAGAGTTACGCCGTCGCGAAACTTCGGACCGTGAACCCGACTGATATACCAGACTCCGCATTGCAGCGCATAGCTGGTATAGGACGAGCAGACCTTGCCGTAGTAACACTCCGCGTTACTCACCTCACCATACAGGTTCTCGGTATAGAGCACGCTCTCGGGATTCTCCACGGCAGCGAGAAACGTCTTCAGAAAAATATCGTAGCCGATGTAGCGCCCCACCGACTTCACACTCGAATACGGCACGCCGGTGTATTCCCTGCCTTTCTCAAAAAAGCCTTTCCGCTTCGGCATTCCATCGGCGACCGGAGTCCACTTCACCTGCGACATAATGCGCCCGTAGTCGACGGCTTGCTGCCGCCAGACATCCGCTGTTTCGTGAGATGCACTTTTTGCCGCGTCAGGCTGCTCGGCGGACGCAAGTTCCGACATGCATACGGTTCCTGCCAACAAGGCCCACAAACAGATGCTACGGCGAAAATCTAAAGTCATTATTTCACTGGCTACTTATTCTCTTCAAGAGAACTCCCGATGATCAGCGTAGGTCTTTTGACAACGTCAACGCAAGCACTCTCACCTAACGCATTCGCTTAAGGGAGGGGCGTCGAACGGCAGCCACTCAGGCCGGGCCATGCAATCAAAAAAAACGCTTCGGTCCGGGTCCCGTGATGGTGCCCTCCCCCGGTCACGATAAAAAAATCGGATCCGGTCGCATTGCATTCGAGCCTCCCGCAAGCGAGATTTTTGGTGCCGGGAAGGCTCCGTTCTGCGGTGTCAGAGCCCCGGAAATTGAAAAAGAATGACCCGTCATCTTTTCCTGAGAGGGGTCATAACAATCCTTCTAATTTGATGAATCAGCCAATTCTGTGTGAACCTGCGCAAGGCAGGGATTACTGGGTTTGGGGAGACCGCTACTCGTTCAAGACCACGGGTAGCGATTCGAACGGTGCTCACGCACTGATGGAAATGACTGTGCAAGCCGGTTCGGCAACACCTCCGCACATCCATCATGCGGAGGATGAAATGTTCTACGTGCTCGACGGCGAATTGACCCTGTGGTGCGGCGAACAAAAAACGGTCGCCGCACCGGGTGCGTTCGTCGCCGTCCCGAAAGGCACTGTGCATCGATGGGCTAACGAATCGGGCCGCGAAGTCCGGTCACTGGTGTTCCTGGTCCCCGCCGGCTTTGAAGAATTCCTGATGAGAATCGGGACCCCGATCGCCGGTCCGGATCAACAGGGCGTGCCACCTACCGCAGAGGAGATCGATTGGGCGGTTTCCATCGCTCCCGACTATCATATGGAAGTGGTCGATCAATCGGTGGCGCCCACCTGAGCGCGCCGCCTGCCCGTCCCGGCGGCCTGTGACAAACCTGAAGCGGCAGGCTGCCGGGTGAGACATTTCAGATCATTCGTAGCGGAAGGCCGGGCGTATTCGCCGGTCGTCCCGCAATCTTTCACTCCGCAAACCGCAACGCAAACAGATCGACGTCCTTCATCATCATCCGCAGCCGCACTTGCTTCCCTGCCAGACTGCTGAGATCGGCGTCGCTGTCCCAGCTGACTTCGCGTTCGATTTCGTTGCCGATCACTTCACGACATTCGAACAGGGAGAAACCGGGAATGACTTGGCCGTCTTTGTCCTGCACTTCGATGCGAATGCCGCCGGCGGCTGAGGTGGAGAAATTCAGCAGCAGTTTGCTGCCGGAAAAAATCAGCGGTTTGGTCAGCAATTCACCGCCGTCGTAGTCGGCGCGAATCGATCCGAAGCCGTCGAGACGCATGGCATAACGCCGCAAGTGTGCGGTCGGCTGCGCGTAGTTCTGGTTCACGTAGATCGACATCTCGGTGGGCCCGGTTGGCACCACATTCAGCGCCGGATAATTGGTTCGCGACACCCAGTTCTGCGCGCCGATGCCGGGGCGGATGAAACTCGACATGAAGGTGCGATCATAGTGATGCGGATCGGCCGCCCGCGAGGTAACGAACACCGCATCCGAGGTGTCTTTAAAATACTTCGGATTCACGCCGATGGCTTCGGCCTGCTGGTCAGTGATTACCTGACGCTTGGGAATGAAGCGCGCCGGCAGACTGAGGTAGAGGTGCGGCGCCCGAAAATAGGGATGCGTCTGGTTGGTGTAGAAGTGTTCGATCGGCCGGTCGCTCTGCATTTCAACAGGCTTCGACCAGGTCAGGCAATCATCGCTGGTCGCCCGCGACACCCAACGGGTTTTGTTTTTCCAGGTACGAAAGTAACAGACGTATTGCTGTTCCTCCTCCGACCAGAACGCGCAGGCCTGGCTGTCGAAGGCGAAGGATTTACTGGTGAGAATCTGCTTCTTCTTCAGCTTCCAGTGATAGCCGTCTGCGGACACAAACAACGCGATGCCTTCCGGGTGAATGCCGCCGACGGCCTTGAACATTTCCGCTTTATCCGCCCCCGGCCGGGTGTCGATAAAGGGCGAGAAATTATGCGAATACGGCGACTGCCCGGCGAGGATGACGTTGTTGTCCTTACTGCCATCAACCTCGTGAATGCCGAGCTTCGGTCGCGTCCAGGTGATACCGTCCTTCGACTCGGCGACGCAGGTGGTCTCGCTTTCGTCACCGTCCGCGCCGACATCCGGACGTCCACGATAGTAGACCCGATAGCCGTCGCCGACCCGCAGCACGGTTGCGTAAAATGCAAACTGGCCCTCCCAGGCTTGATCAAACGCCAGCACTTCGCCCGCGTCACGCGGATGATGCAGTTCGAAGCTCAGGTCCTTCATACCATCGATCAGATGGCGGTCGACGAACAACTCGCGACGCAAGCCGATGTCGACCGCCTCGCTGACCGATGGCTTCAACGCCGACGCCGTCGGCGGCGCTTGACCACCCTCGACGGTCAGCGAAACGTCGTCGAAGTCGTAGCTGCCGGCGTCCTTCAAATAGGAGTATAGATAGATCATCACGCTCGCCGCATTCTCCGGCGCGACCTGAGTGTTGACCGCCTGCACCCACTGGCCACTCGCTGCAGTGTTGGCTCTGACATTGTCATTGGTCAGCCGCGCGCCGCTGGCCGAAAAGAAACTCACGTAAATACCCGGAGCGCCGGCGTCATTGGAGCGCATCCACGCCGAAGCGGTGTAGGTGCCACCCGGCCGCGCCTCAAAGTGTCGCGACTGAAAGATGTTCGTATCTTCATCACCTGCGTCGACCATACGCAGAAAGTGCCCGCCGCTGCGCGCGTCGCCTGCGGTGATGGTTGCATTGCCGCGCTCCAACTTCCAACCGGCATCGCCGGATTCAAAGCCGGGGTTGGTGATAAGGTTCGGCGACGGCTCAGCTTTCGCGACATCGGACGCGGCGGGCGCGAGTAACCACAGGGTGACGGCAAGGTATCGAATAACAGGAGTAATCATGACAACATTTCGGGAAAATTATCGCGGCACCACGCGCGCAGCGTGTCGACGTCTTCGGGCCGCGCATGCGGATAGGGACCGCGACACTGCAGGCTGGTTTCGAGAATGCCGAGCGCCGTTCCACACAGTCGATCGTAGGCGCTGTCGGTGAAGCCGCGCGGGCTGAATTCGCTGCCCAGAAATTGGTGCAGGGCGACGGTCTTTTCCTGAAAGCGATCAACCGCCTGCCAGTCGCCCGCCACCACCTGTGACCAGCGCTCGAGCACCAGCTGCGGGTTCCAGTAGACCATGGCACTGCAGCAGCCGCGGGCACCGCACGGACCAAGCTCCGGCCAGCGGGTTTCGGCAACGAACACATTGATAAATGCGGACAGTTCCCGACAGCCCTCCGGCGTCGAACCGACCGTACCGGCGTTGGCTTTCACCATCAGGTACGACGGCACCGCAGCTCTGATCTCGCGATGCTGTTCGATGGTCAGCGCCTTTTTGCAGCGCAGGGTTTCGTAAACGGACAGCGGCAGACCGGCGGAGGCATCATCGACGGCTTTGAAAAACTCAACGATCTGCGCGTCGCCGACTTCCATCCAGAACGGCAGTGTCACCTGAATCGCATCGGCACCGAGTTCGGCCGCGATCCCGGCCCGTCGCACGGCTCCGGTGGTCGAGGTCGCACTGCAGCCGACCATCGCCGGCGTGTCATTGGCATGGCATTCATCGACCGCCGCCCGGGATACCTCGACGAACTCATCAATCTCAATCGCATAGAACTCGCCGGTGGTGCCGCCGGTGTAAACCCCCGGAATTCCCGCCTGACAACAGCGCCGCACATCGCCGCGGAAGGTCGCTTCGTCGAAGCTGCCGTCGCCGTTCCAGGCAACCGGCAGGCCGGCCCACGGACCGGAAAAGGTTTCGCGGGTCAATTTTCTCATCGCACATACATCGCGCTGAAGCGGATGTCGGTTCGCTTTTTTCCATCGAAGGTAACGCGCACTTTGACGCGTTCCGGCAGGCCGGTGACTTCGGACTTTCCAGCAAACTTCAGCGGCGTTTGAAAACCGCTCGTCGATACCCTGGCTGCGTCGTCGCCCGAGTATCCCGGCAGCGGCTTCATCAGGTGATCGAGCAGCTCGACTTTCAGCGTGGCATCATCGCCGAGTCCGTCCGCGTTGACGAAAAATTCACGCACGCCCTTTTCGATATCGATCGATTCAGTCAGAAAGCTGGCGACCGTCTCCGTCATTTGATAGTCACCCGGCCCCCGGGTCGATTCATCGACAATCAGGTCGGCAAAACGGTCACGCGGCAGAGTGACCATACCGATGCCGCCACGCGGCGGCGAGGACTCCCAGTCGCGCGGATCCCAGGCACCATAATAAATCCAGGTCTCGTCGCCGACATTTTCAAAACCCTGACCTTGCAACAATCCGCCCTCATCCCAGTCTCCGTCTGCACCGCGATGAATGAAGGTGTGCTCGACCATCGGTTCGCGAAAATGCACACCGTCATTACTGATCACAAAACCCAGATCGATGGTCAGATCTTTCCACTCTGCGCTACCGTGCCACATACCGGAAACCCCGAGCAGGACATCGCCGCGGTTCCAGACACTGATGCCCTCGTGAGTCTGCTCGCCGATCCGGCTTTTCCCCGGACCGAGCAATTCATATTGCGCGAGGCGCACGGTTTGAATCGCACTGGTCTGACTCCAGTTTTTGAAATCAGGTGAAATGCTGGTCCGCGTCACCCGTCCGTGATACGGCCGCTCAGCGGGAATCGCATTCTGACCCGAGGTATGATACAGCCCGTCCCACTTGTAGAGGCCGCCAGCCGGCTCAATGTGCAGCGGTGGAATCACGACGTCGGCTTCGGGCAGCTCACCATCGACCGGCTGCGTTTCGCCGACAAATTTCCACGTCAAACCATCGGCGCTGACAAAAGGTGCCAGCGCTCCGTTGCGCCGATTCTCACTCTTCGGCGTCCAAACGTGAGCGGCCATTTTGTAGCGTTGCTCCGGATTCGGATCGTCGGGTTCGTCGAGCACCTTGAGGTTGAGCACCCCGAGATGCGGATCGAGTTTGCACAGGTTGTTGTCTTTATTTCCGTTCAGTTCAACCAATCCCAGATTCGGCTTTGTCCAGTTGATACCATCGTCACTCTCAGCGTAGGCCACACGCCAGATCCCCGAACGCGAGCGATCTCTGGACGCCCGCTCGGCCTTGGACACCGAGCAGTACCAGACGCGGAACTTGCCCGTCTCAGGATGGCGGATGACGGAACCGTAAAACTGCACCGCCCAGTCGTCGACCGAACCGTCCGGTCCGCGGGCGACCACGGGATTGCCGGGATACTTCTGCGGCGAACGCATTTCCAGTTTTAGATTCTGAAAATAAGGAATCCTGACTTTGTCAAAACTGAACAGCGTGGTCGTGTCGACGGTTTCATCAAACAGTTCGGTCGCTTCGCCGGCAGCGTCGGCACCTCCGCCGACAGCGAAACCGAACATGGCGGCGGCAATCACTGACCAGCGAGTGGTTGAATAAATTTTCATAACTCCAGAGTCTTACTTGTTAAATTCCGGCAAGGTTTCACCAGCGCTGATCGCCAGCGGCATCCACACCGTTTCCTGGTCATCGATGCTGCGTTTGCCATCGCGCATTTCTTCCAGCATTCGCACCGCACGACCACCGAGCTCCGCCTCGTCGACGACCACCGAACTCAGTTGACGCGTGAACGGACGGTCACGCCGGGCGCCACCGAACCCGAGCAAGGCAACATCCTCCGGAACCCGCAGCCCCAGGTCATTGAGCAGCAGGTAAATCAGTTCCGCCTGGGTATCAAAACTGGCAAAAATCGCCGTCGGGGGATCTCCACCTGCAAACATTTCCTCGAGCGCTCTCGCCAGCGGATCGCGCTGCTGGTGATATTCGCCCTCGGTGTCTCTGGTCCAGTCGCCATAAAAAATTCGATCCTCCCTCAACCCGGAATAAACCTCCCTCAACCCCTCCTCGTACGCCGCCGACATCTCAAAATGGTGACTGGCAAAATAGGCCACCTTGCGATAACCGCGCGCCACCATTTCTGCTCCTGCACAGCGCCCGACGTCGACGCCGTTAAACGCCACCAAAGGCGCGGCCACTCCCGGCACACGCCGATGGCAAAACACCACCGGAATGCCCTGCCGCTGCACCACCCTGACCTGCGAGGCCGGCGTCACCTCGGTGCTGGCCGGCACCAGGGCCAGGCCGGCGACGTTTTTGTCGACCAGTTGCAGAATCACATTCGCCTGGCGCTCGACCTGGTTGTCGGTGTTGGCAACGATGATCTGCTGGCCCGCCAGCGAAGCCGCCGACTCGTATCCCGCTTGCAACTCAGGATAAAACCCCGCGCCGACCTCGGGCACGACCAGGGCGAGTATGTCCGCTCCACGACGCAGTTTTTGGCCGGCGCCGTCGGCGACAAAAGTTCCGCGACCGTGAACCCGATGCAACAATCCGTCGCGCTCCAAAATCGCCAGCGCCTGACGCACCGTGCTGCGCGCAATGCCGAGCGCCTCGACAAATTTCTGCTCGGCCGGCAAGGGGTCGCCCGGCTGCAACTGACCGTTTTCCAGACAGCGCAGGATCGCATCGCGCAGACGCGCATACTTCGGCGCGGAGGCGTCAGCACTCGCAATCGAATACTCTTTCAGGGCGGCAAGCATGCAGAAGACGGAGAAACGAACATCGCTATTCGTACGTACCACTGTTCTAGATTTTTACCCCCTCAAGGGCAATCACCGAATCGCGTGATACGTCATTGTGGGCGCTGGAGATTAATCTTTCCTTCCTCCCAGAGGTACGTATCAATGCCTCAAGCACGCTTCCGTATGAAAATCACCGACGTCAGAACCGTCCTCCTCACCGGGCCCTGCACGGGCGACCCCTTCCTGCTCGAACTGCGCAAATACCGCAGCGCCGCCTTCATCGAGATCCACACCGACTCGGAAATCATCGGCCTCGGCGAAACCTACGCGGGTTACTTCTGCCCCGAACTGGTTCCCGCAACGGTCGAGTTTTTTAAACCCATCCTGGTCGGCCAGCAGCTTGAAGGCATGAACATCGCCGAACTGTGGCAGCGGATGTATCATTGCGGAAATTTCTGGTGCCGGGTCGGCCTCGGTGCCTCGGTGCTGTCCGGAGTCGAAGCCGCACTCTGGGATCTGAAAGGCAAAATCGAAAACCAACCGGTCTGCAACCTGCTCAGCGAGACCGGCGCCAGCGCGCACCAACACCTTCTCGGTTATGCCACCGGCGGACCGTCAAATTTCCCCACTGAACGCCTCGCCGAAAAGCTCGATTTTTACCGCTCGCTCGGATTCACCGCCGCCAAACTCGGTGTCGGATCTTATTCCTATGAAGACGGGTCGAAGATCACCGAAGACGCCAACGAAGCCGCGGACTTCGAGGCAAACAAACTGGACTTTGTACGCGAGCAGTACGGCAGCGATTTTAAACTCATGCTCGACGGCCACATGGGCAACAGCTCGGTCTGCACCTGGGACACCGCGACCGCCATCAAAGTCGCCAAAGCCTGCGAACCCTACGACCTGTTTTTTTTCGAAGAGCCGCTGCACTACACCGATCCCTGGGGCTACGCCGAGCTATGTGCCGCGACCAGTGTGCCGATCGCCGGCGGCGAATGCCTGACCGCCGACTACGAGTGGCGCGTGTTCATCGAGCGCGACGGTTTCGACATCGGCCAACCCGACGCCGGTTTCATGGGTGGCCTCGGCGAGTTCATGACCGTCGCCAAACGCTTTGCCGACCGCAACCGCAAGATCGCCACCCACGCCTGGGGTGCCGGTGGCGTGCTCATGCAAAACCTTCACTGCGGCTTCGCCTGCCCGAACACGGCGATTCTCGAGATCCCGCCCGCCTACGGCCCGCTGCACTCCGAGACGGTCGGCGACTCGTTTCAAATGCGCGACGGCATGGTCCTGCCGCCGACCGCACCCGGCCTCGGCATCGTGCTCAGCGACGCAACCAAAAACAACTTCCCCTTCGTCCCCGGCAGCGGCGAATACAACAGCGTCCCCGGCAAACTCATGCCCGAACGCGAGCAACGGGAACGCGAAAATGCCCTTCGCCGGTAGATCGCCAAAGCACACAAAACATTGCAGGGCGGGCGCTCCGCCTGCCACCATTGCCTTGGCCTCAACCCTCCCAACCCGTCCACTGCCGGCAAGCGAAGCGCTTGCCCTGCCACTTTCTCAATTTTCAAAATGAAAAAAGTCTTCGTCAACCTGCGTGCCAACGATGCCATTCTCGACCGATTGCGCGGCCCGGGTGACTACCAGATCGATGTTGTCGAACCGCACGTCGAGGCACCCGGTCAGTCTTTCCCCGAAGATCGCATCGCCGATGCCGACATCCTGCTCTGCGACTTTCCCCCGGCGAATTTCGACGCGATGCAGTCGCTCAAGTTCATCCAACTCGCCTCCGCCGGCTACACGCAACTCACCGGCCTCGGCCTGGTCGACAAGGGCATTCGCGCCTGCAACGCGCGCGGTGTTTTCGATGTGCCTATCGCCGAGTGGAACATCGCCATGATGATCAACCTGATTCGAGACATGCGCGGTCTGGTGCGCAATCAGGAAAGCGGCACATGGGACCGCGACACGCGATTTCAAAAAGAAATCCGCGACTCGGTCGTCGGCCTCTGGGGCTACGGCGGCATCGGCCGGCAAACCGCACGCCTCGGCAAAGCGCTCGGTTTAAAAATCCATGCCCTGACCCGCAGCGGCCCCGCACAACTTAGCGACATCTACCGTGTCGACGGCACCGGCGACCCCGACGCCGAACTTCCCGATCGGTTTTTCACTCAGGAACAAACCACCGAGTTCCTCAGCGGTCTCGACTTTCTTATTCTCGGCATGCCGATGACTCCCGCCAACGAAGGCATCGTCGGCGAAGCCGAACTCAAGTCCCTGCCCGACCACGCCTACGTTCTCAACCCCGCCCGCGGTCCGCTCATTCAGGAAGCCGCCCTGCTGCGCGCGCTGAGCGAGGGCTGGATCGCCGGCGCCGCGCTCGACACCCACTACCACTATCCTATGCCAGCCGATCATCCCCTGTGGCAAATGCCCAACGTCATCATGACCCCGCACATCTCAGGTTCCAGCGGCAGCCCGCACTACCTGACCCGCATCTGGGATATCTTTGCGCAAAACCTCGAGCGCTTCAGCAATGACCAACCGCTGCTCAATGAGCTGAATAGCGATCAAATCCAGCGTCTCGATGAAGACTCGCAGCGGAATCTTTGAAAATTTCGCCAGTGCGCAGCCCTGCCGGTGTCTTAGCATCCCGGCGTCCAGCGAAGCGAAACTGTTACGAATTCCGCTACTTCTTCATGCCACCCGCCGGCAAATCACCGCCGGCGATTTTCTTCGCCAGCTTGCGATAGGGCTTTTTCGGCACTCCGGGCGGCGGCACGACCTCGACCTTTTTCAGTTTCGGATGTTCGCGCAATTTAACGCCGAAAAAATCGCGCATCACTCGACGAAAAACCTTCTGCTTAAATAAAGGCACCCACTCCAGGTGAAACTTCTTCGGCTTGATCCACTTCCAACGCCGAAACTCCTGCGGCTGCTGATTGATGTCGATAACGCTGTCGTCGCCAGTGAACTCGCACAGGAAATACGTCTGCTCCTGGCCACAGAATTTGCCCTTCTTTAAATACTCGTTAGGGAACTCGTAACGATACCCCGTCCGGCATTCGACGATGTTCAACATTTCGCGAGGCACGCCGATCTCTTCCTCGACCTCGCGATACATCGCCGCGATCAGATCCTCACCTTTGTCGACCCCACCCTGAGGGAACTGCCAGGCGTGTTTGAAATTAAGACGCTCAGCGATGAGTATCTTTCCGTCTGGTCGTCGCAAGATCGCAGCAACATTGGGTCGGTAGGAGGTCATCGCTACTAAAGCTATCGCCGCTTGATAAAGAGTCGCCTGATTTATTACACTATTTTATTAATTCGATGTACACATGTTTCAACTCCCAACATCGCTGCGGCGCCGCAGTTCGCCCGGCGGTACTGATCGTCGCGTTGGCCGCAATCGTTACTGGCGCGATCGTAATCCGCTCCACTTCGCCGGCACAACAGATCGAGAAAAAGCAGGCCGCCTTGCTGGAAGGTATCGCCAAACGTTCGCGCAGTAAGGTCGAAAAGCTGATCGCCACCGACTACCGGGACCGATGGCAATTCGATAAACAGGACGCCGTCACCGCCTTCCTCGATCTCGGCAGTCAGTTCATGGTGCTCGCCGTGCAGAGCATCGACCCGAAAACCGAACTCGCCGACGACGGAAAAAATGCCATCGTCACCGCCCGCCTGCAAATCGCCGGCAGCGGCAGTCCGGTCGCGCAAATGATCATCACCCGTTCCAACAAACTCAACGAACCGTTTGTGTTCCATTGGCAAAAGCAGAGCTGGTGGCCGGGCAGCTGGCGTCTCGTTGAAATCGACAACCCCGATCTTCCCGACGACCTCGATGGCTATACGCCCGGCGATATTCGCAAGGCGATGTCGTTTTAATGGTCATCGAAAGGTCACTGCAATGCGTTGCGAATAGCAGTAGGATTTTGACCACTTTGACGATATTTTGCCCGACATGCCCGCCCTTCGTTACCGCCTCATTGCCATATCGTTGCTGGCCCTGCCGGCGACGGTAAGTGCTTTTGACGACGAGCCGCTGCACGGCTTTTTCAACAATCACTGCTACCAGTGTCATGACGACAATGACAGCAAAGGCGGACTCGATCTTTACAATCTGAGCACCGATCTTTCCGATCCCGGAACGATGCAGAAATGGGTGCGCATTTTCGATCGCGTCGCCGCCGGCGAAATGCCGCCCGAGGACGAACCCGCGCCCGATGCCGCCACGCGCCGGCAGTTTGCCGAGGCCCTGTCGCCGCCACTCAGCGAAGCACACTCCGAGGCAAAGGGAACGGTGCTGCGCCGGCTCAATCGGAACGAATACCAAAACACCCTCAACGACCTGTTCGGCACCCACCTCGACCTGGCCGGTATGCTTCCCGAAGACGGTCGCGCGCATGGATTCGATACCGTCGGCGAAGCCCTCGGCCTGTCGATGGTGCAACTGCGCCGCTACCTCGAAGCCATCGACGCCGTGCTCGATGCATCGATTGCAAAAACGGTCGAGCAGCCGCTCAGCAAAACCATCAAAGCCAGCTACGCCGAGAGCAAAGACGTGCAGAAATTCATCGGCACGCAATGGCTGAAACGCCCCGACGGAGCCGTGGTCTTTTTTCAGGATACCTCCTACCCCACCGGCAGTTTGCGCGAGGCGTGGACAGACAAGGCCGGCTATTACAAAATCCGTGTCACCGGTTATGCCTATCAGTCCGAGGTGCCGGTTACCTTTGCCGTCAACGCCGACACCTTTGCGCGCGGCGGCGAAAAGCCGACCCTCGGCTATTTTTCATTCGCCCCCGGCGAACCACAGACCATCGAACTCGAAACCTGGATCGAAGACCGCTACATGATCCAGGTGAAACCCTGGGGCATCGTCGACGCAAATTACGACATCAAAAACAAAGGCGTCGAAAACTACACCGGGCCCGGGCTGGCCGTTCAACACATCGAGCTCGAAGGGCCTTTGGTAAAGGAATTCCCCAGTCGCGGTCACCGGCTGCTGTTCGATGGCATCGAACGCAAAGAGATCGAACCGTCCAATCCGGAGACGAAAACGAAATCGTGGTACGAGCCGAAATTTGAAATCGCATTGCCCGCGGAAACCGGGCCCCGGACCACCGCTCAACCGATCCTCAAACGCGTTGCCACCAGGGCGTTTCGACGGCCGCTTCACGATCAGGAGATCGCCCCTTATCTCGACCTGTTCGAATCGCAGCTGGCGCTCGAGGCAACTTTCGAAGAAGCGCTGCGCACCGCTGTCTCTGCGATTTTTTGCTCTCCTGATTTCATCTACCTGAAGGAAACCCCCGGCTGGCTCGACAATCATGCGCTCGCCTCGCGACTTTCGTATTTTCTGACCCGCTCCGCACCCGACGCGCAGTTGATGAAGACCATCGAGTCGCGCCCGCTGCGCAGCGATCCGCAGGCACTGCTCATGGAGGCCGATCGACTCATCGCGAGCCGGCACTTCGAACGCTTCATTGTCGACTTCACCGACTCGTGGCTCAACCTGCGTGAGATCAACGCCACCTCGCCCGACAAGGTGCTGTGTCCTGAATTCGACGCCTACCTGCAATGGGCATCACTTGAAGAATCGCGCGGCTTTTTCCGCGAGCTGATCGCGAAAAATCTCAGCGTCACCAACCTCGTGCAGTCCGACTTCGCCATGCTCAACGATCGACTGGCCCAACATTACGGCCTCGAGGATCTCGTCGTCAGCGGCCCCGAACTGCGCCGCGTCAGCCTGCCCGCCGAAAGCGTTCGCGGTGGATTTCTGACCCAGAGCAGCATTCTCAAAGTCTCCGCCAACGGCACCAACACCTCGCCGGTGGTGCGCGGCGTATGGGTCATGGAACGCCTGCTCGGCGAAACGCCCGCCCCGCCGCCACCCGGCATTTCCGGCGTCGAACCCGACATCCGCGGCGCCACCACGCTGCGCGAAAAACTCGATCTGCACCGCGATTCCGAGAGCTGTCAGTCCTGCCACAACGCCATCGATCCCCCCGGTTTTGCACTTGAGAATTTTAATCCCGTCGGCACCTGGCGGGATCGATTTCGCAGTCTTGGTGAAGGCGATAAAGTCACCGACCTGGTTCACGGCCGCAGGGTTCACTTCAAGCTCGGTCAGCCTGTCGATGCCACCGGCCAAACCGCCGACGGTGACCGCTTCGAAACCTTCAACCAGTTCCGCGCCCTGCTGACCCGCGATCCCGACCGACTCGCCCGCGCCTTCGCCACCAAGCTGCTGACCTTCGCCAGCGGCCGCGAAATGGGTTTTTCCGATCGCCCCGAGATCGACCGCATCGTCGCCGAATCCGCCAAAAGCGATCACGGCCTGCGCAATCTCATGCAGCTGGTCATCGCCAGCGAAATCTTCCGCCGCAAGTGATCCGGAACCCAGGCTCCTACCTCCCAACTCCTATCTCCGAACTCCTGATGAACGCCCCCCACATCGCCACGCGCCAACCGCTCAACCGCCGCCATTTCCTCCGCGGCACCGGTGCCGCCCTGCTCGGCCTGCCCTTCCTCGACGCAATGGTGCCCGCATTCGTCCGGCCGGCGACAGCCGCCGCGAACGATAGCAGTTCCTCGCCGAAACGCTTCGTTGCCATGTGCGCCGGGCTCGGTTTTCACACTCCCTTTCTGGTTCCCGAAAAAGCCGGTCGCGATTTCGAGCTGACCCCCTACCTGGAAAAACTCAGCGATCACCGCGATCAGATCACCGTCTTTTCCGGCCTCTCCCATCCCGAACAGCAGGGCAACAGCGGCCACGCTTCCGAGCTGACCTGGCTGACCTCCGCCAAACGCCCCGGCCTCGCCGGTTTCAAAAACACCATCTCCGTCGATCAATTGATCGCCGAAAAAATCGGTATCGAAACTCGCTTTCCCTCACTCGTGCTCGGCACCCGCAGCAACTCGATTTCGTGGACCTCGAATGGCGTCGAACTCCCCGCCGAAAGCCGACCTTCAGTGCTGTTTAAATCTCTGTTCGTCGACGGCACCGAAAAAGAAGTCGAAGCCGAGCTGCGCCAATTAAAACGCGGTCGCAGCATTCTCGATACGGTTCTCGGCGAAGCCAAACGCATGGAGAGCGATCTCGGTCATCGCGACAAAGAAAAACTCGACGAGTACCTCGACTCGGTTCGCAATCTTGAAGTCCGCCTGCAACAGTCCGAAGGCTGGGCCGTAAGACCCAAGCCGGAGGTCGACGCAGAGCCGCCCAAAGACGTCGCTGACAGCAACGACTCCATCGCCAAGCAACGCCTGATGTACGAGATGATGGCACTCGCTCTGCACAGCGATTCGACCCGCACCGTCACCTTCCGCATTTCCGGGATGAACGCCGTGCCGAGCAACATCGACGGCGTCGCCACCGACTGGCACAACCTTTCTCACCACGGCAAGGACGAAGCAAAAATCAGCGAACTTCAACTCATCGAGCAGGCTGAGTTCGAAGCGCTCAATGAATTTCTCACCCGCCTGCAAGGCATCGAGGAAAACGGTCGCAGCCTGCTCGACCACACCGCCGTGCTCTACGGGTCCAACCTCGGCAACGCCAGCGCCCACGACTGGCGCAACCTGCCCCTGCTGCTCGCCGGCGGCGGCTACCGTCACGGCCAGCACCTCGCCCACGACGAAAAAGACAACACCCATTTCGCCAACCTGCTGGTCGAACAGGCGCAACGCATGGGCGTCGAAACCGACCAGTTCGGCAGCAGCACCAAAGTCGGCATCGACGGCCTCGAGTCCGCCTGACGTCACGTAGCTGCGAGCGTCAGCACATGGTCCTCGACCTTGATCCCCTCATGAAGCCGCCAACCTCGACCACAAGACGCCGCTTCACCCAAACCCTCGCCGGCACCACGGCCAGTCTGATGACCATCGACTTCCGCGACAATCTCAACGCCGCCGAACCATCACCCGCCTGGCCGGATTTCGAGTTCATCATCATCAGCGACACCCACATCGGTCGCAACAAAACCTCCGCTGAAAAGCAGTGGCAAAAATGCGCGACTGAGCTGCGCGACGCCAGGGGTGACTTTATTCTCCATCTCGGTGATGTCGTCAATCAGAGCTCCATTGAGCAATACCCGATCTACAAAACGATCCGTGACAGCATCGGCAAACCGGTTCACGAGATCCCCGGCAACCACGACACGCCCGCCGATTTCGAACAGCAGCTCGGCATCAGCGCCGACCGCAGCTTCGATCACGGCGGCGTCCGCTTCGTGCTTTTCAACAACGCGCACACCGATTCGCACGACGGCTTCATCACCGAACAACAGATCACCTGGCTGACCGTGCAGTTCAATTCCGCCGCCGCAAACGATCTGCGCATCGTCGTCTGTGCCCACGTTCCGATTCACACCAACCGCCCGCCCGACCGCGCCTGGTATGTGAAGCCCGAAAATGGTCAGACCGCCTTCTACGAACTCGTCGACCACCATCGCGACCGGGTGCTGGCGATCTTGCATGGCCATTTCCACAACGGCATCCGCGGTTGGGACGATCGCGCGCCGACTCACGAAATCATCATGCCATCAGTAATCTACAACCAGGACCGCAGCCTGGCTGAAAAGGGTGTTCCGGGCTACAACCTCGACGAGTTTCGCCCCGGCTACGTGCTGGCAAGATTCGCCGACGCCAAACTGCATCTTCGCTATCAGGTCATTGGAGAAAGCGACGTTCAGAACCCCCTCATCGGAAAGTCACTGTCCTTGAAAGGCCAGGCGCGGGCCAATTAAGACGCAATACGCGGGCTCGCGTGAAGCACTACTGCGGCACCTTCAAGGGCACGCGGTTGGTCAAACCGCGCAACACCAGCCAATCCGTACCGCGATCCGTCCAGGTGCCGATGACCGAACCCGGTCGGTCGCGCGTTCCGTATCCGTGACCGCCATTCTGGTAGACGTGCAGTTCGCCGGACACGCCGTGCTTTTTCAGACCGATATAAACCAGTGCCGACCCCAAGGCTGACGAACGATCGTCGTCCGTGTGAACGATGAAAGCCGGCGGCGTTTTTTCATCGATCTTGATCGGCTCCATCAGCTTCCCGGTCTTTTGATCGGCGATGTTCCACGGATAAATAAGAATCATAAAATCCGGTCGATGACTGGTTTTGTCGACCTCATCGATGGGTTCGTAAAACGCTTTCTCATTGCTGGCATGAATCGCCGCCGCCTGACCACCGGCCGAAAAACCCAGCAGGCCGATCTTCGCCGGATCGAGTTGCCACTTCGACGCATTGGCCCGCAACCACCGCAGCGCGCGTTGCGAATCCTGAACCGGACGCCGCCACGGATCTTCGGTGACCGGATGGTCCGCACCGGTCGTGGTCCGGTAGTTGAGCACAAACACCGCAATCCCCAGATCGTTGAGCCATCCCGCCGCTTCCGAGCCTTCCATATCGGGAACCACTTTGCCGAATCCACCGCCGGGCAGAATCAACACCCCGACTCCGCTGCCACGGCCTTCGGGAGCCGGAAACACATCGATCGTCGGCGCGGTGATATTTTCCACCCGGGTGATGGTTGGCTTGTCGGTGTCGCGCGGCGGCAGCGCATCACCTGTTTTTTTGGTCGTTTCACCCGGTGCCAGGTCCGGCCACACCGGAATGGTCCCGGCAGCATCCTGTCCGAACAGCTTCGCCGGCGATCCTGACAAAGCCACTAAACAGACCAAACCCGCCAAATATTTCATGACCTGCTTATGCCCTCTCGAGCCGGAAAAAACAAGCTCAACCGAGGGCGGCGATCACTTATCGGCATCTTTCAATCCGTCCCGCTTAACCTTAACCACCACCTTGACCGTTTTCTCTGAATCGTTACTCAATTTCAGTTTCACCTTACCGCCCTTTTGCTCAAACCCCATACCGCCTCCGATATTCGATGCCACCTTGTCAGTTTTGCCGACCTGCTCAACTTTGATGCGATGATCTTTGCCATACATCTCGTGCAACTCGCTGCCGATATCGACCGTAAAGCTGATCATCGGATAGTCGCCCTGCAGTCCGGTGACATCGAAGCGGCGCGATTCGCCGGCATCGAGCGAAAAATTCTGCACCACCACTTCATCATCACGCACCACACCCGGCCTGTCTTCATACCATTTTTCGCTAAGCACTGTTCCGCCTTTGCCATTGTCGTCGGAGTCGGCCGCATCGTCGTCGCCGGACGCGGGCTTCATCGCTGCCACTGCCGCTGTGACGTAGTCGCGATCCGCCTGCGACAATTGATTCAACTTCACGGTCATGGTTTTACCCGCCGCCGTTTTTAACACCACCGAGTCGCCTCGACTGGACTGCATGGTCGCAGTGATGGTGGTGCCGGCAATCGAAGTCCAGTCTCTGCTTTCCGCCTTCAAGTCCGAAGCAGCGGAGTAAAAAAGCAGCGCCGCCACTGCGCTGCAACTCCAGGCCACACTGAACCTGCCGAAGATCGATCGATACCTTTTCATGCCCTCACGTTCGGCTCAGAGCGACCATGCATCAATGCCGTCTTCCCGCCCGCAATTTACGCCGGCGAATACGTCGCCATTCCGTTGTCACATGCGGCGTCGGATCTTGCGGAACCCGGTCACCGACTTGATTGCCAGGATCGCGACGCAAACCCACAGCACCCAGTTAAGCGTGTCCGGCCACCAGTAGACTTCGACCGGCAGCCAGATAAAAACCAGAAAGCGCGGTCGAAACAACCACGAGTAAGGCTCCAGCAGCGCGTTGCGCACAAAGGCAAAGGTCACCACCAGCAGATAGAAAAACACATACAACGAGCCCGCCCACAGTTCCGCGTAACCAGCCCGAATCATCGCAATCATCACTACCGTGACCACCACCTGATCGACCATTGTGTCAGTGAACGAACCGCGATTGGAAGCCGTTCCCCGGTAACGCGCCAGAGGTCCGTCCAGGCCATCGAGCAGAACGTGCAACACCAGCAAAGCAAATGCCATCCACGGTGCCAGCCAGTGAAACACCGGCGCAAATGCCAAACCGCACAGCAGCGACGCCACCGTGATGTGATTCGCATTTACCCCGAGACGGGTCAGCAATTTTAACAGCGGCTCGAACAGCTGAGCTCTAATCTTCTGCGAGCGCGCCATGAAATCCGCTTCACCGCCGGAGTAGCAGTTCACTTTGTCAGCCGCGCCAGCCGGCGGAGAATCCTGAGGTTCATTCATGGCAACGCTGCTTGTGGTTCAAATTCAAACTGCAGAGGCTGAAATCCCATCCCGCAAATCCCCGAACCGGTATTGTGAAACCTCACCCCGTCGTGCTGGTGATCGCGAAACGGCAAATGCGTATGCCCGAAATAACAGTCGCTCGCTGACGCGCGCCAATCCGGAAGCGCATGATCGAGAAAATGCGCCACCCGGGCCACCGCAATTCCCTGCGGAAAATAGCGCCGATGAAACTGTCCGCACAGTCCGGTCTTGTCGGCAAAGTCATACATCGCCGCGCTGAATCTGCCGCGCGGCTTGTCGACGCTCCAGCTGCGACGGAACGAGTTCATCGCCGCGACATCCATTTTGCGGTTGGCACAGTCGCCGTGCAAAAACAACTGATCCCCCAGCAGCAGACACTGTTCATGCACATGCACCTGTGGCAACGATTCCGCCAGGTCATCCAGGCGCTGGCGAAACTCGCCGTGGCAATCGTGATTGCCCTCGATGAAATGCATTTTCCGCCCCGCAAAGCGTGCCGCCCACGCCTCCACCCAGGCGATCGCCGCATCGATCGACGCCGCTTCGCTGGCCAGAGTGCTCCAGCGGAAATCGAAGGTGTCGCCATTCAGAACCAACACCTCGCAGCGCTGCAATTGCGGCTCAATCTCGTTGAGCAACGTTTCCCCGACGGACCGTCTGGCCAGCAAATGCAGGTCGGAAATTACCAGTCCACGCGTCGCCATGACCGAAAGCGTGCGGCGGAAACCCGCCAAGGTCAAATGCCGCCCATTTTTCCAGCGGGCATTTTCAGCGCAACCCTTGGCGTTGAGTTGCATGCATCAGCGGCATGGCCTCCCAGCCATCGTTCTCATCTTGAGAGGCAATCCAGTCAAATGCCTCATCGAGATTCACAAACGACGTCCCCGACAATTTCGACGATTCGAGCAGCACCAGCTCCGCAGTCGGGGACTCGGGCCGCACATCATCCCTGAACAACACCAGGGTCGCCAGCGCCAACTTTCTCAGCATGCGCACGTCCAGAAGCGGCGAGTCCGGTTGTTTTTTCAACAACGACGTCAATCGGGCAACCTGCTCACGACGCTCCGGGCGGGACAGATCATCAACCGAGTCAACGATCACCATCTCGTGCCCGAGTATCAGCCTCATCCGGTCATTCATCTCTTTCAGGCGTCCTGCGGCGGCTTCTTCCAGGGCAAATTCCGCCAAGGTTCGCCGGTAATTCCTTAATTCTGTCAGCTGGGCATGATGGGCCGTGTTAGTAAGAAACATTCCTGAAAACAGTGAAGCACTCGCGATCAGAAAAAGTGCCGGTGCCGTGACCAGCAAGAAGCGACGGGCCGCGGTTCTCAGTTTCACAGGAAATTTCGCGATCAGGCAAATCGGAACGGCCGCCACTGCCAATCCCGCGAGGCAGTGCATGATAAAATACGAATAGAAGATCCACGTGGCCTGCCCGAGGTAATCAATGAACCACGGTGAAACGTAGGGATAATCACTGTGCCTGAGGATGTATTCCGTCTTCGGCAGCATCACCCCGCCGACATAGAATATCGTGGCGAAAGACACGGCCGCTACGACCACGGCGAACAGCGGCAGACGAAGATTTGACCAGTCACTTCCAGCCGGCGGGTTTTCGTTCGAATTGGACACAACCTGACATTCCTATCAATCCGAAGCCGACATTTCAAGAGCCGTTGCGCCGTCAAACTCCTTGCTACTCCCGCGCGCAACGCTTTCAATCATCCCACCATGCACCTACGCTATCTGCCCATTTTTCTTGCCGTCGCGATATTCGCGAACACGTCGAACGCCGCCGACGACAAAATCAGAATCCGCGACCGCGAACCACAGCGCTACCAGCTGACCGCCCGCGCCAGTGAACTCGACCCGCGGGTCAAAGCCCATCCGGAGATCGATTTTCTGATCGATACCAAGGATGGCAAACCCGCCGATGTGCAGCAGGCCTCGGTCGACACCAGCGTCGAACCGCGCGGCAAGCTGGTCATCTGGCTGATGGGCTACAACTCGGGTCTGTTCGAGCGTTGGAATTCGTATGGCCTGCACGCCATTCGCCCGCACTACGCCAACAAGTGGTTCTCGATCTGCTGCAAAGAGAAACCAATCGGTGAACACTGCCGTGGCAACATCCGTCTCGAAGCCGCCACCGGTGAGGACTTTTCCGACGAAGTCGACATCCCCAAACCGGACGGTATGGCCGAGCGCTCGTTGCAGATGGTAAAGTGGCTGGCCGAAGAAAATCCGCAGGGCGGCTGGAAGTATTTCCTCACCGATGACGGCAACGACCTTCGCTGGGAGCACGTCATCATCTCCGGCAGCTCGCACGGTTCGACTACGGCGGCGCGGTTTGCCAAACATCAGAAAGTCAGCCGCGTGGTCGCCCTGTGCGGCCCGCGCGACAACTATCAGACCTGGCAGGCGCTGCCGTCAGCGACTCCGGAAAACCGCTACTTCGGCTTCAGCCACGTGCTCGATGGCGGCTGGACGGCCGATCACTACTGCCGCTCCTGGGAAATGCTCGGCATGCACAAGTTCGGTCCGATCGTCAACGTCGACGAAATCAAGGCCCCTTACGGCGACACCCGCCGACTGATCACTGACTTCGACGTCGACGGCAATGACAAGCGCGCCCACAGCTCGGTACAACCGGGTGGCAGCGCCGGCAAAGACGCCGATGGCAACTTCATTCACGAGGATGTCTGGCGCTATCTCTACACCCACCCGGTCGACAAAGTAGGCGAAGCAACGCCACCCGATCCGGGCTGTTTGAAGGATCAAAAGCAGTAACCCTCTCGACCGCGCCTGCTGCCGGCAGACCGTCGGCAAGGGAGACATAGACATAGCCTGACCGCTGGACCGCCGTCTTCAGGCCGCCGCACCTCCCCCTCCGGGCACCACCAGGCCCACCCGGCCAATCTGTTTCCGGGAAAATAATAAATTGCGGGTCAGCCCCCGGCTAATAATTTTCCGGTAAAATTATATATTGCTTTTGGCTGACTCGAGCGAGATGGCGCCGTTATCGAGTGAGTTGGACAGGCTTGCAATCGCAGGCCGGGAGTGGTTGATAGGGGTCATGAAAAAAACGATTCTCCTGACTTCGGTGCTGTTGGCATCGGTCGCCGCGCTGACTTTTGCCGCTGATAAAGAAACTCCCGCTGCCAACACCCTCAGCGAGGCCGAAAAAGCTGACGGCTGGAAGCTGCTGTTTGACGGCGAGAGCGCCAGCCAGTTTCGCAATTACAAAGCGGAAGGCATCAAAGAGCAGTGGCAGGTTGAAGACGGCGTTCTGACGCTGACTGAAAAAGGCGGCGGCGATATCATTACCAAAGATCAATTCGGCGCCTTTGAAATGACGCTCGATTACCGCATTTCCAAAGGCGGCAACAGCGGGTTGATGTATCACGTCGCGGAAACCGAAGATCGCCCGTGGCAAACCGGACCGGAGATTCA
This sequence comes from uncultured bacterium, assembly GCA_965367965.1. Taxonomy (GTDB): domain Bacteria; phylum Verrucomicrobiota; class Verrucomicrobiia; order Verrucomicrobiales; family DEV007; genus JBBKXR01. Next base: position 354 of record CBDULB010000087.1, on the reverse strand, counting down.
GATCCAGGACAATGTCGACGGCCACGATCCACAGAAAGCGGGTTGGCTTTACCAGTTCTACGCCGCCGACAAAGACGCCACCAAACCTGCCGGCGAATGGAACACACTGCGCATCCTGATCACTCCGGAAAAATGCGTGCACTGGATGAACGGCGAAAAGTATGTCGAATACGACAAAGGTTCCGACGAGTGGAACGCCAAGCTGGCGGCCAGCAAATTCTCGAAGTATCCGAACTTCGGCAAGCTCGATAAAGGTCACATCTGCCTGCAGGACCACGGCAACGTCGTCTCGTTCCGCAACATCAAGATCCGCGAGGTGAAGTAAGTCAGACTCGGTTTCCGATTTTTGACGGC
>CBDULB010000086.1:0-26913 GCA_965367965.1 uncultured bacterium | reverse complement strand
ATCCACAGCACGGGCAAAGGACACGCGGCCAGGCACTCGCTCAGATCGGCCTGACAGCCGAGCGACCACAGCTCAAAGGCACTCGCCACGGATTCGCGCCGCGACTGCAGTTGCTGTTGCCGATGGAAAAATTCCGCACCGGGATCGCCGGCGAGCACGGTTTGCGCATTCCAGGCGGCGAGAAAATCCTGCCAACTCACCGTCCGCACCTTGTCCGCCCAGGCGGTGTCGCGCTGCCGGCGCAGTTCCCGCGCGGCTTCATCGGCCAGCCCCGGGTGCGCCGACAGGATCACCGCCCCGCCCCACATCGTCGGGGCTGCAGCCAGGGCGTGCAGGGCCAGTCGACCGCCCAGCGAGTAGCCGGCCAGCCATGGTTTTTCATCATCACGGTAGTCGGCGGCATCGCGAACCCGGGCGCAAAAACTTTCCGCCCATGCTTCCAGCCGCAAACCGCGATCCGCCTCAGCCCACAAATCCAGTGCGTCGACTTCGCCGTGGAAAAATTCGGCTGCCCGCCAGTCGTCGACCGTGCCGAGATTGCCGTGCAGTGCGTAGGTGATCATCCGCTTTGTTGCTCGCGCGCGTTCCAGAATTCAGCAGTCTGCGCTTCGTCCGGCCGGATTTCAATCACCACGGCCCCGCCATCCGGTTCAATCCACTCGCCATCGCCCTGCCAACAGACATAGCCCATGCCCCACATCGCCGCCCAATGCTGAAAGTCGTGCGCGTGCGAGTTGCGAATGATCTCGGTTTGCTCGACGCCACCAGCCCGGACCGCCGGCAGACGATCGAAGATGCGGCCACCGCCGTTATTGATCACCACGATACGGCGTTTCGTTGTCGACGGCAGTTGCGGCAGCACCCACGGCGCGCTCAGATCGTAAAGCGCTGTCAGATCGCCGAAGATTCCCCACGCCTGCGCAGGTTCATCTGTAGCGTCGGCACTCAGTCCCAGAAAGGTCGACACCTGACCATCGATCCCGTTGGCCCCACGGCTGGCAAAGCAATGCGGATGCGGCGACGCGAAACTGGCGGCGAGATTCCACTCGCGAATCGGCAGGCTGTTACCGAGAAAAATCAACGAGTCAGAGGCGATCCGTTCGGAAAGGCGACGCATCAGCGCCGGCTCACTGGCGGGAAACCGGGCGAGCATCGGATCCAGTGATACAGACGCACCACGCTCCAGGCTGACCGGCTCGCGCCAATCACGAGGTAGACGGACCGAACGCAGCACGGCCGACTCACGCGCCAGCCCCGAAAAGCCGGTGCGCGTCAGCGACATCACCTCGATCTCCCGGCGGGTTTCCAAATCGCGCCAGAAACGACAGCTGGGCACGCCGCCGATGCGCAACACCCTGGCCGGATCGAGCGCGGCGACAGCACTTTCCCCGTCGGTGATGATCAAATGGCGAAGTTTTTCCGCCTCACGCAGCCCGCTGGTCGCCTCCGCCCAGATTGGCGCGCCCAGATTGGCCAGCCCCGTCTCGACCGATTCACGCTCGCCCGTCGACAGTTCCCCGAGCAGCACCACCAGCCCGCCGGCAGACTGATCGCAACAAAACGCCTCGATGCGTGCCATTTCCTCTGGCGCGGCATCGGTGAGATGCTCAGCGATGGTACCATTCGAAACACTGCCGGCGACCTCGACGATGCCGTCATCCGGCCGGGGTTCCGCAAAGCAGACGTTCCAGTGTTGCGGCGCGCCACTCACCACCCGATCGGCGACCGAAGACCGGTCGCCTGCCGTCGCCCAATCGAGCGTCCGCGAAACGTACGGCGCAAGCAATCCGGTTTGCTCGATCGCCTGCGGTGCCCCCGTGCCGCGAAATTCGGCCGGCCGGTCGGCGGTGATCAACAGCAGTTCATACCCGGAATAATGTGCCTCGATCGTCGCCGGCAACAGTTCCGCCGCGGCCGTGCCGGAGGTGGTCACCACCGCCACCCGACGCCGACCCTGCTTCATCCGGCCAAGGGCAAAAAATGCCGCCGAGCGCTCTTCGAAAAAATTCCACACCCGGCCGCGCCGCTCCTCAGGCATCGCCATCAGCGATTCGATCAATGGCAAATTTCGCGCGCCGGCACCCACCACCCACTCATTGACACCGTCTTCGATCGCTGCGGAGATGACCGCCGCCGCCAGTTTGGCATTAGCAGAGGCAGGCGTCGCATCATCTTTCATGACCGCAGGTTCCCTAAACGCCGAGCAGGGACTTCACCGCATTGCGTTTCAGTGACAGCTCCCGCCATTCGTGCTCGAAGCGGCTTTCTTCGATCAAGCCCACACCCGACGGCAAAAATACCTGATTGTCGCTCCAGCACAGGTTGCGAATCGACACCACGCCGGTAAAGCCCTCATCCCAACAGGCCCCGAATGGCGCACCGAAACCACCCGGCGTGCCCAACTCGGTGCGGTAGCGGTGCAACTGACGCAAGGCACCATCGCCGCGCGGATAGGCGCCCAGAGCCGGCGTCGGATGCAACAGGGCGATCAGCGCGTCGAGATCCGCCGGCAACGACGCCTCACTGAGCCGCACTTGAATACGCGACAGAAAATGCACGATCGATCCCAGATCGAGCACTTCGCGCGCCTGCCGTTCGACCGCGCCCAACTCAGCGAGCCGCCCGACCAGATAGTCCGCAACGAACTCGTGTTCGCGAATCTCTTTGGCATCCTCAAGAAAATCTCCCGCCTCGTGCTGCGGCGCCGTTCCGGCCAGGGCCATGGTCTCCAGACAATCACCGCGCAGCGAAAACAACTGCTCCGGCGTCGCGCCGATGGTGCCGACGCCACCTTCGCGATAGCCGTAGCTCCACAGACTGTCCGGCAGACGACTCACCGCCCGGATCAGGCCTTCCGGCCGCCCGGCGCGCAGACGACCACATTCAGTGATCACCGGTACCGATTTTTCCAACTCCCCGCCCGCAATCGCCAACTGAATATCGTCGAACACCCGCCGGAAGTCCTCGTCGCGCAACCCCTTCCACTCGATCGATGGAAACGGCGTCGCCCCGTTATCGGGCAACAGGACCGTCGGATCTGCGCTTACAAACCAACGACTTGGAACTTTCCATGGCGCGGGATCGGAAAGACCGAAATCATTGCGGTAAAAGGCCACCTCCTCACCCGCGATCGGCGGACGAGACCGCGACTCGAACGGCCCGACTCCACACAGGAAGCGGTCGTGATCGATTTTCAAAAAGGCGAAGTCCGTCATTCGCAGCCAAGTTTACACGGGATATTACGACTCTCAGCAGGAAACCGGCGTCCACCGGCAAAACTTCTCCGCAAGGTATTATGCAACCAAATCGCCTGCCGTAGGTTTACTTTCCTGTGGGGCTTGATAGATTCCACGACGAAGCCGCCCAAAATGGATGCGTCCGAAGAATTGTCAACCAGCCCACTGAAGGACGCGGCCACAACTCAGGAGGAAGACTCCGATGCCTCCAACGCTCACCACGTCGCGCTCATGCAGCGCGTCAAGGAGGGCGACATCGTCGCATTTGAGGAACTGGTCGAGATCCACCAACACGCCGTGGTCGGCACTGTCGCCAAGATGCTGGGCAGCCCCAATGACGCCGAAGACATCGGCCAGCAGGTGTTTATCCGCATCTGGAAATCCGCCAAACGCTACAAGCCTCAGGCCAAATTCACGACCTGGATGTTCACCATCACCCGCAATCTGGTGTTCAACGAGATGCGCCGCCGCCAGCGCAAGCCGGCCGTTTCGATGAACGAACGCGAGGAGGAGTATCACCTCGCCACGGCTGACGACAAAGCCATCGCTCCCGATGACGCCGCGTTGCAAAGTGAACTTGAGGCTGCCGTCGATGCGGCCATTCAGGCGCTGCCTGAGAAACAGCGCATGGCCGTCATTCTGCGCCGCTACGAAGAACTACCCTACGAGGAAATCGCCGGCATTCTTGAGCTTTCGCTGCCCGCCGTGAAAAGCCTGCTGTTCCGCGCCCGCACCCAGCTGAAGGAAAATTTGCAACGCTACCTCGACGGCGACACTGACAGTGGCGGGCAGGCGACGTCGGCGTAGCCCGGGCTGCCCGGTCGCCAACCGGGTAGTGGTTTCGAGCGGCGGCGTGGCCGGAGCGCATCACCGACCATCACCATTCCCCGCCGGTGCCTACAACTTCGCCCGGTAAACCCAGCGCGTGCACGGTTGCCACAGGCCGTGCAACACCTCAACCGGTTCGAACAGGTCCTCGTCCTCAATCATTGCCATGAGCTCCGGCATATTTTGCCGGGCGAGCAGGAACTGGCCGAAGTTGACGTACAACTGCTTGTCCTGCTCACGGGCCAATTCGATCTGAGCACGGAGTTCATCTGCCGAGCGAACAAATTGCGCCGCCGGATCGTAGGCTTCCGTCCACATCGAAAAGCCGATCGTGATGACGCCCTCATCAATCTTCGCTGAAGCCGGATTGATGACTTTTCGCGTCAGCGCAACCGACTCGTAGAGCGGTTCGACCGAGCGGGTTCTAAGAAGCGCGATCTGCCCGCTGGTCGTGCCCAGCAACAGCGCTAAACATGCCAGCCCGAGGCCAAACACCAGCACGCGGCGTTGTACCGCGTTTTTCCCCAGATTTCCCAGCGTCTCCACCCCCAAACCGGCGAACACCACCACCATCGGTAACGAAATCAACAGGTACCAGGGAAACAGGAAATTCTTCATTACCAGTGCCTCCGTCACCATCAGCGGCCCCGGAAGCAACAGCGCCGGCAACAACAGGCGCCCGCGACGTTCGCCCGCGGCCAGGCGCAGGATTCCAAGAACCACCAGCACCGCCACCGCGATCAGCAGCGACAACACCAGCATTCGCGGCATCGCACTGAGGTGCAAACTGAACGGATTGGACGCGTCCCACGAATGCCAGGGCAATCCGCTCACCATGAAGCTCAAGGCATCCGCGATCCACGCCGCATCCGGCGGATCGCCCCACATACCGCCTTTGACCTTGCCCTGATACCACGCCCTCAGCGGTGCGATGATCGGCGCGACCGTGAGAATGACCAGTCCTGCAGCCATCGCATTGGCGACGACGAAGCGCCCCAGCTGCACCGGACGCGCCACTTTTTCCCGCTGAGCAAACCACACCAGCAACAGCCCCGACAGATTCAACATCAGGATGAAATGCAGCGACCCCATGTAGCTGACAAAACACAGGTACTCCGCCAAACCAAACGCCAGCCAGTGCCGCCAGCGCCCACCACTGCTTGCCTTTTGCAAAAAAATCAGCGCCAGGGTCAACAGCAGCATCATCAGCGCGTAACCGCGCGCCTCCGGTGCATAGCGAAGAAACCACGGATGCAGAGCCAGCAAAAATGCGGTCACCACCGCGCCGCGCGGCGCCCCCAGCAATGCCACCAGCCAGCCGACCGCGAAAATGGTTCCCAGACTGGCCAGGAATGACGGCAGACGAATCAACCACTCGCTGAAATAGACATCGCCGGGTTCGGTCGACGCTTTGTGAAAGGAGTGCGAAAGCCGGCTTAGAACACTGAACAACTGGTGATTATTGGCCCCACTGCGATAATCCCACGCCGTATTCGCCCACTCCGGTTTTTTCAACTCCATCCCCCCTTCAGCGTCGCGTCGGTAGTAGCCAACGACAAAACGCTTGGCGGTGTATTCTTCGTCTCCCCACAGACTGGTCGACAGCCGCGGCGCCTGCAGAACTCCGCTCAGCGTCGCCGCCAGTGCCAGCGCCACCACCAACCACCGCGTCTGACGGCGATCCAATCCGGTCGCCACAGGCAAGGGCATACCCACAGGCAAATGGCGAAACAACAGCGGTGCCGTCAGCAACACCCCGATGACAATACCCAAATTAGTCAACGCCGCCCACCACAGTCCGGTCACCGCGTAGTGTTTCGGTCGCAACTTTTCACCGGCAGCCGCGTGCACCTCGACGCCCGACAACCACGGTTTCGGCCCGAAAATCAAATAGCCGATCAGCAGCAAGGCCAGCCCCCCGAGCACCAGGTAGGCAACTCGATGAGCCAACAGCGACCGGCGCCAGGATTCGAAAACGCGTGACATAAAATGAAGTGAACGCCGTGAAAAGCGCCGTCAACGATCAGTACCGGAGATTGCCGCGCGGTCAAGACAGCGCTTACGCTTTTCGTGGTGGCGATAGCGTGCTACCAAGAGCCTGTCCACTTTCCCAGCCAAACTATGAAAATCGTCTTTCTCGACAGCGCAACTACGACCCGCGACGACATCGACTTCGGCCCGCTCGAAGCCATCGGTGATCTCGTTCTCCACGATCACACCACACCTGACACCATCGTTGAGCGCTCCGCCGACGCCGATATCCTGCTCAGCAACAAGGTTGTCATCGACGCCGCGACCATGGATGCCTGTTCGAATCTAAAGATGATTCAAGTCTGCGCCACCGGCACCAACAATGTCGATCTCGACGCCGCTAAAGCGCGCAACATCATCGTCTGCAACGTGTCCGGTTACTCCACGCCCGCCGTGGTTCAACACACCTTCGCCCTGATCCTCAATCTCTACACTCAGGTCAACCGCTTTGCCGCCGAGGCCGACCAATGGCCCGCGTCGCCGTTTTTCACCCGCCTCGACTACCCGATCAGCGAACTGGCCGGCAAAACGCTCGGTATCGCTGGGCTCGGCACCATCGGCAGTGCGGTAGCCGATGTCGGCGAAGCGTTCGGCATGAAGGTGGTCGGACTGGCCCGCGACGGAGCTTCAGCAACTGATGGCGACCGCCCACGCCTGCCAGCCGACGATTTCTTTGCCCAGTGCGACATCATTTCCCTGCACTGCCCCCTGACCGGGCAGACCGAAAATATGATCAATGCTGACAGTCTGGCAAAAATGCCGGATCACGCCCTGCTGATCAACACCGGTCGCGGCCCGTTGGTCGACGAAGCCGCTCTTCTCGATGCCCTCCAAAACGGCGTCATCGCCGGCGCCGGCCTGGATGTGCTCTCCACCGAACCCCCGGCCGCCGATCATCCGCTGATCAAAGCCGCCGCCGATCTACCGAATCTGCTCATCACTCCGCACACCGCCTGGAGCTCGATCGAAGCCCGGCGTCGACTGATGGATGGCGTCGTCACCAACATTCGCGCCTACCTCGCCGACGGTGGAGCCATACCCAATCAACTCGTCTGACAGCCGTCATGATCCTCGACCTCGCTTCTCCCGACCTGCTGGCCTTCGTGCTGGCCCGGCGCGACCCGACTGCCTACATCCACCTGCTGATGCTGTGGATGGCGATTCAATTGCTGGTGTGGTTGGTGGGACGCGATTCTCTCGAAAATGACTTTTGGCGCAGCTTCGCATTGGCAGTGATGTGCACCATCGTCCCGGCCCTGGTTTTCGCCCTGGGTTCGGCGGATGGTGTCAAAGGCCTGCTCGCCGCCGCGATTCTGCTCGCACTGCCCGTCTGGATTGTCAGCGGCCTGCTCTACGAGCCGGAAACCCGCCAGCGAATCATTCTGACCACGGTCATTCCCGCCATCTCCTTGCTACTCATGCCAGTGGCCCTATGGCTGCGTTCGCAGATTTTTGGCACGCCCTTCATCGGCTGAGCCCGATCCGCCGGCTTTGCGTCTATTTCTCCGCAATTGGCCCATATATTGTGCCATTTTCCCGATTGACACCCCTACATATTGTTGCGACTCTCAGAATCGAGTCGCAACCATGCACTGCCTGAAATGCAATAGCCACGATGACAAAGTCATCGACTCCCGGATGAGTAAAGACGGGCTGTCGATCCGGCGTCGTCGCGAATGTCTGGAATGCGGCCACCGCTTTACCACCTACGAACACGTCGAACGCAACGACATGCACGTCGTCAAGCGCGATGGTGGCCGCGAACCCTTCAGGCGTGAAAAACTCCTCAGCGGCTTCCTCAAAGCCTGCGAAAAGCGCCCGGTTCCGATCGATGTTCTCGAGGCCGCCGTCGATCAGATCGCGTCCGAACTTGCCGAGGAAAACCTCCGCGAGATCCCCTCGCAGCGCATCGGCCCCAAGGTGATGGCGCAATTGGAGACAATCGACCCCGTCGCCTTCGTCCGCTACGCCTCCGTGTACCGTCAGTTTCAAGACGTCGGCGAGTTCCTCGAGGAAATCCGTTCGCTGTCGCAGAAGCCACTCGACGAAAAACAACAGCCCGATTTTTTCAAAGAATCCCCCGTCGCCAGTTCGTGATTTCCTGCCCTTAGTTTTCTGCCCCTGCCCCTGCTCCTCAACATGATCTCCCTGCCCCAACAACTGCCCATGATCCAGATCGGCCCCGGACAGGTCGCTGCCTGCGACCCCGACTGGTTGCAAACGACCCTGCGCGGCACCGCGCGCAGCGCCAACGTTCCGGATTTCTTCGCCGATGATATCGTCCGCGGCGTCGTCTATTTTCTGCGCAACAGCTACCGCGGCACGGTCATCGCCGTCGAAACCCTGTTCGACAAGATCCGCGCCTCGCTCAACGACGTCGGACTCAATGAGATGTCGGCCAAGCTGGCCACCACGCCGCCGCCGATCAGCATTTCGTTGACCGATATCGCCCGCCGCGCCGGCAGTGGCTACGAATTGATGTTCTATCAGATCCTCGCCAGGCGTTTTCAAACCGCCGCTGACCGCGGCATCGAGCACCTCTACTGCTACGGTTTGCGCAAGTGCGTCAAACATCTCACCGGCGCCAAAAACTGGAGCCCCCGCTGCGAACGGCTGCGGCGTGAAATCGAAGATTTTCTCAACGCTCAACACCAGCGCGCCAAGGCAGCCAAACCGGACTCCCCGCTGGCCATGGCCATCGACTGACTTTCAGTCTTAATCCTTCAGCCTTAATCCTTACCCCCGGTGACCCTTTTCGAAAAAATCATCGCCCGCGAAATCCCTGCGGACATCGTCCACGAAGACGATGACTGCCTCGCGTTTCGCGACATTCAGCCGCAGGCACCGACCCACATCCTGGTCATCCCAAAAAAAGTCATCGCCCGCGTCGGCGAAGCCGGCAGCGAACACCAGGCACTGCTCGGCCACCTGCTGCTCACCGCCAGCAAAATTGCCCGCGACCTCGGTCTCGATGACACCGGCAAGGAAGGCTTCCGCCTGGTGATCAATCACGGCAAAAACGGCGGCGAATCCGTGCCCCACCTGCATGTGCACCTGCTCGCCGGACGCCCCCTCGCCTGGCCTCCGGGTTAGGTCCAATCCAGTGCCCGAATAAACGTAGCGGAATTTGTCAAAATTTCGCCACTGCGTTGGCCATTGCCCATTTGGAGCGTCGACGATGAGACGGGCGACGAAATGCTAACGAATTCCGCTACCGTGATGATCGCGACTTCGGTGCGGGACTACTCCTTCAGCCGCCACTGCTCATCGAAGAAGCCCGCCGCCGGCAGGCCACCCGGATACTGAGTCGTCGCCGGCTGGCGCACATCGATGATGGCCCAGTCGGGCAGCTTCGGCGTTTGCCGGGCGTTGTTCAGATAGTCGTATTCGCGATAGGTAAAGCCACTGTTGAGCACCACGTAGCGCTCCGGATTCAGCGGGTTCGGAAAAATCATCGCCAGCGCGTGATCCGCCGTCGAATAGTTCTGCTCACCGACCTGGATCGAATCCGCATTCCACCGGATCGGCAACTGATCGACAATTTTCGCCAGCAGCGAATTGCTGGCCGGATCACCCCACAGTACCAGATTGTGATTGGCGAGATCCTCGTCGCTGATGTCGCGGTCATCTTTGACCCGCGCATCGCCGCGGAACTGCTGCCGCCAGTGAGTGATGGCGTGATCCATCTCCTTTGCCACCCACTCGCCGACGGCGTCTTTGTGCGGCTTACCGGTCGGTCGGACCATCAGGAAAGAATCCATGAACGCATCGTCGATCGGTCCCTGCAGACCGTGGCGCTTGCGCAATCCCTTCGCTGCGGACTCAGCGACAATCCACTGATCGCCCTGCTTGCGCAGCCGCACCTGCCACGACCGATCCGACATCGGCTTAGGCGCTTCGATTCCCTGACCGTTTATCTCGATCACCGGCGTCAGCGTCATATCGAGCGGACATTCACCCGGTGCAAATACCAACGAAAACTCATCAACTCCCTGCGCATCGACAAACACGCCATTCGGCAATTTCCACTCAGCATCGACCCGCGCCTGTTGCCAATGCTGGCGCAATGCATCAACCCGCAGCCAGAACATGGTGTTGTAGCGCAGCGTCCAGGTCGTGAAGTGCAACGACTGCGGCACGCGATTGCGACCGCGATCGGCGATGCTTGTCAGGCGTTGCTCGATGTCTGCCAGAACGTCAGGATGAAACTTGTGCCCCATGCCCGGCCCGATCAGGTGTACCAGATTCACGCCCTGTTCCTGCAACGCCTTGTCCATCATGTCGGCGGCCTGCTTCTGGGAATCGATCTCACCACTGTAGGCGATGGTCGGCAGGTTGCTGAGATTGATCGCCCAGTCGGTGCAGTCGTACCAGTGCCAGAGCGTTTTCTCCCACGGTTTCGGATTGAGCGTTTCGCTCTGGAACGTTTTCAGAAAATCCGGCGTTTCCGAGAAACCTGCTCCCGGCTGAGCCGCCGCCCAGCGGTCGGCGTAGTGCACCGCGAACTGCCAGCAGGCCGCGCCGCCCATGGAAAAACCACGTACCAGAATGCGGTCCTCGTCGATCCGGTAGTCCTGCTGCACGTGTTCGAGAGCTTCCAGACAATCGATCTCGCCGGCAAATTTGTTGGCATTCGAGAAACGCGCGTACGGGTGCAACACGATCGTATCCTGCGGCTTGATGGCACCGCCGCCTTTGGCACGCTGTTGAATGAAGGCCACCTCGTTGGTCTTTTCGCCGCGTCCGTGAAACCAGAAGTCGAGCCGGTTCGGCTGCGGGTGATCGAAATCGTAGGAATCGGGAATGTCCAGCCCATAGGGTTGCACCGAGCCGTCGAGCTTCGATCGAAAACCGCGCACCACCGCTCCGTGCTGACTCAACCAGTACGCGTCGCCTTTTTCCAGGGCCGCAGCCCGTTGATTCGCCTCGCTGAGCAATGCGGTCGCCCAGGCAAATTCGCGTTCATGCTGAAATTCGGAGTGAGTCAGCGCATCGTAGACCGCTTTCCGGTAAACCTCGATGTCGGGAATCAGCACCAGCCGCTCGGGTTGTTTTTCAAAAGTCTCCGGAGCGGCAGCCAACCAGCTATCGATTTCGGCGATGCCCTTGAGCAACTGATCGCGGATCTCAGTCGGCACCTCCACCCCTGCCGGAGGAATGCGCCGCACCGATTCGGGAATGTTATCCGCCGGCCCGTCGGCATCAACCGGGAGCGGGCAGATCGCCGCAGCGAGCACCGTTAATAAAACCGAACGCAAAGGAATACCTGACATGGACAGGATTCTGCTTCACCATCGGCTCGCCGACCATTACAAATAATCTGAAACTCGCGTACCTTGTCATCCCCATCACCAAACGATCTTCCGGCGACCTTTAAGCTGAAAAAGAAGGAATTCTATCCAGTCAAAAAGGAGCTCAACGACTACCTTGTCGCCTTCGAACGGGCCGTCAACATGCCGGCCATTTACGAGGACCTGCATCGCTTCAGTGAACTGTTTCCGCTGTTCGACGATGCCGGCAATGACACTCACTGGAAAACTGCCCACTACGATCGGGAGATGCGCGAAGAGCTCAGCCGGCGGCTGACGGCGATCTACACCAAGCTGAGATCCGGTGAAGCAAAAGTGGTCGACCACCTCAGCCTGGAACGCGTCGATTTCTGCGATTTCGGCAATTCCCGGCCGTTCCGGATCCGCATCATCAACAAGTTCAACGACAACTACGACCACTTTTACGTCAAGGTCGCCGACGCCTCGCGAATCTACGGGCTGGAACTGGAGCATATCCTGTCACCGGTTCGTATTAACTACCTTGTAAATGAAAATACGCTTATCGAAGAACACATCGCCGGCGTTCCCGGCGACGTATTCATCGATACCTGGTTCAAGCGTCCTGACCTCAACAAGGTGCGCATTGCCAAGGAGTTCGTAAAATTCAACGAACGCTCCTACGTCCGCCTGCTCGGCGACATGCGCAGTTACAACTACGTTGTCGACATCACTCCTGACTTCGAGGAAACCCAGTATCGAGTGCGCGCCATCGACTTCGACCAGCAGTCCTACGAAGGCAGCATGGACATGTACCTGCCGCAGTTTTTTAAGGAGAATAAACCGGTGGTCGACCTGTGTGCTCAATTGCTCAACTACCCGACCATGAAGCAGTATCAGGAAGAGGAGCGAACTCTCATCGCGCGCCGGGTGCGTGTCGCCGAGCGTCGCCTCGATGCCCTGCTCGACTGCATGTCCAACGACCACATTTCGCCCGATGAAAAGATGCTGCAACTGCGCGACGAGTTAGCCGAGTTTCATCAAACCACCGCCTTCGCCCACTGCAACAGCATGGGCGATTTGGTCCGCGCCAACATTCACGTATCCCTGCAGAAAGCACAGGAGTAGACAATCGCTTCGCGAATAGTTCTTTGTTCTTTGTTTCCGAATATCGATCATGACTCCACACAACGTCATTCCCCTGGCCGGCCATCAGGTGGCCTTTCAGCTCGATCATCGGGAACGAATGCGCTGGCACTTCGGTGATGAGTATCCGCGGCCCTTCTTCTTTCCGTTCACGGGTCCCTCAGGGGGTGACCTGACGCGCATGGGTCATCCGGGAGCGTCCAATCACGATCATCATCAGTCGATCTGGTTTGCTCACAGCGACGTCAACGGGCACGACTTCTGGGCGAACGGCAAAGCTACTCAGATTCGGCAGAAACAGTGGCTCGCTTACCAGGACGGAGACAAACAGTGCATCATGGCGTCGCTGTTGGGCTGGTATGCCGAGAATGACAGCGAACAGGTCGAACAGGAGGTGGTCGCGGCGCTGTCGCCGGACGGCAGCGGCGGACAACTGTTGGACCTGCAGCTGACCTTCCGCACCGTCAACGACCGGCCGGTTTCGTTTGGCATGACCAACTTTGGCTTTCTGGCGGTGCGCGTCGCCAAATCGATCTCGGTTCATTTCGGTGACGGCGAGCTGACCAACAGCGAGGGTCTGGTCGGCGAGCCCGCCATCTTCGGGCAGTTTGCCCGATGGATGGACTACTCAGGACCGGTGACCGTGCTCGATGAAAAAGGCAGTCCGAACACGGCGACGGAAGGCATCACCTATTTCGATCATCCCTCAAATCACGGTTCGCCCGCGCACTGGCATGTGCGCTCCGACGGATGGATGGGTGCCGCGCCGTGCATGCACGCCGCCCTCGGGATCGATCCGGGACAAAGCCTGACCTTCCGTTACCTGTTGCACGCGCACAGCGGCGGCGCCGATATCGAGCGCAGCGATGCGCTCTACGCAGGCTTTGCCTCCAGCCCCGGCTACGTCGTCGAAAAATCGCAACGCAAGCATCGCTCGTGGGATGTCGGTCGCGCTGTTCATTGAGAACCGTCCAACAAACTCTGCGTGACACGTCATCTGCGCCGTAGCCGCCCTTCGTCAGAAGGTGGACCTTGCCTTGGCCGGGCGGGGCGCCCCACCCCTCACTCGACCGGCAAACGGCCCACGGCCTGACCGACCACGGCTACTCCGGAGTCGGCTTACTGAACCCACAACTGACTCCGCGTCTCCGCGTCTCTGCGTCTCTGCGCAAGACCTTGCCGCAGTTTCTGATCGAGGCGATCAAACAAACAAACTGGTCGCCGCCTCCGCCTTGACCAACTCGCGCGGTTGGTTGAGGTGATTGTAGACGATGGTGGCCGGGTCGATGCCCATGCTGTGGTAGATGGTCGCCAGAATTTCGGTCGGATGAACCGGATCTTCGGTCGGAGCTGAACCGGTTTTGTCGGACTTGCCGTGCACGTAGCCGCGCTTGATACCGGCACCGCCGATGACCGAAGTGTAGCAATACGGCCAGTGATCGCGACCGTCGGCGCTGTTGTTGTTGCCCGAGGTACTGACCCCTTTTTCCGGACTGCGCCCGAATTCACCGATGGCAACGACCAGCGTATCGTCGAGCATGCCGCGGTCATCAAGATCGCGGAACAGCGTGCTCAAGCCACCGTCAAGCATCGGTCCGCTCTGATCTTTCATGCGCTTGGTCAACCCACTGTGGTGATCCCACGAGTGATTGTCGGAGTTGGCGACTTTCGGCCAGACCACTTCCACTACGCGAGTGCCGGCCTCCACCAGGCGGCGGGCGAGCAGACAGCTCTGACCAAAAGTGTTGCGTCCGTATTCGTCACGCAATTTGTCAGGTTCCGATTCAAGATCGAAAGCATCGCGCGCACGGCCGCTGACCAGCAGGTTCAACGCCTGATTGTAAAACTCATCGATGTTGTACTCGGCGACGGCTTTGTCGATGATCGGCATTTGATCACTGATCGTCTGGCGCAGACTGGCGCGACGACGCAGACGGGCGGAGAAGACATCGGGACGCAGTTGCAGATCGTCGACTTTGATGTTCGACAGCTTGTCCATGAGCATGTCGTCACCGGCCGGGAACAGGTAGTAGGGATCAAAGGCTTTGCCGAGGAATCCGGCCGTGCCGCCTTTGTTGACCACATTCGACTCCTGCAGCGGACGCGGCAGCATGACCAGCGGCAACATCGGTTCGTCGGTGGGACGAAGCCGGACGATGTTCGAACCGAAGTTGGGGAAATCCTTCGGCGTCGGCGGCTCGAGCTGACCGGACGGGCTCACCTTATCGGTGGTGTATCCGGTCATGATCTGGTAGATCGCGGCGGTGTGATTAAACAACCCGTTGGGCGTGTAGCTCATCGAGCGAATGGTGGTGAACTTGTCGTTCACCTGCGCCAGCTTGGGCAGAATCTCAGTAAAGTTGACGCCGGGAATCTTGGTCGGAATCGGCTTAAATTCACTGCGCACATTGTCGGGCACATTCTCTTTGGGATCCCACAGGTCGAGATGACTGGGACCACCCTGCAGGTAGACCATGATGACACTCTTGGCTTTGCCCCAACCGTTGCTGCCGACCAGTTTACTGTCAGCGCTGAGCGCCTGGGCGCGCAGCACGTTGTTCAGCGTCAGACCGAGCATACCGGCACCGCCGACACGCATGAAATCTCGACGGCTGCTGCTGAGATGGGAATCGCAGAGATCTTTTCCTTTAGCTCCGGGTAGTCTGAACATAGCGTTTGGCGGTTAGTGCTTGGTAATTAGCGGGATGCGACAGGTTTAAAATAGCGTCTGGATGGCAATAGCCAATGGTAAAAAATGCCTCATTCAAGGTCGGCGGCAGCGCCGCCATCAGTGGTTAAACAGGAAGGCAGGGTTATTGATCAGCGCCCAGGTTAAGTCCTGTGTACCGGTCAGGCGACGGTCAGCGGCCTGAGCGATCGACATTTGAACGTCCTTGCGCAGTTGCACGAGCGGCGTCGGCTCTTTGATTTCCCGTTCGGCGACGGCGAGCGCTGCATTTAACTGATTCATTTTAGCATCGGCGGGCAGCGGACGTTTTTCCTTCACCCAGGCAAAGCGCTTGTTCAGGTAGTCGACATCCTGATCGCGGAAGTAAGCAGCGATGGCGTCTTTCTCCGCCCGGGCGCGGGCACCGTCAGGCTTTTGCAGCGCAGCGGCTACCGAAACCGGTAAGCCCAGCTCAAGTGGCGCCGCGGAATCGGTGGTGAACACCTTGAATTTGCCGAGGGCGTAGTCACCGGCCGAATAGCGGCACATCACTTTCAGGGTCAGGGTGGCGCCCTTGTCGTCGAAGGTCAGCGGCTTCTCGAGCTGAAATCGCGCCCAGTGCGGACGGCGTTCCTGGCCACCGATCGCCCAGCCTTTGTCGCCGCGGTCGAGCTTGCCGTTGATGGCATTTTTTACGTCAAAGCCACTCTGAATGTGATCGCTGGCGGCATCGCTCAGCTTCACTTTGATAACTTTCTTCGGCTCGGCCGCCGTGGTGTACGACAGCTCGACTTCGCTGACCACGAAATTGCCGTTGCCCGGATTGACACCCGGACCAAACATATTCAGCGAATCATCGGTCAGTGCTTCGATCATAAAACCGCTGAGCGTCGATGACTTGAGCGGAATGCTAAGCGTGTAGTCGGTGACCGCTTTAGTCGGCCCCGAAGCCAGAACTGAGGCGTCATCGTTCACCGTCAGCTTGACGCCACCGCTGGCAGCTGCTGCGGTCGGCTTGCGGGGATTCCAAACGGTCCAGAGTCGGCTGATCGGCAGCGCGGCGATTTGCTCGCCGGTCGTTTTCGGCAAGGTCGACGCGACGTGATCATTCATCGCTTTTTCGGCGGCGGCGATACGCACTTTCTGCTCCGCTTCGGCTTTGGCTTTATTGGCGGTATACTCGGGAGTGTAGGCGTCGATGGCCGCCCGGGCCTGCGCGATCAATTCGAGGCGCGCCTGTTCAGCGGCAGCGCGCTTCGGCACCCACTCGCCTTCGGCGCGGGCCAGCTTGCCGACCAGGGCCTGGTGATCGCCCTCGATCTCCTGCCAGTTTTCCAGCACCGCATCGATCTCGACCGGTTTGGCTTTGCGGTTGAGAACCCGCAGGTAAACGGCATCGATGAGTTTGCGATCATCAGGTTGGCTGCGCACCAGTTTTTCGATGGCGTTGTTGTCGGCGCCGACCGCATCCGCCACTGACGGACCACTCAGCAGGGACATCACCGAACCGAGCTGCATGTCGTTCTGGCGTTCGCATTCGCAGGAACTTTCGCGTGCCGGGCGACCGAGATTGGCGAGGAAACCGCTCTCGGTATCGAGCTGGGCGTCGGCGAGCTCAGCGGCGCGCATGCCGGGCTTGGCGCCGGGGATATTCGGCGTCGCCCCGGTGACTGCATAGACGGCATCGAACAAAACTTCGGCCGGCAAGCGACGCGCTTTGGCGTGGCTGAAATTCTGATGATCGTCCTCGTTCCATTTGGTGGTGGCGATCGACAGTTGATAGGTGCGCGATTTGCAAATCTCCGCCATCAATTTGCGGACATCGAAGCCGCCATCGACAAACTGCTTGGTCAGATAACCGAGCAGTTCGGGATTGCTGGGCGGATTGCCGGCGCGAATATCGTCGAGTGGTTCAATCACGCCGGTGCCGAGCATGTAACCCCAGATGCGATTGGCGTAGCTCATCGCAAAATAGTCGTTGTCGGGGCTGATCATCCACGCGGCGAGTTTCTCGCGGCGGGTCGGATTCTGCGGATCTTTAAAAGCGACTTTTTCCATCTTTGCTTCGAACGGAAACACCGGAGCCGTGACCTCGCCGGTGCGGTCGTGTTTGACCTCGCCCTCGGCGGCGTCGCTGATCACTTCGTAAAGTGCGACCGCATTCTCCACCGCGCTGCCACCGATGTTCTGGGTCGGGGCATTTTTGGCATCGCGAGCCAGACCGATCTGGCCGAAGAAAGCGGCAGTTTCGTAGTACTGATTCTGGTTCCAGCGCTCGAACGGATGGTCGTGGCATTTGTTGCAATTAAAACGCGTCGCCAGAAACAAATGTGTGGTGTTCTCCATGATCGCATCCGGCTCGCGCAGGATCTTGTAGTATGAGGCCGGCGGGTTCTCCTTGTTGGAACCGGTCGCCGTCAGGATCGAGTAAACGAACTTGTCGTAAGGAGTGTTGGCAGCGACCTGCTCGCGGATCCACTGGCGGAACAGGCTCGCGCCTTCGGCGCCGAGGAACTTGGAGTTCACCTGCAACATGTCGGCCCACTTGTTGGTCCAATGCTCGACAAACTCAGGATCGCCGATCAACGAATCGATCACGGCGTCGCGTTTTTCCCGGGTCGGACGTTTATCGGCCATGAACGCATCGATGGCGTCAACCGTCGGCGGCAAGCCGGTCAGATCGATGTAGATGCGGCGCAGAAACTCTTCGTCGGTGCACACCTCCGATGGCGCAATTTTCATGCGCTGCCACTTGGCGGCGACCAGTTTATCGATCTCACCCCACGCTTCCGGCTGACTCCAGGTGAAGCCTTCGCGATCCCCCATCACCGTCAATGTGGTCGCAGCATAGGCACCCTCGAAGCGTGCCAGCACCGGTGCCTCACCGCGACGAACGGTGGTCATCAGCCCGAAATCATCGTTGATCGCGACTTCGGAGTTACCGGTTTCCAAAAATGCTTCGTGGGTGACATCGCGCGTCGAACCATCCCGATAGCGGGCGACCACCCGCAGCTGCTGGCGGGCACCGATGTTCTGGATGACGGGATTCTTGGGAAATACTTCCAGACTGACCACCTTGCTGCTGTCGACCTCCACCTTGGCGCCATCGGCGATCCATTGACGGATGGTGTTGTAGTACTGCGAGCCAATCTCGGTGACCATGCCCCCCTCGTGCGGTACCGCAGCAGTCGCCTTGAGCAGCATCAGACTGTCGTCCGGCGAGGCGTAGTTGACGCGGCGGGCCGTGTGATCATCGCCGAAAGCCCGCACATCATAGAGCGGATCGTAGCCGCGCAAGCTGAGCTTAAAGCCGTTTTTGCCGTCCTTGGCTCCGTGGCAAAGTCCGGCATTGCAGCCGAGACGGGAAATGACCGGATTGACGTCGCGAATGAAGTCAGGATGAAAGGCGACGTCGAGGCCGACGATTTTTACGGCCGCGTCTGCGCTGATCTCGCCATAGCTGGCGGTCAGCCCGGTGTCACCCACGGCGAGTGGGCGCGCAACGCCACGATCGGACACATTGGCGAACGGCTTGTCCATTGCCCACGTTACCGAGCGGGTCAGGTCGACCTCACCACCACCCTCAAGCTGGCCGGTGACGACCAGCTGATTGTAGGCACCCGGGGAATCGAGCACGATCGACTTGGGCGAGATCTCCAGCGATACCACCTTGGCATTTTTCGGCAATTGCTCGCCGTCAGCGGCGGCTTTGCCTTTCTTCAAGTTCGCCGGCACTTCGCCTTTCTTACCGGTCGCCTTTGCCTTGGCCAACTCGGCGGCTTTGGCATCGACCGTTACCGGCACGAAGGCGGTTTTGACGGCCGCCGTTTCGGCATCAATGAGACGGACCCGGCCATCATCGGAGCCGGCGGCAACCGTCTTTCCATCAGGCGAAAAGGCAACCGAGAACACCGCTGCGTCGACTTTGACACTCTGCAACAACTCGGCACCGCGGGTTTGAAATTCTTCGATCAGCTTTTCTTCAGCGGTCGGTTCGCGATTTGGATCCGGATTGCGGCGCACGCTCTCCATCGCCTTCTTCAATTCGGGCGTGATGGTTGCGTCGTATTCGCTCTTGTAGACATTGATCATGCCTTTGCCATTGAGACTCGATACCGCTGCAAAGCGTTTGCCATCGGGCCGGAAAGCCACGGCCCAGACGCGCCCCTCCATCGCCGGGTAACGGCGAATCTGGTTGGCGTTGTCACCAATCTTACGCGCCGTCTCGCGCTTCATCCGATAGATCTGCGGCACGCCGTCGGAGCCGCCGACCAGCACGTGATCCTGCGACGGATGACGCACCACCGCGTTCATGCCGCCCTTGAGGGCCCCCGGGGTGATCGATGTGATATTGTCGACGAAGCGTTCGGTTTTGACCTCGGTCAGTTTAGCGGCCATGTCGCGACCGACCGAGACGAGGTAGTCGCCCTTGGTGGAAAATTCGGTGTCGAGCACCCAGTCACTGTGCCCCCCCATGAACAACACCTGTTTGCCGCTGGTTGAATCGATGGCCCGCGCGGTGTTGTCGGGCAAACCGAAGGCCACCAGTTTGCCGTCGGGTGACCAGCTGACACCGTAGGCCGTGTCGAAACCGACCGGCTTGGACAGCTCAAGTTCGCGCTTGGCGACGTCCCAGATTTGAATCTCGCCCATCCGTCCCGGCAGTCCACCGGCCACGGCGAGACGCTTGCCGTCGGGAGAGAAACTGACGCTCTCGATGCGTTCGGACAGCCCTACCAGGCGCGCCACCAATCCCGTGCCATCGGCTTTGTGCAACAGCACTTCGTGAAAACCGGCCACCGCCAGCCATTTTCCATCCGGAGAGTAGTCGAGTGAAGTGATCACCGGCGCCACGGCGTAGACCGGCAGATTTTCCTGATCGTAGCGCTGCCTGGCATTCTGCGGCGTGTCGTCGACAGCGCCCTCGTTGATCCAGCGATTGACCAGCGCCAGTTCCTGCGCCGTCAACGGATCGCCCTTGGGCGGCATCTCCGCAGCGCCATCGACGGGAGTGACCTGCTCAACCAGAAAGCTTTCCGCCGGCTTGTGCGCGACCACCGCGGTGCCGGTTTCGCCACCCGAGATCAGCTTGGCAACGTCAGTCATGACATAGTCACCCTTTGCCTTGGCCGGTTGATGACAGCCCTGACACTTCTCCTGAAACAACGGTCGGACCTCCTCGTAATAGCTGACCTTTTCGCCGCCAGCATCGGCTTTAGTCATCTCGGCGGCGTCACCAAGTGCGGCAGCAAGCACGCAGCCTCCGGCAACAACGGCGACCAGTGAAGGAACTTTCGGGAAGTGGGTAAAAAATCTCATGGCAGGATTTCCGGCTCGAGTCGCATCAAATTGTCGACTCCACCGCCATAATGATACCACGCTCACCACGGCGACCATATAGCGCGATAAGGGGCGGAGAATCAGCCGCTTATCGCCTCCTGCCCTGCCTGTTCCCAATCACCTACCCAGTTGCCTGCATCAATCCACGCAGGTAGCCATACGCAAACAAGCGCCCGAGCATGGTGTAGCCCGGCTCACCGTCGTCCTCGCCTTCCAACTGAGGTACGTGATCGGGGCGGATGGCGCCTGCGAAGCCGATCTCGCGATACGCCCGCATCGCCGCCACCATGTCGGTTGGACCATTGTCGTGGAACGTTTCGACAAACGATTCCGGGGTGCCCCGCACATCGCGAAAGTGCACGTAGCGAATATGCTTACCCAGCCGGCGGATGGCCTGCGGAATGTCCGCGCCCATCGTCGCAAAACTGCCCTGACAAAAGCAGATGCCATTGCGATCACTCGGCACCAACGTCGCCAGCCGCTCGAAGTTTTCCACCGAGTTCATGATCCGTGCCTTGCCGCGAAACTCCGGCAGTGGCGGATCGTCAGGATGCATGGCCAGATCGACACCGGCCTGTTCAGCGACCGGAACCAACGCTTCGAGAAATGCCTGCAGGTTTTCCCAAAGCTGGTCAGCGCTAATGCCACCCTCGGCGATCGCCGTGGTCGGTTGATTCAATGACATCGCCGATTCGGCGGCGGCGAGATCAAATCCGGTGACGCGTGCCCCGCCCCGCTCGGGATGATCGAGCCGGGTGCGCACCCAATCCGTGCCGGCCATAAAATTGTAACACAGCGTCGGAATGCCCGCCTCGCCCATGTGCCGGACCAAGTCCTTCATCGCCGCCAGTTCGGCGCCGTCGCTATCCACGCCCAGCTTGATTTTCTCGATCGGCAGCCAGCCTTCGATCACGGCCAGGCGCAGTCCGTGAGCTTCGATTTCGGCTTTGGCCGACAACACCGCTTCGAGCGTCCCACCGGGATATCGGGTGACGATATCGGTCACTCCACACTGCGCCGCGAGACGCAGGTTTTTAACTGATTGCGGAATGAGAACGGAGGCGAGCTTCATGGGTTTGCTGATAGCTTTGAAAAAGCCGGCAGTCCAGCACGGATCAAGCGATCACCCACCGACCTCAAGCCGCACCTCACGGATCTCGCCACGAAACGGCACGTTCGCCGGAGCGGGCCCAACGCTGCCCCGCTCCGAATCGTAGCCGACGCTCAACCCCTCGCGGGGTTGCTTCTCCAAAAAGCCCGGCGAATTAAAATCCCCGGCTATCTGGCCATCGATCCAAAGCTCCAGTTTTTCGGCGCTGAATTTAGCTTCCACGGTAAACGCACCCTCCGGCAACCCGTCGAGCGGGAGCTTTACCTTGCGGGTAATCCGCCGCCCTTCAGTATCTATCTTCTTCACCCAGAACTGCAGTTGCGATTCGAAAACAAATAACAGATAGCCTCGTTCAGCTCCTCCGTGAGCGAGGATCACTCCGTCGGTAGCGGCCTCATCGAGATCGATGACCGCTGTGGCAACGACCGGTTTGCCGACCACATCAGGAGCCTTATCGGCCGGCAGAGTATCTCCGGCTTGCAGAATTTCCGGCAGGCTGTCCAGCTTGCGAACGTCCACCCCATCGCTCGAACTTGCCCGCGATGAGCCCGACGAGCTGACACTCCTGCCGGCCGAAGCGTCGTTCGCCGCCGCCGTCGGTGGCGGCTTATTGCCCATCGCCGACTCCCAGGTGATGTCACGCATCTTCGTTTCACTGCTGCGATAGATACCGATCACTCTTCCGGAGCGGTCACTGATGCGCGCCAGCACACCCAGCACTTCATCGCCATCGTGATTACCGCCGAAGTCCACTTCGACGGTGTCCGTTGAAACCGGCTTGGTCACAAACTCGTGCACAAAATTGAAGGCGAGACTGTCGGGCAATTTCTCATTGCCGGATATGATCTCCCGCTCTGGATTAAGCTCTTCGACATAGGTAACCGGAATGCCCGCGTCAGACCGGGCGATGTCGAGGCCATCTTCATGAATCACCGCGTATTCGACCAGTCCGCCCTGCAATGCTTCGCGGGTTTTGTTGCGCACCGCGATGTGGTAGGTGACACTTTTTACAGTGAACCGGTAGTAGTCGTCACGCTTGCGCTCCGTAGTTTCTTCTTTCTTGGTAAACGTGACATCCAACAGGAACTGGGTCGCCGAGGCATTCGGATTATCTTTGATCCACTGCTGCAAGTACTGCTGATCATCGAGTGACAGCAGATTGATCGCCATTTCAAACTCAACACCGTTGCGCAATTCGCCTTTCAGGGTCCTGCGGTCCTTCGACACCGAGACCACTTTGGCCTCCACTGCCTGACCGTCCTTGTTGGTGAACGACCTGAAGTCCGCCTGTTGTCCGCTCGCCGCGCCTGCGCCTGCCAGCCAACATCCGGCGATGGCCAGAAGGCCGCCCCAGCAAAATGTTCGAAACCCGGCAAGCATGATCGAAAAAATGCTACACCTTTCGCCGCGCCTGCGCATCCGGAAAGCTCGCCGCGATTCCGTTCAGAGCGGGGCGGCTGCGGCTTCCCAGCCCCGCTCTGTGGGGTGCCGTCTGAACGGAGATTTCCGTTTCGTGCTTAAAAATGTTAACCTTTGATCGGCCCGAGCCATTTGCGGTAGAACATCATTATGAACTCCGCCGACCAGGACACCCAAATCGTTGCGCTGCTGACCGAGCACCAGTTGGCGATTCGTCTGTACGTGCAGTCGCTGCTTCCGGGCGATCATTCGGCCCACGATGTCGCCCAGCAGGCCAACGCCACCCTGTGGAGGAAACGCGAAGATTTTGAAGTCGGCACGAATTTCAAGGCCTGGGCCTTTTCGGTCGCCCGCTACGAAGTGCTTAATCACCGCAAAAAGAAAGCCCGCGAGAGCCGACGGCTGACCTTCAGCGATGAGATGGAAGACTTCATCGCCGCCGAACTTCCGCAGCGCGTCGATGACCTCGAAGATCGCCAGATCGCCCTTCGCGGCTGCATGCAAAAACTCAAGCAGGCTGACCGGGAATTGATCCAGCACCGCTACCTGCATCGCACCCCCCTGGCCGAATACGCAGCGCAAATCGGACGCACCGCCGGTTCGCTGAAAGTCAGCCTGTTCCGCCTGCGCAACCGCCTGCAGAAATGCATCCTTCACCAGCTCAATATGCCGAGCAACAAACCCGGAGGTCAACAAGCATGAATACCGAAGAACGCAGCCAACTCATTGACGCGCTGATCGAAGGTGAAATCAGCGAATCCGATTTTGTGCGGCTCGAGGCCGAGATGCTCGTCGATCCTGAAGTCCGTCGGGAATACTACGATCGGGTGCAACTCGACACCTTAATCGACGTCGAGATGCGTGACCGCAATGAGGCAGCGGATCGCGATAACATCATCGCGTTTCCCCGCCCGACGCGTGGACTTTGGGCTGCCGGTATCGCCGCCGCGATCGCCGTCGCGGCGTCATTCGGATACTTTACCGGAATTTCGAATCCGCCGATGGCGTCGAACCCGGCCGAATCCGTCGAGCCTGTGGCGACCGGCTATGGCGTGGTCGCCGAACACGTCGATGCCCACTGGTCGAACAACACCCCCTCCGTCCAGCGTGGCGAACTTCTGCCGCAGGGCCCGCTCGCTCTGGATTCGGGAATGGTTCAAATTGACCTTTTCAGCGGCGTGGCACTGGTCGTCGAGGGCTCGGCCAGTTTTGAGATCCTGTCGCCGATGGATGTACGCATCGACTCCGGCAAAGTGCGCGCCCGCGTGCCTGAACAGGCCCGGGGTTTCCGCATTCACACCGCTGCCGGTGAAGTCGTCGATCTTGGCACCGAGTTCGCCCTCGACGTCACTGCGGATCACGCTGACGTGCATGTCATCGACGGTGAAATCGAATGGCACCCGAACGATGCAAAGATGCAGCACATGATCAAAGGCGAAGCGCTGCGCGCCTCAAACAAGACGGCGACCTCTTCGCCACTCAAGCATGACCCCACTCAGTTCGTCGACCGCGAAGAACTGGAAAACACGCTGATTCGTGGACGTAGCGAAAGGCGTGATGCCTGGCTGGCGCATTCCACTGAACTGACCCGCGATCCACGCCTGCTGCTCTACTATCCGATGAGCCGGAAAGGCGGTTGGAATCGCCAGCTGGTGGACCTGAGCTCGAATCACATCACCGGCACGATCGTGCGTGCGACCCGTGCCGCCGATCGCTGGGACTCGGAAAATGCGGCGCTGGATTTCACCGCCGCCGGCAGCCGGGTGCGCGTCGAAGTCCCCGGCGAACACGGCTCGCTGACACTCTATTGCTGGGCACGTATCGACAGCCTCGATCGCTGGTATAACAGCCTGTTCCTCACCGACGGCCATGAACTGAATGAGCCCCACTGGCAGATCCTCAATGATGGACGCCTGTTCTTTTCAGTAAAGAAGCGTGACCCCAAAAACGAACCCGGCCGGGATCAGCGCGACAAACATATCTACTACTCGCCCAAATTCTGGACCCCCGCGCAAGCAGGTCAATGGTTTCAAATCGCCACCAGCTACGACATCGACGCCCGCCAGGTAACCCATTACGTCAACGGCGAAATCGTAAGCCGCGAACCGATCGAGGACGAGTGGCTGGTCGAGAAAGTTACCATCGGCGCCGCTTCGATCGGCAACTGGAGCGATCCCCGTTACAAGAGTGACGATCCCAGTTTCGCCGTGCGCAACCTCAACGGAGCCATCGACGAATTCGCCATCTACAACACGGCCCTGTCGGCCGACGAGATTCGCGAACTCTACGAGAACAGCAAACCTTGAAGATCCTTAAGAACCGGCAACACCAGTTCAACGCCTACCCCTCCGCCTTTTCCGCATGAAGCGCTCAATCACCCAACTCCTGCTCACCGCCACGGCCCTGCTGCCGCTGTCGACATCCGCTCAGGACATCAGCGACGCTGATCGCCTGTTCACCCTCAAGGTCCAGCCGCTGCTCTCCGAAAAATGCAACGGCTGCCACGGCGACGACGCCGAAAAAATCAAAGGCGAGTTCAACATGCTCAGCCGTGAACACCTGCTCGCCGGCGGTGAAACTTTTGGCAAAGACGTGCTCGTGCCCGGCGATGCGGCGAAGAGTTTTCTGATCGATACCATACGCTGGAGCGATCCGGATTTCGAAATGCCGCCCAAGGAGAACGACCGCCTCACCGAAGAGCAAATCGCTCTGGTCGAACAGTGGATCAATGCCGGTGCTGTCTGGCCCGACGCAGCTACTCAACTCGCCATCCGTGAGGAAGAAAACAAAAAGAAAGTCAATGCCGACGGCATCATCATGACAACGTCCGGAGGACTCGGCGACGAGTGGACCTACCGCCGCTATCAACCCGAAGACATCTGGGCATTTCTGCCAGTGGTGAAACCCGAGGTCCCCGAAACACCTGGACAAACCGTAGGACAGTCTCCCAACTCCCAACTCCCAACTCCTGAGTCCTTACAAAACCCCATCGATGCCTTCATCGGCGCAAAACTCGCCGAAGCAAAAGTCACTCCCGCCCCCGAGGCCAACTCGCTGGTCCTCATCCGTCGAGCGACCTATGACCTGACCGGATTGCCGCCGACCCCCGGCGAAGTTCACGAATTTCAACAGGCGTGGAAACAGGACAAAGACGCCGCCTGGTCCGCGCTCATCGATCGCCTGCTCGACAGCCCGCGCTACGGCGAGCGCTGGGCCCAGCACTGGCTCGACGTCGCCCGCTACGCCGACACCGGCGGCATGTCCAACGACTACGAACGCTCCAACGCCTGGCGCTACCGCGACTATGTGATTCGCGCCTTTAATGACGATAAGCCCTACGACCGCTTCGTCATCGAACAACTGGCCGGCGACGAACTCGCCGATGCGTCAGTCGCTGAACGCAAAGGCGGAGACGCGAAAAAAGTCGCCGCTACCCGGCTCAACGGCGACTACACCGAACAGGAAGCCGAATGGCTGGTCGCCACCGGATTTCTGCGCATGGGTGCCTGGGATGACGCCATGGTGAAGAAAGAAGAAGCGCGCCAGATCTATCTCGATGATGTCGTTAATGCGGTCGGCCAGACTTTCCTGTCGACCACCATGCGCTGCTTCAAATGTCACGATCACAAGTTCGATCCGCTGCCGACCCGCGACTACTACAGCATGTATGCCACGTTTGCTGACACGCAGACCGTCGAGCGCCAGGTGCCGTATTTAAAAACCGAAAACCAACACGGCTTCGATCAAGGCAAAGCTCACGTCGAGCGCATGCTCGCCTTTGCTACCGCCGAGACTGAAGCCTTGGTCAAAAAACGCGAAGATGCCGCCAAGGCCTGGTTCGCCGAGCACAAGCTCCCCTACCTACCC
>CBDULB010000085.1:0-26978 GCA_965367965.1 uncultured bacterium | reverse complement strand
CAGACCTGTGCATCCGTTACATACTTGCCGAAGTAGTCCATCGGGTAATCCAGGCTGAGATATCCTGCGATTACTTCACTGGCGTCGCAGTGGAAGCCGGTGAGGTTCTCGAGTTCTTCGCGCTCCTCGTCGCAACCGGACCGCGTGGCTCAGCGCTCGATGCCGTTCAGTGTGCGCAAACTGCGCGGTCGGGGCGAAGCCGCTACGGGGTGCAATCAGCGGCAAATGATGTCGTGAACCTGCTGCCCTTCCGGCGGGCCGAGTTCCCTTTTCCGAAGGGGCTTCACTTGGGTTGCGAACCTACGCGGGCAGGCGGATTCAAAGTTACTTGTGACATTCCGAAACGGGATGCCGTCTAAAAGCATTGATGAAACGTGTAAGTGTGATGATCGCCGCACTCAGTGCTGCTGCATTGGGGATGACGAGCTGCGCGACCACTGCGGACAAGCGGAAAACGGCGGCCTTTCAAAATCTGCCGACGAAGATCGAAAAGGGTAAGAGTAGCCGGATGGATGTGCAGACGGCGATTGGCGAACCTGACCAGAAGCGACTCGAACCGGAAGGCGAGACCTGGCTTTATGGCATCGAACAAGGCTCTGCGGGCGGCGAGGTACTGGGCAGTGCGATCGGAACCGGAATGAGTTTTGTCCCCTACGCCGGAAGTGCCTGGAGCCTGCTGAGATCACTCGGCAGCGCACAACAGTCGTCACAACCAACGGCAGTTGTGCAGTTTTCCAGGACTGGCCTGGTGCAGGACTATGCCGTAACGCTGGCGCAGTGACAGCCGCGCAACGGGCCGTGCTGTACGGTGCCGGGTCATTTGAAGCGGGCTTGTCGGGTCGATGCACCGTCGGGTAATCGGATCCGGGGAGGGCTTGAATTGGCGCGCCTGATTCCGGTCATTTCTTGTGCAAAACATGGAATGAATCCTGCTTTTGAGCGGATCGGCCGAATGGGTGTCGCTATTGGATTCACCTTGGCCGCCGACCTTATGCATATTCAAGTTGCCACGCTCTGTGATGCTGCCACCAACCACAACCAAAGGCTGTGTGTTCTGGGAGCTTTTGACACGATCTCGGTACGCAGCCTGCCGGCTGTCCATCCGCTGTGTTCGTTTGCATTGAAGATTTGCTTCTCGCCGGAAGACGAAGGCCATCACCGCTTCTCGGTTCGAATCATCGATAATGACGGTCTCAATATCCTTAACAATCCAGTGTCATCGGAAATCGATATCAAGATGCCCGGTGACTCGATCTTCGTGACCGAGAGCCTGGTGCTGAATTTTCTACAACTCAGATTCGAGCAATCCGGAAATTATTCGGTCGATATCAAGGTGGATGATACCATTCTGACTCAGGTGCCGTTGCAGGTGAACGGAGTAGGAAAACTGCGGAACGGTAGATCCCGTGGCACGTCCGCCGCTTAGACGGATTTAGACGGATTGGCAAACGTCTGTACGCCTGCCGATAGCATTTTTAAAGCGGGGTATTCAGGCCGAACGCACGGGCGATACACCAGCCGCGAACGCTTTCGAACAGCGCCAGCAATCCAAAGGCGAACAAACCGATCGACCAGAACACGCTGTCTTTTTCCCACCACAGGTAGGCGGCGGCGGCCAGGCACAAACAGCCGATCAGGCCACGCAGAAGTCTGCCACGCCAGTCGATGTTGCAGCTCCAAAAGCCGTCGTCCGGATTTTGGGGTTCGTTTGTCATGGCGGGTTGGATTGCGAATTAATGCAATGCTGTGCTAACAGCAAACGCTTCTTGCTTAGTGGTTCAGGTCGGCGGCCCGGTGGCTTGCTTGCCACTGCCCAGTTTGGAATTTTGTGGTCGCGCTGTCAATGATCGGCGCTCCGCAGCCGCTGGTGACTGCCGGCTGGACAAACAATCAATCGCCGAAAAGGCCTCGAGGCCGAGCCAAATTTTCGTCTGACCGTTTCGCAATCAGCGCTCGACGCGAATCAAGACCTCGTTGCGACGAAGGAACTCCGGCGTCCACGGTGGATCGTAGAAGGCCAGCGTGGCGGCATCTTTGGCGGTCCAGCCATTGCTCTCGATCCAGTTGTTTAAATCTGCCGTCGCCTGCGCGATGGCTGCGTCCTGCCGAAAGCCATGAAACCGGATCACCGCGAATTCACCCGCGCTGAGCCGGCGCAGCAATACCGATTCGCCCGTCGGGTTGGGGGCACCGTCTTTGGCGAGCGCAGAAGGCAGCACGAAGTTCATAGTTGCTGAATCGCCTGCCTCGGATGCGTCGATCAGCACCGGTGTGGTCATGGCGACCTTGCGGCCGTCCGCATTTTCTCCGGTGATGTATCCGAAAAGGCGACCGAAGCCCCCGTTCATGCCGGACCGGAGCGACGCGTCGGTCATTGTGGTGGCCACCGTCGCCATCGCCGGATAGCGACGCAGTTCAAGCTCTGCCTCGCGCAGTTGGACTTGGTAGTCAGGTGATTCATAGCCAAGACGGGAAGTGGCCAGTGCGGCCCATGTCAGAGCCAGCACCAGCAGCCCGGTAACAATCATCAACCACTTGCGCTGTCTTCCGGATTTTTTCGGCTTGTCCATTTTTATCGGGGCTGTGCGTTGCGTGAAAAGGTTACGTGCATGACAACCACTTGGAGCCGCGTGGTTGCTTTCCGATCCGGATTAATGACGCCGCCAACAAGCGATACGATCGAGACGCTTCCGCGGGCAGCGCGCGGGACCGTCGCACAGCGACAATTGCTGCGTCGAACCGGTACCGGCATTGAACGTGACCCCGGCACCTGCCAAGGTAGGCCTGCGGGACGTCGCCAAGATCGTCTCAATTTCTACGTAAATGATCATTTTCTGGGCAGTCTTGTTGATAAGCGTCGGTTTCTATGTCGGCTGGAATATCGGTGCCAACGATGCCGCCAACTGCATCGGGACGATGGTGGGCGCACGGGTCATGGCCTATCGCAAGGCAGCGCTCATGATGGGGGTGTGCGTGATTCTGGGGGGCATGCTACAGGGGCATCACGTCATGAAGACGGTCGGCAAAGGCATCATCATCACCTCGGCGGAAGAGTTCGAAAAGGTCAATGAAGAGCCGGCACCGCAGTCGATGGCGAAGTATTTCCCCGGCGAGCGGCTACCCGATCCAGCTATCTTCGTGGCGCTTTTGTCTGCCGGCATTTTTGTGACGCTGGCCACCTTTACCCGTGTCCCCGTCTCGACATCGCAGGCGATCGTCGGTGGCGTCGCCGGAGTGGGTATCGGTATCGTCGGCTTCGAGGGGGGCTATGTTAAGGTGGCGGTGCTGGGGAAAATTCTGAGCTGTTGGGTGATCAGCCCGGTATTGTGCATGGCGCTTGCTTTTGTCGCGTATCTGCTGCTCGGCCGCGTCATGCGCCGTTTAGGGGTGTTGGAGGGATCGCGATGGCTCTCGGTGTTGGTCGTTGTCGCAGCCTGTTATGTGTCGTTTTCGCTGGGCGCAAACGATGTAGGCAATGCCATCGGGCCGCTGCTCAATCGCTTTCCTGATCACGGTATCTATCTCGCCCTGCTCGGCGGGGTGGCGATGGCCACCGGGGCGCTGACCTTCGGCAAGCGTGTCACTGATACCGTCGGCAAAACCATCACGCCACTCGACCTGGGTGGAGCCTTCGCTGCGCAGGCTTCCGCAGCGGTTGGTGTTCACGTTTTTTCCATGCTCGGCATTCCGGTATCGACCTCACAGGCGGTGGTCGGAGCGATCATCGGAGTCGGCCTCACCAAGGGAGCCCGAGCAGTCAGCGGCAGGAAAATTGTCGAAATCGTTACTGGTTGGGTTTTGGCACCGACCTGTGCAGCATTGCTCTCTTGTTTGATATATCGGTTAGTCAGCACCATGTTTAACTGGAGTTCTTCAGTATGAAAATTTTTAAGAAAGAACATGAGGTTGCCGACCTCGCACTGGAGTATCTGGAAACTGCTACGCAGTGTGTAGCATCAGGGAAAGAGGCCGTGCTCGCCTATCTCGGTGGCGAAATGGATTCCGCCTCTACCGCACAACGAGCCGCCGCCGAACTGGAAACCGCGGCCGATACCGAACGCCGGACGATCGGTGATCTTCTGTTCTCCGGGGCCTACCTGCCTCTGATCCGCGGCGACATTTTTTCGGTCATCGAGCAACTCGACAAGGTGCCCAACTCGGCGGAGTCGTGCAGCCGGTTTTTTCTCGGAGAAAAACCGGAAGTACCAAACGCGTTTCACCAGCAGTTCCTCGATGTGGCCGATCTGTCGTTCCGCGCGATGGATCCGCTGCGCAAAGCCGTGAAGGGATTTTTTAAGCCCCAGGGCGACATCGAGAGAATTCGCGCCAATGCTCAGGAAGTTGGTATTCTGGAATCGAGAGTCGATGACCTGGAGTGGCAATTGACGGTCGCGATTTTCGAAAGCAGCGAAATCGACCTCTGCCGGAAGCGCCATCTCAAGGCCGCGCTTGACCACATCGTACATCTCTCCGATGTCGCAGAAAATGTGGCCGACCGGCTCGAACTGGCAGCGATGAAATCCGTGCTCTGACGATTGCGCCGGTCACGCGCAGCGACAGGGCAAGGTCACGCGCCGGATATGCACAGCGAACGACAGGGCATGCGCAGCGGGGCTGCCGGTTTCGTCGACGCTGCCGCTATGAGAAAAAACGTCTCCGTCAGTCACATCATGAGCACCGAACTCGTTACCGTTCATCACGGCGACGCGATCTCTAAAGTGCGTGCTGTGTTTAGCGAACACAAGCTGCATCATCTTCCGGTGGTCGATGGCGAAAAACTTGTCGGCATCATCAGTTGGACCGATCTCATGCGACTCAGCTATGGCGACGCGTTTGGTGAAGATGATCGCGCCGTCGATGCCACACTCGACCATACCCACAAACTTGAGGACCTGATGCGCAGGCAACCGGTGACGATCGATGTTAACTCCGGTGTTCGCGATGCCACTCAGGTGCTCGCCGAGGGCGACTTTCACGCTCTCCCGGTTCTGGAAAATGGTGACAAGCTGGTTGGCATGGTGACCACCAAAGATCTGCTCAAGTTTCTCCTGAAGTTGTTCTGAGCGGAACAAACGTTGCGCGGCGCGTTCAGCGAACGGTCGCGCCGGGGGGGCACCCGGTTCGCTGCTGGCGACGCGGTTCCGGAGGCCGTCCGCAAGGGGGCTTGGAATGTAGACTGCGTGGCGGTAAAAATCCGGTCGCCATTGTCCATCGCGATTTGCGTCGAGTTCAGTCGTCTTCGACGCCCGTGTTGCAGGTGCCGATCGTGTTGCGTTTGCCGTCGCTCGGATCAGTCAGTGCAGTAATTTGGCTCAACCAAACCGACGCGCCCGCCGGCTTTTCATTTTGCTGCAGGTGACCCCGAGGTGATGATCACATTATCGTAACAACTCAAATGATCGGGGGTCACAGAGGGCTCGATGACGGGGGTGAGAGTGACGCCTTCGGGCGGGTTTCCGGGGGGTAAAGTGCCGATAGCGGCAGCGATCTGGCCGACCGGTTGGACGGCGGCCTGCAGTGAGCCGTCTTCACTGAGGACCAGTTGGAGGTGGTTCCATACGTCGTAGTGTACGCGCAGCTTGCTGTCGATCCATTCGCCGCCGGCATTGATCAGATGCCACGTGCCGTTCTCCGGTTTGACGCCGGCGATCAGATTGCCATCGCCATCTGACCAGCCGATCCGGGCGCTGTGTGGAAACTTGGTGGCAGTGTCAGGCATAATCGAAGGCACAGGCTCGCCGGATCGAATAAAGAAATCGAGGTCCAGGGTTATGCGGGTGCCCGCCTGGAGAGTGGCGCGCGTGAGCGGTGTGACCTTGCCACCCCCCTGCAGGCGCAGCGAATTGACGCCGGCTCCGAACGAGGTGTCGCGGATGACGATGTCGGTGGCGGGTGTGGCCTGTTGCCACTTGGTCTTCAATGCGGGCGAGTCGATCTTTGCCAGGTGATCATAGGACTCGAAATTATCGCTGAACTCGACCTCACTGCCGGGCTCGGCAAAGATGGTCGCGGGTATCCAATGCACCGTGACGTCGTCGACAAAGGTGACATTGCCGGGCTTGCCGCCCGGTGTGAACAGGACGCTCTTGAACTCTTTGAGCGCGGGCATTTCCATGGGAATATTGACTCCGTTGAGGGCGACGAAACGTTGCTTCGGCGGGCTGATAGGCACGTCAGTGCATAGCGTTGTCGTAGCGGTGGCGGCGCTGTATCGCAGTTGGTCGATGTCGACATCGATGTGGAACGGGGTCCATTCGCCGACGGCCACGGTGTGCGGAGTTTCCACCCATTTGCCAGTGCCTCTTTCCGTGCCTGTGGAGTAGGAAATTTTGCCGCTGCCGGGTGCGATGCGGACGCCGACTTCCATCTGGCTGTTGTCGCCCTGCAGGAACGCGGAGACGGTGCTGTCGACACTTTGGCGCATGATCCAACAGTCGAAGATCGCGTGACCGCTGGTCATTGAGGTGTCGATGGCGCCCGCCCACTTGCTGCGGTCGGGGGAGCAGTTGTGAAAGCCGGTCAGGGTATCGCGGCCATCGACAGCATGAGTGAGTTGCATGGCTTGGCCGGTGGCGCCGCGCCGGGTCGTGGACTGCGCGAAGGGTTTGGCATCATCGCCGGTGCCGAGCCGCCACCAGGCGCCGCGACAGGCGCGCAATTCAGGCTGGTAGGCGAGGTTGCCCCATGCGCCGGATGGCAGCACGAATTCCTCCGCCCTTACGTCATCAAAGTTCTGCTCGATGAACTTGATATGACCGAACTCGCGCAGGTCTCTCTGAAAATTCTGCCAGCGTTGGTGCCAGGCGAGATGGTAGGCGCCATACCAGGCGTCACATTGCATGCCATCGGCTCCGGCAGGCACCGGCGTGGGAGTGAAGAAAAAGGCCGGGCCGCCGGTGGCGATGACTTTGATCCCGGGATGTTTGCTTTTGCTGATGTAGGCTTTCAGTTCCTCGTGCGCTACGGTGCCGACGCCGAGGCGGGAGTGGGTGAGGTAACCCTTCCTGTCCGCTTCGTGATCGAGCGTGGCCTCAAAGAAAACCCGCGAGATGAGGTGATCCATCAGGCCTTCATCGACCCATGTGCGCCAGTCAGTGCGCCAGTTTCCCAGCGGCGGTCCGATGAATTCGCCAGCGAGTGTGATGGCGATTTCAATGTCGGGATCGACCTCGTACAGCGCCGTGCGCAGCTCACGAAAAAACTGAGTAAGGTACTCACCGCGAAGATCACGCCACTTCTGCACCATCACATCTTGTGGATCAAAAGAGGTCGCATCGATATCGAAGCGGGGGTCGGTCATGATGTTCACGTCATGCAAGCGTTGCATGTCATCGACAACAATTTGGTTAAATCCGAAGCGGTCGGCATGGTCGGCGGGATCCTGCAGCTGGTTCACTTCACTGCGCATGTTAGCGATGAAATACTTGATGCCATACTTCCTCGCCATGTAGACAAACTCGGCCACTTTCTGCTCTCGTACTTCCGGGTATCCATATTCAGGGACCATCCAGTATTTGTTGCCGCGACGGTCCACCGTGACCATCTCAGGATGCTCGGCCAGTACTCTGGATTCATAGCTCCACGGCACCATGCGTCCGGGCCCTTCGCTACCGGCGTGCGGTGGCGCGCCTTCGCTGTAGATGTGTGGATGATACATCCAAAACTGCAGGCCGGTATTCTGAGCCGCCTGCTGCGCCGCGGTGAAGTAGTCAAAACGCTCGCCGAGCTTGTCGATATGGCTCCACATCATAGCCAGCGCCGGATTCATCTGCGTTTTGCCGTGGCGTATCACGAACGGATCGTATTGCTGCAAGTCGCTGCGCAGGAAAACGCCGGTAAATCCGCGTGCTTTCCAGAACCGAAACATGTTTTCCATGCCTTGCGGTGAGTCCATCGCGGGATCCGTGCCATTGGCGTAAACGACGGCGAAGTCGCCCCAACTGGGAATGGTGTAGAGCTTCGGTGTCGGATCTTCAGCAACGACGTGCGTGAGCGAGACGAAGAGGAGCAGGGTGAGCGTAAGGGAGTGCTTCATTCTGCAAATCTGGCTGGCTGAATCTGATAAGAGCCCGGTGCCTCAGCGCGTCTTCGGGATGCGGGGAATGCCACCATGGAATAGGCCGTCGCCCATTTCGGCGAACACTTTTTCCGGCGCGATGAGGCGCCTCTCACGACGACCCGACCGCTCGAGATGACTGTGCGCTTGCAGCGCCTCCATGAGTTTCAAAGCGACAAAGGCGTTGTTGGCAGCGCTCCTGCGGCTCCTCGCACGCCAAACTGACCACGGTAGCCCACATTGCGGGACACTTGATCGAGGTCGAGCGCGTGGTTGAGGAAAAGTGCCGGTCGGTGGCGGGTTGGTCCGTGATCACTTTTCATCCCCACGCCATAGCTCTTTTGACGATTTAAATAAGCGATCAAACCTTGGAAAACGCTGGATAAGAGGGGGTTGGAGCAAAAAAAGGGATAATTTTCCTTTTAAGTTAACCCAATCAGTTGTATTATTTACCATAACTGCCATGATAATCGTAACAATGGCTTAGCCTGACAATGAGTGACCACGCTTCATTTCTGCTTGTTCAAGATCACCGGGGATTGAGCAGCAAAGCATTCTCCCTGGTGGAGGCTCTGATTGCGGTTTCGATGCTCGCCGTGGTTGCCGGTCTGGCGGTGGCTTCATTCGGCGGATTCAAGGGATCGGTCGAACAGCAGAAACTTGCCGGCGACGTCAAAACCCTTAACTCTGCGGTAAGCCTCTATATCATGTCGGGTGGCTCACTCGATAAAGTGACCGACCCGGTCCAGGTCATCGACAAACTGAAGACGGTGGTCGATGCCGATCTGGTAAAAAGGATGCCGGGAGCGAGCGGCTCATTGATCGACCATCGACTCACGGCGATCACTACAACCGCCGTTCCCGCCGACGCCTTTGCAGAATGGATACCTGCCGATTCCCAATTTAAGCTGGTATCCAACAAAACTCCCACTCAAAGCGTGCGCATTGTCGCCTTTGAGCTTGGCACCCCCGCGTCAGCCGTTACCTCAGAGGCGCGCGACCCGGCCTTGAAATTTTCAGAGGTGTCCTCGTGGATCTGGGACTATCAGGATAGAGCCGAAGATGCCCGGGTGGAACCAAGTGCGATCCCTCTCAGCGCTCTCGCTTCCCCTGGCACGCCGTCAGCCACACCGGTTCCGCCACCCCCGTCTCCGCCGGTGGTTCTCGCTTCGCCAAATTTTTCGCTGTCCGGACAAGGGTGGGCGGGCGCGTTGGGTAATCTCATTCCATGGACATCCGCCGACTATCCGCTTGCGGTCACACTGGTCGATCCGAATCCGGCCGGTGCCGCCGAGATCATATACTCAATCAACGGCGGTGCGCCGGCGGTTTACACGGGCCAGGCTTTGAGTCTGGCTCCGGACGATCTGGTGACTACTTACGCCAGCCCGTTGAACCCGCGCTCACATATCAGGAGCGCCGATGCTCAGGAAGCGTTCACGGCGGCATTGATCAATCCGCGACTCAACTTTTCGATCAGCGTTTC
Organism: uncultured bacterium; assembly: GCA_965367965.1. Lineage (GTDB taxonomy): Bacteria > Verrucomicrobiota > Verrucomicrobiia > Verrucomicrobiales > DEV007 > JBBKXR01. The sequence goes on along the minus strand of CBDULB010000085.1, from coordinate 17,436 downwards.
GACTGCGATTCCCTGAAGCAAGTATATGCATTCCGGGCGATTCAAGTCCCGGATTCCTCCGCCCACGCTCTATTGCCATGAAGACACGATTGCTGTTTCTGACCTGTTGCTTTGCGTTGGGTTTCACCCACGCGACAAAAGCGGAAGAGGTGATTGTTTATGTTACCGGCGATCCGATCGAAACCGGTTCGGGAGCGAATCTCAAGGGGCGCTACCAGAACGTTGCAACTGTGGATGGCAAAAGCGTGGATCTGCTCGGTGAAGTGCTCTCTCAGACGACCGGCAAGACCAATGACTTCTGGCAGGGCGGGGAATGGGCACAGCCCGGTGATTTCGTGTTTTCGTTTAACGACATGGTAATCGGCGAGACCCGCCAGGCGACGGTGCGCTGGACTTTTCTCGAATCGGGCACCAGCACGCCGGTAGTGTTCGAGGAGTTCACTGTCACCATCGATGACCTCGATCGTCAATTGAGTGGCGGTGCCGGACGTATTGAAACCGTCACTACCAGTGATGCTATCTCGTACACGGTCGAGCGAGCGACCAACCTGTCGGTCAGTCAGTCGGGCAACGCGCTGTCGGCTAGTGGTGGTATGAATCAGAACTCCGGGGATCCGGAAGGGGCGATCCGTTATCGTTTTTTGCACCTGTCGAGTTTCACCATGACCTACCACACCGAACCGCGGGGTGCGGTTAACTCAGCCTTCCATCACGACGCGCACGGCAAATTTGATTTCGACGATCCGGTTGATACCGGTCTCGGCGTACGCCTCTACTACACCTATCACTTTGAAAACGAAGAAGACGTTCCGGTGGTCGTTGACTTTTCAACCGCCCTGCCCGCCGGCCTGGTCTGGGACAAGGAATTTGTTCCGGTAAATGCCGGCTCCCTTTCGGGGGGGATTCCGGATTACAGCAACCAGACGCTTGGTATCCGCGGTTTGTTGCTTGAGCCGGGTGAACACAACATCACCTTCCGCACCATCAGAACCGGCGCGTCGGGAACGCTTGTAACCGGCGGCAGTATTGTGCCCGTTTCTCCCACCGGACCCGTCCAGGATGCCACGGCGGTGATCACCTTGCCGTAAGCATTTCACCCGCTTGCCTTGCCTCGGCCTCAGTCCGTCGAAGCCGAGGTCGACAGCCATGCCAGCGGCAGGCCCGAAACTTCGACCAGCTTGAAGTCTCCGGGGTTCCAGAAGCTGAATGCAATGAACAGTTTCTCGACCCGCCCGTTGACACCCTGTGGCCACCAGGCGGCATTGTGAATGTGGGTTCCGAGTTCGAAGCCGAAGTCGTGCTTGGGAACCAGTGTCGAAATCAGCTGTTTCGAGGGCCAGTGGTAAATGTAGCAGGGGGCTCCCGGGTAGGAGGCGTCTTTGCTGCCGCTCCCGCGCAGGCATCCGACCAGAGCAAAATCGCCGATGAAGTCAATGTCGCAAGGCATATCGCCTGAGGAAATCAGGAAGCGGTCGATGATTTCCCCTTCGGGGTTGACGGTGAAAATTTCCCCGGATCCACGGCTGCAGACGACCCAGTTGCCATTGCGAAACGCTCCGCCATGAGCCGTGTTGAACTCCGTTTTGCCGCCGAATATCTGTTTCGGATTCATGGCATCGAAGACCAGGCTGGTTCCGTAGCCATCGAAGGCCCAGGGGTGTCCGGTGGTGGGGTGGATCTCGACGTCAGTTGGTTTGAAAGCTTTGGATTCGACGAAGGCTTCGTGAACCGAGGCGTCGGGTATCAGATCGTTGAAGGCGGCATCCTGATAGGAGCGGAAGCGGATCAGATTGCGCAAGTTGTCTGAAAAGAAGAAGCTGGGCTGCTCACCGCCGGTCTTTAATGCGAGACCGTGGAAATTGCCGACACCGAACTGCTCGTCGTCAGCGAGGATCGTCCCTGCGCCGGATGCTTCTGTGAAGCGGATCACTTTGGCACCAATCGTAGTGTAGAGATAGCCGGTCTCAGGATCGACGACGCTTCCGCCATGATTCTTCACCAGGTACGCTTTGAGAAGATCGTCGTCCGGGAGAGCGTATTCGTCCGCGCTTCGGAAGATCAGAGAACCCCAGTCGCTGGCGGTGAACGGCGTGTCGTGCTGTTCCGATTCAGAACCGGGATCGTGTCCGGGATGCCCGAAAGCAGCGAAATTAAAAGCAATGGCAAGGGTAAGGGAAAGCAGGATTCTCATGGCGATAACGGTAGTGGAGCGGAGCATTTAGCGTACCGACGGGGAGGGTCAACCGCCTCTTTTGCTGCATAAGTCCGGGAGCTGCCGCTTTTCCGTAAGTTCGCGTTTTAACTTGAGACGACGAGTGCCGGCCGATCACAATCACGTTAATTTTTTGGCGATGTCAGGGTGACTGGCGGAAGTGTCCGGAAGCGGGCGATGAAGCGCCGGCGAGACACCCCACGGATTGCTGTCTTGCGCCGTGCAGCGTCGCTGCCGTGAGGTTATCGTCAGAATAACCTGGCAGCGGCAGATGCCATCCGCCGCGGATCGAGCTCCCTCCGTGTCCGGGCGGTGCGCTCAAAACTCATTGCCGTTTCGGCATCACCCGCCTTATCTCATCATGCTGAGAATGTTGGCTGCAGGCGTTCAGCGCTCGACATGGCCTTCGGCTTGCAGTGCCTCCATGATTTTCAAGGCGGCATAGGCGTCGTTAGCGGCGTAAAGCAATTGCGCGGGGCGCAGTTCGCGCAGCGACCAGTTGCTGGTGGTGATGGATTTGGATTTCTTGAAGCCCTGTTTGAGCAGAGCGCCCATGGCTCCGCGCACACCGATCTGGCCCCGGTATCCAAGCTTGCGGAACACTTGATCAAGATCGAGCACGTGGTCGAGGGCGATACCCAGTCGGTGGCGAATCTGCCCGTGATCGTTTTTCAAACCGAAGCCGACTTTGAGAACTTGTCTGGAGGCGATGAGATCGGCGGCGACTTTCTCACATTCACTGCGATGCAATTGGAACAGGAAGGCTTTGTCAGTGAGAGCGAATTGAACCACGTGCGGGCCGTCACTTTTCTGTCCGGCTTTGAAGGTTGGCCTGGCTTCGGTGTCAAAGCCGCCAATCCCTGCGGCGAGAATTTCGTCCGCAGCGTCCCGGCATTCGGACCGGGTCGCAGGCACATGAATCTGATCGGCGCAAAGTCCGGCGAAGGCGGGTAGGAGAGCGGTCTCTGATTTGGTCGGAGCCAGTGGCCGGGCTTTGCCGGCGGGTTTGTCTCCCTGAGGATCGGTTGCGGCGCTGCCGGGCGCAGACTTGGGTGACGACGCGGCTCGGCGGCGGCGGCGGGGACGGCGGGAACGGCGGTCAGGTTGGCTCATCACATTTCGGTGCAGCGGCGAAGTATCTTGATGGAAGTGTTGCGCATCGGCATACGCTTCAGGGGAGGGGGGATCGTTGACGGATCCAAGTGGTGCTCGCCGGCGCCGACAGTACTGCCGGGAACCTCCTTTTTCAAGCCTGCCGCTATGGCGCTTCGCGTGTCGTCCCGATTGGCGAGCGTTGGCAGTTGATATTTGTCTGCCAATTCCATGGCCGGCCTTCAATCCTTCCTGCTCATGCTTTCAATCCTGTTCTCATACCCGGGTAGACAGGGCTTGCCGCCATCGATCGCTTACCGTTTACTCGTTCTATGAATACCACCCGCAGCCTGCGCGTATTCGCCGGACTGACTGCCATCGGCCTGTTCGTGGCCGTGCTTCCGGTCAATTCACAGCAGACGCCACCACCACAGGGAATGGGTGCTCAAGCTGTGTTGCGAAGTTCGGAGCAGCTGCAGTTAACGAGCCGGCAACGTTCGCAGATCAGTGCAATTCTGCAAAAAACGGCGGCGGAATTCAATCGCCTCAGCCGGGCTCAGCGCGGTCAAAGCGGACTTGCCGAAAGACTCGAAGCGCTGCGCCAGGACGCTCAGGAGGATGCGTTGGCGCTCCTGAATGACGATCAGCGCAAGGTATGGGACAATCTCAAAGCGCCGGGCTCCAGTGTTTCAGGAACGCAACGCAAAGGTTCGGCTGCGCAGAATGAGGAGGTCGTTGCCCGATCGCTGATCATACCTTCGATTGAGGAAATGAAGAACCCGCCTGCGCGCGGCGCTTTCGGGCCGAATGCCGAAATTACCCGCACTGCTTCGCATCCCGCAAGCGGCAGCCGTTACGTGATTCTGACAGACTACCGCGACGCTGTCGCAGTGGCGGCGCTCGAGCGGCTTGCCGAACACCGGGACGGGAAAATTTTGACGGTCGCCTCGCTGGGCACACTCCACGAATCGGCTCAGGTTTGTGTCGAAATCCGCGACCAGCTGCGTGAACTCAAGCCGGGCTGCCTCGCCATCGCGCCGCGCATCGACAGCTATCGGGAGAATCTGCATCTGTGCATGCTCAAGATATTGTGCAGTCTCGACGACGATCCACAGCTTGATGCTTTTCCGGGTTACCTGATGGCCCGCGATTCGCACGGACTGGCGGAATTGATCGATCGCACCATCGCATTTCAGCCCATCGCAAAAAGCGATCTGGCTCCGGTTTCGATCGGTGCCATCGAAGATGTCGATGCGCGTCGCTATCGAAGTTACCAGAAGGCCAAAGTGATGCAGCGCATGTTTGCCGAAGCCGGAAAGGACTCGCCTGCCATCATCATCACTACGCGGGAATCCCACACCCGGCGCGATGATTTTCCCGACCTGCAAGCAGGCAGTGGCGATATCGCCATGCTGCCCGGATCCGAACGCCATACTTTTGACCGGCTGTCACCCGCTGCAGTGAGCGCTCTCGACGACAACAACCTGCTCTACATGTTCGGACACGGCACCACCGAACGAATCTGTGGCACCAAGACATCTGCTTTTGCCGATATCGACTTTACCGATGAACTGGTTTTCTGCGGTTCATGCATGTCGGCGACTCCGCTGCAGAGCGATCGCCAGCCGGCCAATTCCGATTCGCAGGCCAGCCGTTTCGCTTCGTATGCGATGGACAATGGCGCAGTGATGTTGCTCGGTCACATGGGCTTGTGCGGCGGATTTCCGAAGGTTTATCCGATGTCCGAGTTGGTGTTGGATGGTCTTTCGGCAGGAGAGTCGTACCAGCGACTGATGAACGCCTTGATCGGCGCGAAACCGATTCCTGATTACTATTCGCAGTCGTCGACTGCACCGCAGCCCGGTCCGGCCGATCCTGCCAACGGTCTGCTGTACGTGCTATGGGGGGACCCCGCCCTGGTGCCGATCACCGACTGAGACCACGGCGCACCCCGGTTGACAAGCTTGCTGCGCTGCGCTCGCTGACGTCGATGCCGTGAGGAGCGGGCCGGGAGACAGGACATCGGTTTCCAGGCTCCCCCATTTTTTGGATAACTGCCGGCGCCGCCCGGGGTATCTGCGAATCTGTCATTTGTAGCGAGCGGGCGATGCCTCACGTTGGTGCAGTTGCCATCATGCTCTGTTCCCCGATAAAACTCCCCACTTCCGCTTCCAGTATAAAACCCGTTTTTGGCTGTGCCACGACTGTGCCGGCGACGGCCGATGAGGTGCCTGCCCGTCACTTTCGGAGCTGCGCGTCATTATCGCCACGGTTCGGTTCGATGGTGGTTGCGATTGCGGCACTGGCGATTTCCATTGGCAGCGCATTCGCCTCACCCGGCTATCACCTGCGCTTGAACTGCGGCGGCCCGGAAGTCACTGATGCGAAGGGGGAGATCTGGCACGCTGACCGGGATTTCGCCATGGGCGGCAAGTCCTTCGCTTTTCCCGCCGACAAGGATCTCTCCGGAGTCGACGAAGCCGCGCCTGAGGAGGTCTACCGCAGCGTTCGTCACCAGAATCATGCCATCAAGATTAAAGACATTCCCGCAGGTCACTACACGGTGCGCCTGCATTTGCTGGACGCCTTTGCCAGTCACGAGCGCTTGATGGATTTTCATGCTCAGGGAAAACTCGCGCTCGACGACATCAACCCGTATGAGATCGCCGGCGAACGTGTGAATTACGTGGTGGTTCGCGAATTTAACATCACCGTCGACGAGGGCCGGGGATTGCTGATCAGTTGTCATCAGGATCGTGGCAACGATGTATTCGAAGCTGCATTGGAGGTCGTCGCCAGCGCGCCGCCGCCCGCTCCCGGCGCCGCACCGGTGGGTGAGGCGGGCACCGGAAATCAATCGACAAGGGGAGCGCGGATTCTTTCGGCGACCGACGGACGGCGGACTCGACTGGTCTGGGTGCAATCCGGCAATCCCGGGGACTTCATGGTCAGCGGCGCCGGCGCGGTGCAACTGCGCGGCTACGACACCGCACAGGACGACCACGACGACCTGATTCTGGTGGACTCTGACGATCCGATCCAAAAGCCAATGCTCAGCCACGACGGCCGTCGAGTGGTGTTTTCCGATCCCGGCGACAACACCTGTCACGTGATCGACTGGGACGGCGGCAAACCGCGAAGCCTGGGGAGTGGTTTCGCTGCCGATGTCTGGCGTGATCCCGGGAGCAACATCGACTGGGTTTACATCGCCGAACGGCAGGCAAACCAAACGCTGCGCTACTGTCGACGCCAACTCGATGAGCCGGCTGTCGAGGAAGAGCTGTGGAACGGAGTCCCGGCCAGCGGCATGGTCCCCTGGCTGCAACTCTCCGGCGACGGTAACCGTGCTGCCGAAGCTATTCCCTGGCCGAAGTGCGGCGTGCTCAACCTCGACCGTCCGGGATTCAATTGGAGCCTGTTGGGTAATGGATGCTGGCCGGGGATGGCACCGGACGACAGTTACCGATTCTTTTTCTTTAACGGCAATCATACCACCCTCTCGTTGGTCGAAAGCGGCGAACGAAACTCCCGAACGCTCGCCATCAACACCATTCCCGGACTCAATGGAGCGCGCGTGTATCATCCGCGCTGGTCGAACCATCCGCGCTTTTTGACCGTGACCGGTCCCCAGAAAAGCGCACAGACCGAACTCTACCTGGGGCGCTTCAGCGAGGACTTCGACCATATCGAAGCCTGGGTGCAGGTGACACTCAACGGACGCGCCGATTTCTACGGCGACGCATGGATCGAACCCTGAGCGACGCCGTGAGTAGAGGCTGTCCGTTCAGCCCTTGTCGCCATCGCTGTCGCCGTCGCGGAAGCTGCGCAAGGCGTCGCCCAGGCGTTTGACGGCAAGTCGCAATCGTGGAAATTCCGCTTTCGCGTCGGCGATCTTGTCCTGTGTGGCGAGGTCGTCGAGTCGGCCGGCGGATTTCGCCGCTTCGGCCCCACTGTAGTTTCCGATCGTGCCCTTGAGTGCGTGGCTGGCCTTTTGCAGAGCCTCGGCATCGCCGTCGGCGCAGGCCCGGTCGATCTGCTCGAGCAGTGGCAGGGTTTCCTCGTCGAAGATGTCGATCAGCTGGTGCATCAATTCGGTGCTGCCGATTTGTCGCTCGAATTCGCGACGGTCAAACACGCCGCGCGTCGGCACCGGGGCAGTGGTTTCCGCCGACCCCGACTCCGACGATCCCGAGCTGGCGCGGCTGTGGCCGCTCGACAACCCATCGACGGCGGACGCGTATTTTTCCAAAGTGGCAAAGAGTTCGCGTGAACGCACCGGCTTGGCGACGTAGTCATTCATGCCCGCTTCGATGCAGCGTTCGCGGTCGCCCTTCATGGCGTTGGCCGTCATCGCGATAATGGCGATCGGATCGCGGCCGGATGCGTCGGCCTCGAGCTTTCGGATCGCGGCGGTCGCGGCGTAGCCGTCCATCTCGGGCATCTGTACATCCATCAGTATGGCGTCGTAACGGGTGTCGTTGAACCTTTCGAGGGCTTCACGTCCGTCGTTGGCCACGTCCACTGAATGACCGCGACCTTCGAGCAACTTGATCGCTACCATCTGGTTGACTCTGCCGTCTTCGGCGAGCAGCACGCGCATCGGTGGAACGTCCGCAGGACGTTGGTCCTCGCTGTCGGCGGAGGGCAGGTCGTCGCGGGTCGAGCTGCCGAACAGACGGGTGATCGCGTCGAGTAGATCCGATTGCTTAACAGGTTTGGTGAGGGCGCGGGCGATGCCCATCGCAGTCAGCTCGTCCGCGCCGGGGTGCTGCCCTGCCGACGATAGTAAAAGCATCGGGGGAGTATTATCCTGACAACTTTCGCCGATACGTCGTGCCGTCTCGGCACCGTCCATTTCCGGCATCATCATGTCGAGTAGCACCAACTGCACCGGCTGCGATGCCTGTGCCTGACGACGCACGATATCGAGTGCTTCGGCACCGCTTCCGGCGAGCAGCGGGGACATTTCCCAATTTTCGAGGATCTCCCGGAAAATCTTGCGGTTGGTACGGTTGTCGTCGACCACCAGCACGCGCAAACCGTTGAGTGTCTCCGGCGCCATGCGTACGTAATCGGCTTCGTTGTCGCCGCAGTCGAATAGCGCGGTGAACTGAAAGCTGCTGCCTTTTTCCGGCTCGCTTTCCACCCAGATACGGCCCTTCATCATGCGTACCAGCTGAGTTGAAATGGTCAGCCCGAGACCCGTGCCACCGTATGAGCGCGTCGTCGAGCTCTCCGCCTGGGAGAACGACTCGAACACTTTTTTCTGCTTGTCCGCCGGGATGCCGATGCCGGTGTCGTTAACCAGGAAGTGTAGCGACACCTGATCGCGGGTGACGGACTCGACGCGTACCTCGACGACGACCTCGCCGTCATCGGTGAATTTGAGTGCGTTGCCGACCAGGTTGACGATGATTTGGCGCAGCCGTGCGAGATCGCCAATCAGGCTGTCGGGCACGTCGGGGGCGACGCGGTAAGCGAGTTCGATGCCTTTCTCCGCGGCGCGGAAGCCGAGAGTATGCATGGTGTCACCGATGGCGTCACGCAACTCGAACTGATGCGGGTCGAGCTCGAACTTACCGGCTTCTATTTTGGAAAAATCGAGAATGTCGTTGATCAGGCTGAGCAGGGAGTCGGCAGACTGCGAGACCAGCCCGAGGTTCTGGCGCTGGTCCGCGTTCAGGTCAGTGCCCAGCACCAGCTCGGTCATGCCGATGATACCGTTCATCGGCGTGCGGATTTCGTGGCTCATGTTGGCCAGGAAATCGCTCTTGGCGCGGCTGGCATCCTCGGCTTTTTCTTTGGCCAGAGTCAGCTCGCCGGCCGACTCGGACAGTTTTTGCGTCATGCGATTGAACTCGCGCCCGAGTTCCGCGATCTCGTCTCCGCCGGTCACGGGAATGCGGGTGTCGAGATCGCCTGCCGCCACGGCGGCGGCAGCCCTGTTCAGCTGCCGGACCCGCCGCGTCAGGGGCAGCGCGAACCAGCCCAGTGCGAACAAACTGAGAACGCCGGCGCCGAGAGATATTTTAAGAATCTTGCCATGCAAATCGCGAATCGGGGCGAGCATTGCGCTGGCGGGGTACTGTTGCACGACCATCCATCCCAGGGTTTCAGTCAGAGTTCCGGGGCGGGCAGTCGCCGCGGTCGAAATCAACTCGTCTCCGGATGCGTGAGCCTTGCCCACTGTGCTGAGTACAGCGTCGGTATGGTCAATATCGGTGTCCGCTCCAGCAGTGACCGATGCGTCAGCGAGTCCGGTTAGAAACTCGGTGCCGTCGCTCAACGGGGTGCTTTCCTCGTTGCCGACGCGGATGATACGCCCGTCTGCGGCGAGCAGCGCCAGCCGGCCTTCGTAGCCGAGATTGCCAGCATGAGAATCGACGATGGCGATGATGCCCTGAATGTTCATCACCGCTTTCATCACGCCGAGAAAATTGCCGGCGTCATCCTCAACGCGGGTGCAAATCTCGATCGAGTACAGTTGCGCGCTTTCGTCGAACTCGACGCCGCCGATGTAGATGCCGTCGTTCATTGCATGCTGCCACCAATCCTCGTCGTCCTGACGGAAGTCGGAAGTGCGCCCGGTGAGTGCGGCATTTCCGCCGTAGGCGTTGGTGAAGAACACCTCGCCGAGCACCGGGTAGCCGGACAGTTCTTCGAGTTTGCGCAGGGTCGCCAGCAGGTCGCGCGACAGGACATTCTTCAACAATTCGTCCGACAGCCCGGTCGAACCCGTGGCGGTTTCTTCTGCCCACATGCGGTCGATGCGGTCGACTTCTGCCGCAGGATCGGCGAAGGTCGCGAACTTAGCGGTGGACTCCGCCAGCGTACGCTGCACCAGCGCGTTGCGCGCGTAGGCCTGCCAGTTGGCTGCCCGGTTGGCGATCTCGCGCTCGATCTCATCGTGCACCGCCATCACCTGCGCCGCCGTCGTTGCTGCGATGGAATCACGCAGACTCTGTTCGGCGACGCCGGCAATGTGCGCCCCCAGCGCCCCGATCAGCAGGGGCGTCAGCAAAATGGCGACGAGAAGCTTGTAGGCGAGTTTCAAAAGAGCACGAGAGTCACCGGCCCGGTTCGCTGGCGCGGGATTCGATGCGTGAATACTAACGATTCGGCCGGCGAGCTACCAGCCCGAATCGCCTGATTTGGCAACTCCACTCAAATCTGATTGGCCGGCCGGGGATCGACGGAAAGTGCTTTTATTCTCTACCGGACTTTCAAGTCAGCGGCTCTGCCTGCTCTCCGCCGGGTTCGCAAACCCTGGTCACAGTTTTACAGGTAACCCGGTTTTGCCGGGCGTGGCGATTTGGTTTAACTTACCGGTTAGCCGAGTTGCCGGTTGGTTTGTCGGCTGATCTGCCCGTATCTACCGGGCTCCAATGGTTGCGAAAAATTCGCTGCCTCAGCCTTTGTCATCAGCGCAATGTTCGCAGAACGGCAGCAGCGTGTGGCGGGTCTTGCCGCACTTTCCACAGGTTTCGAACAGCATCGAACCGCAGGCCGGACAGGCATAGGGCGATTCGTTGTCGCGGTTGGTTTCCTCGCCGGGGCTGACGGCTGCAATTGCCCGACCAACACTCAACTGTGGTCCCTTGCGGGTCCACACGGCAAAGCGCAGAGGACCGCGTGCGATCGGGTAGGCGCAAACGGGGCAGCTGTGGCCGCGATAGGCCTCGCGATAGCGGCTCAGCAGCAGTTCGCGATTCGGCTTCGCCGCTTTGCGCAGCAGCCAGACGAGGAACGCCAGCACGATGGCGATAGCGGCGACGATGGCAATGTACTTGAAAAAATCGCGGGGGAAATAGTCGAACATCACCACGCCGATTTTCCAGAAGGTGGCGGCCAGCGCGGCGATCAGGATCGAGCGATAAGCGCTTTGCCGATAGCGGAAGAACATCCACGCGGCGATGGCAAACAGCGGCACGATGAACGCCAGTTTCAGTGAGGCCACCTTGAACTGATGGGCCCGCAAGAGTTTGTCGTAGGCGTCGCGGGCCGGCTCCTCCTGCCGGGTGATTTGCTTCTGGGTGGATTCCAGTTCCCGGCTCAGTTGAAAGCGTTTTTCGTTTGAGTCGGCGATCTCCGTGTTGGCTTCCTCGAACGCATTCTGCGCGTCGAGAAAGCGCTGCTGCGCGGTCGCCATGGCGGTGCGTTCCTGTTCGGTCGGCGTGGCCTTCTGCTCCAGCGAAAGTCGCTGCAGATCCATCATCTGCTGCATGGTCGCACGGGCGTTGTCCATGCTGCGCTTGAGATCTTTCTGCAATTCGGTCTGGCGCTGCGTGCCGATCTCGATGGCGGCGATTTCTTTTTGCAAGTCGTCAGCCCTGTCGCGCAGCGCCTGGTCGACATGTTCCTCCATCACCTTCCGGTAGTCGGGACGATCGAGGTTGCCGATGTCGCTCAATACAAAGCCGAGTAACCAGATCAGCAAAAAGGTCAGCACAACCGACAGCAGAAAAGTGCCGATCCGCAGCGAACGCGGTACCGCATTTTTCGGCGTGGCAGGATCAGTGGCAGCTCTCATCACTACGTTAGCATAGTGCCGCAACAAGCACAAAGGAAGCCTGTTGTGGAATGCGCAAGCGACCCGAAGCGGGGCTCAGGCGATCGCTTTCAAAGTGCCGGATGCCCCATCCCGTTGACGGGCGCGGCAGCTTTGCCGGTGTCGTCGACGGCAGTCCGACGAACGGGTTTCGGCTCGCGCTGGTGAGAAAAAGCTCCGCAACAGAACGGTCAGTCGCGCGCTTCGAGAAAGCTTACCGGCTTTTCGTAGATGGCCAGGACAATGCACCCGGCTTCGCTGATGATGCTGTGGCAGGTGCCCGGCGGATGGATGCGCAGGGTCCCTTTGTGCACGGTTCCGTTCTGGTCGGTTTGGCTTCCGGAGAGAACCAGGATGTGTTCCCAGCCGGTATGCAGATGCATAGGAACCCGTGCCTCGCGCTCGAAGCGGATCAAGGCGGCGGTGGGACCATTGACGCCGTTGCCGTAGAGACGGTGAATGACTACCCCTTCGGCGAAGGGTTGCCATTCGATGGAGTCGGGATGATCGGCTATCTCTAATAGACCGGCGAGTTCGATACAGGGAAATGTGGACATCGAACAGGGGTTACGGGGAGATCGCTGAAATGAGTGCTGTCGTTGAAGCGACCGCTCCGAAAACGCCGCCCTGCATTTGCACCATATTGATGGCGGCGTCGTGATTGCCGGGGTCGGTGGCTCCGGTGCCATCGGTGAGCAGGAGACACTCGTAGCCGCGGTCGTTGGCCTCGCGCATCGTCGTGTGCACGCAGACGTCAGTGGTGATCCCGCCGAGCACGATGTTGCGGATGCCGCGTTGGCGCAGGAGCATGTCGAGGTCGGTTGCGTAGAACGAGCCTTTGCCGGGCTTGTCGATGACCGGCTCGCCGGGGAGCGGCGCGAGGTCGGGTATGATGTCCCAGCCGGCTTCGCCGCGGACCAGAATCCGTCCGCACGGGCCGGGATCGCCGATGCCGGCACCGATCTGGCGGCTGCGCCAGCGCTTGTTCTCCGGAAGGTCGGCCAGATCGGGGCGGTGGCCCTCGCGGGTGTGCATCACGTGACAGCCCCACTCGCGCGCCGCCGCGAGTGTGGCACGCAGCGGCTCAATCGGAGCGCGGGTCAGTGAGAGGTCGTAGCCCATCTGATCGACGTAGCCGCCTTCTCCGCAGAAATCGATCTGCATATCGATGATCAGCAGCACGGTATTTTCCGGGTGCAGGGCACCGTCAAATGGCCAGCGATACGGGACTGATTCGAGATAGGTAGTATTCATACCAGCGGTAGTCGGCAGAGCTTTCTTTCCGTTCTCTGGATCCGGTTGCTCAGGAGACGGGATCGACCGGGCTGATTCAAATTTTTCGTCACTAGGCGGTCGGCGCGGCGATGGCTTCGTTGTCATCCTCCTCCGGCGCCGGCACCTCTACCGAAGCGGTTGAGAATTTTGCACAACCGAGAAGAATCGCGGTGACCGCAATGTAGCCGCCGGCAACCATGGGCGAGCGGGCGATCCCGATCTCCTCGCCGTGCATGAATCCGAAGAAGGTCAGGACGGCGGCAGCCCCCGAAAACAGGGCGGCGGTGAAAAATCTGCGATCGATCACGAAGACTCCGATCGCGCCGAGCATGAGCCCGCCGATGATGGCTCCGCCGCCGAGAATGGCGAGCCCTTCGTAGAGCACCCCGACCTGCCCGAGGGCAGCGAAACCGACCTCGCCGGCATTCGTTCCGGCAGCGCCGAGTGCGTTGTCGATCTGGGTTTTTCCCCAGGCGGCCACGTGTGGAGCGAGGGCGAGAACGATGGCAGGCGCATGGCGTTTCGGGCTTTCCTGGAAAGCCTGTGCTCCGATGAGCATGCCGATATAGAGAAGGATCGGTGAGATGGCGACCAGCGGGATTAGTGCACTCATCACTGAGAGAATGCCGAAGGTGGCGAAGACGATGATCATGATGCCGGTAGCGGCCGAGTAGCCGATCCGCCCGCCCATCGACTTCCAGCCGGGATGGCCGATGTAGACGGCGAGGTTGAAAGGGTTGCCCATCAGGCAGCCGATCGTGCTGATGATGCCATCGGCGGTGAGCACCTGGGTGGTCGGAAAGCTGTCGCCCGCTACCTCGGCACTCTCGACATTGTCCATCGCCTCGACCAGGTCATAGATCCCGAAAGGGATGGCGGTGACGAGAATGATTCCGAGGAACTCGAATCCGGAGAATACGTGGCCAAACGCGGGCACCGGCAGCGAGAATCCGAAGTTGGTCAGCGACGCGGTGAGATTGCCCAGAGACATGCCCCCGATATCGCCACCGAATAACTTCGAGCCCCAGGCAATGAGACAGCCGGCGGCGATGGCGATGAGTCCGGCGGGAATTCCTTTGTAGTAGCGGACGCCGCCGAACCAGCTGAGTAGGATGATGGCGAAGCAGACGATCCCGATGAGCGGTGTCATAAACATCTCCAGTGCCGGACGCATCGAGATAAAGGTGATCGAGACGCCGGCCAGCGTTCCGAGAAGGGCGGCGCGGGGCGTGATTTTCCGGATAACCGGGGCGATGAAGCCACCGATCATGAGCAGGAATCCCTGAATGAAAACCCAGGCGAGCCCTGCTTCCCAGCCTTTGATGGGATCGCCGGTCTGCAGCGAGATCGGCAGCATGATGACGAAAACGACGACAAACATGTGTGGAACACTGACGCCGGACGGCAGCGCGCAGACATCGTCCCGTCCGGTCTTCCCGGCCATGCGATAGGCTAACCAGGCGTAGTAGGTCGTGCTGAGAAGGAGCATCAATCCGGTTGCCGGGAGGATGCGTTTGAAGACCAGCTCGTCCGGCAGTCCGAGGACGAAGCGGAGCAGCCCGGTGAGGACGAGCATGTTGACGAGAATGTTGGTGCCGAAGCCGAAGAAGGCGTTCCAGTCTCCGGGGACCCAGAGCTTCGGTTTGAAGGCGGAATTTGGTGTGTCGGTCATGGTAGGTGCGGTGTTAGTGAGATTCAGTTTATGATGCGAGTTTCGGCAGGATTGCGGACGAGTGAGTCACCCATCCGAAAATGCCCCCCTGGGCTTTGATCATTTCGAGCCCCATCTTCTGGAACTCGGGGAAATAGGAACCGACGCAGTCTTCGGGTACCAGGCAGTTGAAGCCGCGATCGTTGGCTTCCCGGACCGTGGTATTGACACAGACTTCGGTGGTCACGCCGGTGACGACGAGCTGGGTGACTCCCATGTGGGAAAGGATCGCCCCCAGGTCGGTTGCGTAGAACGCGCCCTTGCCCGGTTTGTCGATGACCGGCTCGCCGGGCAGGGGATACAGTTCCGGGATGATGTCCTGGCCGGGCTCACCGCGCACCAGAATGCGTCCCATCGGCCCTTCGTCGCCGATGGTTTTGCTGCCTTTGCCCCTCGACTTTTTCGCCGCTGGCAGGTCGCTCAGATCGGCGCGGTGCCCTTCCCGGGTGTGGATCACCGGTAGCTTGCGGGCCCGCCAGGCAGCGAGCAGTTCCCGATTGGGTTCGATGGTTCGCCGCAGCTGCGAGACATCGTTTCCGAGCATCTCCCCGAAGCCGCCGGGCTCGAGGAAGTCCCGCTGCATGTCGATGATCAGCAATGCGCAGCAGTCGGGCGCGAACTCGAAAGGATAGGGCTGCGCTTCGATGGAATGGTGCATGGCTGTGTCGTGACTGGATTGGCTTCGATCAGAAGGTGATCAGAAGAAGATCGAGATTCCGCTGTGGAACTGGACGATGTCATCGCGATGCTCGTTCGGGGTCAGGACGCTGTTGCCGTCCCGCAGGCCATCGTTGGAGAGGTGGTAGTAGCGGACGCCCGCGTAGAATGTCCAGTGGCCGAGTTCTTCCGGAACGAAGCTCATCGGCACGCTGGCTTTGAGGCCGGTCGACACGACCGCGAGGCCATCGCCGCCGCCGGTGCCGTCGAACTGTTGGTAGAAATCTTCACCGACCAGGTTGACCGAGGTGGGAAGCTCGAATTTGACGCTGCCGAGGCTGAACTCCGGTTTGACGCCGACGGTGAAATAGAATGATTCCTCCGACGTGGCCGGATCGAAAACCACGGTGGATTTCTGATCGAGTTCGAGCCAGTAGGCGACCCACGGTCGGAGTGCGAGAGCGCCGAGGTATTTGGAGTCGTCGTAGGAGAGCTTGAGCTCCATGTGGGTGGACTCCGGATAGGAATCGGTCTGACTGATGAACTGGGTGAACGTGGAATCGAAGGTCCAGCCCCCGGCGAATTTAAAAGTGAGTCCGAGGATCGGATCGATCTCGTTCCAGTAGCCGGGATCGGCACCGGATTCCTCGGTGTGAATCGAGTTCCAGACGCCGGCAGTCAGTGAGACGCTGTTGAGAAACGCATCGGGGTCGGAGTAGAGGTCGAAGAAGAACAGCGCAAGTGGCTGGAAGATGAGCCCCTCGTTCTCGACGTTGAGGCCACGCGGCGTCAGGTAGTGGTCGGAGACATCGAGCTGAAAAAGCGCATGGAAGGGGAGTCCGGGTTCGGGCGTGGCGACCATCGACTCGGGCGGTGCCAACTTACCATCTCCTGCGGAGGCGAGGGGAGTGGCGAGCGCTGTGACGATGAGCGGGATGGCATAGAGGAATCGGATCATGAGTGTGATGGTGTGTTTGTCATCCGGTTCGCTGATTCGATGCCAATTGCAGCGCTTTGCGCTAAGTGCTTGATGGTGAGTGGATCCCTGAAATCTCCCGCTATCGCCGTGCCGCACCGGCGTTGTTCCATCTGTTGCGGGGCGCAACACCCACAACAGATAAGGCCTCAGACCTCGCCCGGAAGGCGGCGGTAGATACGGCTGCGGTTGACCTGAAGAAGGCGGGCCGCTTCAACGACATTGCCGCCGGTCGCGCGCAGCGCGCGGCGGATCAGAAACCGTTCGGCTTCCTCGAGAGGCATGGGGATTTCGTCTTCGCCGACCGGGTTGGGAGCGCTTACTTCGCCCTCCGGCTTCGGCGCGGCGGCCCGGGTGGTGAGCACCAGGTGGTCGCGGCCGATGGTTTTCCCGCCGCTCAGAATGAGGGCGCGTTCGAGGGTGTTCTTCAGCTCGCGAATATTTCCCGGGAACGGGTGCGACCGGAGCAGGGCGAGCGCGTCGGAATCGAGGGCGGGGGGCGCGGCGCCCATCTCGTTGGCAAACAGCCGGAGAAAGTGCGCGGCGAGGAGCGGCAGGTCTTCCGGGCGGTCACGCAGTGGCGGGGTCTCCACCACATAGCGGGCGAGACGATAGAAGAGATCGGCGCGGAACTCGCCGGCTGCGACTTTCTCTTCGAGGGTGGCGTTGGTGGCGCTGACAACCCGCACATCGACCCTGGTGGCGGCACCGGCACCGACGGGGGTGACTTCGGATTCTTCCAGCACGCGCAGCAGTTTCGCCTGCAGGAGAGCGGGCATGTCCCCGATCTCATCGAGGAACAGGGTGCCGCCATCGGCCAGTTCAAAGGCACCTTTCCGCTCGGTGGCGGCACCGGTAAACGCCCCTTTCACATGGCCGAAAATGGTCGATTCCGCGAGCGCCTCGGGAATCGCCGCACAGTTGATTGCGATGAACGGCCCGCGCGCGCGCGGGCTCTGAAGGTG
>CBDULB010000084.1:0-27272 GCA_965367965.1 uncultured bacterium | reverse complement strand
CGTCGCCGGGAGGTGCCGGGACCGGGGCCGGCTCAGGGGCGGGCGGAGGCGTTGGCTTGGGCTCGGATTTCGGCTCGGCCGCGGGCGTGGGCGTGGGTTTTGTTTCCGAAGGAGTTTCGGTTTCGACCTCGACCTCGGTCTTGGCTGGCGGTGCAACCGGCGGCGATGACTTTTTGTCATCATCTTCGCCTCTGCCGGACGGTGCGATGCTGACAATCAGTGCGAGAGCTAAGCTCGCGCCGATGACGCGGGCAGGCGGGAATTGGCGGATCGGAGGCACCATGAATTCGAAACGGGGGGGCGAGGCTGACGGGCGGAACACGCGAATGTTTCAGCGGGTCAGCCGGGCGAGATTGGTGCGATAGACTTTTTCGTCGGTGACGGTGTTTTCGACTTCCTGAGGACGCCCGACGATGATGCCGGCGTGGTATTTGAAACTGTTCAGGTATGCGGACAGCGATTTGTCGATGACCACGCGTTTGTAATTGCTGGACGCGTGCATGAGGCGCAGCACGCCGTCGTCGGTGCGGATGGCGAGGCCAACGTGGGAGCAGAAGCCGCCCTGCTGATTGGTGACGATGCCGATGACGTCGCCGTCCTGAAGCTTCGATTCGATTGCGGCGACTTTGCTTTTGGGAATGTAGTAGACGGGCAGGGCGGATACCGCGGCTTCGCTTTTGGCCATCAGCGGACGCAGCTCGGGGTTGTTTTTTAAATAGCGATAGCTTTTCCACAGCACGGTCATCTCACGGCATTGGCGACCGGTCATGCGTTGCGCGCCGGCGAGGTCGCGGGTGATGTCGTCGCAGGTACCACGCGCTTCGTTGTCGAAATACCACTCGGCGAGGTAGTGAATGCGATCCAGGTAGTGCGCGTGACAGGCACCGGCGCGGTAGCGGGTCAGTTCGATCTGCTCGAGCAGGTCGATCGGGCGGTAGCTGGATTTTTTGCTGTCGACCATGCGCGCCAGGCCGAGGCTGATTTCGAAAAAGGTCCAGCAGTCGAGGCCGACTAGATTGGCGGATGGCGCCTCGATATGGTCGTCGATTTCGAGGGTGAAACTCTCGTAGGGAACGCCGTGCAGCTCGCGCGCGAATTTGATGGTGCGTTGACCGATCGGCAGGTCGGCCCATTTTTCAGTGAGGGCTTTGGCGACAATTTCCTGAAAGCGGCTTTCGCCTTTAAACGTGGTCGAGAGCGGCAGCGTCGGGGTAGTCGTTTTCGCGCTGGCGTCTGCTCCTTCGGCGGGGTGCCATTCAGCGGCCGTCGTGATGACGGCGAGCGATAAACAGAAAGCGAGGGGCTTGGACGCGCGCATGAAGTTTGAATTTAGAGGAAAACTATGAGATTTCTAGTGTGGAATTGGATGTCTTCGTCTCTATCGATCTATCAGCGCGGACTGCGTGTCGCCATCAGTGGGCTGTTTCTCTACTCGGGAATCGTCAAGCTCGTCGATCCGCTGGGCACGGCGGACAGTGTGCGCAATTATGATCTGATCGGCGATCCCTGGGTGACGGCGGTGGCGCTGTTTTTACCCTGGGTGGAACTGGTTGCCGGCGGCTTGCTGATGATCGGCCGCTGGGTGCCGGGAGCGCTGGCCGTGGTGATGGCGAGTGCGGCGACGTTTTTGCTGGCGATCGGCTCGGCCTGGTGGCGCGGTCTGGATATTTCGTGTGGTTGTCTCGGTGCCGGCGGCAGTGGGGGCGGTGGTCCGCTGCACTATGCCGGGCACATGCTCGGCCTGGTGGTGTTGATCGCAGTGTGCGCCTGGTTGTGGTGCGAGGTGGAAAGGGCAAAAGCGGCGCATTCCGTGATGTCGAATTGAGGCTTGAGGCCAAGGCAAGGCAGGCAGGCGGAGCGTCCGATCTGCATTCAGCATTCCAAGTACGTCGCCGGGATCAGCGGTACTTGAGCAGGCCTTCGGCGATCTCTTCGGCGACGATCTGTCGATACCAACTGGCGGCGCAACGCTGACACTCCCAGCGGTTGGAAATGAAACTGCACTCGACCAGAATTGCCGGATGTTTGGTCATGCGCAGGACCTTGAGACGCCCCGCTTTAATCCCGCGATTGGTGGAATTGATGCGATTGGCGAGTTCGGTTTGAACTTTGCCGGCCAGCGAGCGGCCCCGGCTGCTGCCTGGATAGTAAAACGTTTCGATCCCCTTGATGCTGCGGTTGGTGTGCGCATTGAAGTGAATGCTGACCATTACCGCGTCGCTGTATTTGTTGGCCTTCTGAGCGCGTGATTCGAGCGACAGGTAAGTGTCCGAGCTTCGGGTGAGCACCGTCGAAATGCCTTTCGACTTGAGGGTTGTCGACAGCCGTTTGGCGACATCCAGGGTCAGCGTTTTCTCCGAAATGCCATACCAACGGGAACCTGGATCCTTACCGCCGTGCCCGGCATCGATGATGACCCGTGAGAAATTTTTCGCCGCGGCAGTGAGTGGTGCGAGGGCGGTGGCGCTTGCGGCGAGTGCGCCTAAAGAAAGACTGATGGCGCGGCGTCGATCAGGGGATGGGGCTCTGTGGGGAGGGCGGCAGGCCATTGCGATCAAAAGGGGCGGGCGTAAATGGACTTGCGACGACGAAACGCAAGTCGGTAAAAATCAGCGGCTGAACGGAAATCGCAAGCTGCAAAGGGTGAGGATATTTGAATAGATAGAGTTTCCCGCGCTGATACGATAACCAGGCCCGGATTTAAGATTTTATTAAGATTACGTTAATATTAGTAATTATAAAATAAAACTTTGAGTCCGTTCTTTTGCTTCGCGCTGAAATATTGATAATGCGCCATCACATGTGCCCAATACGTGAATATGCCGTTGCGTCCAACTCGTTAGGCGCTAGGTTCAGCGCTTTTTTACAAGGTCCGCCGCAACCGTTTGCGGTGCAGACGTTTAGCTCTGTTGATGACGTCTCCGAAACATTACTCTCCCGCTAACTTACCTCTCTATCTCTCAAAAATACCCATACTGACGAATGACTGATTCACTGTTCTATATCATCCCCGCTTTCGGGATTCTTGCTCTGGCTTTCACTGCGTGGAAATCGTCCTGGGTCAGCAAGCAGGACCCCGGCACCGAAAAGATGGAGCGCATCGCCAAGTATATCTCCGACGGGGCGATGGCGTTCCTGCGGGCTGAATACAAAGTGCTGGCGATCTTCGTGGTTTGCATCGCCGCGCTGCTGATGTTCGGCGGTTTTAAGAGTGCTTCTTCGTCGCCGCTGACGGCGATTTCGTTTATCGTCGGTGCCTTCTGCTCAGCGCTGGCCGGTTTCATCGGCATGAAAGTGGCGACCAAAGCCAACGTGCGCACCACCAACGCCTGCCGCACCAGTCTTGGCGCCGGTCTTGGAGTCGCCTTCGCCGGCGGTTCGGTGATGGGTATGGGCGTGGTCGGTCTCGGCGTGCTCGGTCTCGGTCTGCTGTTCCTGATTTTCGGAAAATCCTTCGGCACGGATCAGGCTGGAATCGCCCAAGTGATGAATGTCATCGCCGGCTTTTCGTTCGGTGCCTCATCGATCGCGCTGTTTGCCCGTGTCGGTGGCGGCATTTACACCAAAGCGGCGGACGTCGGTGCTGACCTGGTCGGCAAAGTCGAAGCCGGTATCCCGGAAGATCACCCACTCAACCCGGCGACGATCGCCGATAACGTCGGCGACAATGTCGGTGACGTGGCCGGTATGGGAGCTGACCTTTTCGAGTCGTATGTCGGTTCGATCATCGCCACGATGGTGCTCGGTGCGGCGTTCATGGGCCTCGATGGCTTCGCTGAAAATTTCGACGGCCTCGGCGCCGTATTGCTGCCACTGATGCTCGCCGGCGTCGGCATTGTCGCTTCGATTATCGGCACGTTTTTCGTCAAGGTGAAGGATGGTGGTAGCCCGCATCGCGCGCTCAACATCGGTGAACTGGTGGCAGCGGTCATTCTGCTGGTCGGCACCTTTATTTTGGTGAAAACCATGCTTCCCGACTCGTGGGTTGCGGCCGGCAAGGAAATTACCTCGCTCGGCGTGTTCGGTGCGGTTCTCGCCGGACTGCTCGGCGGTCTTGGCATCGGCTTCATCACGGAGCACTACACCGGCACCGGCACCGGACCGGTGAACAGCATCGTTCGCCAGTCGGTCACCGGTTCGGCGACCAACATCATCGCCGGCCTCGGCGTCGGCATGGTTTCGACCGCACTGCCGATCATCATTCTCGCTGCGGCGATCCTGCTGGCTCACCACTGGGCCGGTCTTTACGGCATCGCCATCGCGGCAGTCGGCATGCTTTCCAACACCGGCATCCAGCTCGCGGTTGATGCCTACGGTCCGATCTCTGACAACGCCGGTGGTATTGCTGAAATGAGCGAACTCGAACCTGAAGTTCGCGAGCGCACTGACAAACTCGATGCGGTCGGTAACACCACCGCAGCCATCGGTAAAGGCTTCGCCATCGGTTCGGCTGCATTGACCGCACTGGCGCTGTTCGCCGCATTTAAAACCACTTACGAAGCTGCCGGCGTCGACCGCGTGTTGACCATCGAACTGACCGATCCGCAGGTGGTCGCTGCTCTCCTCGTCGGTGGCATGCTGCCGTTCCTGTTCTCGGCTTTGTCGATGCAGGCCGTTGGCCGCGCGGCGATGTCGATGATCGAAGAAGTGCGTCGTCAGTTCCGCGATATTCCGGAATTGCGTGCGGCGCTCGATGCGATGACCCGCAACGAAGGCAAAAAGTCTGCCGACTGGCCGGATGAAGATCGCAAGATTTTCGAAGCCGCTGACGGCAAGGCCGAATACGGCAAGTGCGTCGAGATTTCGACCAAGTCGTCGATCAAAGAAATGGTCAAGCCGGGCGTGCTGGCAATCGCCGCTCCGGTCATCGTCGGTTTTGCCGGAGGTGCGGCGATGCTCGGTGGTCTGCTCGCCGGTGTGACCGTGACCGGCGTGCTCATGGCCCTGTTCCAGAGCAACGCCGGCGGTGCCTGGGACAACGCCAAGAAGATGATCGAAGAGGGTGCCGAAGTCGACGGCGTCAAACTCGGCAAAGGCAGCGAAGCTCATAAAGCCGCTGTGGTTGGTGACACCGTTGGCGATCCGTTCAAGGACACCTCCGGCCCGTCGCTGAACATCCTGCTCAAGCTGATGTCAGTGGTGGCTCTGGTCATCGCCCCGTTTCTGCGCTAGGCGAACGGGACATCTGCGATATTTGAAAAGCACCCCGGCGACGGGGTGCTTTTTTTGTGGCTGGCCGCGGTTGCCAATCACACCCGGCTGACGCTTGCACCTTGCGCTCGACCCATCCCGCGACACATTGGGCCATGCCTCATCCGGGCCACTACCATCTCGCATACGTGTTCGAACGCTTCCCGTCGTTCACGCAGACTTTTTGTGTGCGCGAAGTGCTTGAACTGGAACGCCAGGGCTTGCGGCCGATGATCTTTTCGATCCGCGACACGCGCGACGAGCTGCCGCGCAATTTCCCGGACGAGCTGTATGAGCGGGTGATCTTTTTGCCGCCTGAGAAGGAGTTGGTCGAGGAGGTCAAGGCGATCAAGGCGGCGGGTCAGCTGCCGCAGGAGATCGTGCTGACTTTGCGCGAATGGAAACACCGCGACAACACCGGCGACAAGGCACGGGTCTACGAAGCGGCGTGGATCGGTCTGAAAATGCTCGAAGCCGGGGTGCGGCATTCGCATTCTCACTTCGCCGGCATCGGTGCGCGCACCGGCTGGTGGTTGCGCGAGTTTTTCGGTTTCAGCTATTCGTTTACCGGCCACGCCAATGATCTGTTTTGCAAAACCGATCTGGCCTTGACGCTCGACCAGCTGATGCGCGATGCCTCGCTGGTGGTGACGGTCAGCGATTACACCGTGGCCAATCTTCAGCAGCGCTTCGGACATGCGGCGGACAAGGTGAAACGGGTCTACAACGGACTCGACCTGGCGCCGTTCCGGGCGGCAGGGGAGCAGCGGGATCTGCAGCAGGTGTGGAACGGTGCACAGGCTCCGTTGATTTTCTCGGTGGGACGACTGATTGAGAAAAAGGGCTTCGACGATCTGATCCGCGCCTGTGCCGGATTGCGTCGCGACGGCGTCGAAAATTTTCGCTGTGTGATCGTCGGCGACGGACCGATGGAAGACGAGCTGCAGGCGATGATCGATGAGCTGGGGCTCAGCGATCACGTTCAACTGGCCGGTCCGAAATCGCAGGCGGAGATCATCGATTATCTCCAGCTGGCGGCTCTGTTTGCCTTGCCCTGTGTCACCGAACAGGACGGTGGTAAGGACAACCTGCCGACGGTGTTGATGGAGGCGATGGCGGCACGTGTTGCCTGTGCGTCGACGATTCTTGCCGGGGTTCCGGAAATGGTCATCGATGGCGAGACCGGTCGGCTGGTGGAGGAGCGCGAAGCGGACGCCTTTGCCGGCATCCTTGCGGAAATGCTCGCCGATCCCGATCGCTGCAACGTCATGGGCGATGCCGGTCAGCAGCACGCGCAGGCGCATTTTGCCAAGGAGGTCACGGCCAGGCAATTGCGTCGCTTGTTAGTGGCGCGCGGCCGGACTGGATTCGATGTCGGTTTGTTGGCGTCGGACCCCGGTTTGATTCCGGCCTATCTGGCGCAGTGGGGAAGGCGCCTGACCGGCGGCTTATCAGGCAGGAAAAAGCGTGATGCGTGATCGTTCAGCGGTTTTGTCGCGGCTCGGGAATATCCTTTTGGTTCTATGCGCGGCTGCATTAGAATACTGTCGCCTCGTCACTTGAAATTCCCCGGTCGATGTCTGAAGCCTCCGCAAAAACGAGTGAAACACTGATCTTGCGATTGCGCGACCCCGGGGACGATTCCTCGTGGCGCGAGTTCGTCGAGATTTACACGCCGTTGCTGTATGGATACTGCATCAATCGCGGGCTCGGGGCTGCCGATTCTGCCGACATCGTGCAGGAAGTGATGCGCTCCGTTTCGCTGGCGATGCGCAGTTTTAAGTACGATCCCGCGAAAGGAAAATTTAAGGGTTGGCTGTTCACTGCGACGCGCAATTCGATCAGTAAGCATTTCAGGAATCAGTCGCGGCGTCCGGTCACGGCGTCGGATACGAAGATGCTGCACCGCATCGAGCAGACTCCGAATGCTGACGAGATCGATGAGTGGGAGACGGACTATCAGCGCAAGCTATTGGCCTGGGCGATGGAGAAGGTGAAACCACAATTTGCAGAGCGGATCTGGCGCGCGTTTGAGCTGACCGCGATTGAAGGCCGTGATCCGGGTGCGGTTGCGGAAACGATCGGTATGACCAAAAACGCAGTGGCCATAGCCAAATGCCGGGTGATGCAGCGGCTTCGCGAAAAGGCCGGCTCGGTAGATGCGGACCATTGGGAAGGCGAGATCATTGCCGGTTTGCAGAAAGTTTGAAATCCAATTGCCCTCAACCACTAGTACGGGTGGAACCATGGACCGTGAACCGGACTCAGCGACCATCGATGCCTGGCTGGCGGGGCAGTTGTCGCCTCAGGAAGTTGCGGAAATTGAGGCGTACTTTGAAGCCCACCCTTTGCAGACTGCGCTCGGGCTGACGGGTAGCGCTGATGATACTGAAGAAATTGACCCGGCCCTGTTGAGCGGCTTAAAAAAGGATTCAACGCACGCTGATCCCGTGCTCACTGATCTGATTAGGAACATCACGGGAGGTCAGGAGGCTGCGCCGGGCACTGCCCCGTCCGGGGACGGCTGGCGGGATGTATTGAGCCCCTCGGATGATGACGCGATTCTCGGTTATCTTGGTAACTATGAAGTCATCGAAGTCATCGCAGTCGGTGGCATGGGGATCGTGTTCAAAGCCTACGACCCGGAACTGGATCGGCTGGCAGCGTTGAAGGTTCTGGCGCCTGATCTGGCGGCCAATGCCACGGCGCGGCAACGCTTCCTGCGCGAGGCGCGCGCGGCGGCCAAACTCGAGCATGAGAACATCCTGCCGATCTACGGCGTGGTCGATGATGGCATTCCCTGGTTTGCGATGCGTTATATCCCGGGGGGGACCTTGCAGGATCGACTCGACAAGGGAGAGGTGTTTGCTATCGATGCTCTGAAACCGCTCTCCCGGCAAGTCGCCGGAGCGCTCGATGCTGCGCATACCCAGGGCCTGGTACACCGTGACATCAAGCCGGCCAACCTGCTGTTCGGTGATGATGGTGAGCATGTCTGGGTATGTGATTTCGGTATTGCCCAAAGCGCCGATGACCCGACGTTGACGTATCCGGGGGCGATCGCCGGAACCCCGAAATTCATGTCGCCCGAGCAGGCTGAAGGCCGCGAACTCGATGGTCGCAGCGACCTTTATTCGCTTGGTGCTGTGCTCTACCGCTGTGTCGTCGGCGAGGATACTCTGGCAGGGGAGACGACGACGGCGGTGCTGCGCGAGCTGAGCAGGAACCGGACGGTGGAGATCGCTGCCGGTCAGAGTGATCTGCCCGGCTGGTATCGGCATTTGCTGAACAATCTGCTGGCCAGAGATCCGGACGACCGTCCGGAAAGTGCCGCCGCAGTGGTCCGCGCGATTGATGATGAACACTCGCCTCCGCCCAGATATCGGGCGCGACGCCTCAAGCGCGTCGCGTTCTGGCTGGTCTCGCTGCTTATGCTGGCAGGGACCGTTTTTGGTCTCGCTCAAGTGACCACGGTGGAACAGTCTATCAACGGTCTTATCGGTGGCCGTTACCGGCAGGCCTTTGTCATAACCGACCGCATTGGTGCTTATCCGGATTTACGAAGGGCGATCTTTGCTGCCGGTGATGGCGACACCATTGAGCTTCCGGTAGAGGGGCCGATTATGATCGACAACACCGTGATCCGCTCCGGAAAATCGCTGACGCTGGTGTCTTCGGATCGAACCCGCCGACCGCAACTCACCACTGAGATTTCCGGAGTTCCCGGTCTGGTCAGTCGTTCGGATCTATCGCTGATCGGGCTCGATTTTGTAGTCAATGCCAAGCGTGACAGTAGCGGAATCTTGATTGTCGATGACGCAACGGTTTCGCTCGACGACTGTCGTTTCGTCGCGCGACGTGAGGTGTTGAAACCTGACGAAGACGTAAAATCGCGGGCAGTCGAGCTGCAGGGCAACAGCACGATCAAGATGGTCGACTGCGACTTTGATTTGCGCGATACCAGTGCCATTACGGTTAGCGGCAAGGCGGCGGATATCGATATCAGAAGCAGCCGGATCGCGGCTTACTACGGGATCGATTTGTCCGGGGCCGATACCTTGATCGAGCGGCTCAGTGTTACCTTGGATAATCAGAAATTCGTCGGCCAATCGTTTCTGCACTCCAATGCCCGCTATCCATCGCCTCATATCCGGGTCGAGGCATTCAACAGTCAGTTCGACTGTGCGCGACCGGTGTGTGATTTTCGTACCAACGAAGTTAACCTTATCCGCTCGAGAACCAAATGGGTTGGAGAGAATAACCGCTTCCGACTCGGCAATGCGGTCGTTCAGATCAGTGCCCACCCGACGCTGTGGAGTGCCGCAGCGGTGTTACCGGTCGAATGGTTTGCCGATGACCCGACGCCGGGTGAACCGCCGGTCGCTTTTCTCGAGGGCACTGACAAGATTTTTACCTCTCTCCAGGAAGCCGTCGATCAAGCTCCCGACGGGGCGACTTTGCTGCTCAGTGGGCGAATTGAGGTTAAGGGACAGGAGGTCGTCACACCTCACGGTAAGGTGCTGCATTTTCGGCGTCACCCGAAGGCGCGTGAACGGCCTACTGTGGTTGCGATGAGTCGTGAGCAGCACGCAGTTTTTGCGTTCGGTCCGGTCACCTTTTCGGGAATACGATTTGCCAGGTATGACGCAAATGAGTTTACCCTTCCGGTGCTGGGTATTCGAGCCGGTATGGAGTCGCAGGTGAAGATTGAAGATTGTGAATTCGACGCGGTTCCAAGTTTGCTGCAGAAGACCAGCAGTGCCACGGGTTTGAGTGTCACCAACACCGGCGAGGCGACGATCAGACGCTGCCTTTTTCGTTGTGGTCACGGTATCATGGCGGCCTTCGTCCAGAATACTTCCGGGCGGTCCCGTCTGATCGTTGAAGATAGCGTTTTCATTGGGCAGTCGGCACTGCATCTCTATTCACGTGTTGCCGTGGCCGATGTGGATGTGTCCCTCGCGCGCTGCTCGGTATACACTCGCTACCTGATGTCGACACCGCCAAGCCATGTGCCGATTCCGAGTCGCGTAGCGGTTGCCGACAGTTTGATTGATGTCAGGCGCGCGCTTTTCTGGATTCCCGATCATCCGGTTGATCCGTTTATCGGGACGCTGACCTGGGCAGGGGAGAACAACCACTACAGTCGCGGCTTTCTGGCACATCAAAATCCGCGCATGGTTTCTCAACCCGGTGATTATCAATTCATTAACTTAAAATCGATGGACGAACTCGTGGAAAAGTTCCCCGGCTCGAGCGAGCGGGGATCGACGTCAGGCGATATTTTTGATGACGAAAAATTGCCCGCGCCGGTGACGCCCGAATCGCTCAGGGCCTCGCTGAAGCAAGGGATTGATTCTCCGGCAGTGGCCGCGTTGGAATCGTTCGCGGAATCGGGCGACTGATTGCCTGCGTTGCCCGAGCCTACACACTCAAAGCCTGTATCGCGGCGCCGATCGCTCTCAGCTGCGCTTCACTGTGCGCGGCGCTGACGGTGAGCCGAAGTCGGGCCCGGTCGCGTGGCACGGTCGGGTAGCGAATGGCCGGAATGAGGAAGCCCTGATCGAACAGTTGAGCGGCGGCGGTAAGGGCGCGCTCGCTTTCGCCGAGGATGATCGGCACGATGGCGCTGGTCGGCGTGGCGTGGCCCAGGTCGGCGCTCAGGCGTTCGAGGTTTGTCCAGAGTTGCCTGCGCAATTTTTCGCCGGTCGAACCGGCGATCAGGTCGAGGCGCTGGCTGGCGGCAGCGGTCAGTGCCGGAGGCGGCGCGGTCGAGTAAATGAAGCTGCGGGCCCGCTGCACACACAGGTCGATGTAGGCGCGCGGGCCGGCGACGAAGCCGCCGCTGAGGCCGGCAGCCTTGCTCAAGGTGCCGATGTGCAGGTCAACCCGGTCGGCGATGCCGAGTTCGGCGGCCAGTCCGCGCCCGCCCGGGCCGATGACGCCGAAGGCGTGGGCTTCGTCGACCAGCAGCAGGGCCTGGTGGCGCTCTTTCAGCGCAACGATATCGCGCAGCGGGGCGCGGTCGCCATCCATGCTGAAGATCGACTCGGTAACCACGAGAATTCGGCCGTCGGCGGAAATTTTATCACTGGCCCAGTCGAGGTGGCTGGCGAGTTTATCGAGATCGTTGTGGGGAAATACACGCAAGATTGCGCCGCTGAGTCGGGCTCCATCGATGAGTGAGGCATGACTGAGCTTGTCGAGAATGACAATGTCGTCTTTCTGTAAAAGTGCCTGCAATACGCCGAGGCAACAGGCGTAGCCGCTTGAGAACGTCAGTGCCGCTTCGGTGTTCTTGAACCCGGCGAGTTGCTCTTCGAAGTCCCGGTGGGCACGGTGGCTGCCACAGACCAGCCGGGAGGAGCCGGAGCCGGCGGCATCGTTGCCGGGGAGGTTGTCGACTGGATCTGAGCTGGCGAGACCGAGGTAGTCGTTGGAAGAAAAATTGATCAGTTTATGGCCGTCGATCTCGACTTCGACGCCGTCAGATTTCTCTACCGTGCGCAGCCGTCGACGCAATTGTTGGCGTTCGAGATCGTTGAGTTCGTCGCCGGGGGATCGCATGCTGCGGGGATCAAGTTTGTGGTCGTGTGCGGAGCGCCCGGCCTGCAAGTTGGCCGCGGAGACGACCGGGGGATTCGACTTCAATCACATGCCGAGTCCCCAGGAGAGAAGTTCCTGCGACTGATCCCAGATCCTGGCGGTGCTGCTGCCGAGCACAACAACGATAACGTTTTGGCCGTTGCGACTGGCGCTGGAAATCAGGCATTTGCCGGAGGCGTTGGTGTAGCCGGTTTTCATGCCGGTGCAGTAAGGCCAGCGCATCAGCACCTTGTTGGTGTTCTCGATGCGTTTGGTCTTGCCGTTGGCGAAGCGGAAGGTCATCGATTTGGTGGAGACCGCATCGCGAATGAAAGAATAACGCATCGCGTGCGATGCCAGAATGGCGAGATCGTGCGCGGTCGAATACTGGTTCGCGGCGGGCAGTCCGCTGGCATTCTGGAAGCGGGAATTGTTCATGCCAAGCTGACGGGCGCGAGCAGTCATCAACGCTGCGAACGCGGATTCAGTGCCGGAGTGGTCGCGTCCCAGGCAGGCGGCGATGTCGTTGCTGCTGCGCACCAGCACGGCTTTGAGCAGGTCGTCTTTGCGGTAAACTTCACCGGCGCGGATGCCCATTTTGGCAGGTTCGACCCAGGTGTCGCTGCTGGCGACGCGCACGGATTTATTCATGTTGCCGGCTTCGCAGAGGATCAGAGCCATGAGCACTTTCTGGGTGCTGGCGACCGGCATGGGCGTGTTGGCATTTTTCGAATGCAACACGGTGCCGGAATTGGCGTGAACCACGATGCAGGCTCTGGCGCTGTTCTGTGGTGCCGGTCGTGTCGGGCGGGGAACCGAAACTTGTGGCGGCGGAGTCGGTGCCGCCGGGCGGGGGGCGGTGGCCCGTGGTGCCGGGGCAGGGGCCTTGTAGGTGTTGCATTGGCTCAGACTGAGCGGAATCGCCAGCGCGGCGCCGAGCAGAAACAGGGCGCGGCGACGATGCGGGCGCGGCACATTTTTGTCCGGAACCAACATCGGGTGGGCTGCGTCAGGCGATGGTTTGAGCTTGGCTTGCGGCATGGTTAAGCGAAAGAGCGTGGCAGGAAGGATCAACGCCTGAGAGTGGCGTCGCGAAGTATCTTCTCGATTTCCCGATCGGGTTTGCCGCCGAGATCGAGGGCGAAGTAGTAGTGACGGCGGGCCAGTTCGTACGAGGGCGGATCCCGTTCCAGATACAGCATGGCGAGGTTGTAATGGGCGTCGGTGTACTGGGGGTCGAGAATGATGGCGCGTTGCAGCTCGATTTCGGCGGCGCTTTGCCAACCGTAGTCGCGAGCCATTACCGCAAGATAAAGGTGAACGCGGGGATCGGTTTTGTCTTCGTGGCGGGCACGGAACAGGCACGACATCGCCAGGTCGA
Organism: uncultured bacterium; assembly: GCA_965367965.1. Lineage (GTDB taxonomy): Bacteria > Verrucomicrobiota > Verrucomicrobiia > Verrucomicrobiales > DEV007 > JBBKXR01. The sequence continues at coordinate 14,116 of CBDULB010000084.1, read as the reverse complement.
GGTCTTCGAGTTCGTAGTAGCAGAGCGCCAGCACCAACCAGTGATGCGCAACCTCCGGAGCGATTGATAACGACTGGCGCAGGTGGTCGCGGGCGGCTTCGTATTCTTCGAGGCGAAATTCGACAGTGCCCAGATTGGCGAGGGCGAGCGGGTGCTCAGGAGCGGCTTTGACCATGCCCTGGTAGGCGACTTTAGCTTTCTGCCATTGTTTGGCGGCGCTGGCGAGGGCACCGTCCTTGGCGAACTCCCGCAGTTCCTCGGGAAATTCGTTGGCGGCTTCCGGACCGGTAAGTCCGAGTTGAAGCCCGCTGGGACTGACTGCCTTGCGGAACTGTCCCCACGTTTTTGCATCGTCGCTTTCCGCGTCGGCCGTCTTATCCGCGGCTTTGTCTGCATCGGCCGATTTGGTGTCGGTGGAAGCGGAAGCCTGCTTCTCAGGCGTGGTCTGCTCCGCTGGTTGCGCTTTGGAGTTAACGTCGGCACCGGGTTTGATCTCGGTGCGCTCCTGAGCCGAACTCATGACCACGCCGACACTGAGCAGGCCTGCCGAGAGGCTCGCGAAAGCCATTACGAGGCGTGCGGCGGAAGTCCGCAAGTCAGTAATGTGAGAGGGGCGACAAGGCATCAGCAAGGGCAATTTATCTAGGAAATGTGAACTATCACTACATTTTCTCTTGCGCGAAACCAATATTTCGACCACTGTTCGATTAAACACTGTTCACATGCTGACTCAACGACAACAACAAATCATGGAGTTTCTCCGTTCGGAGCATCGCCGCACCGGTATCATGCCCTCGACGCGGGAGATTCAGGAGCACTTTGGCTTTGCCAGTCAGACGGCGGCAGTCAGTCATCTTAACGCTTTAGAAAAGAAAGGTATCATCACGCGTCTCGCTGGCAAGGCACGTGCGCTGATCTTCACGGATCAGATCGATCGCGAGGAGATCATCGACATTCCGATTTACGGTATGATTCCGGCCGGGTACGGTGACGACACTGAGCCGGTTGCCGATGGCTGCCTCTCAGTCGACACCCGTTCGATGGGGCTTTCACGATCCGCGGATGCGTTTGCGTTGCGGGTCCGGGGTGAGTCGATGATCGATGCTCATATTCTCGACGGTGATCACGTGGTATTGGAGAAAAAAGAACCGCGCAATCAGGATATCGTCGCCGCGTTGATCGATGGTGAAACGACTTTGAAGCGTTACCTGATGAACAATCGCAAGCCGTTCCTCAAAGCGGAAAATGAACTCTATCCCGATCTGATTCCGGCTCGCGAACTGTTGGTTCAAGGCGTCATGGTTGGCCTGGTGCGCTGCGGCTTTTAGTTCGGGTTGCGGTTGTTAAATGGGTGGGGGCGAAGTCAGGTTTCGCAGAGAAAATACGGGCGCGATCCTGAGCTGCCGGACGCGGGGAAGCGCGGTTGGTTTGGTGGCGGCTTGGTTATCACTTGGTTGTTGTGTCGGGTGGGACAGGGCATGCCGGGCGCGGATGGAGAGTTGGTTCGAGCTCTCTGATCAGTTGACCCCGCGCATGCGCGTGGCCTTCGGCATTGCGTAAGCGGAGAGTTTGCCGTTGGATGGGTCATCTTCTCAGACTGACTGTTGACCATGAAACCCATTCTTCCGATTTTCCTGCTCGTAGCTCTCGCCGGCGTCGTTGCCGCTCAACAAGGCAAAAAGCAGCCCGCCCGCCCGCAACAGCTGAAGTGGCAGGTTCAGCAACTTCACAAGGACAACAACGAAGGGATTGCGGTTGGCGACGTTAATGGCGACGGCCAGCTCGATGTTTCTGCGGGCGAGTATTGGTACCCGGCACCCGGGTATAAAAAATCCAAGGTCCGGCGTCTCGAACCGTTTGGTAAGGACTACCTGCAGAACAACGGCGAACATCTCTACGACGTCGATGGCGACGGCGACCTCGACATCGTTGCCGGCATGTTCACCAAGACAGAGGTGTTCTGGTATGAAAATGCCGGTGCTGACGCCTTGGCGAACGGTGAGCCGTGGCCCGCACATTTGCTCAAGGACACCGAAACGGCTCATAACGAAATGAATTTCTTTCACGACCTCGACGGCGACGGCACTCCCGAGTGGATCGAGAACAGCTGGAAAGCCGACAATCCGATCATCGCCTGGCGCCTGGTGAAGGATGAATCCGGTAAACCCGGTTTCGAGAAGCATGTCATTTCGGAAAATCGCAACGGCCACGGCATGGGCTTCGGCGACATCAATGGTGATGGTCGTGACGACGTGGTGTTTAACCAGGGCTGGTGCGAACAACCGGAGGCGGGCGCGTATTCCGGCCTGTGGGAATATCACGACGACATCGAACTGCCACACTCCAGCTGTCCGGTGCTGGTGGTCGATCTGAACGGCGACGGGCGCAACGATCTGATCTGGGCCGACGGTCACAATTACGGATTGTATTGGGAAGAGCAGCTCGAGCCGCGCGCCGATGGCACGACGCTGTGGAAGCAGCACCTGGTCGACAAAAAGTTTTCTCAGGGGCATGCGCTCGCCTGGGAAGACATCGACAATGACGGCGCTCCGGAACTGATCACCGGCAAACGCTACTACGCTCACTCCGGCGGCGATCCCGGGGCCGAAGATCCGGTGCTGGTGTTGTATTTTGATTGGGACGGTGAGACGCAGACTTTCTCTAAACACGTCATTTCACAGGCCTCGAAGGAAGAGCCCGCCGTGGGACCGGGCATCGGCCTGCAGATTCGTGTCGCCGACATGGACGGCAACGGATGGAAAGACATCGTCACTTCCGGCAAATCGGGAACGCACATCATCTGGAACAAAGGGTTTTAGATTTTCGATGTTTGCTGTGATCGGTGATCCCGGACTTTGGATCCCGGCGCAGAGGTGAGTGAAGAAAGCTCGCGCAGAGACGCCGGGGCGCAGTGAAATTGGAAAGAACCCTGCGTCTCCGCGTCTCTGTGCGAGGCTGTCCGGTTCGATCAGTGAAGGCTGTTGAGTGTGCGGGCCGTGCCGCGCACGGGTTGACTTGCTGGCAGGCTTCTGCTGTGCTGCGCCGATGACGCTTTTTTGTTTTCGGTATGCTGCCAGTTTGGTTTCCGTTGCGACTTTTCTGTTCGCATTCGCAGTGCCGGCTGACGCGGAACGTCCGAACATTCTTCTCGTGCTCACCGACGATCATCGCTGGGATGTGATGGGCTGTGCGGGACACCCGTTCGTGGAAACGCCAAACATGGACCGCCTGGCGAAGGAGGGAGTGTATTTCGAAAATGCCTTCGTGACGACGTCGTTGTGCTCGCCGAGCAGGGCTTCGATTTTGACCGGCCAGTACGCGCACCGGCATGGCGTGGTCGACAATTATCATCCGGTCAGGGAGGACTTGGTGTTCTTCCCTGAGCTGTTGCAGACGGCGGGTTACGATACCGCTTTCATCGGCAAGTGGCACATGGGCGGCGACAGCGACGAACCGCAACGTGGCTTTGATTATTGGCTGAGCTTCAAAGGGCAGGGTGTTTATTTTAGTGATCCGGCGGATGCCAGGGTGAAGGGGCGCTACGTGCCTCAGGTCAGCCGCGACGGCTTCAACATCAATGGCAAAAAGGTGCCGCAGACCGGCTACATCACTGATGAGTTGACCGATTATGCCGTGCAGTGGCTGCGCGGGCGCGAGTCCGGTCAAGCGGCTGAGGGCAAGCGTGATGAGGAAGACGATCCGTTCTTTCTCTACGTTTCGCACAAGGCGGTGCATGCCGACTTTCTACCGGCTAACCGGCATGCCTTCCGCTACGAGGACAAACCCTTCGATCGGCCACTGACCTGGGCGGAGGATGAGTCCCAATTTTCGGGCTTGCCGGTATGGGTTCGCAATCAACGCAACAGCCGTCACGGGGTCGAGTTTGCTTATTATTCAGAGCTGGATCTGGCGACCTACTACCGTCGCTATTGTGAATCGTTGCTCGCGGTCGATGAAAGTCTGGGGCGGTTGATGGAACAGTTGCAGGAGTCGGGTGAACTCGACTCGACCTTGATTTTGTATCTCGGTGACAACGGCTTTCTGTTTGGTGAACACGGCTTGATCGACAAACGGTGTGCCTACGAGGAATCGATGCGCATTCCGATGCTGGCACGCTGGCCTGAGGGGCTTGAAAAGCCGGCGCGGGTCGACGGGATGGTGGCCAATATCGACGTCGGTCCGACGTTGCTCGATGCGGCCGGTGTGGCGCCGGTCGAAACGATGGATGGGCAGAGCTTTCTGCCGCTGATGCGCGGCGATGCAGCGTCGGGGGCGTGGCGCGACCAGTTGCTCTATGAATACTACTGGGAGCGCAATTACCCGCAGACGCCGACCACCCATGCGCTGCGCGCAGCGGACGGCTTCAAATACATCCGCTACTACGGGGTGTGGGATACCGATGAGCTCTACGACCTGAATACGGATCCCCACGAACGGCAAAATCTGATCGCTGATCCGCAACACGCGCAGCGGGTAACGCGCATGAACGAGCAGTTGTTCAAAAAATTGCAGGCGACTGACGGCATGCACTTGCCGCTTCTCGAGGACCGTGGCACCAAGTTTTTGCACCGCAAGGATGGCGGTGGCCGGGCGGTCGACTTCCCTGACCGATTTTACGAAAAGCCCTGAGGGTCAACGATGAACAATTATCGCTGGCCAAACGGCGCTCGGCGGCTATGTTTTCGCGCACATGCAAACAGGCTTTCAGTTGATTGATTCGATTATCAACGCAATCGCCCGGGGTTAATTTTTGACTGCGGTGGGTGATTGCGACCGGTCTGTTATTCCCACTCATTTTTCGTTTTGGCATGTGCAGATTGGCTCGGAATTTTCCGCCCGGTCAGGATTGGGTTCCGCGTCATTGGATCGGCTCATTGCTGATGCTGCTGCGCACCTTACCAACTGAATTATCAAATCGATGAGCAAATCCGTTACTATCTACGACACGACTCTGCGCGATGGCACGCAGGGTGAAGGGGTGAACTTCAGCTCGCTGGACAAGATTCGTATTGCCCAGCGCCTGGACGATTTTGGCGTCGATTACATCGAAGGTGGTTGGCCGGGATCGAACCCTAAAGATGTGGCGTTTTTCGAAGAGGCGGCCAAGCTGAAGTGGAAGCATGCCAGGATTGCCGCCTTCGGTAGCACCCGGCGCAAAGACATCGCTGTGGAGGACGATCCGCAGGTGGCGACGCTGCTCGCTGCGCAGACGCCGGTGATCACTTTTTTCGGCAAGACCTGGAAGCTGCACGTTACCGAAATTCTCCGCACTACGGTGGAGGAAAATCAGGCGATGATCCGCGATACCACCGCTTTTTTGAAGGCGGCGGGGCGTGAAGTGATCTATGACGCCGAGCATTTTTTCGACGGCTATAAAGATGATCCTGAACACGCGCTGGCGACTCTGCAGGCGGCAAAGGATGGCGGTGCTGACATGGTGGTGTTGTGCGACACCAATGGCGGGACTATGCCGGACGAGGTGGCGGAGATGACGCGGGCAGTGATCGATGCGCTGGACATGCCGGTCGGTATTCATCCGCATAACGATTGTGGTCTGGGCGTGGCCAACGCGCTGGCTTCGATCGGCGGCGGGGCGTCGCAGGTGCAGGGTACGGTGAATGGTTACGGTGAGCGAACCGGTAACTGCAATCTGACTTCGGTGATCCCTAATCTGCAGCTGAAAATGGATATTCCGGTCGTGCCGGACTTGTCGCGGCTGACGGCCCTGGCGCATTTCGTCGATGACCTGGCGAACTGTTCTTCCGATGTGCGCGCTCCGTTTGTCGGAGCGACGGCGTTCGCTCACAAGGGCGGGATGCATGTCAATGCGGTGCAGAAAAATGCCAGGAGCTTCGAACATATCGAGCCTGCTGAGGTGGGCAATCGCCAGCGCATTCTGGTTTCCGAATTGTCGGGTCAGAGCAACGTGCTGATGAAGGCAGAGGAACTCGGCTTGCCGATGGAGAAAGGCAGTGACGCGGTCATGCAGGTGCTGACGCGGGTCAAGGAGATGGAGCAGGAGGGGTACGACTTTGAATCGGCCGAGGCAACTTTCGAACTGCTGATCCGCCGTACCCTGAAAAAGCAGGCACCCTATTTTCAACTTCAGGAATACTACTGCAGCTATCGACGCGACGGCGTTCGCGACTATGACATCTGTGCGGCGACGGTGAAGCTGTTGATCGGCGGTGAGGAGCATCACACCGTGGCCGAGGGAGATGGTCCGGTGAACGCGCTCGATGCGGCACTGCGCAAAGGGCTGCAGAAGGCTTACCCGAGCATCGATGATATGGCCTTGGAGGATTTCAAAGTGCGCATCATCGACAGTCACATGGGCACCGCCGCCAAAACCCGGGTGCTGATCGTCAGTTCCGACGGGCACGAAAACTGGAGCACCGTCGGTGTGTCGTTTAACATCATTCAGGCGAGCTGGCGCGCGCTGGTCGACAGCTTCGATTTTTACCTGCTCAAGAACGGCGTCGAGCCACAGGGCTGAGTTATTCGCCGGTAGCCGCCTTCGTCAGAAGGTGGGCCTTGCGTTGATGGCGCGGCGGTCGGCCTATGCCTGACCGGCCGACGGACCACTGCCTGACGGACCGCGGCTGCGTCCGATCGTTGAGATCTGGCAGAGCACTAGCGCTTTTCGCTGTCGTCGACGCCTTTGCCTCCGCCGAGGCGCGATTTCAGTTTGCTCCAGAATCCACGGGTATCGTCGGTATCGCTGTCACCGTCGTTGCGGGTGCGGATGACTTCGCGCACGGGTGTCGGCACGGCGGGGCGCCGCGCGGATGGGGTGCGGGCGGGCGCTGTCATCGAAGTCAGCTTGGTCGGCTGCAGAACGTTGGGATTGGATTTTAAAAAAGTATCGAGCGGCATCGGCACGGTGCGTTGCTCGGAGCGCAGGCGCCGGTTGGCATTGATGAATTGAGTTGGGCTGTGGTAGCAGGAATAGTCGCGCGGATATTTCGACCGGTTCATGCCGATGGCGAGGTTTTTGCGAATTTCAAAATGGAGATGAGCGTAGTACATGTTGCGCGGGCCTCGCCCCATGGTGCCCACCTTTTGGCCACGATTGACCTTCTGGTGAAGGCGCACGTCGCGCCGTTCGAGGTGGCCGTACAGTGAATCGATGAAGTAGACGCGGCCATTTTTTTCGCGGTACGCATGGCGAATGATGACGACGTTGCCCCAGCCGAGTTTGAAGTCATCAGAGTAGACAACGACTCCGGCACCCATCGCGTAGATGGTGTCGCCAAGATCGGTATTGCCGCCGCCGCGTCCGTTCCAATCTTCGCCAAGATGGCCGTTGGGCCAGTAGCCGCGCGCTTTGTAGTATCCGCTGGAGTTGGGCCAGCCGACCGGGAAGTCAAAGCCATCAGCGAGTTTGGCGCTGATGTGCGATTCGCCGCAGACAACGCCGGAGGAACTGAGGATTGCTGCCAACACCAGAGCGATGCGGAAGCGTGGAAAAGACAACGACCGTCCACGGGCGGAGCGTGACGGTCGACAGGACTTCATTGGCTGAGAAGTTTCGTGTGCACTACCTGCCTACTCACTCATTCTTTGCGACCGAAGCCGAGGCGGGACTTGAAGCGCTGCCAGAATCCGCCGCTGTCTTCTTTAGTATCACCGGTTTGATTTTCGATAACGGTGCGCACGGGAGCGGGGACTTGAGGGCGTGAGGCGCTGCTCGATGACTGACGGGTCGGAATCTCGACACGGCCACTGCTGGTGACGCCGGTGACGCTGGCAACATTGTTGGTTGCGGTGCGGCTTTTGGAAAAAGTGCCGACCGGGACCTGGAAGCGGCGCGATTCGCGGCGCAGGTTGCGGTTGGCATTGATAAAATGCGTCGGGCTGTGGTAGTTGGCGTAGGTTTTGTCGTGCGATGACTGCCAGGGACCGATGGCGAGATTTTTGCGAACTTCGAAATGCAGGTGGGCGACGTAGATCCCCCCGGCGGTGCCGATGGTGCCAATGACTTCACCGCGCGAAACGATCTTGCCGACTGATACGCTGCGGCGATCGAGGTGCGCGTAAAGCGAGTCGACGTAATAAACGCGACCGTTTTTCTCACGATAAGCGTGACGCAGAATGACGAGGTTGCCCCACGAACTGCCGTAGTTCTGTGAGTAAACGCAGAGGCCGTTGCCCATGGCGTAAACCGGATCACCGAGGTCGGAGTTGCCGCCGCCGTTGCCGTTCCAGTCTTCGCCCATGTGCGCGTTGGGATAAAAACCGCGGCGTTTGTAGTAGCCGTTGGCGTTGGGTTTGCCGACCGGGTAGTCAAACCCGTCCGCCATCGGGATCGACTGGAAGGATTGCGCCGTCGCGCCGTCGGGAAACGCCAGTACCATTACTGCGGCAAGAAGGATGCCGAGCGCCGGAAAAAGAAACTGTCGTGAAGCCGTTTGCGGCATTTCTAAAATAGCGGGGAAAGCGATTGGCGAGGTTTCAGGCGCCGCGGAAAAACTGAAAGTAGCAGAAACCGGCGATGCCGATGGCGTAGCAGTAGTAGGCGAAGTATTCGAACTTACCACGACGCACCAGCGCGAGAACAGCGTAAACCGCAACCAGTCCGGAGAGAAATGCGATGACACCGCCAACCAGATAGGCGGTCGGCATTCCGCCTCCGCCTTCTTCGAGCTTGAGGAAGGTGATCAGTCCGGCGCCGCCGATGGCGGGAATGGCGAGCAGAAAGGAAAATTCAGCAGCTCGGGAGGAGTCGACGCCACTGAGCATGCCGGTGACGATGGTTGATCCGGAGCGCGAGATGCCGGGGAAAATGGCCAGGGCCTGACCGATGCCCATGGCGAGGGCGGACGGCAGGCGGACCGGAATGCCGGTGATGCCTCGTTTTGCCAGCAGGCGGGGCAGCAGCAGGATCGTACCGGTAACGAGCAGCAGCAGCGAGATGATGACGGGGTTGTCGTTGGCGGCGTTGAAGGCGTCTTTTAAGGTAAACCCGGCAATGCCGGCTGGAATCGTAGCGATGATCAAGTAGCCGATCATGCGCCGCTCTTCGATCATGTGTTTGTTGAACAGGGACAGCGTCAATTGCCAGAGTTGCTTGTGAAAATAGACGATTACGGAAAGTAAGGTGCCGACGTGAACGACGACCTCGAAGGTTTCGCCGGGATCGTTGATGCTCATCAAATGGGTGGCGAGACCGAGGTGTCCCGAAGATGAGACGGGCAGAAACTCGGTGAGTCCCTGGATCAGACCGAGGACGAAGGCTTGCAGGATGGTCATAGGGACGGCGGGGCAGTGTGGGGCGGTGAAGTGATGTTTGGGGTGGTGCCGGGCGGGGGTGGCGGGAAAGGATACCGGTGCGCAAGCGGGTCGCAACGGCGAATTTAGGATCGCTTGGCTTTCTACTTTTGAGCGATGATGTCGTCAGCTGGAAGTCTTCTTGTGACGACTGCACCGGGCGCAGGTGCCGACGATGGCGGCGCTGACCGCCAGCACGGCGGCCAGTAGCCAAAGTTCAGCGCTGCGGGCACTGGCAGGTGACTTGCCGGCCCTGGTCTGCGCAGATTGACTGCTGTAATGGCGCACGAGCACGAGTAGGCGACGGTAGGTGTCGGCGATTTGCTTTACCGGATCGGTATCTTCATCGCTGGCCTGACTGGGCAGGGAAGCGAGTTCAAAGGCGGGCACAATGGCGTCGAAGGCGGCGTTGCTGCCAATGCCGGCGCTGCGGCTGCCGCGAATATAGAGCATGACTGCGACCGGGTGTTCAGCCGATTGAGTTTCGGTTTCGGCCATGTGACGGGCGAGACCGGCGGTGGTGTCGCCGGTGGCAAAAGCGACCGTCTTGAGGAGAGTGATGACACCTGTCTCGCGCTGCAACGCGTTTGCTTCTGCATCGAGCTCAGCTTTGAGCTTTGCGTGTTGTCGAAAGACTGCCGCGTCGTCTGTGATGGATGAGTCGGAAGATCCGGTGTCGGCAAAGCTGGAAGAGGCGAACAGTGCGATGCTGATAACTGCGCTGCGTGCACTGAGTTGAAGAAACGGAGCTGACATGTTTTTTACGATAGCTCGATCACGCCAAATGGAAATTGAGGTTTGGCTTGGCGCTTCGAGAGCCAGAGGCTTTTCTGGAGTAGTGACGGGTATGCACCGTCAGGTGGCTTACCTCTAAATAATACGGCCCGGCATAGGTGGCGTATTTGAAGTGGCGCTATCCCAACTTTTGGAAACTTATACAGGAAATGCTACGGATACTCCCGGGGTGGAGATTGTGGAGTTTAAAAACGCTTTAGAGGTTCCGTAAAATTAGACTGAAATGCGGTGGTTTTGGTGGCTTTGGTAGGGATTGCTGGATGAATTGATCCATATAATAACTCGAAATATTCAAGAAATCCGAAATGACAAATATGATAAACGCGAATCAGATGTGAAAATTTATGGAAATTTTTCTTGTCAGGAAGGCGATCGTGGTCTGTAATACGGATGTAGCAGCGATTTATTTATAGATTTTACGATTATTATAAGTGGCTGTGACCGACTTTCAGACGATCCGAATCCAATTTCCCCTCATTTAGTAAGTTCCAACACCCACAACCACCATGGCAGACGAAGAAGCACCCGAGTTGATGACCGTTAAGGAAACGGCAGAGTATCTGCGCATTCCGCTTCCGACGGTTTATTACCTCGTCCAACGTGGTCAGCTCCCGGCGATTCAGATCGGCGGACGCTGGCGTATCAAGCGCAGTCTGCTCGACCGCGACATTCTCAAACAGGACGAAGGCGGCCAGCCGACGGTGCTGGTGGTTGATGATGATCCGGCGCTGCAGACCCTGTTCAAACAGTTCCTCAAGAAAGCCGGCTTCGGTCGCATCGTGGTCGGCACGGGCGCAGAAGCTTTGTCTTATGCGGAAAAGCAGAAGTTCGACCTGGTGTTCCTAGACCTGAAGCTGCCGGACATTCCCGGTGATGAGCTTTACGCCAAACTCAAGGCACTGCACGCCGACCTGCCGATCGTGATCATTACCGGTTATCCGGACAGCGAGATTCTCACCAAGATTCTCTCCAGTGGTCCGGTGACGGTCATCAAGAAGCCGATCGAGTTCGATCAGCTCAACCGCACCGTGAAGATTCTCGGTCACAAGGGCACTGCCTGAGTAGAGCCGACGTGAATTGAACGACGACGTTGCGTTCTAACTTTGTTTTTTTGAGAAACCCGCTGCCGTTGAACGGCAGCGGGTTTTTCGTTGGCCACTTCGGTGGCTTTCTGCTAACCAGATCACGAATGTGGACGTCTTCACCGTGAGGTGCGCTTATTCGAATTTCTGCTGTCCGCTCTCTTTTTCTCTGCTTCTAAATAATGAAACGTTATTCCATCGGCCTCGACTACGGCACCAACTCGTGTCGCTCACTGCTCATCGACCTCGACACCGGCGAGGAGCTCGGTTCCACGGTGTTCGAATATCCCTCGGGGCAGCTGGGTATTCTTACCGATCCGGCCGATCCCAATGTCGCGCGGCAGAATCCACAGGACTATCTCGACGGTCTGGTAGCGATCATCACCGGCGCGATCGATCAGGCGAAACAGGCGCGTGCGGATTTTGATCCGGCGCACGTGGTCGGTATCGGCGTCGATACCACGGGCAGCACCGTCATTCCGATCGACGAAAATGGCACTGCCTTGGGGCTGTTGCCGGAGTTTAAAGACAATCTCAATGCCAAGGTGTGGTTGTGGAAAGATCACACGGCCCATGCCGAGGCGGCGGCGATAACCGAAATGGCGTCGAGAACTCATCCTCAGTATATCGCCCGGTGCGGCGGCATCTACTCGTCGGAGTGGTGGTGGAGTAAGATATGGCGCTGCCTGAAAGTCGATCCGAAGGTCTTTGAAGCGGCGTATTCCTGGGTCGAGCATTGCGATTGGTTGCCTGCGGTCATGACCGGCAATCAGGCGCCCGACAAGATCGTGCGCGGCATTTGTCCCGCCGGGCACAAGGCGATGTACTGTGCTGAATGGGGCGGGCTTCCCGAGGAGGCCTTTCTCGAATCGCTCGATCCGGCATTGGCGACACTGCGCAGTCGGCTTTACGACCGCGCGATGACTTCCGACGTCAGCGCCGGCCAGCTCACCGATGAGTGGGCGGAGAAGCTCGGCCTGAAGCCGGGTATCGATGTGGCGGTCGGTGCGTTCGACGCGCACATGGGTGCGGTCGGAGCCGGCGTCAAGGAGGGCACGCTGGTCAAGATTCTCGGCACCAGTACCTGCGATGTCACGGTGGCTCCAAACACCAACGAACTGGCCGAAGTTCCGGGAGTTTGTGGCGTCGTCGACGGCTCCGTCCTGCCGGGACATTATGGCATCGAAGCCGGGCAGTCGGCCGTCGGCGATATTTTTCTGTGGTTCGTCAACAACCTCGTGCCCGACAGCTACGGCGATTCGATGGGCAGGAAGTTCGCCAACATGGAAGCCGAGTTGGCGAAGCAAAAGCCGGGTGAGGCGGGCTTGTTGGCGCTCGACTGGAACAACGGCAACCGCACCATTCTGGTTGATGTTCGTCTTTCGGGGATGATTCTCGGGCAGACGCTCTATACTCAGGCGCACGAGATTTACCGCGCGTTGATCGAGGCGACGGCGTTCGGTGCGCTGACCATTATCAAACGCATGCGCGAGCATGGCGTCGAGGTCAATGAGGTGGTGAATACCGGTGGGCTGGCAGTGAAGAACGCGACGCTGATGCAGATCTACGCCGACATCATCGGCCTGCCGATGAAGGTGGCGCAGAGTGATCAGACCTGTGCACTGGGGGCTGCGCTGTTCGGCGCGGCGGCGAGTGGTGAGATGGAACTGGCGGACGCGCAGGCCAAGGTCTGCAAGAATCGCGAGCGGGTTTATCAACCGATTCCGGAGAATCAGGCGGTTTATGCCGAGCTCTATGAATTGTACCGGACGCTTCACGACAGTTTCGGTGGCGTTGACGATTCTGCCAATATCGGTCAGGTGATGAAGCAGTTGATCGACATCCGTCAGCGTTCCAGAAACTGATTTATAGAAACGATGCTGGAAGATTTAAAACATGAGGTTTGGCAGGCCAATTTGCTCCTGCAGAGCGAAGGTCTGGTAAAAATGACCTGGGGCAATGTCTCCGGCGTCGATCGCGACAAGTCGCTGTTTGTCATCAAACCGAGCGGCGTCGCCTACGCCGATCTCGCGGCTGATCAAATGGTGGTGGTCGACTTCGATGGAAAAGTGGTTGAGGGTGATCTCAATCCGTCGTCGGATACGCCGACGCACCTGGTGCTGTATCGCGAATTTGAAGATATCGGTGGCATCACCCATACTCATTCGGCGCATGCCACGATGATGTCTCAGGCCGGGGTCGAGTTGCCGTGTCAGGGTACCACGCACGCTGATCATTTTTACGGAACGGTTCCGGTGGTTCGCGAACTGACACCGGACGAAGTGGCCGAGGCTTACGAGACCAACACCGGCAATGCGATCGTCGAATGCTTTCGCGAGCGGGCACTCAAGCCGATGGAAATGCCGGCCTGTTTTCAAAAATATCATGCGCCGTTTACCTGGGGAAAAAATGCTGTCGATTCGGTGAAAAATTCGATCGCCCTCGAAGTCTGTGCGCAGATGGCACTCGGCACCTGGCAACTGAATCCCGATGTCGCGCCCTTGCCCGGGCATATTCTCGACAAGCACTACCTGCGCAAGCACGGGCCGGGGGCGTATTATGGGCAGGGCAAAGGCTGAGCGAATTGCGGGGCAGTTTTGCAAACGCTCTCGGTGGATCAAGGGCTTGGTCGCGACGGATACCCGGTAAGCGGATGGCAAACCGGCTCCGGACCTGAACCAGCGGCCAACGCAACGGGAACCACAGGAGTGTGGTTCTTCCTTGGTCTCGCAGTTCACATTACCCCCCGGGGAAGCACGACACTCCTGTCGTGCCGCGGCCCTTGTGCGGTTAGATCCACCCGGCAACTCGTTCCACGCCCCGGGCGTTCGAGTTACCTTCCTGCCTTGCCCGTCCACGGGGAACCACAGGAGTGTGGTTCTTCCTTGGCATCAAAGCGTCGCTGCCGGATCAAGGAAGCACGACACTCCTGTCGTGCCGCGGCCCTTGTGCGGTTAGATCCACCCGGC
>CBDULB010000083.1:0-27358 GCA_965367965.1 uncultured bacterium | reverse complement strand
TGACATAAGCCGCAAATGCCTCACATTCTAGTCTCCCCCCTAACTCTAACCTTACACCCCCCTTACTGTAATGGCTACTAAAACCCAGAAAAAGCGAGTTAAGAACAAGCAATCCGTAAAGAATATCAAACGAATTGACTCGACGAAAACCCACGGCTGGCAGGTTCATGTCCGTCGCGGCGGTGTTCTGAAAACTAAATTGTTCAGCGATCGACTGCACGGCGGAAAGCGCAAAGCGCTGACTGCAGCTAAAGAACATCGCGATGGACTGCTCGAAGAAATGGCCAAACTGGCCAAGCCTTTGTGGCGCATCAAGCGCACTCCGCGCACCAACACCGGTGAACTCGGTGTCTCACTTACCGAATACGCCAACCGCTCCGGCAAAAAGCGCAAAGTCATCACGGTGACCGCTCGCTCGGAACTGGGCAAGGCTGTTAATCGTAAGTTCTCTGTCGACAAACTCGGCTATGATGAAGCCTTGAAAAAGGCTGTCGCCTGGCGCAAAAAAGTGCTTCGCGAACGACTCAAAGACGAGAAAGATAAAGGTCTGATCAACAAATAAAATTCGTTGATTCAGATCACACAAAAAGCCGGCCCGGTTCAACCGTGCCGGTTTTTTTGCGCCCGCAAATCGGCAAGCCCCTTCCGTAAGGCACAGAGAGCGGAGCACGGAACAACGCAGCGCCAACCGATGCGCCTCGTCATGGCTATGGCTTCACCGCAGCCGGCGGGTCCGACGAATCCGCTTCAGGCGGCTTGGCTTGTGCCGGCGCGTCAGTGACGGGCGCGGCAGCCGGCTCAGACTCCGGCTTTACCCCGGCTGCCGGTTCTGCCTTGGGCTCAGCCGGGGCTTCCGGCGTTGCCGTCGCGTCGGCGGCGGCTTTCGCAGCAGCCTCCTTTTCCAGTTTGCGCTTGGCAATCAGGTCTTCCCACTCATGTAAACGGTAGCCCTCGCCGAGTCCTCCCAGTCCACCGAGCAACTCGTCACAGCGCACGCGCCATTTCTTCAAATCGGGAGCCTGCTTTTTTTCCTCCGCCGAATCGGGGAACACCAGGTAGGTAACCTTGAGATCACTCACCGGCCGATTGTAAACCCCCGCCCTGTCGTTCAACTGCCTGGCAATCCGCAACGACGCCTCACCCATTTTATAGGCAGGCCCGGCATCGCCGATGATTGCCGGGTAAACTCCATCTTCGTAAATGACCACCGCGTAGTCACCGATCGAAGGCACAAACGGCGCAGCGTCTTTGCGCCCGAGAAACGAAAGTGGCACGACGATGAACGGGTCTGCTTCAGCGATCAGGAAACTTCGCGATTTCATGTCGGCGATGCCCGGTTTCAGGGTCGCAATTTTACTTTCCAAAAAACGATTTCGCTCCACCGGCAGACCGACGATGGCATACTCCGCCTCATACTTTTTCAGGTCCGCCTGCCACTTTTCCAGGAGCGGATTCGGCGTCGCCGAAGTCTTCGGCCAGCCGTAGCTGGTGAACGGCTGGTAGTGGTCGGACATCGAAATGTACTCGTCCAACTGCGGCCAGCGATCACCGTCGGAACCGTCAGCGACGACATCCATTTCGCCCTGCATCAACAGCGCGCGCCCCCCGGCTTCGGGATGGGTGAGCTCGAGAACGGATTCACAATCAAAGAAATTGTGTCGCGACGGAACCTTGTCGAAGCGGGTCAGGTAGCGCTGCACCCGTTCCTGTTTCAGCCGGTAGAGTTCGTGGTAAAAACCGGACACTTCTGCCGTGGTCAACATCCGCTCCAGATCGGGAAGAATCTCCGGCAGTTTCGGATTGAGCGCACTCAGCGACTCGATGCTGGTATTCGGTTTGGGAACACGAATGTTCAGCGTCATCGCAATCTGATAGGCCTGCGGATTTTCGCGTTCCTCCGTTGCCGTCGCCCCCTCAACCGCTGCTATTGTGGTCTGCGTGTGCAGGCCACCGTAGAGTTGAGCGGTGTCGATCTCCTTGGGCGCCACGAAGCGGTCGGGCAGTGGACGATGCACCGGCACTTCAACAATCTTTTCAACCGGTACTTCGACAATTTTTTCAACCGGCACTTCGACGATTTTCTCGATCACTTGCGGTTTCACTCCGGGCGAATCAAGTTCAGTGCTGCCGACCATGCGGTGCAGCCGCCGGTTCACCTTCTGACCGAGTTCGGTGAATTCGAGGAAATACACACAGCCCGGCACGCCGATCAGGCCGAGCAGAATCAGCAGCATCACCACCGGGCTGCAGCCACAGCCGCGTTTTTTCGGCGGACCTTGAGCCGCCGCCGCCTGAGCCTCATGCCTGGCCTTGTGCTCGGCATAGCTCGGCACTTCGAGAACCGGATCAGCACCCGCCGCAGGCGACGGCAACTGCGGAGGCAGCGAATGCTCCTCGGACTCAGAATGGGGCGGACGTTCAGGCACGTCGAACTATAAACATCCCGAACGGAAAAACAAAAGCTCCGACGACATTTTTGTGTACACCAGGCGGTTTTTTGAACCTGTTCCGGCCTCCTGCACCCCATCGACTCGCGGTCCGCCACCAATCGCCGCCCCGCCACTCCGCCCTGTTTCAGTGCACTTCAGCCTTGCGCAACGAAAACGCTGATCCATTCTCGGAGCCGCGTAACACTCCGCCCTCCCGCCCGCTTCCATGATCGTCAAAGTCGCCCTACCCCTGATCCTCGCTTTCATTATGTTTTCGCTCGGCCTCGGCCTGCGCAGGCAGGACTTCACGCGGGTGCTCAAATATCCCAAAGCTTTCGGCACCGGTGCAGTCAACCAGCTGATCCTGTTGCCGCTGATTGCCTTTGCTCTGGTCAAAGCATTTGCTCTGTCCGCGGAGCTGGCGGTAGGCGTGATGATCCTGTCGTTCTGTCCGGGTGGAGTGACTTCGAATGTTTTGACCAGAATCGGCAAGGGCAATACCCCGCTGTCGATTTCACTGACCGCCATCACCAGCCTGGCTTCGATCATCACGGTGCCGATCCTGGTAGCCGTTTCGGTTCGTCACTTCATGGGAGTCGACGGTCCGCAAGTGAATATCGTCAGCCTCGGCATCACCATGTTTCTGATCACTGCGGTGCCAGTCGCATTGGGTATGGTGCTGACCGCGAAAGCGCCGCAAGTGGTGGAGAAAATCTCTACCGGCATATCTCAGGCCGCACTCGCGCTGTTTGTCGTCATCATCGTTGCGGCACTGGCGAAGAACTGGCTGGTGTTCTCCACCAACCTGCCGACGCTCGCACCAGCTCTGGCGCTGCTCAATGTCAGCATGCTTGCGCTTGGCTTGCTCAGCAGTCGCACAATGAAACTGGATCCGATCGACGCGACCACGATTTCCATCGAGTCGGGCGTGCAGAACGGCACCCTCGGCATCGCTGTCGGAACAATGATCGCCCTCGGAGCAACGGAAACTCTCCCCCCGACGACGGTGCCGGCCGCAGTCTACAGCATCATCATGTATTTCATCTCCGTGCCGTTTGTTCTCTGGCGTCGAAAGCTGGGCGGACAGCGGTAAAACTATTGCCGACCGGGAGTGGCGGCCTGCGCTGCTCCCGGCAAAAAAAGTCTCGCCCGGAGGAGATGCCTGCCGGAGGGGAACGCATGCTGACCTGGACTAAGCCTTGTCCTCGGCCGAAAAGACATTCGAATCCGGCTGAGACGATTCGGTAATGAACGCTTTGCCGGCGATGACCTGCGTCCGGCGGCCTTCGCCGCTGTCCGGTGAATCGATGAGTGCAAAACCGGACCCCCCGGGCGCGCTTGCAAAGTGGCACCGGTCAGGGAATGCGCGCCGGTTCGCGATCATGTTGTTTCGTTAACCGATTTTCGCCGGCGAATGTACGTGACAAGTAGACCGCCATTGCCCTCCAATCTGCAGATGCACAACGTTTTCATTTCCTACCGCAGGAATGACAACGACTTCGCTGTTCAAGCGTTGCGTGATGCTTTGCTACGCCAACTGGGGAAGCCTGCAATTTTCCTCGATGTCTACGACATCAGTCTCGGCGAGGACTACCGCAAAAAAATCGTCACCGCCATTCGCGAGTGCAGTGTCACCCTGGTGATCATCGGTCCAAGCTGGCTCGACGTTCGCGACGAAAACGGCCGTAGACGACTTGAGTCTGCTGACGATTTTGTTCGATTCGAAATTCAAACCGCACTGTCGACTGACACTACGGTCATTCCGGTGCTGATCGGCAACGCAGTGATGCCAACGGAACAACAGCTGCCGGCAGACATCGCTGACCTGGCAAAAAGAAACGCCGCCTTGCTGCGTGCCAATACAGATTTTGAGCACGACCTGGAGCAACTGCTGCTTCGGCTGAACGAATTTGTCCCGACCGGATCAACCGCCGCAACGAATCCGGAGACGCACTCGCTCGACAAAAACGAGAAGCGCCACCTGACGAAACTCTGCCAGAATGTCCAACGCTTCTGGATCGATGGTTACCTCGACCATTCGCTCCGCGCCGGTTCGTCGATGAAGGTTGGCAGAGTCGTGGAACGGACCGGGATCGAGCATCCGTGGCAGTCCATTGTCGAAGTTCCGGAATCAGACGTCGCTGACCAGCTGAACGAGCAGCCGATCATCGAAATTTTTGACGAGCTGTCCCGCCATCTGCTGATTCTCGGTGAACCCGGAGCGGGAAAAACTATCTCCCTGCTGGAACTGACCCGCGCCCTGATCGAACGGACCGGAAACGACACCAGCTTCGCCACGCCCGTGCCGGTGATTTTTAATCTCGCCTCGTGGAGTGAGAGACAGCTGCCGCTGACCGAGTGGATGGTCGAGGAATTGTCGCAAAAATATCACGTGCCACGCCGGGTCGGCAAAGACTGGGTGGACTCCAGTCGTATCACTCCCCTGCTGGACGGCCTCGACGAAGTGCGTTCTGATGCGCGGGCGGAGTGCGTGCAGGCGATCAACGATTTTTCCGATTCCTCGGCCTTCTCGGGGTTGGTCGTTTGCTGCCGAACCGAGGAATACAACGACCTCGGTATTCAGTTGCAACTCGACGGCGCGGTCTCGCTCCGGCCCCTTTCGGCTCGGCAGATCACCACTTATCTCGAGTCGTTCGGTGATGACACCAAAGAGCTTCGCCGGGCGATTCAAGCCGACAGTGCCTTGCAGGATCTCGCATCGTCGCCGCTGCTGTTGCACATCATGGAGTTGATCAACGCCAACGGCGTGGTGTTGCGGGCCAACGAAGCCACCAATCGGGAGGCGGCTCTGCAGAAGCTGTTCGACGCCTACACCGAACACGCATTCCGGAGAAAAGGAAAAACCGAGTGCGGCTTCGATCGAACTGAGATAACCGATCAGCTGACCTGGCTGGCTCGTAACATGAAGGAGCAATCGCGCTCGGATTTTCTCATCGAACAGCTGCAGCCAAACTGGCTCACCTCCAGAGTTTCCCGCTGCAAGTACCTGATCGCCAGCCGCGTCGCTATCACGACGATCTGGTCAACGATCGGAGGCTGCACCCTGCTGGTCGCCTACTGGCTGAGCGCAGGCCTTTATCATGGCATCAAAAAAACCGGGCACTGGACCTGGTTTAACATCGGCGAACAGCACGAGTCATGGACCTTTGCGGTGGGCGGCATTCTCGCTGGATTGATCGCTGGAATTATCGAATGCCTGCGCCTTTCGGCCAGACCCCGGCACACCACAGGCTTCAAAGCATACGCGCTGCCATTCGCCGTCCATTTCATCACCATCCTGGCGGCAAGCACTATGCTGATTGTGTTCCTGCTTCAAATTGCCGTCGACAAAGAGGTTGATAAGAACACGGCGGCCCGGATCGCCGAGTTCACGCAACTCGCCGGGGCGGCGAATGTCAGCAACGATGAAGCGCTGCGAATGGCACTGGTGAACTGGGGCGTCCCGCCCGCCGAAGCCGCCACCGCAACCATCGAAAGCTGGTCTACCATGCGTCGACAACATGTCCGCCGTTTTGCCACTGAGCGGGCATTTTACGGCGCTGCTATGATCGCCTCATTTTGCGCCGTGCTGTTCGGCATTCGCTCCACCAACCGGCCTCTGTCACGCGACATCCAGACCACCGAATTGCTCAAATGGTCGCGTCGAGGAACGCGCAGAGGCGTCGTTCACGGGCTGATATGGGGCACCGTGCTGAGCTTCATCGTTCACGCGTCAAACTGGCTGCTTTTCGCTTCGACAAGCATTCCCTTCTTCAGTCTGCAGGCACTGAAACATCTGGGCATCGGTTCAGTCTTTGGCACCTTGCTTGGTGCCGCGGTCGGTCTGGTCATCGGAGGCCTCGAAGGAACCTTCATCAAAGGCAAGATGGTTCCCAATCAAGGCATCAAATTGTCGATCCGGTCGGCGGTGAAATTTACCTGGATGTCGTGGCTGCTGCTGCCCTTTGTCGTGCTGCCTGTTTCGATCCTGCAGGCGATGCAGAACGAAGATTTCGCGATCGTTGTCTGGAGCACGGCGCAAACCGCGCTGGGTTTTGCCGGTTTGATCGGCATCGGCTTTGGAATGTGGTTTGGCGGAGCTGATGTGATAAAACATTTTATCCTCCGGATCCTGCTGTGGCGCCAAGGCAGCATGCCCCTGCGCATCGATCGCCTGCTCGACGAAGCGGCCCGCGTGGTCCTGCTTCGACGGGTCGGAGGCGGCTATATTTTCGTGCACCGGCTGTTGCTTGAGCATTTCGCCGCCATGGGCGTCCAGCGCAGCGACACAAAATATCATCGCGGCCTGCCGGCAGCGAAACCATAGGTGCAGCTGTAGCCGCCCCGTCTTTGGACCGGGTCGCCGGAGCGGCTTGGCGTATTTTGCCAGCCGCGCTAGCCCTGGTTCAACTCTTCCAACACCTCGGGATCGCGGACGTCAGCCCATTCGCCTTTCAGCTCGACCGCCCTCACCTCGCGGCCATCGTGAACCATTGCGGCGATGGCATCAGTGAGCTCGTACTCGCCGCGCGGAGACTTTTCCAACTTGGCGGTGTAGTCAAAAATCACCGGGGCGAAGGCATAGATGCCAGCGTTGTAGTAAGGACTGGTCGGACCGTCGGGATCGCCTTTTTCGATCAGGTCAGTGACCCGGAAATCGTCGTCGATAAATACCGCGCCGCCTTGTGACACGTCCTCGTTGATCTTCACACTCAGTCGCGCATCGACGCCACCGAAGGCGACCAGATCGGCGTAACTTTCCGCCGGAACCAGAATGTCGCCGTAGCTGAGCACGAAAGCATCGTCACCGACGAAATCGCGCGCCAGTTCAACCACCCGGCCGGTGCCGTCCTGGACGACTTGTTCGACGTAGGAAATGGCACAACCGAAGGCACTGCCATCGCCGAAGTGCTGTTCGATGACTTCCCGTCGCCAGCCGACTATAATGAGGATCTCCTGCACTCCGTTACTGACCAGACCACGAACAATCGATTCGAGAATCGGCGTGCCCTGCACCGGAATCATCGGTTTGGGAACTTCGGCGGTGAGGCCTTTCATGCGCGTGCCGCGTCCGGCGGCGAGCACACAGGCTTTAGTGATAGTGTTAGACATAGCGGAGGGCGACCTTCGGTCGCGATCTTAGGTTATTGATTTTGGATCTTAGCTATCAATGCAACGCAGAACTGACAAGCGCCCGTCGCTGAAATTCTGAAAACCGGCCACTGAAAATCAGCCGGCTTTTGCCCGCAGTCTGCCCACGAACGCGGCGATACGCTCAAGAGCGATCTCCAGCTTGTCGGGTGCGGTCGCGTAACAGGCACGCACAAAACCTTCGCCGGCCTTGCCGAAAGCGTCACCGGGAACGACGGCGACGTTCTCCTCTTCGAGCAACTTGAGCGCGAACGCTTTGCTGGTCAGTCCAAACTCGCGGACGTCGGGAAAGCTGTAGAAGGCTCCACCCGGTGAAAAACACGGCACCCCCATCGCCGCAAAACGGCTCAGCAACAGATTGCGGCGCGCGGCGTACGAGCGGCGCATTTCCTCAACCCGCGGTGCGCCGTTTTGCAGGGCTTCGACAGCGGCGACCTGACTGGTCATTGACGCACACAGGATGGCGTACTGGTGAATCTTCATCATCGCCTCGGTCAGCACCACCGGAGCGCAAGCGTAGCCAAGCCGGAAGCCGGTCATCGCAAAAGCCTTGGAAAATCCGTGCAGCAGGATGGTGCGTTCGCGCATCCCGGGAAAAGTCACGATGGAAGTGTGCTCGCCCCGGCCCATGCCATCTTCGCCACCGTAGAGCAGCTCGCTGTAGATCTCATCGGTGATCACGATCAGGTCGTGTTCGATGGCGAGTTTGGCGATTTTTTCCAACTCATCGGCGGGCTGAATAGCTCCCGTCGGATTGGTCGGGAAATTCAACATCAGCACGCGCGACTTCGGCGTGATCGCCTTGGCGACATCTTCGGCGAGCAGCGAAAAGTCATTCTCGGCGCGGGTCTCGACGACCACCGGCACGCCATAGGCCATGGCGATGCTCGGACTGTACGACACGTAACACGGCTCGTGATAAATGACTTCGTCGCCGGGATTGAGCAGCGCACGAAAGGCAATGTCGAGCGCTTCGGAAACACCGACGGTGACCAGCACTTCCCTGGTCGGATCGTAGCTGACTCCGAAATGATCATCGACATACTCGGCGATGCATTTGCGCAGCGACGGCAGGCCGAGGTTCGACGTGTAACTGGTCTCGCCCTTTTCGAGCGAAAAGATCGCCGCCTCGCGAATGTGCCAGGGCGTGGCAAAATCGGGTTCACCGACGCCGAGCGAGATGATATCATCGCGGCCCTGCACCAGTTCGAAAAAGTCGCGGATACCGGAGCGCGGAATGTTGCGCACCTGGTCAGCAATTTTGGACTCAAGGTTCATTGGAAAAAATAGAAAGCGTTCCGATTGGTTCGGCGACGTGACAATACGTCGGGTGCCCGGTCGAGCGTGAAACCGAACCCTTGTGTAAGACTAGGGAGCGACCGGCAACCGTGCGGTTTCGGTTTCGGTGTGGGCGAGAAATCCGCTCTGCTTGTAGACCTTGAGCTGGAAGTGCGTCGCGGTCGACGTGACGCCATCGATCGAACTCAATTTCTCGGAGACAAACAGCGCCACCTCGCGCAAATCCTGGCCTTCGACGATGACCGCCAGATCGTAACCGCCACTCATCAGATAACAGCTGGTCACCTGCTCGAACTTGGCAATGCGCTGGGCAACGCGATCGAAGCCGCCCTTGCGCTCGGGCATCAACTTGACCTCAATCAGCGCTGAGACATCGTGATTGCCCGCCTTCTCCTGATCGATGACCGCGTGGTGGCCCAGAATCACACCTTCGTTTTCGTAACTGCTGATCTGCTCAACAACGTCCGCTTCCGCACGCCCGAGACGTTCGGCGAGTTCGCCGGTGCTGAGCTTGGAGTTGGATTGCAGTAGTTCGAGGAGCGGGTCCATTTTTCTAATAGAGGTTGGGAAGCGGTCAGGCCGGAGAGTCACCGAACGAGATGCCGACATTGCGGGCGGTCTCGACGATTTCCCCCTCGGGGTCAACCAGATTCAGCTGCGATACCGCGTCGGCGATCGGGACTGAGCCGACGTGATACTGCTGATAGCTGACCATACGCCCGAACTGCGCTTTTTCTATCATCTTGACCGCTTTTACTCCAAAGCGCGTCGCCAGCACGCGATCCCAACTGGTCGGGCTGCCACCGCGCTGCAGATGGCCGAGTGTGCACGAGCGGGTGTCTTTGCCGGTCAGAAGTCCGATCTTCGCCGCCACCGTTTCGCCAATCCCGCCGAGAATGTCCTCGCCGTCGCTGCGCCGCTTGGCGAACTCCAGCTCACCGTCCCTGACGCACGCCCCCTCGGCGACGACGATCATGGTGCTGTGCTGGCCGCCGGCCTCGCGGCTTTTAACGACGTCGGCCACAACCTCGTAGGAGAACGGTATCTCGGGAATCAAAATCACGTCGGCACCGCCGCCGATCCCGCCGTAGAGCGCAATCCAACCGGCATGACGGCCCATCACTTCGAGCACCATCACGCGTTTGTGGCTGCTGGCTGTGGTGTGCAGTCGATCGAGCCCGTCGACCACCGTCGATACCGCCGAGTCGAAGCCGAAGGTCATCGCCGTTGCCTGCAGGTCATTGTCGATCGTTTTCGGAACCCCGATGACCGGCACGCCCTCTTCGTGGAGTTGCAATGCCGTGGTCAGCGAACCGTCGCCACCGACAACGATCAATGCTTCGATCTTGAGGTGAGCCAGGGTTTGCTTGGCCTTGTTGATGATGTCGGCGGGAATCTTGGCCACCTCACCCTCGCCTTTCTTGGCCGCAAAGCTGCCTTTGTTAGTGGTACCGAGAATGGTTCCGCCGAGTTTCAGAATGTCCGCAGTACGCTCGCGCTTGAGATGTTTGTAATCCCCGGGAGGCAACAGCCCCTCGAAGCCATCGCGGATACCGATCACCTCCCATCCAAGCTTCGCCGCCGCCCCCACGACACCGTGAGTGACCGCGTTCAGACCGGGACAGTCGCCACCGCCATTGAGAATTGCGATTCGCATGTTATGCCCGCTCACAGCTCTAAAGTCTTCAGCCTCCGACCACAGGTCAGCGCGTCGCCGTCGGCTGCCCGGTGTTGAGCAGCTCCTCCTGTCCCGAGATGACCATGCCACTCGCCAACCAGGCATCGTACTGCGCCCAACCTGTCTGCAGCAGACGGGGCGTCTCCCCGAAACGGTCCGGCGAACCCAGCACCACGGAGATCAGGCGATAAGGGATTCGTTGCGTCTGGTTACCCTGCAGCGGAACGATCTTGTCGGTCTTGCGCGCACTGGCGATCAGGCAATCGCCGGCGCGATTGGTGCTGCCGGTCTTGACCCCATCGATCCCGTACTGGCCGAGCAATTGGTTAGTCGTCTTGACGTTAAAGGCCAGAACTTGACCACCGCGTTGAAAGGATATTTTGCGCTCCGGCTGCGAACAGATGAAATTGAACGCCGATTTATGGATCGCATACCAGGCCAGTCTGGCCATGTCGCTGGCGGTCGACAGCCCGACCGCGCCGGCGTGATCGAGGCCGTGAGGATTGATAAAATTGGTCCTGGTCATGTTCAGCGAATTCGCCAGGGCATTCATCTGACCGACAAACACCGCCACCGGATCCTGTCCACCCGCGTGACGCATTATGTCGCGACCGAAATGATCGGCGAGCGTCTGTGCGGCAAAATTGTCAGAGCCGAGCATCGCTGAAAACAAAGCATCGCGAACGGTGATGACATCACCGGGTGCAAGCCCGATCGGATTGGCTCCGCCCAGCGTCGCCACCGAGTTCGGCACCACCATCGAAGCGGTTTGATTTTGCCCATGCTTTTCGATCCAGTCGAGAACTACGACGGCGGTCGCCACTTTGGTCAGACTTGCCACGGGACGTTTTTTATCCGCATTGGCGCTGACCAGGATTTTTCGATGGGTAAAATCAACCACAATATGGGATGGCCCGTTGCCGGATCCACCATTCATTTTGACGGTCGAACAGGACGTCAACACACCCGATACCAGGAGCGCGACCAATCCAGCCCCTATCGTACGCCTGCTCAAACTGAGTAAACTTTGCCGAACTGCCTGGTTCAAGTAGTACATGATAGGCCAATGTAGCAATGACCTCGGGCGGCGCAACATTCATTTAACCCTTCCAGACAACCAATTCACCCAACAAAAACGGCCCCGTTTCCGGAGCCGTTTACAATCAAAAATGCAGGTCACTTTCACCTGCGTGCGTCGCGCTCAACGCGCTCCCGCTACAGCGTCTTCTTGAGGGAATCGAATTCCTGCTGAAGGCTGTCGATCTGAGAAAGAATCTCGCCGAGACGGGCGAGCTTTTTCTCGGTCGAGCCAGCTGCCGAACTCGCACTTGTGGCCGCCTTAGCTTTACCGCGGCCGCCTTTGGATTTTGATTTGCCGCCCTTGGGACGCCCCGGCTTGCCCTTGGCAGCCTTTTTACGGCCACCTTTTCCAGGAAGATCTTCGCCAGCTTTGGTCAGCCAGTTGGCGATCGAGATCGGACTGATCTTATACTTTTGTTTCGCAGCGGTCTGCCCGCCGCGACCATTTTCCTCGTTGTACTTTTTCACAAAAGCTACAACTTCAGCTTTCTTTTTATCGTCGTATCGCATGGTAATCTGTTGATTTATTTCAACCGATACTAGCAAAACCTCATATAAAAGCCACCTCTATTTCAGCGATTCTCAATGCCAAATACTACTAAACACCCGGTCAGAGGCAACTGATTCGCTGCCTCTGACCAACAGTATTTAACCTTCGTGAAGTAGATAAAACAGCGGGCGACTCAGCGATACATTGACCTACTACCCCCCGGACAACTAGCCACGTTCAAAGGCCTCGATCGCTTCATACTCCGCCATCCCCAGCGCGTCGTAGGCAATCGCGGTTTCAACATTAGGCTCTGTGGTCAGCGCTTCATCAATCGAGATCGATTGAAACTTACGAGTGGCTTCCGCCTTCAGCTCCACCTGATCCGGGCTCATCGGCACCGCCATATCGATCTCATCAACTCCCAGAGCGGTTTCTTTACCACGATACCACCAGCCGCGACATTGCTTGCGCCAACCTTCATTTGCCGGCCCCACTTTCTCCAGAGCCCGGGTCAGCAAAGCAAAGCAAATTGCCTGCACCGAGCTCGGATCAGCGATGTGACCGGTTGCATAGATTTGGTGAGGTTTAAAATCATTCAATTCCTGCTGACATAATTCGACATCCGCATCACCGGCGGCGAATTGCCGGTAGCGACCGTTTTCATAAAAAGGTAGATCGAGAAAGCGAATCGCGTCCGCGTCCAATCCACAAACCTCGGCCGCGTCGCGGGCTTCACCGCGCAGGATCAATCCCTTGAGTTGCCGCAATTCTTCCGGGTCTTCGCCGAACGCTCCCTTTTTGTCTATCTGCTCAAGTATCATCGCCCCGTAGGCGACCTGATCGCCCCAGCCTTCGCGACCGAGTGTCTTCATTTCCTGAATGACACTGGCGAATTTCTGCGCAGCCACATCGGAAACCCGAAGATTGCCCGAAGTCTGACAGATCAGCCGGACCTCGTGCCCCTGCTTGATCAAGCGCTCGATCGTGCCACCCATGGATGCCACCGCGTCATACGGTTCCGGACTGAACACCAGCACCCGTTTCGGATGCGGCGAACTGCGCTCGGGACGGTTGGTGTCATCCGCGTCCGGTTTGCCGCCCGGCCACCCGGTGATGGTGTGCTGCAACTGATTAAACACACGAATGTTTAAATTGTAGGCCGGACCACTCGCGGTGATCAGTTCACCGACACCGGTTTCGTTGTATTCTTCGTCTACCAGTTTCAGCACCGGCTTGCTGAGTTTTTGCGACAGCCAGACGACCGCACGACGAGTCATCGATGAATTCCATTTCACCGAACCGACCAACCAGGGCCGACATCGCCTGGTCAGATGCGAGGCTGCCTGCGTATCGACCAGAAAAGTTGCCCCATCGTGATCCTGCAAAAAGCTCGCCGAGATCTGATCAGTGACTCCCCCTTCGACCGCTTCACGCAAAATCTCCGCCTTGTTGGCACCCCACGCCATGAGCACAATTTTGCGCGCGGCCATGATCGTTCCCACCCCCATGGTGATCGCGTAGCGTGGCACGTTCGCCTCACCGAGGAAATCCGCCGCCGCATCGCGTCGTGTCACCCGGTCGAGCGTGATCATGCGCGTGCGCGAATCGACACTCGAACCCGGTTCATTAAAACCGATGTGACCGGTCCGGCCGATACCGAGAATCTGTAGATCAATGCCACCCACCGACTGAATCTTTGCCTCGTAGGCCATACACGAATCGTACACTTCATCGACGGCTACCGTGCCATCCGGGATATTGACGTTCTCCTCCGGAATATCGATGTGCGAGAACAACTGCTCGTTCATGAAACGCGCATAACTTTCGCGATGATCAGCATCCAGCCCGTAGTATTCATCGAGGTTGAAGGTCACCACATTTTGAAAACTCAGCCCGTCTTCGCGATGCAGACGAATCAACTCCCGATAAAACGGCACCGGCGTCGAACCGGTCGCCAGGCCCAGCACCGCCGTCTCACCGGCTTCGGCCTTGCGGCGAATCAGAGTGGCAACATCCGCCGCCAGATCGATGCACGCGTGGCTCGAATCCGGGAACACCAGAGTGCGCACCTTTTCAAAACGTTCCTGTTGAGTTTGCTGCTTGTCGCTCGATTCAATAATATTCATCTTCAATAAAATCCGGGGTCCGCAAGCCCGTCGCGTGACGGCGCCAGCTTCGCATGCTAGAACCTATCGCCCCCGCTGACAACGCATTAGCCTTCCGCAATCAATGACCTTTCCATCCCGCTCCCGCACCGCATTGCTGTCCCGCCTCTGCCTCGTTGTCAGCGCGCTCTGTGTTGCGCACGTCGCCCGCGCGGAAACGCCGCCGCCGAACTTCATCGTCATCTTCGCCGACGACCTCGGCTACGGCGACCTCGGCTGCTTCGGCCACCCGACGATCCGCACGCCCAACCTCGACGAAATGGCTCACGAGGGCCAGCGCTGGACCAATTTCTACGTTGCCGCCTGCGTCTGCACGCCGAGCCGCGCCGGACTGCTCACCGGTCGCCTGCCGATCCGCAATGGCATGTGCTCGGACCGGCGCCGCGTGCTGTTCCCCAACTCCGGCGGTGGCCTGCCGACGACTGAAGTCACCATCGCCGGCGCTTTAAAAAAACAAGGCTACGCCACTGCCGCGGTCGGCAAATGGCACCTCGGACACCTGCCTCAGTTTTTGCCGACCGCGCACGGCTTCGATTCCTATTTCGGCATTCCCTACTCCAACGACATGGACAAGGTTAAAGGCACGACCGATCACTTCACGCTCGCCGACAACGAAGACATCAGCGCCTACAACGTGCCCCTGCTGCGCGGCACCGAAGTGGTGGAACGCCCCGCCGACCAGCGCACCATCACCCGACGCTACACTGACGAGGCGGTTGCATTTATCAAACATCAACAGGAAGCGCAGACACCGTACTTCCTTTACCTCGCCCACAGCCTGCCGCACATCCCGCTGTTCCGCTCCGAAAAATTCAAGGACCAAAGTCTGGCCGGTATCTACGGAGACGTCATCGAAGAAATCGACTGGTCCGTCGGCCAAATTCTCAAGGCGGTGAA
Source organism: uncultured bacterium (assembly GCA_965367965.1). GTDB lineage: Bacteria > Verrucomicrobiota > Verrucomicrobiia > Verrucomicrobiales > DEV007 > JBBKXR01. The sequence continues at coordinate 12,169 of CBDULB010000083.1, read as the reverse complement.
AGCGACGCCTCTACAACCCGAATTCTCACAGACCTACGTCGTGTTCACCTCCGACAACGGTCCGTGGTTAAGCTTTAAAACCCACGGCGGCAGCGCCGGCCTGCTGCGCGACGGCAAAGGCTCCACCTGGGAAGGCGGCATGCGCGAACCGACCGTGATGTGGGCGCACCCGCAGCAACTCGCCACCGGCGTCGTCACCGACATGGGCAGCACGCTCGACCTGCTGCCCACCTTCGCCAGTCTCGCCGGCGCCGAACTGCCTGATGATCGCAGCTACGACGGCAGCGACCTCAGCCCCGTTCTTGAGGGCAAAGGCGCAAGCCCACGCGAAAACATGTTCTACTATCACGGCCAGCAACTTTTCGCGGTCCGTCACGGTGACTACAAAGCCCACTGGCTTACCAAGACCTCCTACACCGGCCAGAAACAGGCCGAGGTTCACGACCCTCCACTGCTCTACAACCTCAGTCACGACCCTTCGGAAAAACACAACATCGCCGCCGACCATCCCGAAATCATCGCCGAACTCGAAGCCATCGCCAAAGCCCATCGCGAATCCATCGAACCGGTCACCAATCAGCTGGAAATCCCCCTAACTGAGAAGTAAGAGTATCAATTACATCGATGTAATTTGAACGCCCAAAACTTATCGATATACATTTTCTGAAAGCGAAAATGTATACCGATGAGCAGTCCACTTTCCCCTTCTCCGTCCAAAGTCGCCCAATCACTCACCGAAGAACAAGTCGCCGCAGCCTCCGGCTGGACCCACCTGCTGCGCACTGAAATTTCCCATTCGCTGGTCGGCCAGCGGGACATGGTCGACCGCTTACTGATCGCACTGCTGGTCAAAGGTCACATCCTTCTGGAAGGCGTTCCCGGCCTGGCTAAAACGCTGGCGCTGAAAACGCTGGCATCGCTGGTCGACGCGAAATTTCGCCGCATTCAATTTACGCCCGACATGTTGCCGGCCGACATTGTCGGCACACAAATCTTCGATCCGAAGCGGTCCGAGTTCGAAGTCAAACACGGCCCCGTGTTCGCAAATTTCATCCTCGCCGATGAAATCAATCGCGCCCCTGCCAAGGTGCAGAGTGCACTCCTCGAAGCCATGCAGGAAAAGCAGGTAACCATCGGAGACCACAGCTTCGCTCTGCCGCAACCGTTCCTCGTCATGGCGACGCAGAATCCGCTCGAACAGGAGGGCACCTACCCGCTTCCCGAGGCTCAGGTCGATCGCTTCATGCTCAAAGTCGTGGTCGACTATCCCTCGCTTGATGAGGAACTGACCGTCGTCGACTACGCCGCCACCACTGACGATATCCCCTCGCCGCAGCCGGTCATTTCTCTTCAACAAATCGAGCAGGCCCGCGCTGTCACCAATCAGCTCTACCTCGACGACAAGGTGAAACGTTACCTGGTCACTCTGGTGCATGCGACGCGCGATCCCGATCAGTTTGGCTTGAATCTCAGTCCCTACCTGCGCGTTGGCGCTTCTCCTCGAGCAAGTATCAGCCTCGCTCTGGCCGGACGCGCCCACGCATTTCTGGAAGGCCGTGTCTATGTCACACCGCACGACATTAAAAGTATCGCGATGGACGTGTTGCGCCACCGCGTAACCGTTTCTTACGAAGCCGAAGCCGAGGGCCTTACCAGCGAACAACTCATTCAGAAAATTCTCGATCAACTTCCGGTGCCATAAGCAGGTATCAAGGCATCAGGACCAGGCTTGAAAAACGAAAACAACGCTCACCGACACCCAAGATCTAAATCCCCGGCCGACGCCCCCGAATGCTGTTCCGCAAAAAATCCGTAACACCACCCGCACCCGACCTCTCCGCGGAGGCCGAGCAGCGCGCCGCCGCCATTCTCGGTCGAGTGCGACGCATGGAAGTTCGCACCAACCGTCTGGTAGACGATACCATGGCTGGACGCTACGCCAGCGTATTCAAAGGTCGGGGCATGGACTTCGATCGCGTTCGTGACTACGTCGCCGGTGACGATGTGCGCACCATTGACTGGAACGTCACCGCCCGCACCGGCACACCGCACATCAAGCTGTTCACCGAAGAACGCGAGCTGACAATCATGCTGATGATCGATGTCAGCGCCTCGTCGAATTTCGGTTCAACCGGCGATACCAAACGCGAACTCGCCACCGAGGCTGCCGGCGTGCTTGCCGCATCGGCAATTCGCAATCGCGACAAGGTCGGCCTGGTATTGTTTACCGATGAAGTGGAACTCTACATTCCACCCGCCAAGGGACAGACTCACATCCTGCGACTGATCCGTGAGGCACTGTTTTTTGAGCCCAAAAGACGCGCCACCGACATCCGCGTGGCGCTCGATTTCGTCAATCAAATGATCAGCCGCCGCTCGGTGGTGTTTCTCGTTTCGGATTTCTGTCTGATCGGCGATATCGAAGCTGAACTCGCCGAAGTCCGGCGCAAACTGCAAGTCACCGGCAAACATCACGACGTCATTGCCGTCTCAGTCAACGATCCCCGCGAACAGGAACTCCCGGCCGTCGGTCGGCTCACCGTCGAAGATGCCGAAACCGGCGAACTGGTCGAGATCGATACCGGTAGCCGCAAAGTACGCGAGTCATTTCAGCAGCACGCCGAACAGCGACACCAAACCGTCGCCAAAGCCATTCAATCGTTGGGCATCGATTTTCTCGAATTTACCAATGGCAGCGACTGGGTCCCGCAACTGATGCATTTCTTCGCCCGCCGTCGGCAACGGGGCGGCTGACGTGTAATCATGAAGTTTTCCGCAAACAAAGAATCTACTCCCATTTCCACCACCGGAACCCGCGTCCGGGTCCTGCCGTGTGTTCGATCGCTTTTGCTGGCCTTATCGCTGCTGCTCCTGCCGGCACTTTCGGCACAGGAAAATGATACCCCGTCACCGGCGGCGGCACCATCGATCCCGGCGGCCCCGGATCCCGACTCCGCTGCAGCGCTCGATGATATTCGCGACATTCGCGGCCCGGTGGAAATTCCCGCACCGCCGAACTACGGCTTGTGGATCGCTATTTTTGCGGCCGGAGTTGTAGCGGTAATCTCAGTAAATCACCTGCTTCGAAAAAAGCGCCCGACGGTTCCGCTGTCCGCCGCCCGGAAAGCACTGGCGGCACTCGATCAGAGCCGCGCCGTGATCGCCGATCAACCCGGCGAACGCTTTGCCGTGACGGTCGCCGGCATCGTTCGCGAATACATCGCCGAACAGTTCGGCATCGCCGCACCGCAACGCACGACCGACGAATTTTTGCGCCAGCTGAACTCCTCAGCGCCACCGGATCTTGCCCGGCACGCCGAACCGCTGAGTACTTTTCTCCGCTACTGCGACCTCGCCAAATTCGGCGGTCAAAACGCCAGCGTCGACACAGCCCTGCACCAACAGCTCTGGCAGAGCGCCCGGGATTTCGTCGACGACACCCGCCGTCCGCTTGCCTCTTCGACCACGACAACTGCCGCAGTTTCCGCCGAAACCAACCCTGCCCGACAGTAATTTTCACCCATGACCGAATCTCAAACCGCCCTGCAGTTTGCCCATCCGGAATTGCTCTGGCTGCTTCTGGCATTGCCTCTGGTCGCCTGGCTGCGCGGCAAAGCGGGGCGTTCGGCGTCGTTGAGATTTCCCAGCGTTGCCGCCGCGCGGGCTGCCGGCGGAAAGCCCAGGGCCGCGTTCGGAGGCGTGCTCGCCACCTTGCGCCTGCTCGCCCTGGCAGCGCTGATCTTCGCTCTGGCCCGCCCGCAACTCGGACGCGGCACCACCGAAGTGGACGCCAGCGGCATCGACATTCTGCTCGCCATCGACGTTTCCGGTTCGATGGAAGCACTGGATTTTAAGCTGCAAGGAAAACCCGCCAACCGCCTTGAAGTGGTCAAAAGCGTGGTCTCCGATTTCATCGACGAGCGCCCCAACGATCGCATCGGTATCGTCGCCTTTGCCGGTCGTCCCTACCTGGTAAGTCCGCTGACGCTCGACCACGACTGGCTCGATAAGCGACTCAAGGAGGTGAAAATCGGCCAGGTCGAAGACGGCACCGCAATCGGCTCGGCGATCGTCTCCGCCGCCAACCATCTCCGCGAACAGGAAGCCAAGAGTCGCATCGTCGTGCTGCTCACCGACGGCATGAACAACTCAGGTGCCGCCAACCCGCTGACCGCCGCCGAAGCCGCCAAGGCAATCGGCATAAAGATTTACACGGTCGGTGCCGGCACGCGCGGCCAGGCGCCGATCCCGGTAACCGATCAATTCGGTCGCCGTCACCTGCAAATGGCCGAGGTCGACATCGACGAGAAAACCCTTCAGGAAGTCGCCACCGAAACCGGTGCAAAGTACTTCCGCGCAACCGATACCGATTCGTTGACGCAGGTCTATGCGGCTATCAACGAGCTCGAGACTACCAGGCGAAAGCTCAAAAAATACGAGGACGTCGACGAGCTGTTTTTCTACGCACTGATTCCCGGTCTGCTTTTGATCGGCGTCGAACGAACACTCGGCGAGACCCGCCTGCGCAGGCTTCCCTGACATTGTTCCACTGATTTCCTTCCCCCCACCGCCCCATCGATGAACGACTCTCTACAATTTGCCTGGCCGGTATTCCTCTGGATCGGAGCAATCGTCTGCGTCGGCCTCGGTGCGCTGCTCAAACGGTCCGCCCGGCGGCGGCGCGAAGATCTCAGGAAAATTGCCCATCCCCGGTTGCTGTCTCAACTGACCGCCAGCGTGTCGCAGCGCAAACGACGCTTGAAAAATGCGCTCTGGCTGGCCGCCGTCTTCCTGCTTTTCGTCAGCATCGCCCGCCCTCAACTCGGCTTCGAATACCGCGAAGTGAAACGCCGCGGCATCGACCTGGTTTTCGCCTTTGACAGCTCGCGCAGCATGCTCGCCGAAGACGTCACCCCCAACCGCCTCGAACGCGCACGGCTCGGCGTCATCGATTTTGTCGACCGGCTTGAGGGCGACCGCGTCGCATTGATTCCGTTCGCCGGCAACGCGTTTGCTCTCTGTCCGCTGACCCTCGACTACTCTGCTTTCCGCCAGTCGCTCGAAGCCATTGACACCGATATCATCCCCCATCAGGGGACCGATCTGGCAAGCGCGGTACGCGAAGCCAACCGCCTTTTTGACGAGGAGGGCAACAATCATCGCATCCTCATTCTGATCACCGACGGTGAGGACTTGCAGGGTGCCGTTGCCGATGCCATCGCTGCGGCGGAGGACAGTGGCATGATCATTCACACCGTCGGTGTCGGCGATCCCCGGGGTACTCTTATCCCTTTGCGTCAGGAGGATGGCAGCCAGGATTTTGTCCGCGATGAAAACGGTCAACCGGTGCACACCGCCCTCGACGAAAACACCCTGCGCAAAATCGCCACGGCGACAGGCGGTATCTACGCACCGCTCGGTCGTGCTGCAGAAGGCCTCGACACCATCTATCAGGAAAAGCTGCGTCTGGTGCCGAAAAGCGACCTCAAACAGCGGCTCGACCGCGTTCCACTCGAGCGTTTTGAATGGCCGCTCGCTGCCGCCCTCATCCTTCTGGTCGCCGAACTGTTACTGAGTGAGCGGCGTCGCCAAAAACGAAACCGCGCACCGGTGATCTCCGCCGCACGGCGCAAGACCGGGCCGAAAGCGGCGTCAACAGCCACCACGGCCGTTATGCTGGCTTTGTCCTCAAGTCTGTTCGCTCAGGACGCTGCCACCCCACCGGATCCCCAGGCGTCCGCCGCGACAGCAGACCCGTCCGCTTTGATCGAAGAGAACTCCGATCCCCGGGTCACCTACAACAACGCCACCGAAGACTACCGGAACGGGGATTACCAAAGCGCCGTCGAAGGCCTCACTCGCAGCGTCCAGAACGCCACCAACGATCTGGCCTTGCAACAGAGCTCCTACTACAACCTCGGCAACAGCCACTACCGGATCGGCGAGCAGGCCCTGGCAAGCAATCCCGGGGAGACATTAAAGAGTTGGCAGGCCAGCGTTAAAGCTTACGAAGACGCCCTCGCGCTGAATGCCGACGATCAAGACGCCGCCTTCAACCGCGATTTGGTGAGGCGCAAACTGGAAGAGTTGCAACAGCAGCAACAGCAGCAACAGCAGCAAAACCAACAAGCGCAGGACGATCAGAAGAAACAACCGGATCAACAGAACTCCAACGGTCAGGAACCGGAACAGGATCCGAGTGACGACGGACAGCAACAGGACTCAACGCCGGAAAACTCCGCATCGAGCGGCGACCGGCAATCGGAACCCGAAGATTCTCAAGGAGAGCAAAGATCCGAGTCAGCGTCAGACCACGGAGCCGACTCGCAAACGGAAAATCAGACTGCGGGCGAACAGGACCAGAAATCCCCCGCGGCAGACCACCGGGACGAGCCGGAAAAACAGCCGAACGATAATCAATCCCCGGCCGCGAGCGATACCAAAACCGAAGAGACTGATAAACCACAGCCCGGTCAATCCCGGCCCCACCCCGGCGAAAACTCCCCGCAATCTGAGCCTACTGAAGCGCCCCCATCGCCGGACGAATCCCAAACCGGGCAACCGCAGGACTCGAGCGGTGAACCATCTGCCACGCAACCTGAAACAGCCGCCGGCAGCTTCAGCGGGGAACGTCGGCAACCCGGCGAAATGTCTGCCGACGAAGCCGTGCGCATGCTCCAATCGCTCGAGGATGACGAACGCTCCGTTGTCGGCCTCCCCGACGCCCGCACCTATCGGCGTGCCGTTCCAAACAACACCACTCGAGGCAAGACCTGGTGAACCACCTTTAACATTCCAATTTTGTATTTTTCATTTCTGAACTTCCCGACACTCACTTTTTCCACCCCTAAAAGCTAAGCTAGCGATGAACTCTTCGTCCGCCGCCCTGCATACTGCCGACCGCTCCTCATTGTCTCACCGATCCGTGTTCGCATTGGCACTGCTCGCACTTTTCTTTTCCGCATCCCTCGTCCACGGCGCGGAAGTGACCGCCAGCATCCGTCCGCAGTCATTCTCGGTCACCGACGCCGCCCAGTTCTCACTGACCTTTGAAGGCGCCAGTCCGGATAATCGTCCAACCCCGCCCGCAGTCGAGGGCTTGACCATCCGTCCTTACGGTCAGAGCAGCAACACCAGTATCATCAACGGCGAAGTCACCCGCAGCGTCAGTCTGACCTACATCGTCACCGCCGAAAAAGCCGGCGAGTATGTCATCCCGGCCTTCGACATCAAAGCCGGAGGGGCAACGCTGAGCACTCAGGCCGTGCAATTTTCGGTACTCGCTGCCGCTCCCCTTCCTGCTCCCGCTCCGTCAAACCCATCGACTTCAGGCAGCGGCACAGGTTCCGGCTCGGCTCCCAATTCGCAGGCCTCCACCAGTGGCGACAGCTTCGGATTTCTACGCGTCGAATTTCCCGAACGCGAGCGCGACCACGTCTATGTCGGTGAAATGGCACCGGTCCGCATCAAAGCCTACTTTCCCGCCGACTCGCGCGTCTCACTGACTTCTGCGCCGCGGCCCGAAGGCCAGGGGTTCACGCTGCATCGCGTCAGCGAAAAACCGCAACAATCTGAAGAAACCATCGATGGAAAATCCTACCGCGTCGTCACATGGTATGGTGGTGTCTCTTTCGTCAAAGCCGGTGAATTTCCCGTTTCCCTGTCACTGAACGCCAACGTCGCGGTGCGCCAGAAAAAGGCCGACCGCAAATCCACAGGCCAGAGCCGGGGGCGGCGTTCGCCGTTTGGCGGCAACAGCCCGTTCGACGATCCGTTCTTTGACCAGTTTTTCGGCGGCAGAGATCCATTCGCCGACGATTTTTTCGACGATTTCTTCACGCCCATGGTGCAACGCGAGATCACTCTAACCTCGCCCGGAGCACCGCTCGACATTCAAGCACTGCCGCGCGAAGGCCGCCCCGATGACTTCAGCGGTGCGGTCGGCGATTTTAAGCTCGGCTCGTATCAGCTACCCGCCGATGCCCACACCGGCGAACCGCAACAAATTCACGTCACCGTCGAGGGTGCCGGCAATTTTGACCGCATGGCCGCGCCGCACCTGAGTCCCGCTGACGCCTGGAAAAGCTACGACTCCAAATCAACGTTCAAAGCCGGCGACGTCGCGTCATTTTCCGGCAGCAAGAGCTTTCAATTCAATGCCGTACCGCGCAAAGGCGGCGATCAAGCGTTGAGTCTGAAGTTCAGCTTTTTTAATCCCGACACCCAAAGCTACCAAAGCATCTCCACCGACCCCATCCAACTCACCGTCAGCGGCGAAGATATTCACGACAACATCGCCAGTGCACAGGCACCCGCCGAACCGGCCGCGAAAACCGCCAGCCCTCCGGCCGGCCAACTCGCCCCGCTGCGCCCACCGTCCTCCGCGCGGTCCAGCCTTCGTCCACTGATCGCGACTACCGGTTTCTGGAGCGTCACCGCCCTGGCATGCCTGTTGATTCTCGGTTCGCTGATCTATTCCACCTGGCACCGGCGCCACAACGATCCACAGCGACTCGCCGAAAAGCAACGCGACCGGCAGATTCACCACGCGCTCCGCAATGCCGAACAGGCGGCGCAAACGGGCGACGCCACCGCCTTTTTCGAAGCCTCGCGACGAGCGATACAAACCCGCCTCGCCAGCCAATGGAGTTGTCCGCCGGAAAGCATCACCCTTGCCGATCTGCGCAGCCGGCTGCCACAGGACTCGCCCGCCCTCGAACTGTTCGCACGCGCCGACGCGCTCGCCTACAACGCCAACCCACAAGCCGACGCGAACCGGACCGACCTTGCCGCGTGGCGGGAAAAACTTCAGCACGCACTCGATTCGCTTTCATGAAAGCCCTTTTCACGATACCGACAATACGCCCGGTCACGGCCGCGTTCGCCCTCGCCGCCGCTTGTCTTTTTAATTTCCTGCCGGGCGACGTTTACGCTGCAGAAGCTGGCGATAGCCACCGCTCCCCCGGCAGCGCATTCGAAAACGGCGACTTCCAGAAGGCCGCCGAACTGTTCCAGCAAGAGATTGAAGCTTCAGGACCGAATGCGAGTCTACTTTATAACCTCGGCAACAGCTATTATCGGCTCGGCGAATTCGGACGCGCCATCCACGCCTATGAGCAGGCGCTCGCGATCACTCCCAACGCCGCCGACATTCAAACCAACCTCAAGCTCGCCCGCGACGAGATTGCCTCCTTCGATGCCGACACCCCCTCGACTCTGGAAAAGTGGACGCACGCCCTCAGTCTTAATCAGTGGGCCACGCTCGCCCTCACTGCTCTGCTGATCATCGCCATGATCGTTGCGGTGCGGATCTTTTTCACCCCATTGAGTCGCAAGCTCTGGCTCCGCCACACCTTAACCGCCGCCGCTCTGTTCCTGGCCAGTGCCGTCGCAGTGATCATTTTGCGCAAAGATGAAACCGCACGCGCCATCGTCCTTACCCCCGAAACCCCGGTACGACTCTCACCTTTCGCCAGTGCTGACGTCATAAGAACGCTTGCACCCGGGCGCTCCGTGCAACTGGGCGAAATTCGCGGCGACTTTATCCACGTCGGCGATGGATGGGTCGATCGCCACGCCGTTGCACCGATTTATCGACGCGACCGCGACTCCTGACTTGACGCATCGTTGCTCCCACGCAACAAGGTGACGTAAGTCGATTCACGCATTCATTCTTCCCAGCGTGTCAATAACTCCGTTTGGAGATACCTTTCCTGTCATGAAAAAAACCGTCGTCATCCTTCTTGCCTGCCTCGCCTGGCTACCACTCTGCCGGGCCGAAACTCAACAAGCCGATATCATCATTTACGGTGGCACCTCCGCCGCTGTGATCGCCGCCGTGCAGGCGAAAAAGATGGGTAAGAGCGTCATCATCGTCAGCCCTGACAAACACCTCGGTGGCCTCAGCAGCGGTGGCCTCGGCTGGACCGACAGCGGCAAAAAAGAAGCCATCGGCGGACTGTCACTCGAGTTCTACCAGCGCGTCAAAAGCCACTACGACAATCCCGAAGCCTGGCGTCAGCAGAAACCCGGCGACTACTCGCGCTACAAAAAAGACGAATCCGCCATGTGGGTGTTCGAACCGCACGTCGCCGAAAAAGTCTTCGAAGATTTCATCAAAGAATACGACATCCCGGTGGTTCGCGATGCCTGGCTCGACCGTGAAAAAGGTGTCGAAAAAAACGGCACTAAAATTGTCGCCATCACCACTCTCGACGGCGATCGCTTCAGCGGAAAAATCTTCATCGACACCACCTACGAGGGCGACCTGCTCGCCACGGCCGGCGTCAGTTACCACGTTGGCCGCGAAGCCAACAGCGTTTACAACGAAAAGTGGAACGGCATTCAAACCGGTGTCCTGCACCACGGTCACTGGTTCAATACCGACGTCAGCCCCTACAAAATCCCCGGAGATCCCGACAGCGGCCTGCTGCCCCGCGTCAGTGCCGAAGACCCCGGCGAATACGGCGAGGGCGATCACCGCATTCAGGCCTACTGCTTCCGCATGTGCCTGACCAACGCCGAAGAGAACCGCATCCCCTTTCCCAAACCGGAAGGCTACGACCCCGACCAGTATGAACTCCTGCTGCGCGTGTTCGCCGCCGGCTGGCGCGATCACTTTAACAAGTTCGACCCCGCCCCCAACAACAAGACCGATACCAACAACCACGGCCCGTTCAGCACCGACAACATCGGTTACAACTACGACTACCCGGAAGCCAGCTACGAAGAACGCCGCGCCATCATCAAGGAACACGAAGTATATCAAAAAGGCCTGATGTATTTCATGGCCAACGACCCACGCGTTCCCGAAGACGTGCGCACGGCAATGTCAAAGTGGGGGTTGCCCAAAGACGAGTTCACCGACAACGGCAACTGGTCGCACCAGCTCTACATCCGCGAAGCGCGGCGCATGATCGGTGACTACGTCATGACCGAGCACGACTGCATGGACGACGTCGAAACTCCCGACTCGGTCGGCATGGGCTCCTACACCCTCGATTCGCACAACGTGCAGCGCTACATCAAGCCCGACGGCTTCGTGCAAAACGAAGGCGACATCGGCGTGCACGCCCCGCAACCCTACGAGATCGCCTACGGCTCGATCATTCCCAAGGCGGAAGAGTCGACCAACCTGTTCGCCCCCGTCGCCATGTCCGCTTCGCACATCGCCTACGGATCGATCCGCATGGAACCGGTGTTCATGATCCTCGGTCAGAGCGCCGCCACCGCCGCTTCGATCGCCATCGACAAGGAAATTGACGTTCAGGAAGTAGACTACAAAAAAGACCTGCGTCCCATCCTTCTCGAAGATGGTCAAATTCTCGAATTCACCGTGCCCGGAATCATCAACCCGAAAGCACTCGAAGGCATTGTCATCGACGACAAGAACGCCGAGTTCGCCGGCAAATGGAAACCCAGCGCCACCAACCGCCCCTACGTCGGCAAAGGCTATCAGCACGACGACGCCGCCAAAGACGGCCAGGCCAGCGCCACCTTCACCGTCGACCTCCCCGAGCCCGGCAACTACCAGGTCCAGCTCAGCTACCCGCCGAACAACAACCGCGCCAGCAACATCCCGGTGACCATTCACCACCAGGGCGGCAGCACCGACAAAACCGTCAACCAACGCAAGATGCCAGAGTTCGACGAAGCCTTCACCGGCCTCGGCGTTCACCGCTTCGACAAAACCGCCACCATCGTCATCACCAATCAGGGCACCGACGGCTACGTTGTCGTCGACTCCGTGCGACTGGTGAAGAAGCCTTAGCCGACCGGCCGAAGGGATTCAGAAACCGCTGATTAACGCTAATCGGCGCTGATCTCTTGATGAATTTCGTCCACGCTCGAGGATTAGGATTAGGGAACGACACAGAGCCCCTTCCGCTCAACCGTCATTTTCTAAAGATCAGCGAAAATCAGCGCCCATCAGCGGTTTACCCCCCTTCATGACACCTTTCGCTGTCACACCAATCACTGTCACACCTTCACATACGCTATTGATCGACGCCCGGTGAACAGGCATTCTCAGCAAAGCCCACTCACCAGTCGTCGTGAAAATCCCCACCACTCTCATCACGATCGCACTCGCGATCATCCTGTCACCGCTGCAGTTGCTCGCTGACCGCCAAGCGCCTGACAGTTGGACCACCGCTGCGCCGCGCGAGGA
>CBDULB010000082.1:0-27658 GCA_965367965.1 uncultured bacterium | reverse complement strand
AAAATTTCGAGCCGCTCATCCTAACACACAAGCGCCAAAACGCGGACGATTTTCCCTTTCCCGACGAACGCGTGGTCGAACTGGCGCGACCGGTGACGCGCGAGCTGCGGCGCTTTTGGTATCGGCGGGTCAAACAGGCGCCATGGCAGCTCTACCGCAGCGAGGTCAAAGCGATCGAACGCACCCTGAACGAGCGCGGCGCCTCGGTGCTGCACATCTGGTTCGGCCACATCGGCATGCACCTGCTACCGCTGCTGCGATCGATGTCGCGACCCTGTCCTGCGGTGGTCAGCTTTCACGGTGCTGATGCCAGCGTCGACCTCGACAAACCGGGCTATCTCGCGGCGATCAAGGCGGTGTTTGCCAATGCCGACGCGATACTGGTGCGTTCGCAATCGCTGGCCGTTGAACTGTGCGCGCAGGGTTGCCCTGCGGACAAAATTCGCCTGCAGCGCACCGGCCTGCCTCTCGACGAATGGCAGCCGCCCGAGTCACGCCGCGCTGCGGACAACGGAGCGTGGCATCTGGTCCAGACCTGTCGCTTGATCGAAAAAAAAGGCATCGATATCACTCTGCGGGCACTGGCCAAAGCGCGCCGAAATTTTCCGAAGATGCACCTGACGATCGCCGGCGAGGGAAACTTGCGAGATTCGCTGGAAAAGCTGAGTCGCGAGCTGGGTATCGAAGACGCAGTCGAGTTCGTCGGATTTATCGATAAGACAACGATGCACCGGCTCTACTGCGACGCGCATTTGTTTTTGCACCCGAGTCGGGTCGGCAGGGACGGCAACCGCGAGGGCGTGCCCAATGCGATGCTCGAAGCCATGGCGACCGGACTGCCGGTGGTGGCAACCCGGCACGGTGGCATTCCCGATGCAGTCGACGATGGCGTCAGCGGCCAACTGGTCGAAGAAAATGATGTCGACGGGCTGGCGACGGCGATCAGCGAAGTCGTCGGTGACGCATCGCGCTGGCAGGCGATGGGCACGGCCGCCCGCGAGGCAGTGGTCGAGCGCTTCGAACAGGGGCGCCAGATTGCGGCGCTGGAAGCGATTTATCGCGAAGTGATCGAAAGGCGGGCTTAAGCGAACAGCCACAGTGTTGCCCGCCCCGCCTACTGCGCCGTGGCCGGCTTTTTGAAATATTTGCGCGGGTCGACCGGTGGCTTGGGTTTGCCTTTTTCGTCGGCGGCAGGCTGGCCGTCTTTCTTTCCGGAAGCATCAGCGGCGGCCCGGGCGTCCATCTCAGCTTTTTTTGCAGCTTCAGCGGCGGCGGTCTGGTCGGCGGCTTTTCCGGTTTCGGCGGCCGGTATCTCGATAGGTTGATCGGAGGCAGTCACCTGTTCGGGATCGGTAAGTTTGATCTGCGGTGCGTCTTTGTAGATTTCGATGACGCCGGTTACTGACAGGTATTTGTCTTTGTAGATGTCGGCCGGTTCGCCATCGGTGAAGGGCCCGAGATCGCTTTTAAAGGTGACCAGAGTAAACTCGCCATCGACGAAATTGACGAAATTGGTGCCGCCGCGCGACTTGCCGGTGCGTTCGCATTTGCCGACCACGGTGATTTTTTGACCGGCTTTGCGGATCAACGCTTCGGTCTCTGTGGCGGCGAGAATAGGCAGGGCAGAGTCGATCGTGGCAGCGATTTCATCTTTGCCACTGGCAGCCGATGTCAGACCGGCGACCAGCAATCCGAGCCCGAACGCGAGCGATTGAAAATGTTCACGATGAGTCTTCATAGGGCAAATTATGCCCGAATCGAATCCGCTTGGCCAGTTCAACTGACCCAACCGTCCCATCACGGCGGTGGTTGACAGCTTGACTCTACGCCGAGGGCGCGGTTGGTGCCGGCGTCGCCGGCTGACCTTTTGTCGGCGACGGTTCCGGCCCGCTGACCGGCTGTCGAGACTGTTCCGAAGCGCGGTTTTGCGCGCGGGCGGCGACGTTGACCTTTTCATCTTCAGACGCGAGATGCGCCGCAAGTTCATCGAAGGTTTTCTCAAGGTCATCGCGTGCGGTCAGCTGCGGACCAAATCGTTCGCGATGATCTTTGCAGACATCGCGCAAAGGCTCGAACAGCTTGATGAAGTCCTCAAAGAACGAGCTGATACCTTTGCTGAAGATCGACTTCTGTGCGGCCAACAGCGTTTCGCGATGCGCCTCGATGGCGTCCGCGTAGGCATCGCGGATCGCGTTCACTGATCGATTGGCGACCAGGGCACCGATCACGATCAGCAGTGCGGACAAGCCGAACGCCACAAAATTAAACGGAAATATCTGCTTCCATGTCAGAAAGCCACCGACGCCGGCGCAAATCACGGCCGCGCTCATAAAGCTCCACATGCGGCGACTGCGCTGAGTGAACACCGGCTCGAGATGGTGGGCCAGTCGCAACTGACTGAGCGATTCGCGCGTGGCTTTTTCCATCTGCTCACAAATGCGTTTCTCGCCGGGCTCCCAGTCGGGTTCGCCAGTTTCGCCAACGCTGATCTTGAAACCGAAATGCTCCTGCATGCCGTTCGACAGCCACTTCCACAGATGGTCGACGTCGTCGCGTACCACGGCGGCACCGCTGCCGATATTGCGCTTCACTGCGTGCAGCGTCAGCGTGCGAATCTGCTGTTCGATGCCGTTCGGCAGATCGCCCACTGAACTCAGCGAAGACAACACGCCGAGGCGCGAGTCGAGAATGTCTTCGGCCTTAATGGTGGCCGCCATGTAGCACTTATCGAATGCGTCGAACAGCGGCTCGAATTTTTCCTGAGTGCGACTTTCCTGAGACTCGACGGCAGTCTCGAGGCTACCGAGCAGGTCCTTGTCGACGCGAATGATCTCAGCAGCGCCCTTCAGTTTTTCTTTAATCTCACCGAGGATGTGACCCGCTGCCCGCCAGGTGTTCACCACTTTGGTAATGCGCGTCTCAGAGCCTTCGACAACGTCGGAAATGTAGTGCTCGAAGGCCTCGAAATTGCTCTCCTTTTTCAGCCGGTCCTTGTCGACGCCGGACGTTTTCGCCATCAGCGCTTTCTTGCCGGACACCGCGAAGGTCGGAAAGGTCGTGCCGTAACGATGGGTGGTCACCTTTTGCAGGTGATCGAGAATGGCATCGACTTCTTCCGGACTGCGCAGGTCGCTCTGCTGCAGCACGAAGACGATATTTTTGCGCCACTCGCCATGGATCTGATCGAGCAACTGCCAGGTCGAGGCGCCCCACGGGTTGGTCACCGAAAAGACAAAAATCACCAGGTCGGCCATCGGCACGAAGCGCTCCGTGATCGTCTGATGCTCAGCTTCGATCGAGTTGGTGCCGGGTGTATCGACAACGTTGAAATCTTTCAGGAATTCGTTCGGACGATACAGTTCGATCAAATGCTCGTCGATCTCGACCTCGTTAACTTCGGCACCGTGCTTGAAGTAGGCGATACGATCCGTGGTCGGAATCACGTCCGCTTTGCAAAAGTCCTCGCCGAACAGACCGTTGAGCAGAGTCGACTTGCCGGCGTTGACTTCGCCGACGACGACGAACAGGAACGGGTCCTTGAGGTTCGCCATCAGGTTGCGCAACACATTGACGTGCGCCGGACTGACACCGCAGTTTTCCGCCAGCCGCGCCAGTGCGTACACGGCATTGCCGAGTCGCGAGCGGGTGTCGAAATATTTTTCGCCGAGCATTGTATGGCGGATAATCCTAAGCCTTTTTTAAGTTAAATCGTTGGAGTGTTTTGGCCGCTTGCGTGCGCGCTTGCCGCTGCAGCGGCCTTGGCGGGATCAAGATCCCGAACCTTCAAGAGCGATCAACTGAGTAACGGTTACGAAGCGATATCCCTGCGCCAGCAATTGATCGACCGCACTCGGTATGGCATCGATGGTCGGCGCGTGAATGTCGTGAACGAGCAGGATGCCACCCGGGCTGGCACCGGAAACCAGACGACGGGTGACCACGCTCGAGCCGGGGCGTTTCCAGTCTTCCGGATCGACTGACCACATGATCGACGGGTAGCCGAACTCGGCTTTGATCATATTCTTCAAATTGGTGTTGGTCGCCCCGTAGGGCGGACGAATGGTGCGCGGCGCAACGCCGGTGGCGGAGACAATCGCCTGATGGGACTGGCTCAGATCGCGGCGCAACTGATCGGTGCTCATCTTGGTGAGGTAACCGTGGCTCATGGTGTGATTGCCGATCTCGTGGCCTTCCGCCACCATCCGTCTGAGGATCTCCGGGTAGCGCTTCGAATTCGTGCCGACCACATAAAAGGTCGCCTTGACGTTGCGTTTCTTCAAAATGTCGAGCAGACGCGGAGTGTTGGTACCGTGAGGCCCATCGTCAAACGTCAGCGCGATCATTTTCTGACTGGTCGGCACCCGCGAGTAGCTGGTCTGGCGACCGGTGCCGCCACGTGCCAGATTGACCGGAGGATTCCAGCCGGGCGCGCCACTGTTGGAACTCGGTGCCGGACCCGGTGGCGCAGTTTTCTTGTAGTCCTTGGTCTTCTTCTTCTCAGCCTCTCCTGCAGCAAATACTTCGCCACGTTCGTCGATCGCCGCCTCTTCAGGCGTTTTACACGAACTGAGCAAAAGTACGAAGCCCAGCGAGAGCATCACCGGGTGACGCAATAGGAGTGAGAAGTTTTTCAAAAGCGGCAGGCGGGTTGAAGGGGGCGAAGGTTTGGAAATATAAACATTTCCCCGCTTTAGGCAAGGCAAGTTCCAGCTACTATGAAAGCTCTCAGTAAATCTGTGGGAACCGCGCAAAGGCGGATCATCCGTGAGCAGCGATCGAAGCAGGGTACTTCGTCCAAAGTAGCGCGTCAAAATACGAAATCACCGGGAAACAGGGTCCGTATCCATTGAGAATCAGCATCCTGCATATAGTTGCCCATGGCATCTATAGTTGACACTACGCACCCACTATTGTCGCAACTTGCTTGCTTTTAAGCAGATACCGCTATCTACGCCTGCAAAAACCGGCCCAGAATCGGGCGCAGGTTCTCCACCGTCTGCTCCGGCCACAGCGATCGGTCGGTGATTAGGGCCATGTCGAGCGCCGAGTGTTCGGGCCATTCGGGCGTCTCGGGGATGCGCGTGATGGCATCGGCGACGATCTTTTTGGCGTTGGCGGCATTGGCCATCAGATGCTCGATGACAGCGTGGGCACTGACCGCTTCCTCCTCGACCTTCCAGCAGTCGTAGTCGGTGATCATCGCCAGCGTCGCCAGCGACATCTCGGCTTCCCGCGCCAGCTTGGCTTCGGCGAGATTGGTCATGCCGATGACGTCGAAGCCGAGCTTGCGATTGGTCTCGGATTCGGCACGCGTCGAAAAGGCCGGGCCGTCCATGTTCACATAGGTGCCGCCGTCGTGCACCGTGCAGCCTTGAGCGCGCGCCGAGTCAGCGAGAATTGCCCGCAGGCCCTCCGAGATCGGATCGGCGAAACCGATGTGGGCGACGATGCCATTGCCGAAAAAGGTGCAGTTCGCCCGCTGGCTGGTGCGATCGAAAAACTGATCCGGCAGAACGATGTGCTCCGGTTCGTACTCCTGCTGCAAGCTGCCCACCGCCGTTACCGCAATCACCCAGCGCACGTTCAGCGAACGCAGTGCCCACAGATTGGCGCGGTGATTCAGCTCGGTCGGTAACAGGCGATGGCCGCGGGCGTGGCGCGGTAAAAAGCACACCCGCCGGCCGCCGTAGGTACCGCTCATGATGACATCCGACGGCGCCCCGAAAGGCGTGTCGATGCTCAGCTCCTCGACATTTTCAATGCCGTCGATCTCATACAGGCCGGAGCCACCGATGATACCGATCGCCGGTTCGAGATGGTTCGCAGGGTGGCTTGAAGAATCGGCAGCGCTCATGGTCGTAAGGTGGTAATGGGATAAAAATTGGCAGCCAGTTTACCTCTGACGGTCGGCCCGGCTGCGGCAGTCTCAGGGACCGGCTACGGTTTTTCAATCGCAAGCCGAAAGAAATCGCGTCATCGTCACGTAGTCCGCTTCATGTCTCCGATTGTGCTTTTGCTCCGCCGCCGACTCCCCGTCATTCTCTGCGCGCTGATCGCTGCGGGCATTCCCGGCGGTATCTGGCACATGCCCGGCGATTCCGTCTCAGCCAAAACGAAAAGTCGCGCCGACATCGCCGCCGAAAAAGTCCGGCCGGAACTCGAAGCTGCCCTGAAGAAAAAGGGCCTGCGCTTCGGCGCACCGGTCTTCGTACGTATTTTTAAGGAATCCAACCAGCTCGAAGTCTGGGTGCAGGGTGAGCCCGAAACCGCCAGTGATGACGATCCGGCAGCCAAAGACGGCCCCGCGTTCGAGTTGTTCCGCACCTACAAAATCTGCTACTGGTCCGGCGAGCTCGGTCCCAAACTGAAACAGGGCGACGGTCAGGCTCCCGAAGGCTTCTACTACGTCAACCGCGGGCGGATGAATCCGCTCAGCCGCTACCACCTGTCGTTTGACCTCGGCTACCCGAATGCCTACGACCGCGCCCACAAACGCACCGGTGACTACCTGATGGTCCACGGCAGTTGCGTGTCGATCGGCTGCTATGCGATGACCGACCAGCGCATCGAAGAGATCTACACCCTCGCCGACGCGGCGCTCGCCGGTGGTCAGAAATACTTTCGCGTGCACTGCTTTCCGTTCCGCATGACCGACAAGCGCATGGCAAAAGCGGCGGGCGATGAGGACGAAAAGCAGTGGCTCAGCTTTTGGGAAAACCTGCGCGAGGGCTACGACTGGTTCGAAAAAACCAGGCGTCCGCCGAACGTCGAGGTCGAGGACGGGCGGTATGTGATTGAGGAGTGAGCCCCTGGACAATGCGTCCTGATGACTTTTAGCGTCGCCACAAGGCACTGACTGTCACACTCAAGCAACCCAGGCCGAAGTCGCTCGCTAGTTTATGATTGCCATATTTATTTATAAATTCCATAGTAGGCGGCTCAATGAAGGGTTTTTTGATTATCGCCTGCCTGTCCGTCCTCGGCTTTCTGGCCTGGCCCAGCGGTCGTCAGACGGTTCTCGCCGGCGTCGACCTGGTAAAGCATCAACTCACGGCGAACGACTCCAACGCCGAACGGCAGGCGACGGACTCCCGTGCTGGCAACACTCTCAAGATCACCCCGGCCGGCGTTGAGCTGCCGACCACCGCCGATTTCCGCAACAACAGCCGCACCTGGAAATTCGCCAACGGCAAACAAGCCGAGGGCGTTTTGATCGCCGCCAATTCGAAAGTCGCCCAGCTGCGCCTGGCAAAAACGCAGCGCATTCACAATCTCAGCATCGCCAAATTCGCCGAAACCGACCGCGGCAAAATCAACGATTGGATCGAGGCCGACGGACGCAGCGGAGTCGCGGGATTTCCCGTCCATATCAAATCGCACCGTTGGCCGAGCCGATGGCAGGGTCCCGCGCAAGTGGCCATCGAGCAGATCGGCAACAGCAAGGTCTGGCGCAGCAAGCATTTCGACATCACTGATGCGGCCGGAGTCGATCGCGCCGCCATCGAATCGATCGCCATGATCTGCGAGTCCGTCGATGGAGCACTGAATGCCCTGCCGCTGCCACTGCCGGTCAACTGGGGCCGCAGCAGCGACCGCCGCCGGCAAATTGTCATCGAAGGCAAATCCGACAATCCGGAGCTGGCCAATGCCGCCGGTTACTGGGATGGCCGGACCGGAAAAGTCCACATCTACATCGAACACCTGTTCGAACCCAACCAGCAACGCGTGGTGTTTGAGTACGACAAACCGGCCAAAGTTCAAAAATACGACGTCATCGTCCACGAAGTGACCCACCAGTCAATGGCTGCCCTGCTCTACATGGACGTGCCCGCCTGGGTCGCGGAGGGCATGTCCGAATACATGGCCGCCACCCAGTTCGCGCCCGCCACCTATCAGTTTACCAATACCTTTGTCTCGCTGCGCTATCACATCAACAAGCTGATCCTCGGCGACCGCATCGTCAAAGACCGGCGCATGCATTTCACCTTCCTGAAAAACCTGATGAATCGCGACGTCCGCGAGTGGAACGGGATCCTCGCCAGCGACGGCATGGCCGGCGGCATGCAGTATCACGAGGCGCTGCTGCTGGTCGATTACTTCTTCCACGTCGACCATCCCGACGGCCTGTATTTTAAACGCTACCTCGAAGCCATTCTCAGCGGCGTCCCCGAAAAGCAGGCCAGGGACCAGCACCTGATGAGAGGCAGAAGCTACGAGGAAATCGAAAACGATTTGATCAAGCGATGGCAGCCGGTGGGCTTCTCGCTCGTCTTTCAAAACAAAGGAGAAATCCGCAACGGCGACGTCGACATCAACTGGCAAGCCGAAGACATCCAGAGAACCGTCGCTGCGCAGCGCATGCAATAGCGGCGCGTCTACACCGGCTACGGTTCCACCTCAACCGGTTCGCGCGGCATCACCGGCCACGGCCAGTCGCCGATGTAGCCGGTGCGCCCCGGCTTCGGTCTTGTGTCTAAAGGGTCCTCGGGATCCAATGCTAAAAAGCCTCCATCATCGCTGGCATCGAAACCGATCGAATAGAGTTTACAAGCAGCGCCGTCCCGCTCTTCACCATCGCTACCCGCCGCGAGCGTGTAGCGCATCGGTGCACCATCGATAGGGTCAACGGGAACGCTTTCCAAGTAGGCGGGGACCAGCTCATCGAGAGCCACAGGAATTACTCCGCCATGGTCGATGCGAAAGCGGTAGAGCGCGCACATGATGATTGCCTGGCGGCGCATAGCTTCGCAATAACTGAAACCATCGATGATGCGTTCGTAGCTCCCAAGACTCATCACCGCCAGTGCTTTTTGAAATTGCTCCATCCGGTTCAATGAATTGAGCTCGGCAGCCATCCGTGCGGCTGCCGCCCTGACATTCACATGTCGACCAGTCCTGCAAGCGTCCAGAAGCGTCCGGTCAGTGAGGTCCGCCCCGTAGGCCGCGTTGCCGTGACACCAACCGGGAGGTACCAGGACCGACCAGCTTCCAAGACCTTGTTCTCGCAACGTGCCCGCCGGCAGTTTAGCGATTTGCTGTAGTCCAACTACGGCATAAACCAACTCGCCGCGAATCGATTGCGCCAAGATTTGCTGCACATCCCAGCTCTCCAAAATGGACTCCAAACGCTGCAGTTTATCAGCATTTTTTTGAAAAGAATCATCCCATAAACAGACAGCGACCGACTCCATTTGAGCGCCCAAAATGGTAAGAGCCACCAAACCGCTGATCAAATTGCCATCGCTGACGACCGCCTCCTGCAAACGGCCTCCAATCTTCAAGCTACTTAGTGCGGTTTCATGGTCGCCTCTGGCAACCGCAACGGATGCTCTGAGGGCCAGTGCTTTTGATGCGCCCTGCGCCACTGAAAACGAAGGGTGAGACAATTGAAACATCACCCCATCAACCGCCTCTAGACGCTCTTCAACGAAGGGAAGTAAATGCGCGTGCGGTCGGGTGAGAGCCTCTTCCGCCTGCTTCCACTTGCTCTCCATCGAATTTATATGTGCAGCGATGCGGGCGGGCGAATCGTCACCCGGCTGCTCCATCTTGACGGCGTACACTTTTATTCCTTCCTCTTCGGCGACTAGATCCATAACCCGGGCGCGTGCCGAAAAATCACCACGGAATCCCTGCAACGGTGCGCCCTCTGCCACCTTCGAAAGCACCCGATCTTCTCGCGAGTGACCTAAAATTTTCAGCTCGTTTCGCAGCTCTTCGACTGCCGGGCTATCAGTTCCATCCAGATTGCCAACCAGCCACGGAAGTGAGCAAAAATTCTCGTCATCCGGCACCTCCTTGCGCGTCGGAAAGTTCAGCTCCTCGACCGTCGTCGCCTCCCCTTTCGCCCGCAGGCGCGCCTGCACCTCCTGCCACTCCGCCTTGCCGGACTGATCGATCAGAATCCACAGCGCCACCGGCATCAACAGGATCACTGCGAGCAGGACGAGCCACGCCCGCCGCCACAGACGCCGCTGCGTCACGGGCGACATAGGGTCAGAATCAGGTTCTTTCATCAAGTCAGGCATCATCTATCCTAACCCTTTTAGCTGAAGCGAAATTGCAGAGCAAGCAAGCGTATCGCGCGGTCTGCGAACTGGTCACCAAGCTATCGCAAAGCCTTGCAGGCAGGCTCGCGCGGCACCGGTAGGGACAAGCGGCCTCGCTTGTCCGCGAGCGTCGGGTGACTTTCACCTGCACAGCACAGCACAGCGTCGAGCTTGGCGGTAGCCTTAAGGACGCTCGACGGACGACCGGGCCGGATCGTCCCTACCGAATCAGTCAACGGCGAAGCATGCCACGACGGAAAATTAACACCCTACGTCTCCTCACTCCTGAAAAAGATACAGCGCACTCTCACTGATCCCGAACGCAGTCTCCTCCGCCGTCAGATGCGTTGAATCGACCTGGTCGTGAGCGCTTTGCAGATACAGCGGCTCGCGTTCGTCGAGCAGGTCGCTGATCGTTTGCTTCGGATTCTCAGTGTGCAGCAGTGGACGGTTGCGGTTGTGACGCACGCGTTCGTAGATCGCCTCGACCGACGCCCGCAACCAGAACACGTAGCCGCCGGCAGCTAACAGTTCCCGATTTTCCTCGCGACCGACGATGCCGCCACCGGTGGCGATGACTTGATCGCTTTTCTGCAGGGTATCGCGCAGCACCTCCGTCTCCAGATCGCGAAACCAATCCTCACCGCGCTCCGGATCGGCAAAAATTTTCGGTATCGAACAGCCTGCCCGGGCGACAATGCGCTGATCGGTGTCGACGAACTTCCAGCCGAGACTGCGCGCCACCAGCTTACCAATGCAGGTCTTGCCGGTGCCCATGAAGCCAATCAATATCAGGTTGTGGCGCGGAGATTTGGGGTTCAAGACAGGAACTTTGCTAAATGCGTTAGGGAAGGCAGCGTCCGGCAGGACACGCCCCGATGATGCCCGCCACCTCGTCACCCTGCAAGAAAAGATGACAGCCGCCCCACCCGCACTAAATTAGCCGCTTCAAGCCGCCCCCGATTCATCCATTGGACGAGCTCCTATCTCCCAACTCCCAACTCCTTCCTCCTCCGTTGATCACCCAACTCGCCCACACCGACTCGAAAGAGGAGACCAACGCCGCCGTCGCCCACGCGGTCGAACTGCTCAAAGAGGGCGAAGTCGTCGCGCTGCCGACCGAAACCGTCTACGGCCTCGGCGCCAACGCCTTCGATGCCGATGCTGTCGCGAAAATCTTCGAAGCCAAAGAGCGGCCGACCTTCGATCCCCTGATCGTGCATCTGCCGGACGCAAAATTTCTGCCGCAAGTCGCCAACGTCCCCGAAGCAATCGCCGCCACCGTCAAGGCGCTGACCAATCAACTCTGGCCCGGCCCGCTGACGCTGCTGCTGCCGAAAACTGATCGCGTGCCGGATATCGTCACCGCCGGCCTGCCCAACGTCGCCGTGCGGCTCAGTGAAAATCCGATCTTTCAGCAAGTCGCCAGAGAACTCGACGCCCCGATCGCCGCCCCCAGTGCCAATCGTTTCGGTCGCATCAGTCCGACTTCGGCGGCTTCAGTGATGGATGAACTCGAGGGCCGCATCCCGTTAATTATCGACGGCGGCGCCTGCTCGCGTGGTCTGGAGTCGACCATCATTCGCGTGCTGCCGCCGGAAAATCCCGACTCGAAAACCAGCGGCAAAAAGAAGGCCAAACCGCGCATTCAAATCCTGCGCGCCGGTCCGGTCACCGCCGAGAATCTGAAAAAGTTCGGCGTCGTCAGCCAGGTCGACAACACCGAGGTCGCCGAAAACTCCCCCGATGCCCCCGGCCAGCTCGCCTCACACTACGCACCGCTCACGCCGCTGCGGTTGATCGATGACCCGAAGTCATTCGTCCCGCAGCCCGACACCCGCTACGCCCTGCTCTCGTATCGCGGTCGCGACCGCGATGGTTTTATGAAATTAACCGATTGGGTCGACGTCGCGGTGCTCAGTCCGGGCTCGGGAAAACTGCCCGAGGCGGCGGTGCGTCTGTTCTTCGCCATGCGCATGCTCGACGAATGTGGCGCCGATGAAATCATCGCCGAAGCGCTACCCGAACACGGCCTCGGCGCGGCGATGATGGATCGTCTGCGGCGCGCGAGCATTTGAAAGTGAAAGAACCCGCCCGGTGGTTGCGTAGTAGAAGCTCTTCGATCTGATCATGTTCCGTTCTCTGTTTACCGTCGGTGGCTTCACCCTGATGAGTCGCCTGCTGGGTTTCATTCGGGACATTCTCGTCGCCCGATTTCTGGGCACGACCATTCAGTCGGACGCGTTCTTCGCGGCATTTCGATTTCCCAACATGTTCCGCCGCATCTTCGGCGAGGGCGCATTCAACTCGGCTTTCGTACCGCTGTTCGGTCGCGCTTTGGAAGAACAGGGCAAGCAGGAGGCGGAACTTTTCGCCAGCCGGGCATTCTCCTGGCTGATCACGATCCTCGGCATCGGCACACTGATCGCCATCCCGCTGATGCGCTGGATCATGGCGGTGTTCGTGTTCGGCTTTTTAAAAACCGACGACTGGCAGTTTTCCTGGCAGTGGGTCGGTGAGATGATCCTCTACCCTCAGGGCTCGGAAAAGTTCGAGCTGACCGTGGCCTACGGTCGCATTGTGTTCAGCTATCTACTGTGCATGGCGCTGGCCGCGCACCTCAGTGGCGTGCTCAACACCTTGCGGATCTTCGCCATGCCCGCTTTCGCGCCGGTGTTGCTGAATCTGATTTTCATCGTCGGCCTGACCGTGGGCATTCCGGTGCTCGGCTACCAGGGTGACCTGACCGCATGCGGCACCTTGTTGGCGTGGTGCGTTTTCATCGCCGGATTCGTGCAGTTGGCCGCCCTTTACGTGACCTGTCGCGTCAAGGGCATGCGCATCACTCTGATGCGCCCGGTGCGTTCCGAGCGGGTCAGACGCTTGTACGCGCTGATGATTCCCGGTATTATCGCGGCTTCAATCCAGCAGGTAAATCTTTTCATCGGCACCCAGATTGCTTCGTATCAGGACAAAGCCGTCTCGTATCTCTACTACTCGGAACGAATCTATCAGCTACCGCTGGGTATCATCGGCATCGCCTTCGGTGTCGTGCTGCTACCGGAGATCACCCGTCGGATTCGCTCGGGAAATGCCGAGGGCGCCGCGGCGAGCCTGACCAATGGCATCGAGATGTCGATGCTGCTGACGCTGCCGGCGGCGGTCGCGATGCTGGCGATACCGGGACCGCTGATCTCGACACTGTTCGAACGCGGAGAAGGCTTCACGGCCGCCAGTTCGGCGGCCACAGCGATGGCCTTGGCTGGATTTGCACTTGGTCTTCCCGGTTACGTATTGATCAAAGTCCTGCAGCCGGGCTTTTTCGCGCGCGAGGACACGCGCTCGCCGATGACCATGGCGGCGATCACAGTCGCGGTAAATATCGTTACCAGTCTGTTGCTGTTTCCAAAGTTCGGCCACGTCGGCATCGCCGTCGCCACTTCGATCTCCGCCTGGGTCAACGTGCTGTTGCTGTGGCGCGGCTTGCGCGGCTTTATGACCGTCAGCGCGGCGGGCTGGAGCCGGCTGGCACGGATCGTCGTCGCCAGCGGCGCGATGGGCCTGACGGTATGGGCACTGTCCCGAACCGGCTGGGTGACCACCATGCTCGACAACGGCGAAATGCAACGGGCCTCTGCACTCGCGATCCTGATCGCTGTCGGCGTCATCAGCTACGCAATGCTGGCACTCGGACTGCGGGCCACCACCATCGCCAGCATTCGCGCAGGGTTTTCCAGGTAACAGCAAAAACTGATCGGAACCGGGTAAAGCATCCGCAGCGAATCGATTTTGTAACCGGCAGCGTATTCCTCTAGTCTAGAGGAGTTCACGCTGTCACCCTTCAACGATCCCCATGTCTGGAAACGGAGTCATCATCAAAGCCGCCATCGCCTTACTCGTTCTGTGGGCTGCGGTGTGGGGCGTGTCGAAGTTCGTCGGCGGCATGAAACCGACGCCGGAGAAAACCATCGCCTTTCTCGAGAAAAATGATCTCGCTGAAATCGAGGACCCCGAACAGCGCAAGCAGGTGCTCGGCGAACTGGCGGACATGCTCAACGGCATGGACGGCGCGCAGGTGCAGGAGTTTCAAAAACAAGTGTTCGGCGATCCCGAAGCGGAAAACGTCGAGGACCGGCGCAATCAATTTTTCGAGAGCCTGTCGCCGGACGAGCAATGGTATTTCATGGAGCGGCGCATCGGTCGCGCTTTCGATCAGATGATGGTCGCCTTCAACGACATGGACCGCGATGAACGCAACAAGGTCGTCGATCAGACACTGCGGCGCATGCGCAACGACCAGAGCGAGGATCGACAGGCACTGGAACGGCTCGAGGGACGGGACCGCGAGATGTTTGAAAAAATCAGCAACGAAGGCTTTCGCGCCTACTACGAGGAAGCCAGCGCCGAAACCAAGATGGATCTCGCGCCGGTGCTCGAAGAAATGCAGAAGCATCTCGGCGGGGGGCGCGGACCACGATGAAGCCGTGGCTGATCAGGAAGCGTCACAGCGGCACAGGGGCTGCCTTTACCCTGGTCGAGATGTTGGTCACCATCGTCATCATCATCGTGCTGTTCGGCATCGGCAGTCAGGCCTTCCTGCGGGCGCAGCGCATGGCGCACTCGTCCAACTGCATGCGCCAGCTGCAGTCGATTGGTTCGGCGCTGAACCTGCACCTGGTCGACACCGGTGCGATCATGCCGGAGATGGCAGCCGCCCGCGACAGCAAAAAACCGCCCAGTGAACTGGAACTGCCGACCATGGACATCGTTCTGCTCGAATACATGAACGATGACGACTCGGCTTTCCATTGCCCGGCCGATCACGAGCACTACGCCAAAACCGGCTGCAGCTATTTCTGGAACAGTCTGGTTAACGGCCAGCCGACCGGAGCGCTGAATTTTATGGGTCTGACCAAAAATCACTCCGGCATTCCGCTGATTTCCGACAAGGAAAATTTCCATCACCACATCGGCGACGGCGTTAACATTCTCTACGCCGACGGTCACGTGCAGAAGGAACTTCAGTTCATCATCGACGCGAAGTAGTCGACCGGTCCCTCACTGTGATGCTTGAAGTCTCTCATCTGCGCAAACGTTTCCCGCGCGCCGCCAAAGCCGCGCTCGACGACGTCAGCTTTTCGGTCGAGAAAGGCCAGA
This sequence comes from uncultured bacterium, assembly GCA_965367965.1. Classification (GTDB taxonomy): domain Bacteria; phylum Verrucomicrobiota; class Verrucomicrobiia; order Verrucomicrobiales; family DEV007; genus JBBKXR01. Next base: position 12,452 of record CBDULB010000082.1, on the reverse strand, counting down.
TTTTCGGCCTGCTCGGTCACAACGGCGCCGGCAAAAGCACCGCCTTGGGTATCATGTTAGGCCTGGTTCACCCCAACGCCGGCGAGGTCACCGTCGATGGCATTTCGGTGCAGAATGATCGCGAAAACGCCCTGCGCAAGGTCGGCGCGATTTTTGAAGCACCGAGCTTTTACGAATACCTGAGCGGTTGGAAAAACCTGCAGGTGCTGACCTCACTGTCGGGTGGTGTCAACAAAGCAAAAATGCTCGAGATTGTTGACTGGGTGGGTCTCAGCGATCGCATTCACAGCAAGATCGGCACCTACAGCCACGGCATGCGGCAACGCCTCGCGCTCGCTCAGGCACTGCTCCCGCAGCCCGAAGTGCTGCTGCTCGACGAACCCACCGACGGACTCGATCCGGACGGCATCGTCGAATTTCGCAAAAGCGTGCGCGCCCTGCGCGACGACTTCGGCGTGACCATTCTGCTCAACTCACATCTGCTCAGCGAAGTCGAACAGGTCTGCGACCGGGTGGCGATACTGCGCGCCGGCAAAAAAGTCTACGACGGGGTGTGTCGCGGGCTTTCCGGCGATCAGTTGCGGGTTCGACTCGGCATCGATGACTGGCATAAGGCGCAGCCGACAATCGCCGCTGCCGGCGGTGAGGTCGTCGAACGCGGAAAAGCTGCCTCCGGAACAGGCGAAATCAGCCTGCCAACCAGCGCCGACATTTCCACTCTGGTCGCCGCCCTGGTCGCCGCCGGCGTGCGCGTCTCGGAAGTGACGCCGCGCGCCATGTCGCTGGAAGATCTCTACATGGAAACCCGATACGAGGAGGGCGCCGAACTGCGATGACTTTTTTCCGTCAACTTTACTGGGAGCTGTATCGCATGTTCGCCCGCAAGCGGACCTACATCGGCTTCGGCATTTTCGTCGCGCTCGAGCTGTTGGTGATTTTCTTGATATCGCTTGATGGCCCGAGTAAAGCGATCGAGCGCTATATCGAACGCGCTGCCGGAGGAATCGAAGAGTATTTCTCAGCCCTGACCCTCGCGGCTATGGTGGTACCGATTACCGTGCTGCTGTTGAGCAGCCTGTTTCTCTCACTGGTAGCGGGTGACATCGTCGCCAAAGAAACCGAGGACGGCAATTTACGCCTGCTGCTGGCGCGTCCAGTGTCTCGCTTTCGCATTCTTTTTCTCAAGTACGTCTCATGCCAGATCTACGCGGCGACGCTGTTTTTTTTCATCGGCGCTTCAGTGCTGGCGATGGGTCTCTACATGCGCGGCTGGGGAGGCAAGATGGTGGTGATGGCATCTCCAGAATTTGTTGGAGCTATCCAGACACTCTCGATATTCGACTGGAAGGAAGGCGTGGGCCGCTATTTTCTCGCCATGGCGTTTCTCAGTGTGTCATTCATGCCGGTCACCAGTTTCGCCTTTTTCCTCTCCTGCTGGCGCATCAAGCCGGTCGCCGCCACCATCGTCACCGCCGCCTTCCTGATCGCTGATTTTATCCTCAGCCGATTCTTTCCATTCTTCGCCGACTACCAGCACTGGTTCGTCACCCCACGCATGGACAAGTGGGTCTACGCCTGGAAACAGGACATCCCCTGGCCCGCCGCAGTCGACAGCTGGACTGTCCTGATCGGCATCAGCCTGACCTGTTTTGTCATCGGCTGGGTCCTCTTCCAGCGCCGCGACGTCAAATCGTAGCCACCCCCAGACGGCACACCTCTTGCCCACGCCACACATGACAATATATGCCCATGGCAATAAATAGTTGCTTTTGAACGTTATTTTGACCATTTTACCGGGGTAGCCCTTCGCTGATATGAGCCGTCCACGCCTTATCCGCCGCGACGCGGAAATGTTTGCCCACTGCTTTTCCCGCATTGTCGACAGGCAGTTCATCTTCGCTGAGCGTGAGAAGCGCTATTTTCACTTCTGGATGCGCCGGCTGGAAGAATTTTGCGGCGTGCAGGTGGTTACTTATTGCCTGATGTCGAATCACTTTCATCTACTGGTGCGGGTTCCCGACAGATCGAGTATGCCCGCGCTGACGGAGGCTGGTGTTCGTGCTCTGCTGCCATTAGTCCAGCAGGGATCGATGCTACGCGATTCGCTTGCGGAACTCGACCGGGCCTCGCTCGCCGCAGTGAACGGCGACGGTGATTGGCTGAAGAGGATTATCGCTCGATACGATGCCCGGCGTTTCAACCTGTCAGCGTTTGTCGGTGAGTTGAAGCAGCGCTTCAGCCAGTGGTACAACCGTCGCAATGATCGTCAGGGAACCTTGTGGGAGAGCCGTTTCAAGAGTGTTCTGGTCGAGGGTGCCGAACAGGCCCTGCTGACAATGGCGGCTTATATCGATCTGAATCCGCTGCGGGCAGGCCTGGTGACCGACCCCAAAGATTATCACTGGTGCGGTTATGCTGAAGCGGTTGCCGGAAAAGCCCCGGCTCGTCGTGGCCTTTGCGCGATTCTCAAACACACCAGCTTCGGGATAAACCGCCGTGTCACCTGGGGGGAAACCGCGCCGCGCTACCGCACTTTACTTTTTGTCCACGGCGAAGAGCGAGCTGCGGATGCAACAAGTGGTAAGACCGGCAGGCGCGGCCTCAGTCAGTTGACGGTCGAAGCGGAGTTGTCCAAAGCAGGTAGACTTTCGATCGGTCAAGTGATCCGCCATCGACTCCGCTATTTTTCAGATGGTGCCGTGTTTGGAACGGCCGATTTTGTCGACGAAGTTTTTCGGGAAAATCCGAGTCAGTTCGGACAAAACCGAAAGAGCGGCGCCCGGCGCATGCGCGGTGCCGACTGGGGCGATTTACGGGTGGCACGCGATTTGCAGAAAGACGTTAGCCGGTAGACTTTGAAGCCGCGAGTTACCGAGCTCCCACCTATCCTGCCCTGCTGTTGAAAACAATTTCCTCTATCGCTGCCTTGCGCACCTGGACCGGGAGTCCGGAGCGGTCCCAGCCACGGGTGCTGGTGCCCACCATGGGTGCGTTGCACGAAGGGCATTTGCAACTGATCGATCGTGCCCGCGAGTTTGCCGGCGAGCGTGGCGAGGTTCTGGTCACTATTTTTGTTAATCCGACACAATTTGGTCCCGGCGAAGATCTCGACCGCTACCCGCGCACACTTGAGGCAGATCTCGCTGGATGCGAGGCACGCGGTGCCGATGCAGTGTTTGTCCCCGAAGCTGGCGCAATGTATCACCGGGACGCATCGATCAGTATCGGTGAACGCTCGCTCTCAACCGGCCTCTGCGGCGCCAGTCGTCCGGGGCATTTTGACGGCGTCTGCACCGTGGTTGCCAAGTTGTTCAATCTCACTCAGGCGGATGCGGCGGTGTTCGGTCAAAAAGATTATCAGCAACTCGCCGTGATACGCCGACTGGTTCGCGACCTGAATTTCCCCGTCGAGATCATCGCTGCGCCAACCGTGCGCGAGGCGGACGGACTCGCCTTGAGTTCGCGCAACCGCTATCTCAGTGACGAACATCGAAGTCAGGCCCTGGTGCTGTCCCGTTCGCTCGACCGCGCCCGGGTCCTGCTCGACAGCGGCGAACGCAGGGTGGAGGTGCTGCTGGATGAAATCCGGCAAATCATCTCCAGCGCAGCCGACGCACGCCCCGACTACATCGAAGCGGTCGACCCGGAATCGCTCGAAGCGCTCAGCCGGGTCGATGCAGAGCGCGGCGTCGCCATCGCACTGGCGGTCTTCTTCGCGGACACACGGCTTATCGACAATCTGGTCTGGATGGGCAACACTGCCGCTTCATGAAACGATTCGATTTCGTCGTCGTCGGCAGCGGTATTGCCGGCCTGAGCTTTGCATTGCGTGCCAGCCGCTACGGTTCGGTGGCAGTTGTCACCAAGCGCCGTGGCGCAGACACCAACACTGCCTGGGCACAGGGTGGCGTCGCCTGCGTGCAAAGCGACGATGATTCATTTGATTTGCACGTCGCTGATACTCTCGATGCCGGTGCCGGCCTGTGTGACGAAGCGGTGGTGCGCACCATTGTCACTGAAGGCCCTGCAGCAATCGAAGCGCTGATCCAACTCGGGGTCGATTTCGACGAACACACCGACGAAGAAGGCGAGGTCGGTCCCAATCTTGGTCTCGAAGGTGGCCACAGCAAGCGACGCATCCTGCATTCGAAGGACACCACCGGCCGGGAGATCGAAACCAAACTGCTGGCCGCAGCCCAGGCCCGGGAAAATATCGAATTGATGGAGCACCACTTCGCCATCGACCTGATCACCACCGCCAAGCTCGACTCAACCGACGCAGACACCACCGGACGCCGTTGCGTCGGCCTTTACGTGCTCGACGAAGTCAGCAACGAAGTCGAGACGCTGCGCTCCGATCGCGTGGTACTCTGCACGGGAGGCTGCGGCCGGGTTTATCTTTATACCACCAATCCGGATGTCGCGTCCGGCGATGGCGTGGCGATGGCCTGGCGCGCCGGTGCGGAGGTCGCCAACATGGAGTTTATCCAATTCCACCCGACCTGCCTCTACCATCACGAAGTAAAATCATTCCTCGTCTCCGAGGCCGTACGCGGCGAGGGCGGCGTGCTGATCGACAAAAACGGCGACGAGTTCATGCATCGCTACGATTCGCGAAAATCGCTGGCGCCGCGGGATATTGTCGCGCGTGCCATCGACTCAGAAATCAAGCGCACCGGCGGACCCTGCGTTTATCTCGACATCACCAACAAGCCAAAGGGCTTCGTCGCCGAACGCTTTCCTAACATTTACCAAACTTGCCTGGCTCTGGGCATCGATGCCGAAAAGGATCCGTTGCCCGTCGTTCCCGCCGCACACTACCAATGCGGCGGCGTGCGCACCGACGCCAACGGCACCACCAGTCTACCCGGCCTGTGGGCGATCGGCGAAGTCGCCTGCACCGGCCTGCACGGAGCCAATCGACTGGCCAGCAACTCCCTGCTCGAAGGCGTCGTCGTCGGCCGTCGGGCGGTGGCAAGCGTGATCGAATCCTGCCCACTCAACTCCGGCGAGCGCAACATCGAATTGCCGGGCTGGGTCAGTGGCGACGCCTCCGATGTCGATGAGCTGGTCGTCATTTATCACAACTGGGACGAGATCCGGCGCCTGATGTGGGATTACGTTTCGATCGTGCGCACCGACAAACGCCTGCAGCGCGCAGCCACTCGTCTGGAGAATCTGCGTCGCGAAGTCGCCGAGTTTTACTGGAACTTCAAAGTCACCACCGAGCTGCTGGAACTGCGTAATCTGGTCGAAACTGCCAGCCTTATCGTCCGCTCCGCCGCGCAGCGGAAAGAAAGCCGCGGCCTGCACTACACCCTCGATCATCCGGAGAAAGACGATCAGAACTGGAAACACGACTCAGTTTTGTGTAAGCTGTGAATCGCATTTTTTCACCCCCACTGTCGCCTCCGCCCGCCGTGTCGCTGCGATGATGATCGCTCGAATTTTTTCCAAAACCCAGACAGCGCCCGACTGCGCACTGCCGCGCGGCGGTCGCATGATGTGTGTCGTCACGATCATTGGAACAATTCTGGCCGGCGGACCAGCCCCCGGCGAAGCCCAAACTCTGGTGCCCGGCACCGACAACAACCCGCCGACAGCGCCGATCATTAACCCGGTCACGGGTGCGACCATGACCGCGACGGCCAACACAGAGCCGGTCGCCGGCACGCCGAGCGAGGTGCTTCCCGTGCAACCGCGCACCAATGTCGGCCTGCCCGGCACCATGCCCACCGCCATCGGCCGCGTCCGCGAGTCAGCCCTGCCGCGAGTGTTTGCCCCGTCCCGTCCCCGTCGCGCCTACACCCGCTATCCGTGGAAACTAAACATCGTCACCACCGTCTTCTGGATCGGCGAGCGACCGACCGTCAACAACCCCACGCCCAACCACATGAGCTCGTGGGACCGGGAATGGGCCATTAATTTCGGCGGCTACGATGACCCCGATCCATCCAACCGCACCGACAACTATCATCCCAAAGGCTTCGTGCCCGGCCAAAACCCCTTCTACATCGCCCTGCCCTACAACGACGTGCAGAGCGGCACCTATCGCACCAAAGTTGAGGCACGGCAGATCATTCCGTGGTTTCATCGTGAGTTCAAACAGCACGGCCACACCGTTCTCAAAGGGCGCTGGATTGCCATACGCCGCGCCGGCAAGGTCTGCTACGGCCAATGGGAAGACGTCGGACCGTTCGAGACCGACGACTGGCGCTACGTTTTTGGCGATTCACGCCCCCGCACCACCGGCAATGGCGGTGCCGGTCTCGACGTCTCACCCGCGATCCGCGACTATCTCGACTTCAATTCCGGCCATGCCGTGGTCGACTGGCGCTTTGTCGACGTTCAGGAAGTCCCCGACGGACCGTGGAAGCACTTCGGCGCCAACAACGACTTCGTGCAGCTCCGCGAAGCCGCGCGCGATGCCGAGCAGCAGGCCCGCTATGAGGAAATGGAGTTGCTCAAAGCCAAGCGCGCCGAGCAGGTAAACTAGCGTCGGCGCCATCAGTCATCGCCGCGTCGCCCCCGGCCCGCCCTCTACCTCTGCCCGCTGCCCCGCCCTTCAGTGCCATCCTCTGAAACCAGGCCGCAACTTTATATGCCATGGGCATTTATTAGCATGGTGGGCATTTATTAGCATTTGATTCCGGCAAGCGCCAGCGTGCCACGGACGACACGCCTCGAGCATTCGCTGCCGTACCGTGAGGCACGAGGTTTAGCCGCGCCGCGCCTCTGCCTCATGCCTCATGCCTTGTTTTCAGGCCTGCCCGCGTGGCCGGCACTCATCGTCTGCCGAGTTAATAACCGCCCGGCATTGACGGCATCATAAGCACTGCTTATGCTTTTGCGGGCATGCAAATCGCCACTCTGAAAATTTTCTGCGACCTGGTGGACAGCGAAAGCTTCACTGAAGCAGCTGAGCGCAATGGCGTCACGCAGAGTGCGGTCAGCCAGCAAATGCGCACGCTTGAGGAGCGCTACGGAGTCACCCTGGTCGAGCGCGGCCGGAAAAATTTCTCGGTAACTTCTGAAGGCGAAGTGTTTCTCAGCGCCGCACGTGACATTCTCGATCGCTTCAATGGCATCGAATCTCAACTCGGCGAAATGCGCGACAGCGTCGCTGGACCGCTGCGCGTCGCGACGGTCTACAGTATCGGCTTTCACGAACTGCCACCCTACCTCGAACGCTACCGGGCAAGCTTCCCGGACGTCGATCTGAGCGTTCAATACCGGCGCTCCGGACAGATCTACGCCGACGTGCTCGACTCGCGCGCGGACCTCGGGCTGGTCGCCTACCCGCAGTCGCGCAAGGGCATCGAAGTTGAAAAAGTCTGGGAGGACCGGCTGGTGCTGATCTGCCCGCCCGGCCACGAATTGTCGAAAAATAAAACCGTCGGACTGAAAGCGCTCGACGGTCAGCGATTCATTTCTTTTGAGCCCGATCTGCCAACCCGGAAAGCCATCGATGGTTTGTTCAAAGAGGGTGGCGTGCACATCAAGGAGGTCGTCGAGTTCGACAATATCGAGACCGTAAAACGCGGTGTCGTCATCGAGAATGCGGTGTCGATGGTGCCCAGTGATTCGGTCAGTGACGAAGTCGCGGCCGGCACCCTCTGCCAGGTCGAGCTCGAAGGAGTCGACGTGCGCCGCCCGCTTGGTATCCTGCGCCGCCGCACCAAGGCGGTGACACCGGCGATGCGTGAACTGATCGCCGTGTTGCAACAGCAGCCGCAAGATTCGCCGACGCCGTGAATGAAGCCTCGCCGAAGTCAGCCGCGCACCCCGCCTGGCTTTTGGCGCCGAGCCTGATCGTCGGTCTCGCGATGTTATCCGGCCAGCACGGCTGGTTGGCGATGCTCGGATTTCACGGCTGCATGATCGCCGCCTTAGTCATCCATCGCCGTCGACTCGACTGGCGCAGATTACTCCGACTGCCACGTATCCCCGGCCTGCTCGCCAACTTCACGGCGGCGGCACTGCTGATGGCTTTGTTCAGTGGGGTGCTGTTTGCCTACGCCAACCTCCATGGCGACTACGGCACCGTTCTGGACCGTGGCCTGACCACCTTCGCGGTTCCCGAAAACTCGCGCCTGCTGTTCGCCATCCAGCTGTGCCTGCTCAATCCCTTACTCGAAGAACTGTTCTGGCGCGGGCTGTTCTTCAGCGACCGTAAACGCCCCGCTGCCACCGATTTTTGTTACGCCGCGTTTCACTTTTTCGCGCTGATTCCGTTCATGCCCGCGCCGCAGGCAATCATCGCCACGACCGGGCTGGTCGGCGTCGGTTACAGCCTCCGCCAAATGGCCCGACGGCACAACGGCGCGCTGATCATCCCCATGCTCTGGCACGCCCTTGGGGACATCGCGGTCGTAGTCGCGATTGCCCGACTGACCGGTTAGTCAGCCAGGTCACTTCGCGGTATCGATCGTCGTCAGATCGAGAGCGACAAACACGATGCGCTGATAAGAACTCTTCTGATCCGCATCGCCGGCTTCGAAAATCACGCCGGCGCGGTCATCGGAAAGAAGCACCATGTCGCTGTAAGCCGCCGGTCCGGTGTGCAGCAGCGGGCCGTCCTGCCAGGACTTCGCCTCATCTTTGGAAAAACGAATCCGCAGGTCGCTGCGACCTTTGCCACTGGGCCCGTTTTCGTCGGGGCCGGAAAACAGGATCAAGTCATCGCTGACCCGCAGCAGCGCACACTGCACCACCGGCGGATCGATCACACCCCCGACCGGGCGAAACTGCTGCCACTCCCCGCTGCCGGATTCGAAAGTCTCACCACCATCGCGACTCCAGGCTTCACCGCGGGTTCCCGGCGCGTCACCGTTCTGGTCGCGGGTATTAAAGTAGAGACCGCCGTCGTTGAGTTCGACCACCGTGGTTTCGTTGGCATTCAAGCCATCGGCGTAAGTGTCATCGATGGCTCCGAGCCGCCAGGTCTTGCCGTGGTCATCACTGATAACGGCATGCACTCCGTTCTCGCCGCGGTCGGCACCGTCGTCGCCGAGCCGATGATCACAGGGAATGACCAGGCGTCCGCGATACTCGCCGCGTTGGATCTGGATTGAGTGCACCGGACCGGTCGCATACCAGCCCCACTCATCCTTTTTCACGTCATCAGTGATCTCCCTACGCGGTGACCAGCTGTTGCCATGGTCGTCGCTGAAAATCACAAACACACGATCATTCTCCAACGTAAACGGCATCCAGATTCGCCCGGGATGATCGGCATCGAGCAGGTCGACCACCGGTGCCGGATTGCCGATGGTGATTTCGATGTCGGGCTTTTCCAGCAAATCACGAAAATCTTCGCTCTCCTGAATCACGGTCAGCGGACCCCAGTTCCTGCCGCCGTCGATGGAGCGCTTCTGCACCAGATCGATCTCGCTGGCGTCATCACCTTGACGCGCTTCGCTATAGGCCAGCAAATCGCCGTTGGCGGCTTTGATGATCGCCGGAATGCGAAACACTTTGTAGCCGTCCTGACCGGATTCAAAAACCGTGGTGGTTGGATCGGCGTGAGCGATTTGCGCAACAGTTGCCAACAGTGAGACTATTGCGATCAGGAATCTTCTTGTGAGCATGGTAGGATATAAAAAAGAGAGTGAGACAGCGGAGTTCTTCAGCTAGTAACCGCGCGCAAACTGAATATCAAGCGTCTGAATCTGGGTATGCAATGCTGCGTCCTGAACCGGCAGAACGATGGCATCCTGATCTGACTCATTGTGATGTGAATGCCACCATCCCGGCGGCGTGACGAATACCGAACCGGGCGTCCACATCGCTTTGACGGGATCGACGATGTTGCCGTCAGCGTCGAGTTTTCGACCGATCAATGTGTAAGTGTCAGGGCCGGCAGTGACACACAGATCGAGTGCGATCGAATTGTGACGATGAGCTTTCTGCCGCGTCTGGCGAGGCAGCAAGTTGTACAGCGACCACATGGTATGAGTCACGGTTTTGGTAACCGGACAGTCGACATTGGCGAGCAGGATACCGTTACGGTTTTTGTCTTTGCCCTCGTTCCCGGCGCGGACTTCAGCCAGCTCACTCTCGAGACATTCGTGACTGAAGAAAACCGGACGGATCTGAGCGGCGTCGGGCTTTGCGCCGAGGTAACGGAACAGAGGCTCGTCATTGACCCAGTAAAAAGCCGTGTCCTGTTCGGCGTGATGCTCAAAGGTGACTCCGCCGGGGACCGCGAAGTAATCGCCGCTTTTCCATGTCACGGTGCCATCCTCCGTCACGGACTGACCGCTGCCGCGAATGCAGAAAAACACCTGCGACGCCGAGCAGGCATCGGTCGACAACGAGTCACCGGCGCTGATGTGAATGAAGTTTGCCAGCAAACTGGGACCGGTGCAGGGATACGCCGTCTGCATCGCCGCAGAAAGATCGAGCGGGATGATTTTGGTTTCGTCGATCTGGTGCAGGGCCGCCGGAAAAGCTTCGATCTCGATCTTCGGCATTCTCGGATTAACCGCGGAGGTGTACTCGAAGTAGGCCGTGTTCGCCGCCCAGGCAGCGTTGAGAGTTTCGGTCGCTAAACGTGACATGACAGTGGTGGTTGAAGATTCGGCTGGATTCGCTTCAGCAAATTTGTATCAAGTCATAAGATCAACGGCGACTGTTCTCTTGATGAAAGCACCCCAACCAATCATCTCGGTACTGGCGATCCTTTTGGTCCTGGCGTCGACCAGCGCAATCGAGGCTACCGAGAAAAACGCTCCGCTGAAAATTGCCTGCATCGGCGACAGCATCACCTTCGGAACCTGCATCGAAGATCGCGCGACTAATTCCTACCCCGCTCAGTTGCAGTCATTGCTGGGCTCCAGGGCTGAGGCGAAAAACTTCGGCAACCCGGGACGGTGCATCATCAAAACCTCGATGCGCGGCACCGAAAAACGCGCCTTCATTTTCATGCCTGAGCATCGGGCGGCGCTGCATTTTGCGCCGGATGTTGTGATCTGCAATCTGGGTATCAATGACGTCATCGATTTTCCAAAGCCCGGCAATCGCGAGGCCTTCGTGCGCGACTATGTCGAGTTGATCGAGACCTATCGAGCGCTGCCGGGTCGCCCGCGGATCATCCTCTGGAGTCCACTGGCACCCCTGCACAAAGGCCATCGCTACTTCCAGTCTCCGGATCTGGCCAGACTGAACGCAGCGATCCGCGACGTGGTCGCGCAGTTGAATGACGCTGCCGATGAAGCGCCGGTCGAAGTGATCGACATGCATCGACCGCTCGCCGGACACCCCGCGCTGTTTGCCGACGGTATTCACCCGAACGCCACAGGCGCCGGGCTCATCGCCGCAGCAACTGTGCGGGTTCTGCAAACGGCAAGCGCAGCCAAATGAGCGTTAGCTCAGTCGCGCTCAGCTACCGGCCAGGCAGTCTTTGATGTATTCGAAGCCGAACTCGTAAACCTCCTCCGGACTCGGCGACAGGTCGCGCCACACGCAGGTAGCGGCGGCGAGCTCGGGCAGGGCACGTCCGAAGGCTTCGATGACATACCAGTCGTCGTAGCCATTTTTCTGGAAGATCTCGATGGTCTCGCGGATCGGGGTGTGATCTTTGCCCGGCGTACCGCGATCATTTGCGGAGATGTGCACGTGCTTGATGGTATCAAGGTGCGGCTCGATCACGCCGAGAGGATCTTTTTCCTCAATGTTGGCGTGAAAGGTATCGTACATGTGAAAGAAGTTCGGATGGTCGACCTGTTTCACATAAGCCGCAGCCTGCTCCATGGTATTCAGAAAGTGACACTCGAAGCGATTTAGTGCCTCGACGGTGCAACGGATGCCGGCCTGCTGCGCTTCTTCGGCCATGATGCGATGACCTTCGGCCGCATTGGCGCGCTCAGTATCGGTCGGACCTTCGCCGGTGAAATTTCCCAGTTCCTGGTAGTAGGGGCCGCAGACGTTGTCGATGCCGGCGTTGTGGCCACATTCGATCATCGCCTTGAGGTGGTCGATGCCACCCTGGCGATCGGCAGCATTCGGGCTGATCAGGCTGTGCGCCTGATCGGGGCAGACGGTCACAGCGCAGGATTGTAAACCGTTGTCTTTCAGCGCCTGACCGACCTTTGTGTAGTGATCGGGGTTGCTGACGTCAAAAATGGGGATCTCAACGCCGTCGTAGCCAACCGCTTTGAGTTTTTCCAGGATGGGGAAATGCTCCTCGTCCACAAAGCCCGTCCACAAAAGAAGATTGAAACCGATTTTCATAAGGCGCCTTTTGTACCCGTAGCGCAGGGTCAATGCAAGAGCGGTTTGATGGCTTTTGCGAGCCTGCAACCCTAAGGAGCCGTCAACGCGCGGCCATTGTCCCCCTCCCCAAGTCCGGCCAGAAAAGGCACCGCCGTTTCCGCCCAGGCTTCCGGACCGGCATAACTACCGGCGTCGCCGCCGAAACACGAACGCAGCATGTCCGTGTCGATGATGCC
>CBDULB010000081.1:0-27834 GCA_965367965.1 uncultured bacterium | reverse complement strand
CGAATCACCGAGAGAACCAATAAACGCCCATGGCAAATAAAGTTGCTTTTGGGATTATGGGCTTAGGGCACTGATCGGATCCTCCCCACGGGAAACCGTGGCCGGGCGGCCCGACGCAGGGTTGTCGGCTGGCTGATAGCTTCAGGCGTCCTCCCGCTTTTGCGGAATTTTCGATTTTGACCTTGGCGGCGAAACGCGGCACGCTTCCGGCCATGATTCGCTGCCTGCCTGCCCTCCGTGTTCTGTCTTTCGCTGCTGCGATGGTTGGAGCTTCACTGCCGCTGACCAGCGGTGCCGTCGAAAACTGGCCCAGCCTGCGTGGTCCCGATCAACAGGGGGTCATCGCTGACGACACCGTCCTGCCGACCGAGTGGAGTGAGGACAAAAACGTCGCCTGGAAAATCGCCATCGATGGCAAAGCCTGGTCGACGCCGGTGATCTGGGGAAACCAGATCTGGGTGACCAACGCTGACGAGGGCGGCTCACGCCTGTCTGCGCATTGCTACGACAAAGAGACCGGCAAAGAACTGCACAAGATCAAACTTCATTCGGTAGCGGCGCCGCAGTACTGCCATCCGTTTAACTCCTACGGTTCGCCATCGCCGGTCATCGAAGAAGGCCGCTTGTACGTTACCTTCGGCTCCGCCTGGACCGGTTGCGTCGATACCAATTCGGCCAAGGTGCTGTGGGAGCGCACCGATTTTAAAGTCAATCATTTCCGCGGTCCCGGTTCGTCGGTGTTCATGCACGGCGATAAGCTGTTTCTTAACTACGACGGCAGCGATGCTCAATTCGTGGTCGCGCTCGACAAGAACACCGGTGAAACCCTTTGGCAGACCAACCGCACCACCGACTTTGACGACGTCGATGACAAAGGCGTGATCGAACGCGAAGGCGACTGGCGCAAAGCCTATTCGACGCCACGCATTGTGGTTACCGAAGACGGTCGTGAGGAACTGGTCAGCATCGGTTCAATGGCCGTCTACGGATACGATCCGGAAACCGGCGAGGAACTGTGGCGCTTCGACGCGCCGAACATGCACTCGACCGGCAGCATGCCGGTGGTCGGCGACGGCCTGGTCTACGTAGCACCCAACGAACTGTTCGCGCTCAAGCCGGGTGGCAAAGGCGTGCTGGAAGAGTCGGATATCGTCTGGCGCTACAAAAAAGTCAGTCCGCGACGCTCGACACCGCTGCTGGTCGAAGATCGCCTCTACGTGATCGATCAGGGTGGTATTCTCGCCTGCCTCGACGCCAAGACCGGCGAAATGATTTTCATCGAACGCGTCGGTACCACCTACTCGGCGTCGCCGCTCTACGCCGACGGCAAGGTGTGGTTCTTCGACGAAGAGGGCTAAGCCACCGTCATCGAAGCGGGTCGCGAGTACAAAGTCATCGCAGAAAATCACCTCGACGGCGGCTTCATGGCCTCGCCGGCGGTGTCGGGCAATGCGCTGTTCCTGCGCACCAAAACGCACCTCTACAAAATCGCCAAATGAGTGACTCCAACACGATCAGTCGTCGCAAGTTTGCCGCCTTGGCAGCGGGCGTCGGTGCCGGCATTAGCGCAGGCGTATCATCGCCGCTTCATGGCGCCGATGCGTCGAAGACCAGTGTCCGCGTCCTCTGCTACAACATTCACTACGGTCAGGGCAACGACGGCGTCTACGACATCCCGCGCCTCGCCGATGTCATCAATGCCGCCAAACCCGACCTGGTCGCGCTGCAGGAGATCGATGTGCACGTCAAGCGTTCCGGGCGTCTGCACGAGTTGCGGATCCTCGCCGACAAAACCGGTATGGTGGCGCACTTCGGGCCGACCCAACACTACGAAGGTGGCCTTTTCGGCAACGGCATCCTGAGCAAGCTGCCGGTTCATGATGTGCACATTCAGCCGCTGCCCTACACCGAGGCGACGCCGGAAAAAGTGACCTATCCGCGAGCCGTGGTGGCCGCCGTGGTGGAACTGCCGAACGGCAAAAAAATTCGCATCGCCAGCACCCATTTTCAGCACAACCTGGAGGAAGATCGCCTTGCCGAAGCTGAAGCGATTAATCAGCACTTCGCCAACGACGATCCGTCAGCGGATACCATGGGCGCTCAAGCCGCAGGCCTGCCGACTATCCTCGCCGGAGACCTGAATGCGCAGCCGGGATCCGATCCGATTGTCGAATTACAGAAGAAATGGACCTTCGCTCTCGAGGATGAGCCGGCGCCGAGCGCGCCGTCGAAAGCGCCGAAATCGCGCATCGATTATATTCTGCATCGCAGCGCCGATCCGATCCGCATCGTCGAACATCACGTGATCAACGATGCCATGGCGTCGGATCACTGCCCGGTGTTCGCGGTGGTGGAGATCGGCTAGCTACGACTGACGGAATAGCTCGTGCAGAGGCGCGGAGGAGCAGAGTTTCTGTCCTTCAAGTTGGAATGAAAAAATGGCCAACCTTGAATCCATTCGCCGTTCCTATCGGGTTGAGCCGGACTGGGAAAATCTGCCGGAGCACACCAATTCCCTCGAAGGCATTTCCAGGCAGGTTCAGCGATTGCGTTTTCGGCGGGAAAAAAACTCTCATCGCGGATTGAGGGAGTTCCGGGAGTTGAAGGAACTTGTGATCTTTTGTCCTAATCAGGAGGCGATCGATGAAATTGCACATTTGCAAAATCTTGAGTTTCTTTACATCGACGAGACTCGCGCAAAGGATTTGGCAGCCTTGACGGGGTGCCGGAGCCTTCGCCACCTGACGATCAAAGGGGCGACCCAGGTGACTGGATTAAACTGGGTAGTGGACCTTCCTCCACTTGAATCTTTGGCGATTGAGAATTTCAAAAAGATTACCGACATTTCACCCTTGGGGAATCTCAAGTCATTAAAGGCGGTTGGCGTCGAGGGAAGCATCTGGGCAACTCAGAAGGTTGTTACTTTTGCGCCACTTTCGGAGCTTCTGAATTTGGAGGCGGCGTTTATCACTAATTGCCGGCCACAGAGAGATGGGCTTTCGCCGCTCCATGCATTAAAGCAACTTCAGTTTCTTGAAGCTCCTGCGTTTTACAAGGAAGCGGAGTTCGCGGAGCTTCAAGCGAAACTTCCCGAGCTTTCCTGCAACTGGTTTGATCTAATTGGAGAGCATGGGACGATAAAGAAGGCAATCAGTGCAGTAACCAATCGAGGGGCGTAGCGAGGCACCCGGTAATATTCACCGCCGGGTACTTGAACGATCACCAGCATCGGGGGGATGATAACCACCGGCGCGAAGTTGAAGGGCCAGGTGGGTGCATGGTAGCCTTTTGACGGTCACTTCAGCCACCGTTTTGAGTTCGCGGTGCTGACGAGTGGCTGAGGAAATGTTTCGCGCGGAGGCGAGCAGGCGCAGAGAGAGGATTCAATTGCGTTGCCGATGCGATTGGTTTGAGCCATCCGGTCATCAGAGTGTCCTGTTGGCAACAGGACCGGGCGATCGGGCCACAAACAGTGCGCCTGATTGCCGACGGGAAGCCGGAGGCGTCGCAGTGATTAGCGTGGGGTTGAGCGAGGCACGAGTGATAGCCCGGGAGCAAAATGCCACCAACGCACAGCATCCCGGAGGGATGTCAGACGGGTGGCTGGGTTCCCGGGCAATCACGGGCAGCGAATCCTCCGGGTGGGATCATCCGCCGCTGTGTTCCAGGCCCGGATGGCGCCGCGCTCAATCCGGGGCTGATAAGCGGGAAACCTGCGGCTAGCCTTCCTGTTGGAAACTTATTTAAAAAGGCGGCCTGCCGGTCCGGCGGATGGTCATCAGGATTTGTCCACTCTGCCTTTTTGGATCCGTTTGAAAACCGCGAGAATCGCGAAGTTCAGACCGACCCAGACGATCGTCAGCAGCGCCGCGTGCGGGATCGGACCGGCGAGATTCAGAGCGAGGCTTGATGCGAAGCTGGCGAGGATAAACAGGGCGGCTGGATGGGTCTGGCTGCCGAGCCAGCGCCTGCCGTAGAACCAGAAGCAGGCGGGAATTGCCAGAAAAACGGCGAAAAAAAGCAGCGGCAGCATAGCGTAATAATCCGGGGATTAAGTCGACAACTGCCCGCTACTCACCCGGGCCGCTGAAGCGTTTCTCACGCTGCGCATGGTAGATGTTTTGCGGAAACAGTTTCGCCGGCGCGATGTCTTCGAACCACGGCCGGCCGACGCTTCTTTCATTCGGAAGCTGGCTCTGCCAGCCGACGAACAGGGTCTTCATTTCGTCGGCGAGCATCGGATGTTTGACCCACGATTCCTTTTTCGGCAGCGACAGATTTTGGCCACGGATGTTCCAGAAGGTGCCGCCGGTGCAGGAGCCGTAGAAATTGTTGCGCCACACGAGCCCGCCCTCGCCGGTATCGATGTCGGTGTAGAGGATGTGATGAATGTCGTCCGCGTGCGTGTGAAAATCGAAATGCAGGTTCGGGCCGCGGCAGTTGGAAAACACGCAGTGATGACTGCCCGGGTTGAGGCCGAGCTCGTGATGAAACTGATTTTCGAAGGTAATGTCATCGGCCACACACCACGAGGAGCCATTGCCGAAAAGAATGGCGTGATGACCGGAGAAGCCCTTGTTGTTTTCGAACGTGCTCTGACTCGGGCGCTCGTCGCTGCTGGTGAACAGCACGTTCTCGAGCGTGATGTGTTTGCCCTTATTGACGAGGATGCCGCTGTCGACATCGGTCAGCGTGACATTGCGCACCCAGGCGTTTTCGACGTCGCGCAGAAAGATCGCGTTGTAACCGGGCTCCTTCCAATGTTCATCGTAGGCACCGCCGCTGCCTTTGATGGTCAGGTTCTCGACGCCGACGTCGCGGCAGTCCTGAAAGTGGAGAAAACCGCCCGACCACGACCACTGCGAGGTCGGCCGGCCGTTGCCGGTGGTCTGTGCCCAGGGATGAATTTTTTCCAATCCGGTGCCTAACACGATCACCACCCCGTCGCGACTTTCGCCGCGCAGGACGAAGTTGCTTTTCGGTCGCGGCTTGACCCAGGTTTTGATCATTTCTTCGACACCGAGCCAGTCCATCAACTTGTAAGTGCCGTTGGGAATCAGCACCGCCTGGTTTTCGCCACAGGCATCGATGGCTTTCTGGAAAGCTTCCGTGTCGTCCGCCTGACCGTCGCCGACGGCACCGAAGTCGCGCACGTTGCTGCCGACTGGCCAGTCGGGAAAATCGTTTTTACCTTGATGATAACCGGCCGTGGAAAAATCGATCAGCGTTTCGTCGTCGGGTTTCCAGAGTTCTCCGCTCCGGCCCCACAGCTTAGAAAATTTGGCATCGCCGGGCGGGGCTTCGGGGTGGGATTTGATCCAGGCGCGGTCGCCTTCGGAGAGTCGCGACAAGGGAACGTCGACGGTCTTACCAGTAGCGAGGCGGAGAGTGACGCTGTCGTCGCTGCTGTCGACAAATTCAGCGGAGATGGTTTTTCCGTCGGTCGAAGTCCAGTCGCGGGGTTGGCCGGTGGCGGAAGTGATTGAAAGAATCAGTATCAGTGGCAGGAACAGATGAGTTTTCATGGTCGCTACG
This sequence comes from uncultured bacterium, assembly GCA_965367965.1. Classification (GTDB taxonomy): domain Bacteria; phylum Verrucomicrobiota; class Verrucomicrobiia; order Verrucomicrobiales; family DEV007; genus JBBKXR01. Next base: position 22,299 of record CBDULB010000081.1, on the reverse strand, counting down.
TTCGTCTTCTGAGTCTCTGATGACGGAATCAGTCTGAAGTGTATCTCACGAAGGCTCGATCACGTTCTTCGTTAAAATAGACGGCGCAAGTGCCGGGATATGTTCCTTCTGGAACATCTTCCGGGTTGCCTTCCCAATTCCAAGCTTCGTTTACTAAGAACCCTTGGTATAGGTCGGTTCCCCACAGTTCAGTGATTTTCCCGATCTGATAATCATCGTCATACCGGACGAAGTCGCGGCCTCTTAGTAGATTGCCCGCGTCTTTAGATCGAAGGGTAATGTCAGCCTCGAAAAGGTAGTCGGTCCATGATTCGCCGGCAGTGCGTCGGATTGAAACCGAGTCCGGAACCTCCTGGAGATGAAGGGCGTGGCGGAGGCCGTCACGATTGAACTTTATCCAGCGGACGGTTAAGGCGCCGACAGTTAGCAGAACAAGGACTGCAACGATAAGCGATCGTCGACGCCGAGTCAGCCTGGGGCTTTCCTTGGATCGTTGCTCTAACACGGAAACTATCATATCCGCCGCCCACCTGCCGCGCAAATCGAATGACCTGCACCGGCGGCCGGCAGTGTGAGACCGTGCATCCCGCCGGTCAACAGTGGACGAGTCGAGCCAGCCGGCCAGCTCGGGACCGCCGGGACGGACGGTCTTACGTGATGGTCCGGCGCTAGCCCAGCCGCTCCGCCGCGTGCTTGGCGAAGTAAGTCAAAATCATATCGGCGCCGGCGCGTTTGATGCCGATCAGGGACTCCATGACGATGGCGTCTTCGTTGATCCATCCGCCGGCGGCACCGGCTTTGATCATCAGGTATTCGCCACTGACCTGGTAGGCGGCGAGCGGCACGTCGACTTCTTCGCGGATGGCGCGGATCACATCGAGGTAGGGGCCGGCGGGTTTGACCATGAGCGCATCGGCGCCTTCGCCGAGATCGAGCTCGGCTTCGCGCAGCGCTTCGCGGACGTTGGCGGGGTCCATCTGGTAGGTTTTTTTATCGCCGGATTTCGGCGCCGATTCGAGTGCGCCGCGAAATGGACCGTAGTAGGCGGAAGCATACTTGGCGGTATAGGCGAGAATCGAGACGTCCTCGAAGTCGTCGTCATCGAGCGCGGCACGCAGGGCGCCGACGCGACCGTCCATCATGTCGCTGGGCGAAATGATATCGGCCCCGGCGTTGGCGTGACACAGCGCCTGCTGACTGAGCACGGCGATGGTTTGGTCATTTAAAATGCGTCCGTCTTCGGCGACCAGTCCGTCGTGGCCGTCGCTGTTGTAAGGGTCGAGTGCGACGTCGGTGATCACTGCGACTTCGGGGTGCGCGGCTTTGATCGCTCGAATCGCGCGCGGCACCAGGCCGTCGGGATTGGCGCACTGCTCAGCGCCGGGAGTTTTCAGGCTGGCATCGATGGCCGGGAAAAGCACCACGGCGCGCACGCCGACCGCAGCGGCGGCAGCGACTTCGCCGACCAGTCCTTCGAGACTCCAGCGCTGGCAGCCGGGCATCGATTCAATGGCTTCGTCGACCGGCTTGTCGTGAATGAACAGCGGGTAGATCAAATCGCCGGGGTGCAGCGAGGTCTCGCGCACCAGGCCGCGGATGGCCGGGCTTTTGCGATTGCGCCGCGGGCGAATGGGAAGTTCGAGCTTCATGGGTAGGAGTTCGGAGGTCGCAGTTGGGAGGTAGCAGTTGGGAGGTAGCAGTTGGGAGGTAGCAGTTGGGAGTCAGGAGGACTTGGCGAGTTCGTAGCCGTCCTTGCTGTCTTTGATGGTCCATCCGGCGGCGGCGATCTCGTCGCGCAGGCTGTCGGCGGCGGCCCAGTCTTTGTCGGCTTTGGCCTGCATCCGTTTTTCGGCGAGCTCGCGGATGGCGTCGGGAATGTCGGATGCCTCGTCGGCACCCGCGTCGATGACCGGCAGTTGTAAACCGAGCGCGGCGAGCACGCGATGCATGCCGCGCAATTCGACGGCGGCCTGTTCGGTCGACAGGTCGGCGGCGTTCAGCGCTTTGATGGCGGTGAAGATTTTGCCGAGTGCGTCGGGAGTGTTCAGGTCGTTGAGCAGCGCTTCGAAGGCGGGCGCAAAATGATCGCTGCCGGCTTCGCTGGAAATCAGTGAAGCGTAGTCCGGCTGATCGATGCCGGCGCGCTCGCGCAGAGCGGCTTCGGATTTGGCAAGTTTATCGAGTGCCTTTTTGGCATCGCCGAGCGACTGCAGCGTGAAGTTCAGCGGCTGGCGATACAGACCGGCAATCAAAACATAGCGAACCTGCATTGCGGTGTGACCCTTTTCGGCGAGTTGCTCAAGCGTGTAGAGGTTGCCCTCCGACTTGGACATTTTGCGTCCGTCGACCAGCAGGTGAGTGATGTGAAACCAGTGATCGGCAAATTTCTCGCCGGTGGCGCACTCGCTCTGGGCGATTTCGTTTTCGTGGTGCGGGAACACCAGGTCGACGCCGCCCGAGTGGAGATCGAAGGTATCGCCGAGATACTCGCGGCACATCGCCGAGCATTCCAAATGCCAGCCGGGGCGGCCCTGCCCCCACGGACTTTCCCAAAAATTATCGCCGTCCTCTTCTTTGCGGCCCTTCCACAACGCAAAGTCGGCGACCGAATCCTTGTCGTATTCGTCATCGGCGACCGCCGCGGAGCTGCCGAGCCGCAATTCGCGGGTGTCGAGATGCGACAGGCGCCCGTATTGGTCGAACGAGCTGACTTTGAAATACCCCGAACCGTCATCGCGGGCGTAGGCATGACCGCGCTCCATCAGTGTCTCGATCAGCGCGACCTGTTGCGGCACGTGGGCGACCGCGCTGGGCTCGTCGTGCGGAGGCAGGAGGTTGAGGGCGGTGCAGTCGTCGTGAAATTTCTGCGTCCACTGCGCGGTGAAGTCGTTCAGCGATTCACCGGCCGCCTGAGCGCCGCGGATGGTTTTGTCGTCGACGTCGGTCAGGTTGCGCACGTGCTGAGTCGGCACGCCGGACAGTTCCAGCGAACGGCGAAACACGTCCTGCAACACGAAGGTGCGGAAGTTTCCAATATGGGCCGGTCCGTAGACGGTCGGTCCGCAGCAATAGAACCGATAGGTCCCGCCGTCTCTGGGGCTGAGGGCCCGCGTTTCGCGGGACATGGTGTCGAGCAGTCGCATTTCCATCACAAATAGGCCGCTAAAAGTTGCCGGCAGGCGTATCTATCGGCCGGAGCGGGCGTTTTATCAACCGACTCGTCACGACTCTCTGAGCTACAACGAAACAGCTAAGCCAAACCCGCTTTGAGAATAAGATGGGAATAACTATTTTGCATTTCTAAGATTAATCTCGTAAAATCGACCAGTTTTTGATAAAAAATGCCTATTTCGGGCGGATTGTCTTGTAATTCTCATAAAATTCGGCCATTTTGGAGATTAATTAAAAAATCTGCAGTCCAATTATTTTAGTTATGCTCCAGCTGACGATTCGGTTCGATGACGAACGACAGACTCAGGTTTTTGCCATTGATGGCGAAACGACCATCGGACGTCACAGCGACAACCGCTTACGCATCAAGGACACTTTTCTGTCTGCGTTTCACGCCGAAATCAGGCGCAGCCCTCAGGGCGGCTATGAAGTGATCGATCTCGACTCGTTTAACGGCACCTTCGTCAACGGCCTGCGTATCCGCCAGCATCCGCTACGCGCCGGCGACGAGTTGATGCTGGGTACCCTGCCCGGCAAAGTGACCGAGCGAGGCATCATGGCCGATTTTTCTGACAGCAATGCCATAACCAAGACCCAGCCGACGATTGTATCGCTGAACGACCGCGGCATCAGCCCGCACGAAGGCTTGTCAGGACGCAAGGCGCAGTCGTCGCCAGCGGCGTTGGAGCCAACGCAATCTCAAGCAGTGGCACCCGTGGCAGTTCCGGGTCCTGCAAAAACCGAGCTGGCGGAGCGGGCGCTGCAACTTGACGCTCACCCGGTCGCGGCAACCATCGCCAAAGTTGAGCATAAAGCCGCGGAATTGCGTCAGCATCACCAGCTGAACGCGGAAGATCAGAAGCAACTCGCCAGTCTTCGCGAACGGATTGCCGATCTTGAAAAAGACAATGCCCGTCTCCGTAAGGCGGCCGCGACCAGCAGCGATACCGACAGCCGGCTCGTCAAATCGGAAGCTGAAGCCGAAGCGCTGCGCAAGCAATGTGCGGATCACGTTGGCGACTTGGAAAGGCTGCAAAAAAGCCGCGACGAACTGAGTGCGGAAAAACTCGAGCTGACCAAAAAGCGCGACGCAAGCGCCTCAGAAATCGCCAGCCTGCTCTCAAAAGTCAGTGCGCTCGACGAAGCGATCGAGCGGCGTACGGCGACCGGCAGGGATGAGCAGAAACAGCTGACCTCACTGGAAAATGAGCGCAGCGCACAGGCGGCAGAGATCGAGCGGCTCGAGCGCCTCGTCGGCGAAAGCAAAAAAACCGATGCCGACCGCGCCGCCGAACTGGACAAGCTGGTTAGGGAAAATGAGCAGCTGAAAGCCGCCGGTGAAGAAAACACCGCCGATCGGAAAACCCATTTCCAACAACTCGAAACAGCGGAAAAATCTCTCGCTGCGGCCAATGATAAGCAGGGCCGACTCGTCGAAGCTGAAGCGAAGTTGCGCGCCGAAGTCGAAGCCAAAGCGGCCGAAATCAAAACCCTTACCTCCCGCCTGGGTGACGTTGAAAAGTCAGCCGGTGACCGGGGCAGTGAGCTCGGCAAGTTGCATGAAGAGATCGCAAAGCTTGAGAAAGATCGCGATCAACGCGACGCCGAACTGAAGGCACAGTCCTACGAATTGGCGACCCTGAAGCAATCGCTGAGCAAGGCCGAGGACGTCGGTGAGGCGTCGGCCAAAGCGAAGACTGAACTGACCGGGCAAGTCGCTAAGCTCACCGCCGAGCGCGATCAACGCGCCAGCGAAGTCGAAGCCAAAACCGCCGAAATCAAAACCCTGACGTCCCGCCTCGATGACCTCGAAAAGACAGTCGGCGACCAGAGCAGCGAGCTCGGCAAGTTGCATGATGAGATCGCCGACGCGGACAAGGTTCGCGCCGCCCTCGAACGCCAATTGGACGATCGGGCCGGGCAAATTTCTTCGCTGCAGGACGCTCTCGCTGAGGCCGATGCCAAGGCGGAAACGAAGGCTGCCGAAGGCTCGAAGTTGCTCGATGAAATCACCGCGCTTAAGGCCGATCGCGATGCATTGACCAGCGACCGCGATGCCAAGGCCGACCAGGTCGAACGCCTCGGCAAGAGCCTCTCCGAAAGTCGCCAGGCGAGTGACGACAAGTCCGTTGAAGTAACCAAGGTCGCTGCCAGCCTGGCCGCAGTCGTCGCGGTTCGCGATCGACTTGAAGAACAGGTCGACCAGCGTGAGGACAAGTTGATCAAACTCGGCAGCTCGTTGGAGAAGTCGCAGACCGAAGTTGAAACTTTGACGGCGACCGGTCGCGAATTGCGCGAAAAGATCACCGCGCTCTCGGCTGAGCGCGACGCGCAGGCGACGCTGATCGAAACGCAGACCGCCCGGATCGAGCAATTGACCGGGCGTCTCGATGACACGGAACAGTCATCGGGCGAGCAGAGCCAAACGCTCCACCAGCTGCGTCGCGATCTGGCATCGATGACTGAGGCTCGCGACCAACGGGAAGCGAACCTTAAGGACCGTGATCGGAAAATTGTCGAACTGCAGGACAAGGTCGAACGGCTTGGTACCAAGCTCGAAAAACTGAGCGCTGAAAGTGAATCGGAGGCTACCGCTCTGGTCGATAAACAAGCGGAGTTGGAGCAGCTTAACGCGAAACTTACGGCGTCCCGATCCACCGCCGACGATCAGGCGAAACAGATCGCGGCCCTCAACGACGACGTCGTGACTTTGAATCAGCAGGTGGCGACGCACGAGACGGCGCTCGCAGCCAAAGCCGGACAGATCGACAAGCTCAGCGCCGAGTTGGAGGCAGCGGGCAAGAGCGCGGAAGAATTGCGTGGCAGCTCCGCCGCGAAGCTTCAGGAGATCGACCAGCTGACCAAACTTCGCGATCAGCAGCAGTCCGAACTGGCGGAGCAAAAGCAGACTATCGAGCGCATGGAGAGTTCGCTCGCCGATGCCGGGAGCGCCGCCGAAACTGCCCGCGCGACCGAGCTCGAACTGCGTGATCAGATTAAATCGCTGAGCGGGCAAGGCGACGCTCACGACGCTGAGCTCGCTGAAAAGATTGCCGACCTTGCCGCACTCGCGGCGAGCCTCGCGAGCGCGAAAAAACTCGTCGCAGAACGGGACGGCGAGATCGATCAGCTGCAACTGACGATCAGCGATCTTAAGAATGCTGAAAAACGCAGCGGCGATCGCCTGGCCGGGCGCGACGAAGAGATTTCCAGTCTCGAAGCAAGCCTGTTGAAGGCGAGGGCGGCCAGCGATGAATCGACCGCGCTGGAGGCTGAACTGCGTGAAAAAATCGCTACGGTCGAAAGCCAGCGGGATGAGTTGAGCCGCGACCTCGACGCTCGGCGCGAACGCATCGTCGAACTCGAGGCAGACATGGTTCAAATCAAAGCCGGCGCCGGGCAGCTCGAGGCAGAAAAGTCTGACCTCGGCGAACAGATCGAGCGACTGGCTGCCGACCGCGACCGCAACGCCGCTGAACTGGCCGGTGCGACTCAGCAGATCGAGCGACAGCAGGCTGAGCTCGGCGAGCGCGACCGAAGCCTGGCCGCGACCGAACAGAAACATCGCGCAGCGCAGCAACGCATCGCCGGGCTGGAAAGCGAACTCGCCGACAGCGACCGCGCCCGTGCCGATCTCGACGCGACCCGCCTCAAGCTCGAGTCTAAAATCGCCGCCGCCGAAGCCGATCTGGCCGAGCGGGTGGCATTGTTCGAGGGTGCCGAACAGCGCGTCCGCAGTGTTGAGTTGGAACGCGATGAGATCGCTGCCGAACTCGAAGACATGCGCGTCGTGCATCGCGATGTTGCCGCCGCCGACCGTCACATTGAGGAAGTGCGCCAACAGGCAGAGCGGATCGATTTCGATATCGACAGTCAACGCACCGTGCTCGCCCGGGCGCGCGAAGCGCTGGCGGATTTCGAGGCGACCGCCGCGACCGTGCGCGAAGATCTTGAGGCTGAACAAAAACGTCTGCGCGACGAAATTGCCGACAGCCGCGAATCGCTCGAAGAACTGGCTGCCAGGCGCAAGGCTTCCGAGGAGGCGGACCGTTCCCACAGTGATGCCCTCAAGGCTGACGCCGAAGCGCTCGCCGAGCGCCTGCACGTGCGCCGCGCCGAACTGGCTGCGGCCGAAAAGGAGCGCATCGAAATCGACAAGCGCGTCAAAGAGGCCGAACGCGAACTGGAAGACATCGGCGAACGTCGCGCCGAAATTGCCACGCAGACCGAACAGGCCGACCGCGAGCTGCACAAGGTCGAACACAAATTGACGCGCCGGAACAAATTGCTCGAACAGCTGCGAAGTTTGCGGCGTCGTGAGCGCGCGCTCCGCCAGCAGGAGAAACAACTCGGCTCCAACTCTGTGTCGACGGCACAACTCGCCTCGCTCGACCAGAGCCTCGCTGAAAAGCAGAAAGCGCACGCCAAGGCCACCGCAGAGCTGGAGCGCAAGCTGCGCGACACCGAAAAGGCGCTCGACAAAAAATTGCGCGAACTGCGTCTCGCCGATGACCGGATTCGTTTCAGCGAGCAGCTCGATCGCGACGTCGCCACCCGCAAACGCGAGCTCGCTGAGATCACCGGTCAGTTCGACGCCGCCACCGAAGCGGTGCGCCATTTGCAGGAAGAGCGGCAAAACCTTTCGAGCATCATCGATGAGCTCGACGAGGACCTGGCCACGCGCCGCGAGCAGGACGACACCCGGCATACCGGCACCGCCGACAGCGACAGCGACGGTTTGATCAACGCTGATAATTATGCCTACGACGACGACTCCGCTCACCCGCCGAAGGTTGGCGCGGGGGCCGTGTTCGGGCTCAATCGCCGCCCTGACGGTGAGGCCGATGATCGCAAATCCGGTGCCCACCATCGCCGCCCCGGCGCAGAAAATGGCACGGAAAGTTCAGCGCGCACCGAGTCGCGACTGCGCGATCTGAAGGCGCAGATCGCCGATTCCGAAAAATACCTGCGTATCGTGCGCGAGTCGCTGCGCCTCGACAACGCCACCGTGCGCGTGCTCAGTCAGCAGATCATCAAGCGCCTCGACTTGATCGATGACCTCGTCGTCCTGCACACCCGCAAAGGCAATCGCGATGTGGTCGAACAACTCGGTGCCTTGAACGGCGCCTTTCTCGATCTGCTGCAGGAACACTCAGTCGAGCCGTACAGCTTTGAGCCCGGCACCCAGTTGAGCATGGCCCGCCGGCGCCGCATCAAGATCGTCGAGAGTCGACCCGACATCAGTGGCGGCAGCGATCTGCCGCGCATCATTGAAACCTTGCGACCCGGCTACCTGTGTCCGGGCGGCGATGCGGTCGAAGATCAGATCATCCGCAAGGCCGAGGTCATCACCGCAAATACCTAGCCGAGCCGGCTGACCGGAGGTAGGTGAGTGTCAGCAGCAGGGTAGCTGCGAGCGTCAGCGGGTGGCCGACCGACCGGGTCGCGTTCGTCCGCCCGCCAGCCAGCCGAAGCGAGGGATTCTGCCAAAATCTGACGCCGGGCCTTGGACCCGCGATCTCGGGAGGCCATGGGCTGATTCGTTCGTCGGACGAAATGGGCGTTGATTCGCGGCGATGCGCTGCGCTTCGGGTTCGAAAACATAGCAAGTTGACGCCAATCAATACGGCATCGGCTGCACTTGCGTGAACGCAGCGAATCCGTCCAGCGGCTCGTCGATTTTCACCCCGATTCGACAGCAGGTGGCCGATGCCCTGGTTTCGTGCGACCGCAGCCGTAGCGACCGGCGAGCCACCAAAAACCGAAAAACCTGCTGCACGGCACAAATCCGGCTTTAGCTTTTGGCGAAAATGCGCCATTAATCAGTGCGCGCAGCGCTCAACCGTACGCGTGCGCCCATTTGCCCGCCCCAGCGAAGTCCTTCACCATGGCCAAAGCAGAATATGTCGGCATCGATCTCGGCACCTCCACTTCCGGACTTGCCCACGTGCGTGCCGACGGCAATCCCGAAATCATCCCCAACGCCGATGGCGAACGCCTGACCCCGTCGGTGGTATTTTTTGACCAGTTCGAAGGCATCAAAGTGGTCGGCTCGGCTGCCCGTGACGGCGGCGATCCCGAGCGCACCGTGCACAACGTCAAACGCCACATGGACGACCCGGCGTTTACGGTCACCATCGACGGTCAGAAATGGACGCCCACTGAAGTTTCGGCGATGATTCTCGCCAAGCTGAAACGCGAGTGTTCCGCCATCGCCGGTGATATCAGCGATGTGGTCGTCACCGTGCCGGCCAATTTTAACGAGCTGGCCCGCAAAGCCACCGTCACTGCCGGCAAGCTCGCCGGACTGAACATCACCCGCCTGGTCAACGAACCGACCGCCGCCGCACTTTACTACGCGCACAGCCAGAACATCGACGGCTGCGTCATGGTCTACGATCTCGGTGGTGGCACGCTCGACATCACCATTCTCGAGATCGAAGGCCAGAAAATCGACATCCTGCTTTCCGAGGGCGCGCGCCAGCTCGGCGGATCGAATTTTGACGAAGTCCTGCTGGAACTTTTCGCTGAAGAATTCCGCAAGCAGAACAATGCCGAACTGTTCAGCGACGAACGCACCCGCCGGCGCGCCCTGACACTCGGCGAGGACGCCAAAAAAATGCTCTCCAAGCTCGGTCAGGTGACTGAGACGGTCGGCAACGAGACCGACGGCATCGCCCGCGTCAACTTGACCCGCGATATGTTTGAGGCCGCCGTCAGCCGCCTGTTGACCCGCACCGTGATGCTGGTTGAGCAGGCGCTCGACTCGATCCAGCTCGCGCCCGAAGACATCGACCACGTGGTTCTGGTCGGCGGCAGCACGCGCATTCCCAAGGTCCGCCAGCTGCTCGAAAAGCAATTCGGCTTTCCTCCCCTGTCGTGCGGCAATGTCGACGAATGCGTTGCCCTCGGCGCCGCCTTGTTCGCCAAGCGCTCGGCCGAAGTGTCGGAAGTTTGCAATCAAAGCTACGGCACCCTGGCCATCATCGAAGACGCCCAGACCGGTGAGTCGACGATCCGCAATTCGATTGTCATTCCGAAAAATACCCCTATCCCCTGCTCCATGTCGCAGACCTACATCACCTCCGAGGACAACGAGGAGCTGATCGAAGTCGACATCACCCAGGGCGAGGATCTCGATCCCAAATACGTCGACATTGTCGGTCGCATTTCACTCGAAGTTCCGGCCGGGCGACCCGCCGGCTGCGAGGTCACGGTGACTTACAGCTACGACGAAAATCAGCGCGTCAAAGCCCAGGTGCACGATGCCGAATCCGGGATCACCAAAGACATTGCCATCGAGTACCACGGCGAAGGCGTGCTTTCTGAAGAAGAAATCGAACGCAAGAGCGCCTACCTGAAACAAGTGCAGATCGCCTGACCCGGACCCTGCCCTGCCACTTCCCCACCCCCATGGCCATGTTCCGATCGTTACTCAACAAACTGCGCGGCAAATCCGCGGACAAAACCGAAGCAGCAGACGCAGACGCAGGCGCGAACGCAGCCGATGCCGATGCCGACGGCATCAAAACCGACACCTCGGTCATTCCGCTCGGCGCCGCCTCTGCGCGAAAGAGCGTGGTCACCGCGCCTCTGCCCATCCCGTCGCTGGTCAACGACCCGCTCGAAGATGAATTTGAAGACGGCGACGCGGAACTCGCCGGCGGCGCCATCAATCCCATCGCCGCCGCCTCGGTGGCCGCGCATGACGCCGACTTCGATAGCGACGCAGAAGCAGCGCTGGACAGCGATGCCGACTTTGATGCCGTCGAGGACGAACCGGCACCGCCAGCCGACCCGGCAGTCGAGCTCGTCGACGACGAATTGGTGATCAGCGCCGAAGCCCTGTGTGGCATCGATCCCGAGTCGATGGACCGGGAAGCCATCCGCAGCCAGCTGGCGATCCTCTATCGTCGCCACAACGCCGCCGCTTCCAGCCTCAACGCCGAACTGCGCGCCGAAGCCGAGCAAATGCTCGACGCCATCGTCGCCTGCCGCGAGGCCTACGTGGATCATTTGTAGCGCTGCGCTGACGCGGCGGTTAGCAATTTGCTTTTAGCGATCGTCCAGCTCGGGTCGGGTCTGGTCTGGACGATACATTGTAGGGCGGGCGCTTCGCCTGCCTGCGTTGCGTTGATCCTGCGGCACCCGGCTCGTCCACGGTCGGCAAGCGGAGCGCTTGCCCGACAACGACCTCCCTGCTCTGGTTCGCCCGCCGCGCAGCGGCAGCTAAGTGCTAACAGCTAATTGCTAACCGCTCCCCCCCGTGGTAACGCATCCCCATGATTCCAAACGTCCTCGCTGAACGCTACGCCAGTGCCGCCATGACCGATATCTGGTCGCCGGAAGGCAAAGTCCGCCTCGAACGCGAATTCTGGATTGCCGTGCTCAAAGCCCAGCGCGATCTCGGTCTCGACGTGCCCGAAGAAGCCATCGCCGCCTACGAGTCCGTCATCGATCAGATCGACCTCGACTCGATCATGCAGCGCGAGCGCGTCACCCGTCACGACGTGAAGGCACGCATCGAGGAATTCTGCGACCTCGCCGGCCACGAGCACATTCACAAGGGCATGACCAGCCGTGACCTTACCGAAAATGTCGAACAACTGCAGGTGCATCGCGCCCTGCAGGTGATCCACCTGAAAGCCGCCGCCGCCATCGTCCAGCTCGGCGAACAGGCCACCCGCCACGCCGATCTGGTCATCACCGCGCGCACCCACAACGTCGCCGCGCAGACCACCACCTGGGGCAAACGCCTTGCCACCGTCGGCGAAGAATTGCTCAGCGCCTACCGTCAGCTCGAGCACATCATCGCTACCTACCCGGTGCGCGGCCTCAAGGGCGCGGTCGGCACCCAGCTCGACCAGCTCAGTCTGTTCAACGGCGATGCCACCAAGGTCGCCGATCTCGAAGACCGTGTCGTTGCCCACCTCGGTATGTCGCAGAAATTCACCAACGTCGGCCAGGTTTACCCGCGCAGCCTCGATCATCGCGTCGTCGCCGCCTTGTTGGAAATCACCAGCGCCCCGTCCAGTCTCGCCAAAACCTTACGCCTGATGGCCGGTCACGAGCTCGCCAGCGAAGGCTTCGCCAAAGGCCAGGTCGGATCGTCGGCGATGCCGCACAAGATGAACAGTCGCTCCTGCGAACGCATCAACGGTTTTCACACCCTCATCGCCGGTTACGAAACCATGGCCGGACGCCTCGCCGGCGATCAATGGAACGAAGGCGACGTCAGCTGCTCCGTCGTGCGCCGCGTCATGCTCCCCGACGCCTTCTTCTCCGCCGACGGTCTGTTCGAAACTCTGCTCACCGTGTTCGGGCAGATGGAACCGTATCCCGCCGTCATCGATCGCGAGAATCAGCACTACCTGCCCTTCCTGCTCTCCACCACTTTCCTGATGGAAGCGGTCAAAGCCGGCGTCGGCCGCGAGGAAGCCCACGAAGCCATCAAGGAACACGCGGTCGCCGCCGCGCAGGCTTATCGCGGTGGCGAAAGCGACCGCAACGACCTGATCGACCGCCTGTCCGCGGACGAGCGGTTGACCGGCAGCATGTCCCGCGAGCAGTTGCAGGCCATCGTCACCGACGGCGCGCAGAATGCCGGCGCCGCACGCGGCCAGGTCGAGGCGTTTGCGAAGCAGGCAACAGCGATCGCCGGCGCGGTCGCCGGAGCCGGGGATTATCGGCCGGGGGCGATTTTGTAGCTTTAACCCAGGGAAGAACGACACTCCTGTCGTTCCCGTTGAGTTGGCCAGAAACTAGAAGCAGATCAGCTCGTCCACGGTAGCACCACAGGAGTGTGGTGCCTCCTTGGTACCACTCACTGAAATTTGCGGCTCTCCCTCAAAATTCGTATTCTCCCGGCTTGATCATCGGGAAACGGGTCAGGAAACGGGTGACGCTTGATCATGCGCTGCCAACGCACCGGTCCACGGTTTGACCGGGGACGACAAAGCTCTTTGCCGACACCGGGCAGTCGTTTGAGTCCGATTGCGAACGCTCCCCGGGGGACGGGATGCTCAGTAGGTGTAAAACCTGCCCTGGGCGGCGTCGGTGAACACCTGCTGGCTGATCATGTACGACCATGGCGGATCGGGCATCGGGCCGTCATCGAGCACCGGCAGGGTTTTGCCGATCGTGGCATCCTCGGGATGGGAGGCGGCGATGTGCAGCGGGGTGCCGGTGGGAATGGTGTTGAAAATTTTCTGCGCGGATTTGATCGGCAGGCGCACACAACCATGAGTGCAAGGGTAGGGCTTCACAAATCCCCAATGCATGCCGTAGGCGCTTTTGAACTCCATCCAGTAGGTCATCGGGTAGCCGGCTCCGGGCTGGCTGAAGCGACGGCGGTTCTGGGTCTTGGTGTAGATCGTAAAGTGCCCGTGGGGAGTCGGTGTCTCGGCCCTGCCCACCGAACACGGCGTGGCGAGCAGAACCTGGTCGCCCTCCACGAGGTAGAGCCGCTGGGCACCGGTGCTGAGCTTCAACTTGACGTTGCCGCGATTTTTCGGCGGGACCAACGGCGGATCGTAGTTGGTGGAATAGTGAGCCTCCGGTCCGGTTTTGGTCGTGGTGCAGCTGGAGAGTGTCAGCGTCAGTGCCGCGGCGAGAAGCGGTAGCTGCAGGAGAGTGAAAATGGCACGGATGGTCATCTATAGTGGATACAGCTACCACACAGTCGGGATTTTTCCAGTGCTATGGCTGCCAGGGAAACGGGCCCGGCTACCAGTGACCGCTGATGTTGCCGACCAGCCCTCCGAATCTGGCAGATCGATTTGAGGCGGCGGGTGCCGCTGCCGCCGGTCGAAAAAGGGGGCAGGCGCGCTAGCTACAATTTCTACTGATCCCAAGCCACCGGTCTTCGATCTCGGGATTACCGCTTCGCGTTACCCCGGTTTTCTTCCATTCCCTTGCCCATAGAGCTTCGTCGCCCGCATTTGCAGGGCCGATCAGAATTTTGGCACAGCGGTATCTTTTTTCTGCTTCGCCGCCTTGGCCTGGGATTCCAGATTGATCCAGTATCCGCTCTGAAAAGTCGCCCCGTTGCTGTTCTTCCGGCATAACGCCTGCTGATCGGAGCGCACGAATTCGTGTTGAGTGATCGAAGGCAGGATCAGGTTGGTAATCCCCGTGGTCAGGTCCCTGGTGTGTCGTTTCCAAGTGAAGCCCGCAGAATTGGATTTCATCAGAGCGGTGATCTGATCGCTGGTGGGGCGGGGAACTCCCGATTTCATGTAAGTGATCTGATGGCAGCGTCCGTCGATCAGCCAGGTTTGAATGATCCACCCGTCTTTGCGAAAGCGCAGCAGGTGGCTGCCGTAATCACCGGGTTTGGCGGCTGAGTCGGGTTTACCGAAGCGCCGGACGAGATCGGAGTAGCCGTCGGCCAGTCGAGCATCCGCACCGTGAAATGACCACAGGGAGAGAAAGATAATGAGCAGAAAAACCCTCATTCGAAACGATGGCACTGTTCGAGTAGATTTCTAACATTAATTATGACTTTTATAGTAAATTTTGACCAATGGATAGATTCGAGGCCAGGTGGGAACCGGGACAGGGGCAAGGTTTCAGACTGAAAGTGGTGGATCTCGATCAGGGAAACGGGCCGGGATTTCACCTTGCGCTTGAATTCTGCGGCCTGATTTTATCTGGCAGGACGAACGGAATGTTTTGTACGCTGCTCCTAAGCCGGAACGGGGCCCGCCCGGTGGCTTGACCTTGAGTGAAATGCCCCTTTCGATGCAACACGCACCATGAATCCCGAAGCCCATCGTTTCCTGGTCGGCAGGAAATTCCTCCAACAGCATGCTTTGTTCGGAGGTTTCAGCGACGAAGACCTGGATAGCGTTCTGCCCTTGCTGGAGGAGGAAACCTTCGCTGCGGGCGAGTATATCGTGCGCGAAGGGAAAACCGGCAACCGCTTGTACTTCATCGAAAGCGGGCGCGCTGAAGTGTTGAAAGCGACCGAAAAAGGTGAGTTGCGCATCGGCGAACTCGGGCCGGGGGACGAATTTGGAGAAATGGAACTGATCGACATTCACCCCCGCTCCGCGACCGTGCGCGCAATGGATCCGGTGGTTGCCCTGTCGCTGACCAATGGCAAAATGCTTCAGCTCTACGAGCAGCACGTCGAAATTTTCGCCCGCCTGATCCTGAATCTCGCTCGCGAAATCAGCCGCCGGCTGCGCAAGGCGGAACAGCGCAGTCTTTGAGCGGGGCCAGCTCAGACATTACGCTACGCTCAGCTAGAGTTTCGCGTGAGAGCCGTCGCAGAAGGGCTTGTTGCCACTGTGCTTGCAGTTGCAGAGCGCGACCGTTTTCTTCTCGTCAATGGTTAGCTTCAGCGGAGCAAATCCGCTGCCCTTGTGGCTTCCATCGCAAAACGGCTGCTGTGACGACTGGCCGCAGCTGCACCAAAAATAGGTGCCGGGTTCCAGTTCGAGAACGGCGGGTTTGGTATCGGCTATCTTCGGAGTGTCCATGCTTAAAGCATATCCTGTCGTCGATCGGTGGTCCAGTCCCGGGCGCGACTGCTTGAAACGGGGAATCCCCGCTGATCAGTGCTGATCATTTTGTTAGTTAGGACAAAGCGGCCCGGTCATGGTATGGGTATTGCAAGCACAGTTGTTTAAGAACCGCCATCCCATGATCCTATGAAACCACGATTTATGATTCCTGTCCTTTTCCTTGCTGTCCTTGCCTGCGGAGTCTGCCTTCCCGGTGGATCTGTACAAGCGGACGATAAACCGGTAAGACTGGATCCCAAGTCAGGATCGATTCTCGGCGTAAGCCTGGGCATGGGTGAGAAAAGGTACGGCGCGCGCTGAAAAACGCCGGCGTTGCAAAGATCGAGCGCGTCGATTATCCCCGGTATTTCGTTCTCCAGGCACCTGAGCTGCATCCGTCGATACAGGGAGGCCTGGCATTCTATTTCGAAGACGGCAATGGAATAAGTGAACACGCGCCATCTCAATCGTCTCAGCCGACTGCCGGGGACACGGAGTTCGAGCGACGGGTGAGGTGTCGATGCTACACGGCGGTGCCCGAAGCGGCGACGATTGGGGCGTTCTGATTGGGGCAGCTCCGGTCGGGCACAGTTGTCCCGAGTAAGGGCAAACTTTTGGAGCGGCCATTGGGTTGCGACCGGCTGCGCAATTTGCAATTGCTGACTACCCATGGGCAGGCGCAATGCAATTAGCCGACCCCGTTCCGGTTCTCTGAATCGCGCTCGCACCTGGCAAAAATGACCTGCCAGGTCGTCGGTTTTTAAGCCGATGGAATTTCGCAAATGCCTTAATATTTGGCATTTAGGTGATCGACGAGATCTCTTTCGAATAGCCGTGCATCAGTCTCACAGCCGATTGGGAACGATACCTGCGTTAAGTGACTGACATGAGCTCGCCGGAAACAGTTTCCGCCGACTCACCAAAACTGAAACCCCAAATACAAGTATGAAAATGAAACCCCTGGTAACCACCATGGTAGCCGTCGCGACGGTGGCCTGTCTGTCCCCGGTATTGCACGCCGATGACGAACGCGAAACCAAGATCAAAACCGAACGTGAAGTTGAGGCCGACGGAGATGTCGAGACCAAGACGGAAACCGATACGGAAGTGGATCGCGATCACAAGGCGATGCGTCCCGGCGGTGGGCTGCACATGTTCGACGCCAACTCAGACGGTATGCTCGACGCCGACGAAATCGCAGGTGCGCCGCAAGTGCTGGTCGCGCTGGACAAAGATGGCGACGGCAAAGTGTCCGCCATGGAGCTGCGCGGTCCACGCGCCCGCGTGATGGGCAAAGGCAAAGACCGCGAGGTTGAGCGCAAGGTCGAGGTGGATCGTGACGTCGAAGCCGATGGCGATGTCGAAACCGAAACCGAAGTGAAGATCGAGAAAGACAACGACTGAGTGTTGCTTCGATCAGTCTATGAATACCCTCCGTCTGGAGTCGCTGCCCGAGCGGCTTCAGATTGGAGGTTATTTTTTGGCTACCGACTATGATGTGATGCGTATCGGGAAAATGGTTTGGCTCGCGATTCTTCGCCTCATCCATACGATCCACACGGACGCCTGATCCGCGGACAAGGCCCGGTCGAACGGCACATCATCCGGCCGCGGCAGAGAATTTTTTTCAGGCTACAGAGTCAACTGTACCCTGATCGGCCCCTGCTGCGATGGGGCAATGAAAATGGTCGGCAACCCGATCCGCTTGGACCTTGGGCGAGGTCCCGTGGTTCCGCTACTTCATGAATTGACGCGGCGAAACGAACGGTGAATAACGGAGCATGCTGAGAATGAAAAGAGCGGTCGCGACCTGGTTGTTTTTGCTGACGGCGGGAACGGGGCAGGCTTTCGATGTGGAGAAGTTTTTTGCGGAGAACTTCATTGTCGACGGACTGGGGACGTACTACGACACCCGGGGTGGCAAGGGTCATCCCTATCCGTCGCAGGAGGGGCCGTGGGATCTGTCGCCGTTGAAAGCGGAGACCGGATGCAACATGGTGATCATGAGTTACAGCACGCTGGGCAGCTTCGAAGGTCAGGCGAGGCGTTTCGCGGCGGGAGACGTTTATCTGAACACGCGGCTGATCCGCAGCTTCAGCGATGTGCGCGATCTTCGAACCAGCGGCGAGTTCGGGGTGCTCATGTACGTGCAGAAGCCGTATCCGCTGAACGGCGATGTCGCCAGGATTGAGGACTACTACGATCAGGGCCTGCGGGTGTTTCAGTTGGCTTATGGCGCTGAGCACACTGATCAGGATCCGGGTGACGTGTTGGCGTACGGGAACACTCAGGAGGGAGGGGTGACGCCGCTCGGGGAAAAGGTCATCGCCGAGTTAAACCGGCTCGGAATGATCGTCGATATATCGCACTGCAACGAGGCCACGACGCTGGATGCCTGCCGGCTTTCGACCACGCCGGTGGTGTGCACGCACGCCGGAGCGCAGGCCCTGACACGCCGGAAACGAAACAAGTCGGATGTCGAAATGAAAGCGATTGCGGCGACGGGTGGCCTCGTCGGGATCACCTGCGTCGGCTGGATTATCGAGAACACTGAGACCGGGGGGCGCGGGGTGGCCGAGTTTTGTGATCACCTCGACTACGTCAAAAATCTGATCGGAGTGGATCACGTCGCGGTGTCGACGGACAGCCCGCTGCGCGGCTGGGACCGCCTGTCGCCGCATCGCAGCGAGCCTGCCCTGTCCGAAATCGGCCACTGGAAAAATGTCGCCACGGAGTTGCATCGGCGGGGATACAGCGAGGCGGAGCTGAAGAAAATATTCGGGCTGAACTACGTGGTGCTGTTTAAGAAAGTGTTGCGCCCGTAGTCGCCCGGCATGGCGTCAGATGTCAGATGGCAAGCGCTACCATCCGGCTCGGTGCGGTGCGGTGCCTCCATGATCGGGCCGGGCTGAACCGGGCACGGCAGTCTGGCGACAGATGAACCCTTTCAATCATCCATTTCTGCCCGCGATCCAGACTACTCCCCTTTCGGCTCGAGCAAATTTTCTTCACCGGATTGCCTTTGCTCCTCGGCGATCTGCTCGTCGATGGTGCGATCCGCGGATAGATCGACGGATGAGCTTTCCTCTGCGATGGGAGCCGGCGCACTTCCCTGACCGCCGACCTCGTCACTATCCGCAATGGCCGGCACTTCGGTTTGCTCGTGGATACTGAGCGGTGCCGCCGCTCCGGGGATGTGGACGCGATAGATCGGTTCCGGCATTTCGATGCCGGCCCGGTCGTAGGCGGTTTTGATCATTCGGATCGACTCACTGCGAGTCTTCAGGAAATCGTGTTGGCGCTGATCCAACCAGGCGAAAAATTTCAAAATCACGGCACTGTCGCCGAGGCTGTCGACGATGATCACCGGCCCCGGATCGGCGAGCACCGCAGGATTTTTCGCCAAAGTCTCGAGGCCAATGGTGCGCGCTTCGTTGAGATCCAGATCCACCGATACCCCGACCGAAAATTCAAACCTGCGTCGCGGGTTGCGGCTGTAATTGAGCAATTCCGAATTGATGACCACGCTGTTGGGAATGCGAAGATGATTGCCGTCCGGCGTGAGCAGCACCGTGTCGCGCGCGGTCAGCAGGGCGACCTTTCCAGTCTTGCCGTTGATCTCGATGACATCACCGATTTCGAAAGGATTGCGTGTGCTCAGCAGGATCCCCGACAGGTAGTTCTCCATGATGTTTTTAAAGGCAAAACCAATCGCCAGACCGGCCAGTCCCGCGGCGCCCAGGACTGCCCCGACGATGGCGGTAGCGTCGAGAATTTCGAGGGCAAGAACGATCCCTGTTATGGTCACGGTCAGCTTTACAATCCGTCGCACCAGCGTGCGCGCCAGCGAAGACAGTTTGAGCCGTTCAAACAAGGACTCCCGATTGTACAACAAGCGCCCCAGCCACCAGAAGAATCCCGCCACCACCAGTGCCAGGCCGATCAATGGCGACTTGACCATCAGCTTTTGACCCATGTCTTTGAGCTTGGCCACAGCTGGTGATAACTGCGCGCTGACTTCGGCTTTTTCCTCGAAGCGGTCGATGGTCATTACCACCCCTTCGGTCCGCTTCACCAGGGCCAGTGCCTGATCGCGAACCTTGTCGTCCGCCACCCGACCACTCAGCGTCACCACTCCGGCTTCGACATCGATTTGTAGAGAATCGAGTTCTTCGACGACATGAAAAATTCGCTGCAGGCGCTCACGGATTTGGTCATCTCCGGTGGCGTCTTTGACTTCGATCTTTGCCCCTTCTCCGGCGGCATCAGCCTCCTGCGCAGAAGCCGTCGGGGAACTCAGCAAAAGCCAGCACAGCGCCAACCATCCGTATGCTGCGAATCGTATTTTTTTCATGAGTTACTGATGGCAAAAGCTGAAACCCGGCCAAGGTCGCCGCTTGTTGCCCGTCTGCAAGCTCTGCCGAAGTTGCAAGGCAAACGGTGACGGCCATGCGCCACAAGTGCAGAGTGCATGAACTGCCGACTTTCGTCTACGATGGGTTGGCATTCGCTGCATGCGCCCGTCGATTTGCCCGTTTGCGCAGCCCTGCTTACTCTCCCGAAAGATGAAGTCACTCCGCTCCTCTGTCCCGGCACGGTTCTGCCTCGCCGCCATTTGCTGCACGGCTTTGGCCGGCGCCACCGCTGCTTATGGTCAGCAAAATAAGCCGCCGACAAAACCGAAGGCGAATTCCAGAACGACGATTCCGGCGGAGCTGATCGACCGGCTTGAAAGCCACCACGACATCGTCTACGCCCGCTACGGCGAGCGCACGCTCGAGCTTGATCTTTATCGACCGAAAAATGCTGCCGGCCAAGAGCTTCCCGCCATCGTCTGCATTCACGGCGGCGGTTGGTGGCAGGGTACTCGTGTCAGTCAGGCCAACCTTGCCCGTGCACTTGCAGACCGCGGTTTCGTGACCGCAACGATCAGCTATCGACTTTCGGGGGAAGCTCCGTTCCCGGCGGCGATTCATGACTGCAAAGCGGCGGTTCGTTTTCTACGCGCCAACGCCGACACCTACGGCATCGATGCCGACCACATCGGCGCCACCGGGCTGTCGGCGGGCGGTCACCTGACCGCGTTGCTCGGCACGTCCGCCGACCTGGAAGAACTCGAGGGCGATGGCGGCAACGGCGATTTCAGCAGCCGGATTCAGGCGGCCGTTCCGCTGGGTGCGCAGACCAATTTTCGTTCTCATTATCAAAACATTCATCGTACTCCTCCGCCTGCACCCGGCGGGAAACCCAACATCTGGGTGCAGTTTCTCGACGGCACCCCTGCCGAGGCTCCCGAACGCTACCGTCTCGCCTCACCGATCAGCCACCTCGACCCCGCCGATCCGCCCATGCACTTTTTCGCCGGCGAGCGCGACGCCGAGTCCACCCATGCCGAAGTGTTTCGCAAAAAAATGCGCGAGCTGGGTATCGCCGAAGATCTTACGATCCTTAAAAACGCTCCGCACGCCTTTCTGGGCGGACAGAGAGCTTTCGATGAAATGCTCGAGCAGGCAGCCGCCTGGTTCACTGCCTATCTGAAATAAGCCGACCTCGCACCGGCCGCTTTACCGGACGGCGCCGATGACTGCCATCGAATCTCCATTCACCGCCACCTTTCCGCGTCGCTTGAGTGCGTTCCTGCTCGACGTGGTGCCGATTACCCTCGTGGCAGCGTTGATAGCTTATCAGTATCTCGAATTCAAAGAGGCAGTCGATCGCTATTTTGAAGACCCCAATGCAGAAAGTATAGGACCCGTTCATTGGTAGGAATCACAATTAATACTCTAATATCTATAATAATCAGATGACATGAGTTATTAGATAGGTTTAATTAACAGCGATCTGCAGCCGCTAGCGGTTTGCTATCATTCGTCGCTCCCCTTCAATCGAATGAAGCTCTTAGCCTCCCTCAAACCCATTCACGCTCTGGTGGGTCTGATGCTTCTGCCGGCATTTTCGGCGAGCGCTCAAACGGTTCTCAACGGTAGCTTTGAAGATCAAAGCGGCATGATTTTTGTGACCGATTTCAGGGGCGATTTCTACGATGGAGTCAGCCCGGGTTGGGTGTGGACGGCGGATGCTGCCAACCCCACTGCAAACGGTGTAAACCATATTCACCGGGATTTCACCGGCTCTCCGATCAGTGTCACCGGAGACTATTTTCTAGAGGCGGGCAATGCCAATGCCCTCGGCGTGTTGAGTCAGGACATCTCCGGGTTTACCCCGGGCACAGGCTATATCCTGTCTTTTGACTGGGGCAACCGGGAGGATACCGACCCCAACCGCTACGCCTACAATTTCTCAGTTTCGATTGGTGGCGAGACTTTCAGTCGCAGCGGACCAACCGGCGGTGGGGTGATCAACTTCACCACTGAGGAACTTCTCTTCAAGGCAAGCAGTACCGTAGAAACTCTCAGCATCACTTTTGCCGATCCAGGGGATGGTTTGAACTCAGCCACGATCGGTGCCCTCGATAATTTCTCGTTGGCAGCCGCACCAGTTCCAGAGCCCGGCACCGCTGCGTTTTTCGGCATTGCCGGTGCGGCGCTGTTTTTACGACGACGACGACGTGGTTGATCAAGCCGCCTGTGGTCTGCTGTCTTTGCCTCCCGTTTGCTGC